>NZ_JAMOII010000003.1 GCF_024448985.1 Stutzerimonas stutzeri
GGACCCAGCAATGCGCATCGGCCGGTACCCGCATATGGCTGCGATGGGCGCAGTAGAACTTGTTGAGTATCGACTGACATTCGGCGGGTAGCTGACGCGGTTTGAGTTCGAGCATGAGCAGTATCCGATGACGCAGCGCATGGTACCCGATGAGCGCCGTAACCTGTTCTAGCCGGCCCGCCCGATCCGTTTATCCGATAGCCGCAATTTTCGCTGTAGTGCAGGCTCTGAAGAGAACTACTCCACAGGGCCATAACAATGATAGATCTCCTGATAGTGGTGGTTTTCATCCTGTACGGTCTGGGTTCAGGCCTCCGCGCGCGCGGAAAGGCCTCTCAGAGTCTCGATGAGTATTTTCTCGCCGGCAAAACGATCAAAGGCTGGAAGGCGGGGTTTTCCATGGGGGCGACTCAGTTCGCCGCCGATACTCCGCTACTTGTTACCGGCCTCGTTGCAACGGCTGGCATCTTCGCGCTTTGGCGATTGTGGATTTACGGCCTTGCGTTCCTGCTCATGGCTTTCGTGTTCGCGGTTGGCTGGCGTCGGGCCGGGGTATTGACCGATGCCGAGTTGACCCGGGTGCGATATAGCGGCAAGGGTGTCACTCCGTTACGTTTGCTTAAGGCGATCTACTACGGCACGGTGATCAATTGCGTGGTGCTGGCGATGGTGCTGGTGGCCGCCATTCGTATCGCCGAAGTGTTCCTGCCATGGCATTTGTGGCTGCCCGCTGGAGTGTACGAGCCCATCGTGGATTTCATCGCCTCTACAGGCATACAGCTCGGTGAAAGTATTACCGGGCTGGAGCCGGCGATGATGAGCGCCAACAACCTGATATCGATTCTGCTGATTCTCGCGTTCACCGCGATGTATTCGATAACGGGGGGGCTTCGCGCTGTGGTCCAGACGGATGTAATGCAGTTCAGCCTGGCGATGATCGGCACGCTGCTTTATGCCTGGTTCGTCGTCGACGCCGCCGGTGGGTTGGGCGGGCTGACGGATCGCATTGTGGAAATCTACGGAGCCGAGCAGGCGAGCAGGATGTTGTCCTTCGCCCCGCCAGCCGATGCGGGTGAGGCGCTGATGCCGTTCCTGGTCATCATCGGTCTGCAGTGGTTCTTCCAGATGAACTCCGACGGTACTGGCTATCTTGCGCAGCGAAGCATGGCGTGCCCGACCGACCGTGACGCTCGAATAGCCGGTCTGGTGTTCGCCTGGCTACAGATATTTCTGCGCAGTCTGTTCTGGCTTGCGATTGCGGTTGGGCTGCTGGTGCTATACCCATTCACTCCAGCCGAGATGGCCGGCGATGGTTTCACGGCCGGGCGGGAAGCACTGTTCGTGCAAGGTATCGAGGATTTGTTACCGCCGGGCGTGCGCGGCCTGATGCTGGTCGGATTGCTGGCCGCGTTGGCGTCTACCGTCGATACACACCTCAACTGGGGCGCGTCTTACTGGAGCAACGATGTCTATGGCGGCGTATTCGCGCCACATGTGCTCAAGCGCAAGCCAAGGGATCGCGAGTTGGTGCTGGTGGCGCGGCTGTCCAACGTGCTGATTCTGGTGATCGCGATGATCATCATGGCCAATCTCGGTTCGATCCAGACCGCCTGGTTTATTTCGCTACTGTTTGGCGCGGGGATGGGTTCGGTGCTAGTGCTGCGTTGGCTCTGGGAACGAATCAATCTGTACTCGGAGCTGACCGCCATGGCGGTATCGCTGATTACGGCGCCTTTGCTCCTCTATTACTTGGGCACCGATCCGGAGCGCGAATGGATACGTCTCGGAATTATGGCCTTGACCACTACATCCGCCGCGATCCTGGTTACCTTCATCACTCCGGCGACGGACGACGCCACGCTCAAACGCTTCTATCGCCGTGTTCGCCCCTTCGGCTTCTGGCGGCACGCAGCGATGCTCAACGGCATTGGGGCTGCGGTGTCGGTCAAGGCATTAGGGACTCGGTTGTTCGCCGTGGCGGTAACCGCCGTTTCGCTTTTTTCATTGCTAGTCGGTGTTGGTCGCCTGATGTTCCCGCCGCCGCAGGGCAGCTCCCTTATTAGTTGGCTGTGTCTGGCGGTTGGGTTATTGCTGATACCGGTCTGGCTGCGAATCGCCATGGGACGACAGTTCGATACGGATCCGGAAGATGAACTATTGCCGGAAGATGTATCGGCGCGAAAAAGTAGCTCGGCGTGATTGGACATCCATTCTTGGGTCGGGCTTCATGTCGGCTGATCGGGTTGTATAGATTCGCTCCGTTTGTTGTTTGGCGATCTCAGCCCGGTTAGGCGATAACTAGCGCAGCGGCGAAACAAATTAAATAATCAATAAAAATAACAGCTTACTTGATATACCTAAAATAAAATGAACAGTAGTTGTGCTCCTCTTGTCATTAAAATACGCATCGCGTGAGCGTTACTGCGTATCCGCCATAGTAAGAACAAGAGGGTGTTGTCATGAAACGACTTTTCAAAACTTCTCTCCTGGTAGCCGCCATGCTTCCCGCTATCGCAGTTGCCGCTCCGGTGGCAGGTGATCGTGAAGTTACCTTGAGCGGTGCGGGAAGTAGCGACAAGGACTTCGACGATACAGTGTTCTCAGTACAAGGTAGTTGGGGTACTTATCTTGATGAGCGATCCATGTGGGGCATTCGGCAAACGGTTAACGCCCGCGATTCTGAAGGTGAAAGCGTGCAGTTCGATGGCTCCACCCGAGTGTTTTATGACTACCACTTCGGTAGTGGGAACACTCGCCCATTCATTGGCCTGAGCGTGGGTGGAGTCTACGGCGAGGAAGTGGACGAGACCTTCATGGGGGGGCCGGAACTCGGCATAAAATACTGGGTTCAGGACAAGACGTTCATCACTGCGATGGCTGAATATCAGTTTCTGTTCAAGAGCGGAAGCGATGCGCGAGATCGTTATGACGATGGAGCGTTCTTCTATAGCGTCGGTATTGGTTACAACTACTGATGCATGTGAGTGCGATGCCCGGCGGCATCGCACTTTTATCGCTTCGTTTGTTTATTCTTTCGCTTCGCTTGATATAACCATAGCCCGTTAGCCTTCAACCAGATTCCGCAAAAAGTTCTGCAAGGCCAACCCCGGTTCGTCATCTTCCGAAGTGATCATCTGAATTCCCCATTGGCTGAGAATTTCTTCCTGCACCGGGTTGGGTTTGTGCGAGAAGACATAGGATATCGGCCGGACGCCAAGGGTTTCGTGTTCGTTCCAGATCTTCGATAGTTTGTAGAACAATAATCGAATGTTGGTATCCGAAAGGCTGTAGCCAATAAACAGAACGGCTTTGCTCAATGTGTCCGCGCGCAACTTGATATCCAGCGGCGTTTCGAATTGCAGGCGCTCGTAATAGCTCGTTTCATCGAGCACGATTGAGTCATCGTCATCGAAGTCGCCATGAAATTTGACGATCTGCCTGACGCCATCGCGGGCCTTTACCAGGTCACTGGCATTGGCGATCTTGATGTAACCAACGCCATGAGCATCATGGGCGTTCTCCAACCAGCGGTCGTAGTTGGTCGTGTAGATCGCTGGAAACCGACCTTGAACGATCAGCCGGTGAATCTCCGAATCCCGAATCTCGATGCTCTTGTGCCACTCCCGGTCCATCCAGCTGCGCAGTGGCCCGATGTTGCCTTTTCTGATGCGGTAGTACTCGGCAAGCGAGAGGAAGTTTCCATAGGTATCGAAGACATCGGGGTCGTAATCGAGTTGCTGGGCAATTTCGTTGATCAGGTCGCGCCAGGGCGGTAGTCCGATATTGGCCGACACGCCGGAGCCTACGAAAAGAATCAGGCGGTTATGCCGGTATGCCTCCAGAAGCTTCTGCATCTATACCTCTCAGACCCGGCGCAAGTGATTGATGAAGGCGTTTAACGCCCGCTTGCGCATGGAAAGCTCGTTATGGACGCCACCCAACTCGGCGAATGTGCAGGAGTAACCATCGGGAATGAACACGTTATCCCACTCGAAGCCCTCTGCACCCGCCGGTTCGCGGGAAATTCTGCCGGTAACTTCTCCCTCGAAGAAATGCCGCTTGCGACCGTCGCAGTAGCCGATCAGCGAACGTGCCACCGCGGAAGAATCGTCCAGATTGCCGATCAGTTCGGAGAAGCGCACGGCGTGCAAACGATCCCAGAACGTCTGGGTCAGGCCGCCGGGGAAACCGTTCAGGCTATTGATGAACAGGCCCGAGTGCTCGACGAAGACCGGTTTGCCAATCATTTTGAAGGCGTCCATCAGCTTGTCACTGACCAACTGATGCAGATCTTCGGTTTGCTGTTCCACGATGCGCACCGGGAAGCTGATGATCTCAATGCCGCTCTGCTCGAGAAATTCCCGTGCGTCGCAAATCTTCTGCTCGTTGACCGATGCAAAGCGGATCTTCATCTAATCACCCTGACTGCTGTTCGAAGCGGATGCCGCATCCGAGCATCGTTATCCCACAGAGTTATGACGCAGCGATGTGCCCAGGGTTCGGCCTGCCGATCCGCGTCGGTTATGGCCGCAGCGAGTGCGGGTGCGCCGGGCACGACTGTTGTCCGGCTTGCAGGATGCGTTCCGCCGGTACCCGCAACTGCACCAAGAGGTAGTCGGCGAAGTCCGCTGAGTAGTCCTGCCTGGCAATGGCGAGCGCCATGCATTCGAGCCAGGCGTCCCGCTCGGTTTCGCCCACCGTCCAGCGTCTGTGGAATTGCGGGATGCTGATGCTGCCGAACTTTTCGGCGTAACGGCGCGGCCCACCCAGCCAGCCACAGAGAAACGCCGCCAAACGTTCGCGCGCCTCACTCAGGTCCTGCGGATACAAACGGCGTACGCAATGGGCGGCTTCGTGCTCGTCCACGATCCGGTAGAATTCCGCGACCAGCTGTTGGATGCCGGCTTCGCCGCCGGCTGCCTTGAACGAGGCGTCGCCGACGCCGAACGGAGCGTTGGAGGTTGTACTCATCGACTGTCTCGCAAAGGAGTTGATTGTTTCCGGTGCTGGGATTGATCCAGCGCAATGGATATGTTCCTGGCGCTCGGGAGCATTGGGCGGTGGTCTATGCTGTTCTCAAATGTTCAATGGAGACCGCCATGCGCAACATTCTTTTAGCTTTCGACGGTTCGGACAACGCTAAACGGGCGCTGCGATACATCGTCGACTTCGCCGCCGATGCGCCTAAACCGCTTCAGGTGCACGTCCTGAATGCGCAGCAGGAACCGGTCATCTATGGCGAATTCGTCACCGCAAGTACGGTTGAAGATCTGAACAAGAGCTTTCTTGAAAAATCTCACCATACACTGGAGCAAGCCGCTACGGAGTTACAGGCCGCCGGCATACCGCACCAGACCCATGCCGTTCTAGGCGACGTCGCAGCGCAGGTGAATGCGGCGGTGCAGCAATTCGGCTGCGACACCGTCGTCATGGGCACACGCGGCCTAGGCAGCTTTACCGGCATGTTGCTGGGCTCGGTTGCCAACCGTGTGGTCCATGAGGTTTCGGTGCCGGTCCTGCTGGTCAAGTAACCAGAGCGTGTGAGCTGTACCCGTTTCGTCGCGGCTCACGCGAAACGGGAACAGATTCGAGATCACTGAATCAATCCGACTTGCCCTTGAGCAGGTCACCTAGGTTGGCGAAGGCCTTAAAGGTTTCCTTCGAGCCCAGATCGCTGCCTGGCCTGGCTTCGGCCTGGTACTGATTGTCCGTATAGCGTGAATGCTCGTTGTCGTGGCAATACAGGCAGAGCAGTTCCCAGTTGGAGCCATCCTCGGGGTTGTTGTCGTGGTTGTGGTCCTTATGGTGGACCGTCAGTTCGCTCAGCCGCTTGCCTGAAAACTCCCGCGCGCAACGTCCACAGACCCAGGGGTACATTTTCAGCGCCTTCTCGCGATAGCCCTGTTCGCGCTGGGCGTACGGCGTATTCGGTTTGTTCGTGCTCATGGTGTTTACCCTCTACCGGAATCCAGACCCGTCAGCCCGCCAGGCCGACATAGACGTTCTGCACATCGTCATGGGCATCGATGGCCGCGAGGAAGGCTTCGACTTCTTCGAGCTCCGCATCGGAAAGCGTCGTGACGGGGTTCTTGGGTCGATAACCAAGCTGGGCCGACTGTACGGTGAAGCCCTGTTCAGGCAGCGCCCGGCAGACCACGTCCATATCGCTGGGATCACTGATGAATAGCGTGGCCCCGTCTTCGGCGGCTTCGAAATCCTGCGCACCGGCTTCGATGGCGGCCAGTTCCGGATCGGCGTCAGCCGTGTCCGGCGCCGCTTCGATCAGGCCGCAGTGGTCGAAATCCCAAGCGACAGAGCCGGACGAACCGAGCTGACCCTTGCGGAACAGTACGCGGATCTCAGCGACGGTGCGGTTGACGTTGTCGGTCAGGCACTCGACGATCACCGGCACCTGATGCGGGGCGAAACCTTCATAGGTGGTGCGTTCATAGTGGACGCTTTCACCGAGCAGGCCGGCGCCTTTCTTGATTGCGCGCTCCAGGGTTTCTCGCGGCATCGAGGCTTTCTTGGCCTGTTCCACCACCAGGCGCAAGCGGGGATTCATATCCGGATCGGCGCCGCTGCGGGCTGCGATCATGATCTCCTTCGACAGCTTGCCGAAGGTGCGTCCCTTGGCGTTGGCTGCCGCTTCTTTATGCTTCGCTTTCCACTGTGCGCCCATGCTTGCTCTCGTGCGGGTTGATTCGTTCGCAGAGATTCTAGCTCTTTGCAGCCGAAGCTGGCACGGAGTGCATGACATCGACCCATGCCGGAAAGAGCCATTCGCGGGGCAGGTTTGCCGCGTTGCGACTGTATTGCCGAATCCTTTGCTCGCTGTATGAGTGCACGATCGCAAGGGAGGGCTTTAATGATTTTTTAACTTGGGAAGTGCGCCATGGCACCCAAAGACCTCCTGCTGGCCCTCGTGGTAATCGTTGTCTGGGGCATGAACTTCGTGGTGATCAAGGTCGGTTTGGACGATATTCCGCCAATGCTGCTCGGTGCGTTGCGTTTCATGCTTGCCGCCTTCCCGGCGATTTTGTTCATCAAACGTCCGCTACTGCCGCTGCGCTGGCTGCTGGCCTATGGCGCGACCATCTCGCTTGGGCAGTTCGCCTTTCTGTTCTCGGCCATGAATGTCGGCATGCCGGCCGGGCTGGCTTCGTTGGTGCTGCAATCGCAGGCATTTTTCACGCTGTTCTTCGCCGCGCTGTTTCTTGGCGAGCGTCTGCGGGCGACCAATTTCATCGGCTTGTTGATCGCTGCGGGCGGGCTGCTGCTGATCGGCATGCAGGGCGATCGCAGCATGACCTTGGCTGGCTTCGTGCTCACCATCTGTGCGGCGTCGATGTGGGCGCTGGGCAATATCGTGACGCGCAAGGTGGGCAAGGTGAACCTGGTTGGACTGGTGGTGTGGGGCAGCCTGATTCCACCGATCCCATTCTTTGCGCTTTCATGGATGATGGAAGGCCCGCAAGTAATCGAAAGCGCATTGCGCGGTATCGGCTGGAGTTCGGTTCTGGTGCTTCTCTATCTGGCCTTTGGTGCCACCATCCTCGGCTACAGCCTGTGGAGCCGGCTATTGTCGCGCTACCCGGCCAACACCGTGGCACCTTTCTCGCTACTGGTACCGGTGGTGGGGCTGACCTCCGCCGCGCTGCTACTCGATGAGCATCTTGGTGTGATGCAGGCAATCGGAGCACTGCTGGTAATGCTGGGGCTGATGATCAACGTAGGCGGCGGCTGGCTGCTGGGCCGGGTGCGCATGGTGCTGGGCAGTTCGACTGCCTGACAGCAAAACGCCCCGCACCGGGAGCCGGGCGGGGCGCTGTAACTTAGGATATCTCAGCGAGCGGCGTGGCTTCCCAATAGAGGTGTGGCTCCGTTGGCTTTCTCTCGTTTAGCCGAGCGCTTTTCCTGCGCAGTTTTCAGTGGTTTCTTTTTTGCGTTCTTCTTTGTATCCATACCTTTGCTCATGGTGTCGCCTCGCGGATTAATGGCTGGTTGTGCATCCCTGCGTCGGTCTGCTCTGTGGCCAGGGCACCTCGGAGTGAGCGTTGAGGATTCAAAGTAGATGTGCCCGAGACTACGCCTGATCGGCCGCTCTGGATAGCGGCACTTGAGCTGCGGTCAGCGTCTGCTGCCGGTTGTTCAGCTGCTGAGCGATACGTTTGCCCCAGCGGCGCCAGACAGGGGTAAGCAAAGTGCGCTGGCCGCGCTGCTGCCACCTCGAATCGGGGCTCTGACTGTAGTCCATCGGCAGGGGCTCGAGCCGCGAAGGAGGCCTTCAACCGACTGCTCATCCGTTCAGGCGAGCCAGTTCACGGCGAACCATCGCCGCGTATTCCGGCGGGGTGAGTTGGTAGAGCTCCGAGGCGACCCACGGTAGCCAACGAGTTCCCAGTTCGGGTCGTTTGTCGAGTAGCCGCCGTGCTTCGGCGGTCGCCCGCTCGGCATGTTGGCGATGAAAGTCCGCTCTGCTCATGATGGCTTCGCTCTTGGCTGAGCAGGCGATTCTAGTCGAGCAGGCGCGAGGGCGGGGCAGCGGTCTTGGTAAAGCCGTCATGCCGCGCTAGGCTCGGCATTCTTATTTACCGAGTGCGATCCATGCCAGTGCCCCTGAACTTCAAGGACAAGATCTCCCGCCAACGGCCATACGGCCAGATGGAACAGGGGATGCGCGCCTCGGACGGCAACCTGCAGGCGGTCATCGATCAACTGGAAAGCGACCGCGGCCGCATCATAAATTCGGCTGCGGTGCGTCGCCTGCAGCAGAAAACGCAGGTGTTCCCGCTGGAGCGCAACGCGGCGGTGCGTAGCCGGCTAACGCATTCGTTGGAGGTCCAACAGACCGGTCGTTTTATCGTCCGTACGCTATATAAGCAGCTTGGCAACAAGGCTAGCCTGTATGGCCTCGATGATCTGGAAGGAGCGCTGGAAAGCCTGGTGGAAATGGCCTGCCTGATGCACGACATCGGTAATCCGCCCTTTGGGCACTTCGGCGAGTTCGCCATCAGTGAGTGGTTTGCACGCCATCTCGAGACGCTTTTCGACTCGGCCGTACCGATGGAGCAGGGAGGTATCGAGCTGCGCGCACGCATGCTGCTCGATCTCAAACAGTTCGAAGGCAACGCTCAGGCGATTCGTTTGGTGGTGAGCCTGTTGCGGCTCAATCTGACCTATACCCAGACGGCCGGCCTGCTCAAGTACGTGCGTGCGGCCTACGCGCCCAAGCCTGACAAGGGCACGCCTGGCGCCTATCTGCACAAGAAGCCGGGCTTCTATCTATCCGAAGCGCCGTTCGTGGATGATTTGCGCACGGCGCTGGGTCTGCAATCCGGTACGCGCCATCCCGTTGCCTACATCATGGAAGCGGCGGATGACATCGCCTATTGCCTGGCCGACATTGAGGACTCGGTGGAGAAAGGCATCTTCACCATTGAACAGCTGGCGCAACTGCTGGTAGCCAAGTTCGCCGAGCACGGATCGCCAGACGAGCCGATCGAGCCAACCGGGCGCAGCTTTCGCAGCATGGTCGCCTATGCCGAGTCGCGCGCGCGGAAGGAGCCGATCAACAAGGTCGGCGAGTTCTTCATCTGGTTACGGGTAAACATGGTCCATCCGCTGGTGCAGCATGCGGCTCAGCAGTTCGTCGACAACATCGAGTCGGTCTACCACGGCACACTGGACCGCGCACTGCTGGAAGATTCCAGCTTGGTCAACGCCATCGTGCAGACCTTCAAGGACGTTGCGATGGACCGCGTGTTCTGCCATCGGGAAGTGGAAACCCTGCAATTGCAGGGCTATCGCATTCTGCAGGGCTTGCTCGACGCCTATGCACCACTGCTGCGCGTAGCCCCGGAAACCTTCCAGGCCCTGACCGAGGGAGGCTGCCGCAGCGAGCCACATCTGCAGATGTTGGCGCGGCGATTGCCAAGCCAGCTGATCAAGGCCTACCACGAGGCCATGAAAGTCCACTCTATGGAATCGCCTGACCAGCCGCTTTGGGAGTTCTACTACCGCTGCCGAATGCTGCAAGATTTCGTTAGCGGCATGACCGATCAGCTTGCACAGGACGAATATCGGACCCTTTCCGCCTTGTAGTCGATGTGGCGCCTCCCTTCGCTCCGTGCTGCAGTCGCGAAACTATCGGGCCGGTTCGTGTGCCGTCTCAGTTCGACCCGGTTTCACATTCCATAGTTACGCATGAACAAGGCGACGCAGTCCTGCACATGCTTGTCGGCTTCTGCCTGGTCGGGCAGTTCCGCGTAGCCGATCAACAAGCGGAAGTGCGCGGCGCCCTTTATCAGCGAGCAGAAATGTTCGGCAGCGCGCATGGGCTCGCTCACCCGCAGCAATCCACGCTGGTTGGCCTGAATCAGCAGTTGCTCCAGATCCACCAGCAAACGCTGCGGTCCTGCGTCGAAAAACATGCGTGACAAAGCAGAATTCTGCGTGGCCATGGCCACCATCACACGGTGCAGTCCGATGGATTCCGGGCTGTTAACTAAGGCATGGAATGCATAGCCCAACTCCAGTAGTACCTGGCTGATCGAGCAGCCGTCCTCGAGGACGAACAGCTTGCGCGGCAAGCGCGTCTCGCAAGTGGTTTTTATCGCCTCGCCAAACAACGCTTCCTTGTCCTTGAAATGGCTGTATAGCGTGAGCTTGGAAACGCCGGCCTCGGCAGCGATGGCCTCCATGCTGCTGCCTTCGTAGCCGTTGCTGAGGAATAGCACCTTAGCGGCGGCCAGTACTGACTGGCGCTTGGCTAAATCCTTCGGACGGCCGGGGCCAGAGGGTGCGGATGGGGTTTTTGTCATATGCGCTTTTAATACTAGACTGGTGAGTTCGGTATTTTTACTATACCGCGCAGTATAAGTATTAAAGCCCGCCTGGCGACAAAGAGAGATCCATCGTGTTCCGACATGCCCTGCCTTTCCTCGGTGTCATTGGTTTCGCCTTGCTTGCCGGTTGCGGCAATGGTGAGCCCGAGCAGCTTTCTGCAAGGCCGGTCATGGTGGTTCAGCCGCAACCGGCCAGCGAGTCGGTCGAAAGCTATCCAGGCGAGGTGCATGCGCGTTACGAGCCTGAACTGTCGTTCCGGATCGGCGGAAAGGTGACCGAGCGTCTGGTTGAAGCCGGTGAACGAGTGCGCAAGGATCAGCCCTTGGCCAAACTTGATCCGCGGGACGTGCAGTTGCAATTGGAAGGCTTGCGCGCTCAGGTTGCCGCCGCGGAAGCCAACCTTCGCGTTGCCCGCGCTGAGCATGAGCGCTACAAGACGCTGATGGATCGCCAGCTGGTCAGCCGCTCGCAATTCGATTCTTCCGAAAACGCCTATCGCTCGGCCCAGGCGCGTCTACAACAGGCGCGCGCTGAATTCGATGTGGCGAGCAACCAGGTCGGCTATGCCGTTTTGCGGGCGACCCGCGACGGGGTTATAGCCCAGCGTCGGGTCGAGGTCGGCCAAGTGGTCGCGGCAGGGCAGACCGCATTCGTGCTCGCCGCCGACGGCGAGCGCGAGGTGGCGATCAATCTGCCGGAGCAGGCGCTGGATCGCTATGCGGTAGGGCAGAAGGTCTCGGTGGAAATCTGGTCGCATCCGGGCAAGCAGTACCCGGGACATATTCGTGAACTATCGCCGGCAGCTGATCAGCAAACGCGTACCTACTCGGCGCGAGTCGCGTTCACCGATGCCGAGGTGCCGGCCGAGCTGGGGCAGAGCGCCCTGGTGTCGATCCGCAATAACGGCGAGGTGCCGCTGGCTGTTCCGCTCTCGGCTGTCACGGCGGAGCAGGGCAAGGCCTATGTCTGGCGAGTGACGGAGGGCGCCACCTTGGAACGAGTCGCCGTGCGCACCGGCGCCTTCGGCGAAACCCTGGTACCCATACTGGACGGCTTGCAAGCTGACGACTGGGTCGTGCTGGCCGGCGTGCAGATGCTGCATGAAAACCAAGAGGTCAGGGCGGTCGACCGCGACAACCGGCCGGTCGTGCTGGCGGCGCAGGAGTAATCGCGATGCGCTTCAACCTCTCTGCCTGGGCGCTGGGTAACCGGCAGATCGTGATCTATCTGATGCTGTTGGTGGCTGTCGTCGGAATACTTTCCTATAGCAAGCTCGGCCAGAGCGAAGATCCACCCTTCACCTTCAAGGCGATGGTGATTCAGACCCAGTGGCCTGGCGCCACGGCCGAGGAAGTCTCTCGTCAGGTCACTGAGCGCATCGAGAAGAAGCTGATGGAGACCGGCGATTACGAGCGCATCGTTTCCTTCTCGCGGCCGGGCGAATCCAACGTAACCTTCATGGCGCGCGACTCGATGCGCTCCGAGCAAATCCCTGAACTTTGGTACCAGATCCGCAAAAAGATCGGCGACATTCGTCACACCTTGCCGGCCGGGGTGCAAGGTCCTTTCTTCAACGATGAGTTCGGCACCACCTTCGGCAACATCTATGCGCTGACCGGCAAGGGCTTCGACTATGCGGTGCTCAAGGATTATGCCGACCGCATCCAGCTGCAGCTGCAGCGGGTGACGAATGTCGGCAAGGTCGAGCTGATCGGCCTGCAGGACGAAAAGATCTGGATCGAGCTTTCCAACGTCAAGCTGGCCAACCTGGGAGTACCGCTGGAAGCCGTGCAGCAGGCGCTCGAAGCGCAGAATACGGTGTTGTCGGCGGGCTTCGTCGAGACCCCGAGTGACCGAGTCCAACTACGCGTGACCGGCAGCTTCGAGACGGTCAAGGAAATTCGCGACTTCCCCATCCGCGTGGCTGGCAGCACCTTTCGCATTGGCGATGTGGCAGAAGTCTATCGTGGCTTCAACGATCCGCCGGCGCCCCGTATGCGCTTCATGGGCGAGCCGGCGATCGGTCTGGCGGTGTCGATGAAGGACGGTGGCGACATTCTCGTGCTGGGCGAGGCGCTGCAAGGCGAATTCGCACGCTTGCAGCAGGAACTGCCGGCCGGCATGGAGTTGCGCAAGGTGTCCGACCAACCGGCAGCGGTAAAGACAGGGGTCGGCGAGTTCGTTCAGGTGCTCATTGAGGCGCTGGTAATCGTACTGCTGGTGAGCTTCTTCTCGCTCGGCGTGCGCACCGGTCTGGTGGTGGCGCTATCGATCCCGCTGGTCTTGGCGATGACCTTCGCGACCATGAATTACCTCGACATCGGTCTGCACAAGATCTCGCTCGGCGCGCTGGTGCTGGCGCTCGGGCTGATGGTGGATGACGCGATCATTGCGGTAGAGATGATGGCAATCAAAATGGAGCAGGGCTTCGACCGGCTCAAGGCGGCGAGCTACGCCTGGACCAGCACGGCTTTTCCGATGCTGACCGGCACCCTGATCACCGCGGCGGGTTTCTTGCCGATTGCCACGGCGCAGTCGAGTACCGGTGAATACACCCGTTCAATCTTTCAAGTGGTGACCATCGCACTGGTTGCTTCTTGGATCGCCGCAGTGGTATTCGTCCCTTTATTGGGGGCCAAGTTGCTGCCTGATCTGGCCAAGCGTCACGCGCAAAAACACGGTGGTAGCGATGCGGGGCACGATCCCTATTCAACGCCGTTCTATCAGCGGGTGAGGCGGATCATTCACTTCTGCGTGCGTCGACGCAAAACGGTGATCGTACTGACGCTGTTGCTCTTCGCCGGCTCGATTGCCCTGTTCCGTGTCGTTCCACAGCAATTCTTCCCGGTATCGGGACGTCTGGAGCTGATGGTCGATCTCAAGCTGACCGAAGGCGCTTCGCTCAAGGCCACCGAAGCCGAGGTGCGTCGCCTCGAAGAGTTGCTCAAGGATCGTGCCGGTATCGACAACTATGTCGCCTATGTCGGCAACGGCTCGCCACGTTTTTATCTGCCGCTCGATCAACAGCTGCCTGCTACCAGCTTCGCTCAGATTGTAGTGCTGGCTAACAGTATCGAAGAGCGCGAAGCCCTTCGCAGCTGGTTGATCGATCGCCTGCGAGAAGATTTCCCAACCCTGCGCGGGCGTGTCAGTCGGTTGGAAAATGGTCCGCCCGTGGGGTATCCGGTGCAGTTTCGGGTAACCGGCGAGCACATCGATGTCGCCCGCAAACTGGCACGTCAGGTCGCCGCCAAGGTTCGTGAGAATCCTCATGTGGCCAACGTACACCTGGATTGGCAGGAGCCGAGCAAGGTGGTCTGGCTGAATATCGACCAGGATCGCGCCCGCGCCCTTGGGGTGAGCACGGTCGAGCTTTCGAGTTTTCTCAAGCGCACCTTCACCGGCACCACTGCGGGCCAGTTCCGCGAAGACAATGAGCTGATCGAAATCCTGCTACGCGGCACCGAACGCGAGCGCGAAATGCTGTCGATGCTGCCCAGCCTGGCGATTCCTACCGCCAGCGGTTTAAGCGTGCCTCTGTCTCAAGTCGCCACGCTGGAATATGGCTTCGAGGAAGGCGTGATCTGGCATCGCAATCGCCTGCTGACGGTAACGGTGCGTGCCGATATCTATGGCGAACAGCAACCGGCTTCTCTGGTGCAGCAGATCGAGCCGACGCTGAGCGAGATTCGCGATGCGCTCCCCAGCGGCTATCTGCTGGAGGTTGGCGGGACGGTGGAAGATTCCAGCCGCGGGCAGGCGTCGGTGAATGCCGGTATGCCGCTGTTTATCATCGTCGTGGTCAGCCTGTTGATGGTCCAGCTCAAAAGCTTTTCGCTTTCGGCGATAGTCTTTCTCACGGCGCCGCTGGGGCTGATCGGCGTTGCGCTATTCCTGTTGTTGTTCGGTCAACCGTTCGGCTTCGTCGCGATGCTCGGCACCATCGCGTTGTCGGGGATGATCATGCGCAACTCGGTGATTCTGGTGGACCAGATCGAACAGGACATCGGTGCCGGCCATGACCGCTTCAACGCCATTGTCGACGCCACGGTGCGCCGCTTCCGGCCCATCGTATTGACCGCGCTGGCATCGGTGCTGGCGATGATTCCGCTGTCACGCAGCGTGTTCTTCGGGCCGATGGCCGTGGCGATCATGGGTGGCTTGATCGTTGCGACCGCACTGACGCTGCTGTTCCTGCCGGCACTTTATGCGGCCTGGTTCCGCGTGAAGGAAGAGCGCCTGGCATAAGGGCGCATCGCCGGCGTTTATTCAGACGCCGGCCGCCTGCAGCAACTGATCAGCCGCCGCCTTGGCAAGCAGCGCCTGATCGGCGGGACCTTCGATGTGCGCCATGCTCAGCGCGCCCTCGATCAGAAACTGCAGTTGTCGCGCTAGCTGCTCTGGCTGCGGTGCGTCGAGCGCTTCGAGCAGTTCGCGCAGATGCGTCTGAAACTGAGCCTTGTACGTCGCCGAGCGCTGATGAATCGGATGATCGCGGTCCTGGTATTCGGCCGCGGCGTTGATGAACAGGCAGCCACAAAACGCGCTCGGGCTGTGAATCATATTGTTCAACCCATCGAAAACGCCGAGAAGCGCCTTGCGTGGCGGCAGGGTGTCGCGCGCTTCGCGCAGGCGCTCGAGCATTGGCAGCTGACGGGCGTCGAGCACCGCGAGAATCAACTCTTCCTTCGATTTGAAGTGCTTGTACAGCGTCATCTTCGCCACGCCAGACTCGCTGAGAATCCGGTCGATGCCCGTGGCGTGGTAGCCCTCTGTGTAGAACAGCCGCTCGGCAGTGCTGAGCAATAGGTCGCGCTTGTTCGTTGCCATATCGGTCTCCTCGGGCGGCCATTATGCGGGAGCGATTCTTTTCCCTCCAATCGTCATCCTCGTGAACATTTTGTGCTTGAAGTGTACAGACAGGTCTGTCTATTATCCAGTCGTGCCTCTACAAACCCCCATCTTGCGAAGGAGCGACACGATGAAACTGTACGATCTGACCCTGTCCGGTAATTGCTATAAGGCGCGCCTGTTTCTCAGCCTGATCGGCCAGCCGGTTGAGCTGGTTCCGGTGAACCTGCTGCAAGGGGAGCACAAGCAACCGCCGTTTCTCACTATCAACCCGCGCGGGCAGGTACCGGTTCTGGAGGATGGCGATATCCGCGTGATCGACTCCCAGGCCATCCTCGTTTATCTGGCACGGCGCTACGCCGGCGAAGTCTGGTATCCGCAGGATGCGCTGGCTCAGGCCCGCATCGTTGGCTGGCTGAGTTTCGCCGCCAACGAGATGCATCACGGCCCGGCCACGGCTCGGGTAGGGCGCTTGTTCCGCCGTCCGATCGACGAACCCTTGACCGCCAGCCGTGCTATCGCTGCTTTGCAGCTGGTCGAGCAGCAGCTCACCGAACATGCCTGGCTGGCCGAAACCGCTGCGCCAACCATCGCCGATCTCGCGGTATATCCCTACGCGGCGCTGGCTGGTGAGGGCGGTATTGATCTCGGTCCGTACCCGGCAATCCGTGCCTGGTGCTCGCGCATCCGCGAGCTACCGGGCTACATCGGCATGCCCGGATTGGAATAGGACGGCTTGGAATTGGAGATACCGTCATGAGCAGCCCCTTCCACATCGGCGAGCAATCCGTTCAGGCCCGCGCCGGCGTTCGCGAAAAAGCTGAGCAGATAGGCAGTCGCATGATCCGCCCATTCATGCCGGAGCAGCATCGGGAATTCTTCGCGCAATTGCCGGCGTTGTTAGTGGCGGCAGTGGACAGCGAAGGGCAGCCTCATGCATCGGTACTCTGCGGTGAGGCCGGGTTCGCCTGGTCGCCGCATCCGGCCCTGCTTTGTGTCGGCGCCAAGCCTCAAATCGACGATCCGATCACGTCATTGCTGCAGCCGCGCGCCGCGGTCGGTTTGCTCGGGCTCGAGTGGCCGACCCGCAGACGCAACCGGATGAATGGGCGAGTCGTTGAAAGCGACGAGCGAGGCTTCAGCGTTGCGGTCGCGCAGTCGTTCGGCAATTGCCCGAAGTACATCCAGGCGCGTGATTGGCAGGTGATTCCGCGCCCGCCGGGTTTAATGCTCGAAGGCGATGGCCTGGACCAGCAGTGGCTGGCGCTGGTGACGGACGCCGACACGCTGTTCATCGCCAGTCAGAGTTCGGACCCGCAGGGTGGTGGGGTGGATATCTCGCATCGTGGCGGACCGGCCGGCTTCATCGAAATCGGCCGGGACGGTCGTCTCTGGATGCCGGATTACAGTGGCAATCGGCTGTTCAACACGCTCGGCAATCTGCTTATCGAGCCGCGTTGCGGACTGCTGATGATCGATTTCAGCAGCGGCGATCTGCTGCACCTGCAGGCGCGTGCCGAGGTGGTCTGGCCTGAGCAATATGCGGCGCTGGGCGTCACACCGCCGCCCGGTGCCGAGCGAATGCTTGCACTGACTCCGGGACGCTGGATGCTACGCCGCTCGCGTTTGCCGTTGGCGTTCGCTTCACCCCAGTTTTCGCCATTTCTTCCCAAGGCAGGAGTGTGAGCCATGCGCAGCCTGAGGATCATCGGCCTGTCATTTATGCTGTTGGCCGGGACAGTGAACGCGGCGGAACTGCGCTTCAGCTTGGTTCGCACAGCGCAGACCACGTCCAGCGGTGAATTCACCTGGCGCGACGGTAGCTGGGTAGCGCCGCCAGTGGTCAATCACATAGCCGTTCTAATCGAGTATCAGGGCAGCCGGCTGTTATTCGGCACCGGCCTTGGCCGGCAGATCGATGCGCAGCTGAACAGCGCGGTTCCCTGGCGTGAAAAGCGCTACGGGGCCGTGCAGCCTGCGCGTGATCAGCTGGATCGTGACGGCATTACAGTCGACCGGGTTGTGCTGGGTTGTGCCCGTTGGGAGTACGCGTCCGGGTTGGCTGACTTCGCCGATCTGCCGGTGCTGGCAAATCCGGAAAGCATTCATTACGCCAGTACCGCAACGCCGCCAGCGGTGATCCCAGCGCAGTTCGCCCATGGGGTCGATTGGCAGCCGCTGCGCTTCGAACGGCGTACTTTTTATGGATTCGAGGATAGCCTCGACCTATTTGGCGACGGGCGGCTGATAGTGGTGAAACTGCCCGGACATGGCGCGCTAGGACTGTTTCTCCTACTGGATGATGGGCAGCGCTACTTCTATCATGGCGATGCCGTCGGCAGTGAAGGCGCTCAAAAGCTGCTACCTGCCGATGTCTTGCAGGTGCGAGATGCTCAGCTGCAAGCGCGGCTCGGTTTTTATCCAGCGTGGATCGAATAAGGGGCTCTGCCAAGGCCGTTCTTGAGCGGCTCCGTTCGTCTGCTTGAACACGTGAACGAAACGCCAACAGCTAAGCTTAAGCCTGTGATTTTCCTAGGAAGCCAGGCCGGAACATATGGGCGCAGTATGGCGGAGCGATACCTCCCGGGCGGCTGGTGGCAAGCGCGCATCGAAGACCAGCAAAACCGGTAGACCAACCACGCACGGCAGCCGTCTGGCTCGCCGCATGACCCTGTTGCTGGGCATCTCGCTACTGGCGGGCGGCGGCTATGCGGCCTGGCATGAGATGCATACCTCAAAGCTGCAGGCACTCTGGCTAAGCCGCTATGCGGAAAACCTCGACTATCGGGTCGAGCCCGGCGCAAGTACCAGTATCCATTTTCCCGAGGCCGGACCTTTCGACCGGCGTCTGGGCTACTCGGCGCTGCCGACTTTTCTCGAACGGCTGGCCGAGCGCGGTTTCGATATCCGCCAACAGGTGCGTTTTTCACCGGCCTTGCAACGCTACGCCAGCCACGGCTTCTTCGTGCCCTATCCGGAAAAGTCGCAGGCGGGGCTGACGATAGACGATTGCCGGGGTGAACCCCTGTACGCCAACAGCTACCCGCATCAGTACTACGAAACCTTCGAAGACGTGCCGCCGATCATCGCGATGAGCCTGCTGTTCATCGAGGATCGCGGGCTGCTCAACGCCGAGCGACCGCTCGCGAATCCGGCTGTGGACTGGCCGCGTTTCACCATGGCGGCTGTGAGTCAGGTCGAGAAGAAGCTCGGCCTGCCGGTGCAGGCGGCGGGCGGCAGTACGCTCGCGACCCAGGTGGAGAAATACCGCCACTCACCAGAAGGTCGAACCGGAAGCGCCGAAGAAAAGATTCGGCAGATGATATCGGCGAGCGTGCGCACCTACCGCGAAGGTCAGCTGACCTTCGCCACACGCAAGCGTATCGTGCGCGACTACCTCAACAGCGTGCCGCTGTCGGCGGCGTACGGCCACGGCGAAGTGCATGGCATCGCCGATGGGCTGCGGCTCTGGTTCGGCGCGGATTTCGCCGAGGTTAACCGTGCGCTGGACTCACGCCGCAACGCCGATGTCAGTTATGAGGCGCAGGGTCTGGCGCTGCGCCAGGTGTTGTCGCTGCTGATCGCGCAGCGGCGTCCATCGTATTACCTGTTCACCGGGCGCGACGATATGGCGACGCTCACCGACAGCCACATCCGTCTGCTGGCCAACGGCGGCGTGATCGACACCCGGCTGCGCAACGCGGCGCTGCAGCAGAAGGTCAGCTTTCGCGACCTGCGCCGTGAACCGGGTATTCGTGAAGTTCCGACCAGCAAAGGCATCACCGCCGCGCGCATGCGTCTGAGCAGCCTGCTCGGCGTGTCGCTGTATGAACTGGATCGTCTCGATCTGGCCGCCACCACGCCGCTGCACGGGGAATTGCAGAAGCAGGTCAGCGATTATTTGCTGCGTCTGGCGGAGCCGGACTTCGCGGGCGAGGTCGGGCTGTTCGGCGAGCGAATGCTGTCGCCGGAGCGCACGGCGGACGTCCGCTACAGCTTCACGCTGTTCGAGCGCGGTGAGCAGGGCTTTCGCGTGCGTGTACAGACCGACAACACCAACCAGCCGTTCGACATCAATGAAGGCAGCAAGCTGGAGCTGGGCTCCACGGCCAAGCTGCGCGTGTTGACCACCTATCTCGAAGTGATTGCCGAATTGCACGATCGCTACGCGCAAAGCGAGATCAGCGAATTGCGCAAAGCCGAGGCGGTCGATCCGCTGACACGCTGGGCCGTGGGTTATCTGATCGAGAATAAGGATCGCAACCTGCCGGCGATGCTCGATGCGGCGCTGGAACGACGTTACTCGGCCAGCCCCGCCGAGCGCTTCTTTACCGGTGCGGGCATGCACCGGTTCGGCAATTTTCGTCGTGAGGATGACGGACGTTTGCCTACCATGCGCGAGGCGCTGCGAGAGTCGATCAACCTGCCGTTTGTACGCCTGATGCGTGATCTGGTGAGATACAGCACCTATCAGACTTCCAACGGCGCCGAACTGTTGAAAAGTGACGACAACCCTGAGCGGCGTGAATATCTGCGTCGCTTCGCCGACCGCGAGGGCTCGGTGTTCCTTCAGCGCTTCTGGAAAAAATACCGTGGCAAGACTGCAGACGAACGCATCGAAGTGCTGCTCGACGGCATGCGTCCGACGCCGCCCCGGCTCGCCGCGGTGCACCGCTACCTAATGCCAGAAGCCGATCGCGCCGCCTTTGATCGTTTCCTCAAGCAGGCCCTGCCGGGTGTCGAGCTTAACGACGAAAAGCTTGATTCGCTGTACACCCGTTATGGCCCCGGTGCCTATAGCCTGCCAGATCAGGGTTACATCGCCCGGGTGCATCCGCTGGACCTTTGGTTGCTGGGCTATTTGATCAAGCACCCCGACGCGGGTATCTCCGAGGTGATCGCTGCCAGCACCGCCGAGCGGCAGGAGGTCTACGGCTGGCTGTTCCGCAGTCGGCACAAGAGCGCGCGCGACAGTCGTATCCGCATCATGTTGGAAGTGGAAGCCTTCACCGATATTCATCGCCGCTGGCAGCGCCTGGGTTATCCCTTCGATCATTTGGTGCCGTCGCTCGCCACCGCGCTGGGCAGCTCCGGCGACCGCCCGGCCGCGTTGGCGGAGCTGATGGGCATCATCGTCAACGATGGTGTAAGGCTGCCCAGTGTGCGTATCGACAGCCTGCATTTTGCCAGCGACACGCCGTATGAAACGCGCGTGGGCGTCAGGCCGAATACGGGTGTCAGGGTGCTGCACAGCGAAGTGGCCGCGGCGTTACGCGAAGCGCTCGCCAACGTGGTCGAGGGGGGTACGGCGCGCAGGCTGCGCGGCAGCTTCCTGCAAAGCGACGGCGAACCGCTGCGTGTTGGCGGCAAGACCGGAACGGGCGACAACCGCATCCAGACCATCGGTGCAGGCGGGCGGTTGATCAGTTCGCTGGCATTGAACCGGACTGCCACTTTCGTTTTCTTTCTCGGCCCGAATCATTTCGGCACCTTGACTGCCTACGTTCCAGGGCGCGGCGCAGACAGTTTCCGCTTCACTTCGGCGCTGCCGGTGCAGGTGCTCAAAGGCATGGCGCCGATTCTCCAGCCCTATCTGCAGATCGGCGCGCAGACGCAATGTCAGCCGCCGGCAGAGCCGATCAAGCCCACGCTGACTGCCAGCATGGTGTCGAGCTCCTGACCGGCCGCAGCCAGGTCGGCTCAGGAAGAATTGCAGAGCGCTTCCCGCTCGGCGAGACTCGTTCGATTAGCGCGCCCGACGGCGGGCGCCGAGCAGGGGTGAGGGCCGAGCATGAAACTGCCGATCTATCAGGTCGATGCATTCACTGGTGAGCTGTTCAAGGGCAACCCCGCCGCGGTGGTGCCGCTGGAACAATGGCTGAGCGATGCGCAGATGCAGTCGATCGCCATCGAGAACAACCTGTCGGAAACGGCCTTTCTGGTACGCGAGCCGGACGGTGCCTTTCACATTCGCTGGTTCTCGCGCATTACCGAGATCGACTTTTGCGGTCACGCAACGTTGGCCAGCGCGTTCGTGTTGCTCAGTCAGGGAATGGCGACGGCGCCGCTGACCTTCCGTGCGGCGGCGGTGGGCGACATCAGCGTCGCGCAGCTGGACGACGGATTGCTGGAAATGAACTTCCCCAACCGCGAACCCGAGCGCGTGGATAACCCTCCGGCGGAGCTATTCAACGGCCTAGGCATCGTTCCGCAAGCCGTCCTGAAAAGCAGTCAGGCCTGGTTCGCCGTATACGAGGACGAGGAGCAGGTACGCGCTCTGACGCCGGACCTCGCCGCCCTCAAAACACTCGCCCCGCTGGATGTGGTGATCACCGCGCCGGGGCGTGAGCAGGACTTCGTCTCGCGTTACTTCTGGCCGGCCAATGGTGGCGATGAAGATCCGGTAACTGGCTCGATCTATGCCGGCCTCGCGCCTTACTGGAGCGGGCGCCTGGGTAAATCCTCGCTGGTTGCGTTGCAGGCCTCGCGTCGTAGCGGACTACTGTATTGCCGGGTGGAAGGGGAGCGCGTGTTCGTCGCCGGGCGAGCAGTGCAGTACCTGCAAGGAACGATCGAGGTTTAGCGTCGTGTGTGGCTTGCCGCCGAGGCTTCGTTTTTAGAACGATTTAATCATACGTCCGAGTAATTCCATGGCCTTCTCACTGCGCTCATCCCAGGGGTGGCCATGGTTCAACCGCGCGCAGTTTCGGAATCGTTGAGTGGCCGAAAAGATCGGGCCGGGGGCGAGGCTGATGCCTTGAGCGAGCGCGAGCTGCAGCAGCTGCAGGGAATCGACCTGCTCCGGAAACTCGAACCACAGGAAGTAACCGCCAGCGGGGCGTGTGACCCGGGTGGTCGCCGGGAAATGTCGGGCGGCAGAGGCGAGCATGGCGCCTTGTTGCATTTCCAGCGCGTGGCGCAGCTTGCGTAAATGGCGGTCGTAGCCGCCGTGTTGCAGGTAATCGGCGATGGCTGCCTGGGCCGGGACGGAAGGCGAAATAGTGGTCATCAGCTTGAGCCGGCTGATCTGCTCGGCGTACCGCCCGCCAGCGACCCAGCCGACTCGATAACCCGGCGCGAGGCTTTTGGAGAATGAGCCGCAGTGCATGACCAAGCCGTCGCGGTCATGGCTTTTGACGGGCTTGGGCGGTTCCTGGGAGAAATAGAGCTCGGCGTAGACGTCGTCTTCGATCAGTGGCACCTGATGCTGCCGCAGCAGCTCGTAAAGCTGCAGTTTCTTCGGTTCACCCATGCTCGCGCCCAGCGGATTTTGCAGGCTGCTCATGAACCAGCACGCCTTGATCGGAAGCTTGGCGAGGCTGTCCGCGAGGGTTTCCAGATCGATGCCCTCGCGCGGATGCACCGGGATTTCCACCGCCTTGAGCTTGAGCCGTTCCAGCACCTGGAGCGTGGCGTAGAAGGCGGGTGCTTCGATGGCGACCAGGTCACCTGGCTCGGTTACGACCTGCAGGCACAGATTCAGCGCCTCCATGGCGCCGGTGGTGATCACCAGCTCGTCCATCGGCAGCATCACGCCGCTGACCATGTAGCGCAGGGCGAGTTGCCGGCGCAGGTCCGGATTGCCGGCCGTCATCTCGGCGATCACCGCGCTGGCCGGCATGTCGCGTATGCACTGAGCCATGGAGCGCGCCAGGCGTTGCAGCGGAAAGAGTTCCGGGCTGGGAAAGGCCGAGCCGAAGGGCACGGTGTTTGGATCGCGTAGCGAGGCGAGCACCGAGAACACCAGCTCGCTGACGCCAACGTCGGTGGTTTCGGCCAGCCGCGGCCCGATCTCGGGTTCGTGCAGCGGACGCTTGGCATGTTCGCGAACGAAGTAGCCCGAACGCGCCCGCGCTTGAATCAGGCCGCGATCCTCGAGCAGGTAGTAGGCCTGGAATATTGTCGACGGGCTGACCCCGTAGGTGCGGCTGGCGTGGCGCACCGACGGCACTCTTTCGCCCGGCCCCAGTACGCCGGTGCGGATCAGTTCGGCTATTTCGTCAGCAAATTTTTCGTAACGCTTCATGCGTCTGGCTCAGCTGCGGCAATGGGTGACGATACTGCACGAAGCGTGAACGGTGCACCTCGTGTTGCCGCGCGGATCACCACGCGCTCACGGATTGGCCGGCGCGACGAAGGTGCTGTTGATACTGACGGCACTGTGTGGATCGTCCAAGTCACGAACCTTGAACTGCAGCCTGTGGCTCAGTGCACGGCTGTGGCTGGGGTCGGTGAGCGCCACGCTGACTGGCAGATCGGCGATCTCGCCGGGCGCCAGGCTGATTTCGCGTCGAGCGTGCAGCTCGAACGGCCCCTTGCCGAGCGATATCGCGTACTGCCGGTGCTGCTGGGTCTTGTTGATGACCTTGAGGCGGTACATGTTTTCGATCTGGCCCTGCGTATTTTCGCGATACAGGGTGCGGTCCTTGGTGACGTCCAGCGAAAGCATCGGTCGGGCATCCAATGCCCAGACGAAGGCCCCGATCATCACCAGCAGTGCCGCGGCATAGCCGACCAGACGAGGGCGAAACAGACGCGTCTTGCCGCCCTGCAATGCGCGCTCGGACGTGAAGCGGACCAGTCCGCGCGCATAGCCCATCTTGTCCATCACGCTGTCGCAAGCATCGACGCAGGCGCCGCAACTGATGCAGTCCAATTGCAGGCCGTCGCGGATGTCGATGCCGGTGGGGCAGACCTGCACGCACAGGGTGCAGTCGATGCAGTCACCGAGGCCCTGCGCGCGCGGGTCGCTGTCCTTGCGCCGCGCGCCGCGGCTTTCGCCACGGGCCGCATCGTAGGAAACCAGCAGGGTATCGGCATCGAACATCACCGCCTGGAAGCGCGAATAAGGGCACATGTGCAGGCAGACCTTTTCCCGCAGCCACCCCGCATTGAGGTAGGTCGCAGCGGTGAAAAAGAACAGCCAGAAACCGGCGGACAATCCGAGCTCCAGGGTGAACAGGTCACCCACCAATTCACGTACCGGAACGAAGTAGCCGACGAAGGCGAGCGCCGTCGCGAGACTGACCGCCAGCCAGATCGCGTGTTTGGCGGAGCGGCGCAGCAGCTTCGCAGCGGACCAGGGCGCGGCGTCGAGCTTGATCCGCTGGCCGCGGTCGCCCTCGGTGATCTTTTCCGCCCACATGAAAATCCACGTCCAGGTGCTCTGCGGGCAGGCGGAGCCGCACCATACTCGGCCGGCCAGCACGGTGATGAAGAACAGGCCAAAGGCCGCGATGATCAGCAATGCCGACAGCAGGATGAAGTCCTGCGGCCAGAAGGTGGCACCGAAGATGTGGAATTGCTGTTTACCGAGATCCCAGAGCACAGCCTGACGGCCGTCCCAGTTCAGCCACTGGGTGCCGAAGTAGAGCAGCAGCAACAGACCTCCGCTCAGCAGGCGCAGATTGCGAAACAGGCCGGAGAAGCTGCGGGTATGGATCGGTCCGCCCGTCTGGGCGGGCGTCAGGCGTATCGGTTTGCTCGGATCAACAGTAGCGATGATCGTGGCGGGAATTCGTTCGGTCATTTTGTGCGCCCCATAGGCATTCAGGCGGGACGAATGATCGAGCGGAGCAGAGATGTAGAACAGTCTCAGTCCTTGAGTGTAAATACAGATCAGATGGCGGGCGGAGGAGCTCGCATTATGAGCGCATTAGCCTGGAAGGCTGGCTATGCCCGGGCTCGTGATCGGCATCATCGGAAAAATACGACAAACTGCTCTCAGGCCCTGCGACGTCGCGCCACAGGAGAATTAGGATGAAACCCGTGAATAACTGATCCGGTTTTTTTGCCTCTATCTGCACCTGTTTCGCCTCTGCCACAGCGGGCGATAGTCCCGAGCTTGCATCGGTTGCGAGCGCATGCTGCTATCGATCCCTGGTTTAGCCTTTCTGCGTACCGTTCTGCTGTCGACCCAAGGAGTACCAATGATCCTCAAAGGCCTGACTTGGCTAGTAGTGCTGCAATTGCTTGGCAGCGTCATCAATCTTCTGCTGCTCCCTGCACTCCCTGGGCCGATCATCGGCATGGTGCTGCTGTTCGGCCTGCTGTTGCTGCGCCGCGGTATTCCTGAACCACTCGAGAAAACCGCGGCCCTGCTGCTGCAATACCTGCCGCTGCTGCTGATTGTGCCGGCGGCCGGGATCATGACCAGCAGCGATGCCTTGCTAGCCGATCTGCCTGCCATCGCGGCCGGTCTGGTGCTTTCGTTGATGGTGACCGTTCCGTTTTGCGGCTGGCTGATGCAGTACCTCATTCGGCGGACGGAACGCCGCAGAGAGAATCAGCTATGAATGGTCTTGAATGGCGCGATGTCTGGGCGAAGACATTCGACCACCCGCTGTTTTCCGTGGCGCTAACGCTGATCGCGTTCCAGCTTGCACTGGCACTCTACCGACGCAGCGGCTGGCTGGTGCTGCAGCCGGTGATGATCGGCATGCTGCTGGTGGTCGGAACGCTATACCTGTGCGGCATCGATTATGCGAGCTACCGCGAGGGCGCCTCGATGATTGCCGTGCTGGTCGGCCCGGCAACGGTGGCCTTGGCGGTGCCACTGTATCGTCATATCAAGCGTATCCAGCAACTGTTCTGGCCGATCCTCATTACCCTGGTGAGCGGCGGCGTGCTGGGCGTCGTCCTGACGTTGCTGATTTCCAGTGCGATGGGCGCGGATCTGTCGGTACTGATGAGCCTGTCGCCCAAGGCCGCAACCATGCCGATCGCCATGCTGGTGGCTGAGCAGATTGGTGGCCTCGCTTCGCTGGCGGCGGTATTCGTGATGCTCACCGGTGTCATCGGCACGGCGCTGGGGCCGTGGCTGTTGGGTTGGGCAGGTGTCGATCATCCCGCTGCCCGGGGCCTGAGCTACGGCATCAACGCCCACGCCATCGGCACAGCTCGCGCGTTGGAGGAAAGCGATGAATGCGGCGCCTTCGCCGCGCTGGGCATGAGCCTGCTGGGCATTCTCATCGCGCTGTTTCTGCCGGTGCTGTTGGGTTGATGTTGCTGTTGCGCTTGGGCGATCTGAGCCTAACCTTAAGGTCCTAACCTTCCGGAGTGGCCCCATGTTCGAGCAGTTCCAGCGTGACGAGTGCGAGGTCAATGGCGTACGGATCGCCTATCGCAAAGGCGGCTCCGGGCCGCCCTTGCTGCTGCTTCACGGCTACCCGCAAACGCATGTCATGTGGCACGAAGTGGCCGATCAGCTGGCGGAACGGTTCACTGTCGTAGCGGCGGATTTGCGTGGCTACGGCGATAGCAGCAAGCCCGAGGGTGGCGAGGATCATGTGGCCTACAGCAAGCGCGAGATGGCGCTCGACCAGGTCGAATTGATGCGCACCTTGGGCTTTGAGCGTTTCGATATTCTTGCCCACGACCGCGGCGCCCGGGTCAGCCATCGTCTAGCGATGGATCATCCACAGGCGGTTCGCCGGCTGATTCTGCTGGACATCGCACCGACCCTGGCGATGTACAGCCAGACCGATGAAACCTTCGCGCGCGCTTACTGGCACTGGTTCTTTCTGATCCGCCCGGCGCCGTTGCCGGAAACGCTCATGGACGCCGCAACCGAGCTGGTATTGAAGACCGCCGTGGCGACCCGCGCCGACCATCATCACCCGTTCACCGCTGCCGCCTACGCTGAATACCTGCGCTGCATGAGGCTGCCCGGCACTATTCACGCGTTCTGTGAAGATTATCGGGCCAGTGCCGGCATCGATCTGCAGCATGACCAGGAAGATCGTGCTGTTGATCGGCGTATCGAGGCGCCCCTGCTGGTGCTCTGGGGTGCCAAAGGCGTCGTCGAGCGTTGCTTCGATCCGCTGAAGGAGTGGCGTGCCGTGGCAACGAGCGTGCCAGGCAGGGCGCTGCCGGCTGGGCATTACATCGCCGAGGAGGTTCCGCAACTGCTGTTGGAGGAGGTTCTCGGCTTTCTGTCGTAAACGTTAGGCGCCTGAGATATCGAATGGATAGATAGGTTCTACCGAGAATATCCGCTATTCGTGCGATGGATTGAATGGAAAATGACGGCCATAGCGCTCGGCATGGTGTCGAGCTGATTGACCCAGAGGCTGCCATCGATGATCGAAATCCGCCCGCGCGCCGAGCTTGGCGCCGCACACCACGGCTGGTTGCATGCCCGCCATCACTTTTCTTTTGCCGATTATCACGACCCGCTGCGCATGCACTGGGGCCGCTTGCGGGTCTGGAATGACGACACTATCGCGCCGGACTCAGGCTTCCCGACCCATACGCACCGCGACATGGAAATCATCACCTACGTTCGCAAGGGCGCCATCACCCACGAAGACAGCCTGGGTAATAGCGGCCGTACGGCTGCCGGTGATGTACAGGTCATGAGTGCCGGCACCGGCATCGCCCATAGCGAATACAACCTCGAAAGCGAGTCCACTGAGATTTTCCAGATTTGGATCTACCCGGACCAAACCGGGCTGCCTCCAAGCTGGGGGACGCGCCCGTTCCCTACAGCTGAGCGTGCGGGTGCATTTGTCACGCTAGCCAGCGGCATGAGCGATGACAGCGATGCGCTGCCGATCCGGGCCGATGCGCGTCTGGCCGCAGCTGCACTTTCACCAGGTCAGGTTGCCCAATACCGAATTGGTGATGGTCGCAAGGTCTATCTGGTGCCCGCCAGTGGACGTATCGAGGTTGCTGGGCTCGTTGCAGCGACGGGGGACGGCGTGGCGGTGCGTGATGAGACGCTGCTCACCGTCAAGGCGCTGGAACATAGCGAAGTGGTGCTGGTGGACGTTCGCTGAGCGAGTCGGCGACAGCGTAGATAGAAACAGAGTCGAAACATAACCCAGAAAGAGGAAATGAAAATGGCGAAGATTCTCGTGCTGTATCACTCGATGTATGGCCACATCGAAACCATGGCCAACGCGGTCGCTGAAGGTGCGCGCCGTGTGCAAGGTGCCGAAGTGACCATCAAACGTGTGCCGGAAACCATGCCGCAGGAGGTCTTCAAGAATGCAGGCGGCAAGACCGATCAGGCTGCAGACATCGCCACTCCGGCCGAGCTGCCCGATTACGATGCGATCATCTTTGGCACGCCGACCCGCTTCGGCAACATGTCCGGGCAGATGCGCAACTTTCTCGACCAGACCGGCGGCCTGTGGGCCAAGGGCGCGCTGCATGGCAAGGTCGCCAGCGTATTCACTTCCACCGGTACCGGCGGCGGTCAGGAGATGACCATCACCTCCACCTGGACCACCCTGGCCCACCACGGAATGATCATCGTGCCGACCGGCTACGGCATCGGCGAGTTCTTCGACATTTCCGAGACCAACGGTGGCACGCCTTATGGCGCCTCGACCATCGCCGGCGGTGATGGCTCGCGTCAGCCGTCCACCAAGGAACTGACCATCGCCCGCTACCAGGGCGAGCTCGTGGCGAAGACCACGGTCAAGCTCAATAGCTGAGCCTGACAAGCGGCGCCGCCCGGCGCCGCTACCTCCCTCCGATAAAAAATGTCACTTGAGTCGTATGCTGCGGATCAGCTGTCGGCGGCGCGATTGCGGTGATAATGCAGCGAACGACTTCCTGCTCATTGCCGCTCAAGGACCCACCCATGGTGACATTCGAAATCAAGCCGCTTGACCCGCAGACCTATCGTCAACAAACACGGCGCAGCACGCTGATCGTCGTTGCGACCTTCGCGATGCTGGCGTTAGGACTGGCTGCGGCGGCAGTTGCGTTATTTGGCGAGGCGGGCGGGGATAACCTTTACCTGAATGCCACGGGAGTCGTCGTCGGGCTGCTGCTGACCATCGCGCTGGTGCGTTCGGTGTATTGGAAGCAGCCCTGGATGGCCTGTGCTGTCTATGGTTGGCGTCTGAAGCGCAGCCTGATGAGCGTCACCAACGTCATGCATCACGTCACCGCTGGCGTGGCGGTCGGCGATGCGGAGGCGATGAAGCTGCTGCGCTTTTACCACCTGGGATTGACCCAGATGCATCAGTTGGACGGTAACAGCGCGGCTCTGAGCGACGCGGTGCGCGAGATCGACCTGCACCGCGAAAAGTTGCTGGAGCAAGGAATGGACGTCGATCAGACGCGGTTGGAAGCCGACTGGCTCGAATCCGTAAAGCGCTTCGCGGCAACCCGGTAAGCCCTGCCGTTTCGCCTGCCTCATGCCAGCCCTGATCGCCGAGCTTTCTTCAATTTTGGCCTCCGGCTCTGATAGCCGGTGCGGCCCGTGAACGCGGCTCGGATGACCCCTGTATTACCACTCTTTCGATTGGGTGCGCGGGGCGCTTGGCGGGTCTGAAAAAAGTCCTCTCAGGCCGGCTATCCAGCGCCTGTGCGGCATGTGAAGATGCGCCGCTTCGCTTGTTCCGCAGGGAATCATTTGCCGCTGCGGTAGACCAACGTGGGCAAACTGGGCCGGAAAAGCGGTCAGCAGTAATACTCAGGAGGCGATGTGTCACGTACCGTTCATGTTGAAGCGGGTGCTCGTAAAGGTCGGGCGCTGGGAATGGCTTTAGGCCTGTGCATGAGTCTGTTTGTCGGGCACGGCTGGGCATTCAGCCTCGACGACGTAGCGCAGAAGGCTGAAAAGCTGGCGGCGGAGGGTTATGCCGCGCCGCAAAGCAACCTGCCTCCCGTGTTCCGCAACATGGCATTCGGCGATTATCAACAACTGCGTTTTCGCGGCGACAAGGCGCTCTGGCATGATGCAGAGACGCCGTTCGAGTTGCAGTTCTACCATCAGGGCATGCACTTCGACGTGCCGGTGAGGATCAACGAGGTCACCGCAACGGGTGTAAATGAGGTCCGCTACAAGCCGGAGATGTTCGATTTTGGCAAGGTGCAGATCGAGCCCGCGGCGCTGGAAAATCTCGGCTTCGCTGGTTTCAAGGTCCTCTATCCGCTGAACAAGGCGGACAAGCAGGACGAGCTCATCACACTGCTGGGCGCCAGCTACTTCCGTGTGGTCGGTAAGGATCAGGTTTATGGTCTGTCGGCACGCGGGCTGGCCATCGACACCGCGCTGCCGAGCGGGGAGGAATTTCCCCGTTTCCGCGAATTCTGGGTCGAGCGCCCGCAAGCTGATCGGCGCAATCTGGTGATCTACGCGCTGCTGGATTCGCCCCGCGCCACCGGCGCCTATCGGATGGTGGTGACGCCCGGCAAGGACAGCACCGTTGACGTGCAGGCGCGTGTCTACCTGCGCGAACCCGTGGAAAAGCTGGGCATCGGCGCGCTCACCAGCATGTACCTGTTCGGCGCTAACCAGCCGAGTAATCTGCTCAACTACCGCCCGCAGCTGCACGACTCGGAAGGCCTGGCGATTCATACCGGCAATGACGAGTGGATCTGGCGGCCGCTGAACAATCCCAAACGGCTTTCGATCAGCAGTTACAGCGTCGAAAACCCGCGTGGCTTCGGACTGCTCCAGCGTACCCGCGACTTCGGTCGTTACGAGGATCTGGACGATCGCTACGAGCTGCGCCCGAGCGGCTGGATCGAACCGGTTGGCGATTGGGGCAAAGGCCACGTAGAGCTGATCGAGATTCCCACCCCGGACGAAACCAACGACAACATCGTCGCCTTCTGGGTGCCCGAGCGGCGACCTGAACCCGGCGAGTCGCTGAATTTCGAATATCGCCTGCACTTCACCATGGACGAGCCGGCGCTGCACGATCCCAAGCTCGCCTGGGTCAAGCAGACGCGCCTGTCGGCCGGTGATGTGAAGCAGTCCAACCTGATTCGCCAGCCCGATGGCAGCACAGCGCTGATAGTCGATTTCGTCGGGCCGAACCTGGCCAAGCTGCCGGCGGATGCGCTGGTCAGTACTCAGGTCAGTGTCGATGACAACGTCGAGCTGGTGGAAAACAACCTGCGCCATAACCCGGTCAGCAAAGGCTGGCGGCTGACGCTGCGGCTGCGGGTCAAGGACCCGGCGCGTCCGGTGGAGTTGCGCGCTGCGTTGGTGGACGGCGAGACCACGCTGTCCGAAACCTGGAGCTATCAGATACCTGTCCATGACTGAACACGCGCAACAATCGCTCGCCCGGCGTTATCTTGCCGAGCTTCCCCTCGACGTCGATCAATCTCAGGCGCTGGGTGAGCAAGTGGACCAGCAAGGGGGCGAGCTGGCCGGCGTCCATCGGGCTCTGGCGCAGGGCCCATCCGACAAGCATGGCTTGCATAGGGGCGATCCGCTCGGCTCGGTCGCGACGCGCCTGCGGCTTGCCTGGGGCGATCTCTTCGAGCGTGGTGGGGTGCTGACCAAGGATCATCAGGGCCGCACCTGCATTCAGTCGACGCCGCCGATCGTGCGCACGCGGATGGTGCCCGAGCCATGGCATACCAGCGTGCTGCGCCTGAGCTGGTGGCGACTGCTGTTCAAGAAGAATCGTACGGTGGAGCAGCCCAACGTGGCGGCGCCCCTCGACAGGTCGGGCTGGCGCCGGGTTGCCGCTTACCGGCGCGCCGCGCTGCTGATCCTGATGCTGGCGCAGACGGCTATCGCTACCTGGCACATGAAGGCTGTGTTGCCTTATCAGGGTTGGGCACTGGTCAGTCTGCAGGAGGTTTTTCTGCAGCCCTGGCAGGAGTCGGCGCGGCAAATCCTGCCGTACGTAGTGCAGACCAGCATCCTGCTGCTGTTCGCGCTGCTGTTCTGCTGGGTGTCGGTGGGATTCTGGACGGCGCTGATGGGCTTCTTCCAATTGCTCAAGGGGCGCGACCGCTACAACATCTCCGCCACCAGCACGGGCAACGAACCGATTCCGGCCGAGGCGCGCACGGCGCTGGTAATGCCCATCGCCAACGAGGACGTGCCGCGGGTGTTCGCCGGACTGCGGGCGACCTACGAATCGCTGCTGGCCACGGGTGAGATCGAGCACTTCGATATCTTCGTGCTCAGCGACAGCAACGACCCCGACACCTGCGTGGCAGAGCAAAAGGCCTGGCTGGAGCTGTGCCGCGAGGTCGACGGTTTCGGCCATATCTTCTATCGCCGCCGTCGGCGCCGGGTGAAGCGCAAGAGCGGCAACATTGACGACTTCTGCCGGCGCTGGGGCAGCAGTTACCGTTACATGGTGGTGCTGGACGCCGACAGCGTGATGAGCGGCGGTTGCCTGACGTCGCTGGTGCGGCTGATGGAAGCCAACCCTGGCGCCGGCATCATCCAGACCGGGCCGAAAGCCTCTGGCATGGATACGCTCTACGCGCGCATGCAGCAGTTCGCCACGCGGGTCTATGGGCCGCTGTTCACTGCGGGGCTCAATTTCTGGCAGCTGGGCGAGTCGCATTACTGGGGCCATAACGCGATCATCCGGGTCAAACCCTTTATCGAGCACTGCGCCTTGGCGCCGCTGCCGGGCAAGGGCTCCTTCGCTGGCGATATTCTTTCCCACGATTTCGTCGAGGCGGCCCTGATGCGACGAGCCGGCTGGGGCGTGTGGATCGCCTACGACCTGCCGGGCAGTTACGAAGAGCTACCGCCGAATCTGCTCGACGAACTCAAGCGCGACCGCCGCTGGTGTCACGGCAATCTGATGAACTTCCGCCTGTTCCTGGTCAAGGGCATGCACACGGTGCATCGCTTCGTGTTCCTCACCGGGGTAATGTCCTATCTGTCAGCACCGCTGTGGTTCACCTTCCTGGCGCTGTCCACCGGGCTGCTGGCGATCCATACGCTGATGGTGCCGGAGTATTTCCTGCAGCCCAACCAGCTATATCCGCTGTGGCCGCAGTGGCATCCGCGGGAGGCGATTGCTCTGTTCTCCGCGACGTTGACACTGCTGTTCCTACCCAAGCTGCTCAGCGTGGTGCTGATCTGGATTCAGGGTTCGAAGGAATATGGCGGTGGGCTCCGATTGCTGCTGTCGATGATTCTGGAAACCCTGTTCTCGATGTTGCTGGCGCCGGTACGCATGCTGTTCCATACCGTCTTCGTCACCGCGGCGTTCCTTGGCTGGTCGGTGCAGTGGAAGTCGCCGCAACGCGCCGACAACGCCACGCCCTGGGGCGAAGCGCTGCGCCGGCACGGTTCGCAGATGCTGCTGGGCGTGCTCTGGACGGCTCTGGTGGCCTGGCTCGATCCGGCGTTCCTTTGGTGGCTGGCGCCCATCGTGGTGTCGCTGATCCTCTCGGCGCCGGTCTCGGTGCTGACCAGTCGCACGGGCCCTGGGCTGGCGGCGTTCCGGCGCAAGCTGTTCCTGATTCCGGAGGAATTCGACCCGCCCACCGAATTGGCCGCCACGGACCGCTACAACCAGCAGAACCAGGCCAATGCGCTGCAGCAGGGGTTCATCGCCGCGACGGTGGATCCGTCGTACAACGCGCTGGTCTGCGCCATGGCGCGCGCGCGGCACGCCAAGGTGGTACCAGCGGCCGAAGTGCTACGTGAACAGCGTATGCGTGAAATTCTCGCTGCCGGGCCCGATGGCCCCGCCGAAGCGGCGCGTTGGCGATTGCTCAACGACCCCGAAGGCATGGCGCGCCTGCATGATCGCGTCTGGCAGGACGAGCAATATCAGACTTGGCGCGAGGCGTACTACCGACGGTAACCCGTCAAACAAGGCTGCTTTCCGAAAGCAGCCTTGTCTGATTGCGAGGCCTGGCTGTGTAAACCCGGTTGCTTGTCTTCTGTGGGAGCGAGCTTGCTCGCGAAGCTTTAGCGTGATGCCACTCTTCGCGAGCAAGCTCGCTCCTACAGGTCGGAATCGGCGTGATGCTTTTGTGGGCGAGCTTGCTGGCGAAGCCTGTTGGGGCTCGATGGCATTTTCGCGGGCAAGCTTTACGCCTCGACTGACGCCTTGCGTGACTTCCGTTTTCCAGCGCTGGCAGCCTTGCGCGGTGTCGCCTTGCGTTTCTTCTTCCAGGGCGCAGCGTTACCGGCCGGGCTTGCCGGTCCGGTGATGGTCAGGCTCAGCCCGCGGCAGCGTTCCACCTGTTTGCGCATCCAAGCCGATTGCTTGGCGACGAATTCCTCCAGACTCATCTCGCCGCTCTGCACCATGTCCAGCGCTTGTTCCCAGATTGCCGTAGTGCCGGGGTCGGCGATAGCGCGCGGCACGGCATCGATCAGGCTGAAGGCCGCCGGGCTGGCCGACAGCGCCTTGCCCTGTTTGGTCAGGTAGCCGCGATCAAGCAGTCCCTGAATGATGCCGGCCCGCGTCGCTTCGGTGCCGATGCCGGTGGTGTCCTTGAGCTTTTGCTTGAGGCGTGGGTCGTCCACCAGCTTGGCGACGTTCTTCATCGCTTTGATCAGATCGCCCTCGGTGAAGGGCTTGGGCGGCTGGGTCCAGAGGTCCTTGAGGTTTACGCTCATGACATTGCAGTGCTGGCCTTCGCTCAACACCGGCAGTGCCTGGGCAGGTACCGGCTCGCGACCCTTGACGGGCGTCAGCGCCTCGGGCAGCGCGCGGCGCCAGCCGGGTTCGACGATCACCTTGCCCACCGCCCGCAGCGCCTGCCCGGCGCAGTCGAAATCCGCCTGGGTGCGGTCGTATTCGTGATTCGGCAGGAACTGCGCCAGGTAGCGGGCGCGAATCAGCGTATAGACCGCGCGTTGCTTGCCGACCAGACGTGACAGGTCGGTAACGGCGGCGGTGGGGATGATGCCATGGTGGGCGCTGACCTTGGCGTCGTTCCAAGCGCGGGAACGGCGTTGCGGCTGTACGTGGGTGAGCAGTTCGGACAGCGACGGATCGCTGCGGCCAAGGGCGGCGATGATCGCCGGGGCCTCGCCGTGCTGGCTCAGCGGCAGGTAGCCGCAATCGCTGCGCGGGTAGGTGATTAGCTTGTGGGTTTCGTAGAGCGCCTGGGCGATATCCAGGGTTTCCTGGGCACCGAGGCCGAGTTTCTTCGAGCAGACTTCCTGCAGGGTGCCGAGGTCGAAGAGTAGTGGTGGCGCTTCACGCATGCGCTCGGTGCGTACCTTCAGCACCTGCGCCTGCTCACCGCTTTCGATGGCGGTAGCTGCCTGGCGCGCATGTTCCGGGTCGAGGCAACGGCCCTGGTCGTCGCAGCGATCCTCGGCGGCGCGCCATTGTGCGGTGAAGGGCATGCCGTCGGCCCGCAGCGCGACCTCAATGCTCCAGTAAGGCACCGGCACGAAGTCGGCGATGCTGCGGTCGCGATCCACCACCAGGCGCAGCGTTGGCGTCTGCACCCGGCCCACCGGCAGCACGCCCTGATAGCCGGACTGACGGCCTAGCAAGGTGAACAATCGGCTCATATTCATTCCGATCAACCAGTCGGCCCGCGAGCGGCCCAGTGCCGAATGATAGAGGCTGAAGGTTTCGGCGCCGGGCTTGAGCGCGGCCAAGGCCTTGCGGATCGAGGCATCGTCCAGCGCCGACAGCCAGAGCCGCTGGATAGGGCCGCGATAACGACAGTGTTCCACCAACTCACGGGCGATCATCTCGCCTTCGCGGTCGGCGTCGGTGGCGATCACCAGTTCGCTGGCCTCACCGAGCAGGCGCTTGACGGCCTTGAACTGGCTGGCGGTTTTCGGCTTGACCTGCATCTTCCAGCGCTCGGGAATGATCGGCAGATCGCCCAGCACCCAGCGCTTGTAGCGGGTGTCATAGGCATCCGGCGGGGCGGTTTCCAGCAGATGGCCGATGCACCAGGTCACGGTCACTCCAGGCCCAAGCCAGCAGCCGTCGCCACGCCGATTGGCGCCGAGGACCTTGGCGATGTCCTTGGCCTGGGAGGGTTTTTCGCAGAGAAACAGCCGCATCGCCGTCATCTATCCATTTTTCAATGGGCATAGGATGAGCAGCGGAGCGACTTCAGGCAATCTTTATCTGTATGGATGTACAGGTTTTGTCATTGCATCGGATTCTCGATCGAGCTGGTTGCCATCTGCCGGGTTCCGACGCGAGCGGCTTTTAGCCCTGCTGATCGATAGCAATGTCATCCGCGTGCCGTTCCAACGCCACCTGACGGATCGACAGGCGAATCTCGGCGGGCAAAACCCGTTTGGCTACGCCTTCGACCAGCTCGCCAAGCTTGTCGTGGTAAGCGAGTTTGCCGGCCTCGTCCTGACGCAGCACGTCTTGCTCCTGAAGGCTCTCGATGAAATGGCGGAACAGACTCTTGTCGAAGAATTCCGGTGCGTTCAACCCATGCAGGATCGACAGCCGCTGAGCCATCACCGTGCACAGCGTCTCCAACTCTTCGGCGGTGAGGCTGTGCTGGCCGCTGTTGAGCAACAGCGAGATCGCCATGTAGAAGCGCTGTAGCGTCTGCACAATGACCCGCGCCAGCAGCGTGAGCAGCACGAACTGCCGCGAGCTGGGCGCCGGGCGCACATAAGTCTCGCCATCGAGCTTGAGCAAGCCCTGTTCGACGAAGGCGGCCAGCCACTGGTCGATCACCGCCTCCAGTTCTTCCGGCTCCCAGCGTATGAACAGCTCGGCTCGCAGATACGGATACAACGCCAGGGTGAAGCGCAGGATCTGCGCGCGGCTGATGCGAGAACTGCTCTGGAAGAAGCTCGCCAGCAGCGCCGGCAGGGCGAAGATGTGCATCACGTTGTTACGGTAATAGGTCATCAGGACCGCGTTCTGCTCGTCCAGATAGAGGATGTTGCCCAGCGCATCCTTCTGTTCGGCCAGCAGGCCGAGGGCCTTCACGTAACCGATCAACGCCTCGCCATTGCCTTCCGGCAGCGTGGTATGGGGCGAGTAGGGCACGGCGCGCAACAGGCTCTGATAGAGATCGAGGATGCGTGCCAGAGAACGCTGGTCCAGCGCCTGACGGCTGGTGGATAACATGGCCAGCGCCACCAGGTTGACCGGATTGACCGCCGCCGCTTCATTGAGGCCCTGGGCGATCCGCTCGGCGAGGCGATTGGTCGTGCCGCTGAGCCATTCCGGACGGTAGCTCGGTGCCAGGTTTTGCTGGCGCCAGCCGGGCTGCTCTTTGTCCAGGAATGCGTTGAGCTTGAGCGGTTCGCCGAAATTTACCCAGACTTGGCCGAAGCGCTGCTTGAGCGCGCCGATGACCTTGAAGATATCGAAGATCGACTCCTTCTTCTTCTGCGCGCCGCGCAGTTCGCCCAAGTAGGTGCGCCCCTCCAGCACGCGTTCGTAACCGATGTACACCGGCACGAAGAGGATCGGCAGCCGCGGCGAGCGCAGGTAGCTGCGTAGCGTGATCGCCAGCATGCCGGTCTTGGGCTGCAGCATGCGCCCAGTGCGCGAGCGGCCGCCTTCGACGAAATACTCCACCGGAAAGCCGCGGCTGAACAGCGTGTGCAGGTATTCGTTGAACACCGAGGTGTACAGCGGGTTGCCCTTGAACGAGCGGCGCATGAAGAAGGCGCCGCCGCGCCGCAGCAGCCCGCCGACTACCGGCATGTTGAGGTTGATGCCAGCGGCGATGTGCGGCGGCGTCAGCCCGTTGCGGAACAGCAGATAGGACAGCAGCAGATAGTCGATATGGCTGCGGTGGCACGGCACGTAGATCACCTCATGCCCGCGCACTGCCTCCTGCAGCGGCTCGATGTGATTGACCCGGATGCCGTCGTAGATCTTGTTCCAGAACCAGGACAGCACCACCTCGAGAAAGCGCACCGCCGTATAAGCATAGTCCGAGGCGATCTCGTTGCCGTAGCGCAGCGCTTTGGCCTCGGCCTTCTCCACGGAAATATTCTCGCGCTCGGCTTCGTCGCGGATCGCCTGACGCACCGTCGGCGCGTGTACCAGCCCTTTGACCATATTGCGCCGGTGCGAAAGGTCTGGACCGATCACTGAGGTCTTCTGCTGCCGGAAGTGCACCCGCAGCATGCGATGAACCATGCGCAGGGTGCGCTCGTGGCCCTTGTTCATTGCCACCAGTTCGTCGAGCTGGATCGGCGTGGAGAACTGCACACGCGTTTTGCGTCCGAGGATCAGAATGCTCAGCAGCTTGCGCAGCCGCCCAGTCACCGCCCAGCTGTCGGCGAACAGCAGCTTCCAGGGGCTGGTCTCCCGGTCCGGTGACTGGCCCCAGAACACGCTCACCGGGACGATCTGCGCGTTGTCCACGGCATTCTGCTCCAGCGCGCCGACCAGCCGCACCAGCGGCGCCGGAGGCACGATCCGTGTGCGTCGACCGAACCAGCTCGCGGCGGGATTGAGAAAGATGAATGCCGCCGGCTCGATATGGCTACCCACAGCGACCTCCGCGACCGGACGTGGCAAACCGGCCTTGCCACACTCTTGATCGAGCACCGCCAGATCACTCAGCGAGGCGCGTTGCAACACATAGAACACCGGCCTGCTGCGGTCCAGCTTGAGGTTGAAGGCTGACTGGTTGATGGTTTCCGAGCGCACCCAGAAATACAGCACACGGCGCACGATGGAGAAAATAAAACGGCGGATCGGAGAGCGGGTCATACGAAGATTCGGCTAAAAAGGGGCAGGGCCCTCGAAGGCGGCAAGTGTGCCGCAAGCGCAGGCAGCGGACAAAAAAATCGATGCTCGATGTGTGCAGGGTGGAAAACCGCGCAGCGTATTCCACCGCAGGTATGCCTTCCTGCTGACTCGAGCCGAGGTGTGCGCGTGCGAAGGATCAAGCACCTTCGGACCGAGTCGACAGCTGCGCTTCGATGGCGGCCTTGTCGATGATTGAGCTGACCTCGAAGATCTTCCCGCCCTTGAACTCGTAGAAGACATTCTCCGCGAACGAAACCTTCCGCCCGTCGACATCAAGCTCCAGAAACCGGGCTTTTGGCGAGCAGTTGAATCGCAGACGGCTCGCGACATAAGGGGGCTCGGCAACCAGCAGTTCGATGTTGAAGCGCAGATCGGGAATGGTGGCGTAGTCGTTTTCCAGCATTTGGCGATAGCCGGCCAGGCCGATCTGCTTGCCGTTATGACGCACCTCGTCATGCACGAAGCGCCCCAGATTCGGCCAGTCCCTGGCGTTCAAACAAACGATGTAGTCCCGATAGATGCTGGCCAGGTCTACTGGGGTCATCGGCGTTCCTCCGTCGTGCGAGTCGTTGTCGGTCTTGAAAACACTAGTTCAGCGTCGCGCAATGCGTGCTGGCTATTCGGGCCTCGGTAGCGTCAGCGGCGAAGGCGGATGTCGTCAGCGCGTCCGAATACGAGCACCGGCATAGGCACCGACCAGCAACAGCAGTGACCACACCAACAGGAACACCAGGCCTACCGCCATCAAGGGGCTGGGCGGCAAGAACAGCAACAGGTACAGCGCCTGCCCGACTATGCCACCCAGATAGTGCGCCCAGAGCGGCTTCGGCACTGTGACGCCCGAGAGCAATCCTGCTGCCAACAGCGCGCCGCTGTAGTACAGGCCTGCGTCCCAGGGTTCAGCCTGGCCGGTGATCCAGGGCGACAAAGCCCAGATAGCCACGCTTGCCAACGCTGCGATCAGGAAGGGCAGTGCCCATGACCGGCTCATGGCGCCTCGCCAGCTGGGCGTTTTGAGAACCAGGCATGAATCAACCCGGCCTGATAGAACAGAACGGGCTCATCGAAGCCACCAGCCTTGAGGATAGATGCGATCTACGAGGTAGGAAGTATCGCGACGTCCTTGGCGTAAGCCGCACGCATCTGCTCCAGGCCTGCAGCAGGAATATCCGCCTTCTGCATCATCTTCAGCCATGCATCGAGAAGGGCATCGTATTCGCTGGAAGTCGTATCCGATGCCAGATCAGAACTTGCCAATATCGCGCCGGGGCGAAGCCTTGCGGCTATGGTCCGGAAAAAGTCGGCTCGGGCTTCCCGTTCCAGAATGAACTGGGAAACCAGAAAACAGGTTGCTGCATCGAAGGTATCTACGCCAGGCAGCGATTCCAGATATCCCTCATGGAAATCACAGCGGGAGACGAACCCTCCCTTCACCGCCTTGTTGCGACACACATCGAGCATGGCGCCGGAGGGCTCCACGGCGGTAAAGGTCCACAGGGGATAACGCCTGGCGAGATAATCGATCTCTTCGCCCGTGCCAGCACCAACACAAAGAATTCGCGCATCGGCCGGCAGCTCGGCAAGCACCGCTTCCAGCAGCAAATGCAATGCGCTTCGAATCGGCGCTGTCTTGGCCCAGCGCTCGTCGTAACTCGAAGCCTGTTGATCGAATATGGCTTTGATTTCATCGCTCTGCATCGTGGGCTCCATCGCAGTGGAAGTCGGGCTTGCAAGCTCAGGTAACGGTTATGCGCTTCGGGCCTCAGACATCACGTCTCAGCACCAGCGCCGCTACACCATAGCTCACACCAGCGGTGGCCAATCCCCATACATAGGAGACAGGAACGGCAATCGCCGCCCACATGCGTGCTTCCGGGTCCGCAGGGTAGATGAAGGATGTGAACGCCACCAATGCCGGCAAAACCAGCCCGACGCCGGCAATCGCTACCAATGCTTTAACACGGCGCCAACGCAAATAGCCCGCCAAGAGTAGCGTTGCCATAAGGCCTGTCACGAATGCCATCGATGCCTCCTTAACATGCTGGACTGAAAGCGAGGAATAGGCGGGCAGGTCACTTGCCGGTTCGCTACCGCACCAGAGGATTGCATATCTGCCGTGACAACTACCGTGTCGAATTTCCACTTCACCGTTCGACCACAGGGCAGGGCAACCGCAAATCGAAAGGAGACAGCTATGAAAATCACCGTAGAGACTCGCGTAAAGGCCGAGCTAGGCAAGGTCTGGGATGCCTACAACAATCCCGCAGACATCAAGCAATGGAATGCGGCTCAGGATGATTGGCACACGACCAGGAGCACCGTCGATCTGCGCGAAGGCGGCACGTTCATGTCGCGCATGGAAGCGAAGGATGGCAGCCTGGGGTTCGACTTCGAAGGGACCTACACTCGCGTCATACCGAACAAGCTCATCGAATACCGGATGGGCGATGGCCGTGAGGCCGAGATCGAGTTTGCCGAGCGCCCTGACGGCGTTCTCGTGACCGTCAGGTTCGATGCGGAGACCGAAAACCCGCCCGAACTCCAGCGCCAGGGTTGGCAGGCCATTCTGGACAACTTCGGTCGGCATGTGGAGGACAAGAGCTGAGACGAGGCGCTGAAAGGGGTGGCGTTTGCCCATCCATTAAGCGAAGCGAACGGTTGCGTCTGTTGTCGGATGCGCCTTTGACGGAGCGCCGGCATGCGCACAACATCTGCGCATGCATAGCCAAGGAGTGAAGACCGTGCTCGCAGCTGACCCTCATGCCCCAAAGCGGGCCCAACCTCTCCGCGACATTGGAACAGGCTCTGGTCGAGACCCTGAAGAAAAAAAGCGTGAGCAATGGCTGGCAGAGAACAGCAAAGCCATCGATGCCTATAACGAATACGTGGAAGCCCAGGGCGTGTTCAGCGATGAGCTGCGGAGCTTTTGATGCCTCAGTTTGCCGTTTACAAAGAACACAAACTCAGCCACCAAGGCTGCCGTACCCTTCCTGCTCGATGTGCAAAGCGATTTAATCGCCGAGCTGGGTACGCGAGTTGTGGTGCCTCTCCTCACGGCTTCTGCCATGAAAGGAAAAATCCTCAGGACCCTCACGCCAACCTTTGAAATCGAAGGCAGGCAGTACGTGATGGTAACTCCGCAACTGGCCGGTATCGCCAAGAAGCACCTTGGCACCCAAGTTGCGGAACTCTCCGCACAACGCGATGAAATCATTGCTGCTCTTGATTTGCTTATCACCGAAATTTGATAGGTGTATCTAACGCTTGATGAATTGTTAGACATTCTTAGTGGCCGGCATCGAGCAATTTAACGATTCAGCGCGGAACCCTAAAAGTGCACTGCCAGTAGCGTCGATGCCAGATGACGCTGGACGATATCGAGTGCCTGCGACAGCTGTGCCGAATTTCCTCAGGTACTGAAATAGCCATGATGTTTAACGATTAAGAGACGAGCAGAAGCGTAGCTTTGCGAGAGTCTAGTGAGCGAGGCGAACGATGCAATCTCCGGTAAATCTCCCAACCGCTTTGTCCGTTGCATTCGTCGCGCCCATCTTCATATAGTTCCGCCGGCATTTTTGCAGGCCGGGTGCGTGGTGCATGCGTGGCGCCGGCCTTGATCCATGGATGAGAGGCCAATGATCGAGTTAAAGAATCTGACCAAACGATTTGCCCAGCACACGGCGGTCGATGCGCTGTCGTTCAGCGTCCAGCCTGGTGAGGTGCTGGGTTTTCTCGGCCCCAATGGCGCCGGCAAGTCCACCACCATGAAGATGCTGACCGGTTTTCTCGCGCCGACTTCTGGCACGGCCAGCATTTTCAGTTGCGACATCCAGACCCAGACGTTGCACGCCCAACGGCAGATTGGCTATCTGCCCGAAGGCGCGCCGTGTTACGGCGACATGACGGTACGCGGTTTTCTCGAATTCATCGCTGAGGTGCGCGGCTATCGCGGCGCGGACAAGCGCGTACGGGTCGATACCGCGGCGGGGCAGGTGGAGTTGGAAGCGGTGCTCGGCCAGACGATCGAGACGCTGTCCAAGGGCTTCAAGCGGCGCGTCGGGCTGGCGCAGGCGATCCTGCACGACCCGCGCGTGCTGATCCTCGACGAGCCCACCGATGGCCTGGATCCGAATCAAAAGCATCAGGTGCGCGGGCTGATCCAAGGGCTGGCGCAGGACAAGATCGTGATCATCTCCACGCATATTCTCGAAGAGGTCACTGCGGTATGTACGCGCGCGGTGGTAATCGCCAGCGGTCGCCTGGTGGCCGATGGCACGCCGTTCGAACTGGAGAGTCGTTCGAAGTATCACCAGGCGGTAACGCTGGTCAGCGACGGCCCACTGGATGAGATCGCGCTGGCGGCCATGCCGGGCGTGGCGGGGGTCGAGCACAACGAGCCGGAACACAGTGTCACGGTGCTGGCCAAGCCGGGTGAGGTGATCTTTCCACAGATCAATGCGTTGATTGGCCAGCAGGGTTGGCCGGTGAAGGAGCTGAACGTGGAGCGTGGTCGGCTGGACGAGGTGTTCCGTACATTGACCCGCGGGGAGGCGCTATGAGCCAGTTGCCGGTGATTTTCAAGCGCGAGCTGGGCAGCTATTTCGCCACGCCGCTCGCCTATGTGTTCATTCTGATTTTCCTGGTGCTGTCCGGGGTGTTCACCTTTTATTTGGGTGGCTTCTACGAACGGGGCCAGGCGGATCTGGTGCCATTCTTCGGCTTCCATACCTGGCTGTACCTATTCCTTATCCCCGCCCTCGCGATGCGCTTATGGGCGGAGGAGCGTAAATCTGGCTCCATCGAACTGTTGATGACGCTGCCGATCAGTCTGTTCGAGACGGTCACCGGCAAGTTTCTCGCCGCCTGGGTGTTTGCTGGCATGGCGCTGCTGCTGACCTTTCCAATGGTCATCACCGTCAACTATCTCGGTGAGCCGGATAACGGCGCGATCGCCGCCGGCTACTTCGGCAGCTGGCTGCTGGCGGGTGCCTTCCTCGCGATAGGTTCGTGCATGTCGGCATTGGCGAAGAATCAGGTGATCGCCTTCATCCTGGCAGTCAGTGTGTGCTTTCTGTTCATCGTGAGCGGCTTGCCGATGGTGCTCGATGCCTTCGCCTGGGCGCCGCAGTGGCTAGTGGATGCGGTGGCTTCGCTGAGCTTCCTGATCCGTTTCGACTCGCTCAGCAAGGGCGTGATCGATCTGCGAGACCTGCTGTACTTCGTCACGCTGATCATCGCCTGGCTGGCGGCCACCGCCGTGGTCGTCGATCTGAAGAAAGCGGCATAAGGGAGCCCACATGAAACGAGTTATTTATTCGGGTGCCGGACTGCTGCTGATCGCCCTCGCGTTCCTGGCGTTCAACATCTTCTCCGGTCTGCTGTTCACCGGCGCTCGATTGGACCTGACCGAGCAGAAGCTCTACACCATTTCCGAAGGCACCGAGACCATCCTCGATGAGCTCAAAGAACCCATCGAATTGCATTTTTTCTACTCCGACCATGCAGTGAAAGACCTGGTAGTGCTACGTAACTACGCCCGGCGCGTCGAGGAAATGCTGCGCGCCTACGAGCGCGAGGCGGGGGGGAAGATCAAGCTGCACGTGATCGATCCGCAGCCGTTCTCGGAAGAGGAAGATCGCGCCGCCGAGCTGGGCCTGCAGGCGGTGCCGTTGAACCAGAGTGGCGACACGATCCATTTCGGCCTTGCCGGTATCAACGCCGAAGGCCAGACGCAGGGCATTCCGTTCTTCCCGCTGGATCAGGAAGAGTTTCTGGAATATGAGATCAGCCGCCTGGTGCAAACGCTGGCTGCGCCGCAGATGCCCGTCGTAGGCGTACTGTCCGGGTTGCAGATCAATGGCGGTTTCGACATGCGCACCCAGCAGGCGACGCAGCCCTGGATGGTGCTGGAGAACATCCGCCAGGTTTTCCATATCGAGAGTCTCAAGCGCGACGTCGACATGATCCCGGCCAGCGTGTCGGTGCTGATGCTGGTGCACCCCAAGGATCTTCCCGAGCAGACGCTCTACGCCATCGACCAGTTCGTCATGCGTGGCGGCAAGCTGCTGGTGTTCGTAGATCCTTACAGCGAAGCCGATCCTGGTATGGACATTGGCCCGGGCGAGTTCGGCGAGAACAAGGCGTCCGATCTTGAGCCGCTGTTCAAAGCCTGGGGCGTGCGCATGGCTGCCGAGCAGGTGGTAGCGGATGCGTCCTACGCGATGTCCGTCGGGGTTGGCGCCGAGCGTCGTTCGGTCCGTCATCCCGGCTGGTTGAACCTGCCTCAAGGCACCATGGATACCGAGGATGTCACCACTGCCTCGCTGGAAAGCCTGACGGTGGCCACGGCTGGTTTCCTCGAGCCGCTGCAAGATGCGACGACCCGCTTCACGCCGCTGCTTCAAAGCTCGGGCTATGCCATGCCGTTCGAGGCCGCACGTTTCGCCACGCTGGACAATCCCGAAGTGCTGCTGCGCGAGCTACAGCCGACCGGCGAGCGCTACACCCTGGCCGCGCGCATTCAGGGGCCGGCGCAATCGGCCTATCCGGACGGAATCGTAGGACGCACTGAGGGCCTTAGGGAAGCGGCTCACATCAATGTCATCGCCGTGGCGGATACTGATCTGCTAGCCGACCGTATGTGGGTACAGGTACAGGATTTCTTCGGCCAGCGCCTGCCGCAGCCCTGGGCTGACAACGGCACCTTCGTGGTCAATGCGTTGGACAATCTCGCCGGTACCGATGCGCTGATCAGCATTCGTTCGCGCGGCCGCTTTGCCCGGCCTTTCGTGGTTGTCGAGGAATTGCAGCGTCAGGCCGAAAACCGTTTCCGCGAGACGGAAGATGTCCTGCAGCAGCGCCTGGCCGCAACGGAAGCGAAGCTTTCCGAATTGCAGAGCTCCGACCCTGGACAGGCACTGGAACTGAGCGCCGAGCAGGAGGCGGCATTGCATAACTTCATGCAGGAGAAGCTGAGCATCCGCAAAGAGCTGCGCGAGGTGCGCTACCAGCTCAACGCTGACATCGAGGCGCTGGGCCGCACGCTGAAGTTCGTCAATATCGCCCTGATACCGCTGCTGCTGACGCTGGGTGTGCTGCTGGCGTGGTTGTGGCGCAGGCGCAAGATCGGCTGAGGTCGCGCTCAACGGCTGCAAAACAACCGAAGCCGAGAGTTTCCTGTTTATACTCAGCCGGCGAACGGCCTGGAAACGCACCTGTCATGTCTGGTCCGTAGATTGTCGGGCGGACGGCTTGCTGCAGCCGGGCCGGATCGTTCCATCCCCACGGTGGGGAATAACAAGAATCGAGTTGGAGAAAGTTAGGATGGCTGAGCGCGAGACCGGAACCGTCAAGTGGTTCAACGATGCCAAGGGTTATGGATTCATCCAGCGTGGTAGTGGTCCGGATGTGTTTGTTCACTATCAGGCGATTCGTGGCGAAGGCCACCGCTCTCTGGCCGAAGGTCAGCAGGTGGAATTCTCGGTTATCCAGGGCCAGAAGGGCTTGCAGGCCGAGGACGTAGCGGGGTTCTGACCTTTGCTGCGGCAATGAAGAGGCCCGTCGCTCGATGGCCCACATTGATGACAAACCCTGCTAACCAGCGGGGTTTGTTTTTTGATGAAGTCGTTTCTAGGCAGTTTGCTGGAACGAGCTGGAGCAGTAGATCCAGCTTCCTTGCAAGGCGCGCCTCCAGATTCGGTGCGCACCTAGCTGCTTTTGTGGGAGGCCGGCCCTCCGGGCGAAGCTTTGACTTTTTTTGGGCGGGCTTCAGCCCACCTCAGAGACGCCCATGGTGGTTTTCGGCCGAATGAATTCGGCCCCACGGATGTGCGCTTCCAAAATGGAACAAGCCACCAAGGATCCGTTCCGAGGCCCCATTCAATCCGTACGCCAGACGATTTCTTCTTCGCCGCGTTCGCTGATGCTGATCCAGCGATCAGCATCTTCCACTGATTCTTCCTCCTGCCAACCGCCGGGCGCGCAGCGGATTTCTACGCCCAGCGCATGATATGCGGCACGCGCGCAGGCGACATCGTCCTCCCAGGGGGTTGCGTCGCTTTCGAGCAGCAGGCTATGCCATTTGCCGACCGCCTTCGGCAGCCAGGTAATCGGGACCTGTCCAGCGCGGCACTTGAACGTCTTACCTTTGGGTTGCCACGCAGAGCAGGGCCCGACGGCCAGGTTCAGCCAGTCGGTGACGGCGTCCTGGCTGGCATCCCTGAGGTAGATCTCGATGTCCGGTTGGCGCATGGGCGGCTGCCTTGTTGGTGATGTGTCAGTTAATTCTGTGTCGGTCGGTATCTGTACTGACCCGCTTACGACGAGGCGTCTGCAAGACGGGTCCTAGCGCGCATGGCAACACTAGGCGTCGCGCTGAATCCAGTCGTAGCGTATCGCAACCCGTACACGCAGTGGCGCCTCGATCACCGCTGCCCGGCGTTCGGCGCTGGCGCGCCAGCCGTGCGGGGTCATCGCCAGTAGATCGGCACGGTCATCGGCACTGTCCAGCTGCAGTTCGAAGGTCAGCGTTTCGCTGTGGGCGAGGTGCATGCCTTCTGGGATCAGTGACAAGTGCTTTTCGTCATCGTAGTCACGTACTTCGTCATACAGCAGGCCGCGCAGTTCCCACAGATGCTCGCGGGTCGGGCCCATGCGCAGCAGGCCTCCGCCGGGTGCGAGCAGGCGCCGGGTTTCGGACCAGTCCAGAGGGCTGAATATGCTGGCGAGCAAGTCGCAGCTGGCGTCTGCCAGCGGTACTCGGGCCATGCTCGCCACCAGCCATTCAAGCTGCGGCGCACGTTTGCAGGCGCGCTTGACCGCCTCGCGGGAAATATCCAGTGCATAGCCTTCAGCATTCGGCAACGCCTGGGCGATCTGTGCGGTGTAATAACCCTCGCCACAACCGATATCCAACCAGCGACCAGGCGCACGCTCAGCTGCCAGCTGCGCCAGGCGTTCGGCCAGCGGCGCATAGTGGCCGCCATCGAGAAAGCGCCTGCGCGCTTCGACCATGGCCTGATTGTCGCCGGGGTCGCGGCTATTCTTGTGCTGCACTGGCAGAAGATTGAGATAACCCTGACGGGCACGATCGAAACGGTGATTGGCCGGGCAAGCGACGCCATTGTCGACTGCGTTCAGCCCGGCGCGGCAGATGGGGCAGATCAGCATGCGAGCAGATTGACCAGCGTCTGGTAGTAGATCTCGGTCAGCAGGTCGAGATCGCTGGCCAGGATATGTTCGTCCACTTGATGAATCGTTGCGTTGACCGGGCCAAGCTCGACCACCTGGGTACCCAGGGTGGCGATGAAGCGCCCATCAGAGGTGCCGCCGCTGGTGGAAGGAATTGTTTCGCGACCGGTCACGCTGCGGATCGCTGCGGCCACGCCGTCGAGCAGTTCCCCCGGCTCGGTGAGGAATGGCAGACCCGACAGCGCCCAGTCGACGCTCCAGTCCAGCCCATGCTTGTCGAGAATCGACGCGGTGCGTTGCTGCAAGCCTTCGACGGTGGATTCGGTGGAAAAACGGAAGTTGAACACAGCCTCCAGCGCGCCGGGGATGACATTGGTCGCGCCGGTCCCGGAATTCAGGTTGGATATCTGGAAGCTGGTCGGCGGGAAGAAGGCGTTGCCATCGTCCCAGTGTTCGGCGGCCAGTTCGGCCAGCGCTGGCGCGGCCAGGTGAATCGGGTTCTTCGCCAGGTGCGGATAGGCCACGTGGCCTTGCTGACCGCGTACGGTCAGGGTGCCGCCGAGCGAGCCGCGGCGGCCATTTTTCACTACATCACCCACCAGCGTGGTGCTTGACGGCTCGCCGACAATGCACCAGTCCAGGCGCTGACCGCGTTCGCGCAGACGCTCGACCACAGCCTTGGTGCCGTGGTGCGCGGGGCCCTCTTCGTCGCTGGTAATAAGGAAGGCGATTTGCCCTTTGTGATTCGGATGATCGGCGGTGAAGCGCTCCACCGCGATGATCATCGAGGCCAGGCTACCTTTCATGTCCGCCGCGCCTCGGCCGTGGAGCATGCCATGCTCGTCGATGTGCGCCCTGAATGGTGGGTTCTGCCACGCCTGCACCGGCCCGGTCGGGACTACGTCGGTATGGCCGGCGAAACACAGGACCGGCCCTTCGTTGCCGCGTATCGCCCAGAAGTTCTCGACCTCTTCGATGTGCATCGGCTCGATGGCGAAACCGCAGGCGGCAAGACGCTCGCTCATCAATTGCTGGCAACCTTCGTCCAGCGGGGTCACCGATGGGCGATTGATCAGCTCGCAGGCGAGTTCGAGGGTCGGGGAAAGGGCTGCGGCGGTCATTACGGCTCCGGTACGGCGAAAGGTGGCCATATTAAATTAAAAAGCACGCCAGCAGAGCGCTGGCAACGGGGCGAAAGAACGGCATTCGCCATGCTTGTTGGAACCGCTTGCAAACGACTGGCGCGAACCATGGACGCTCGAGTACGTCTGGCATGGTGCAGGGGCTAGGTTGACGCCTTTGGTTGGTTTACTCCGTTGACGGGAAGAGGCGCTATGGTCAGAGACCCGCGTTCGAGTTCGGCCAGGCGCTCGAGTGCCTCGTTCACTGTTCGGCGGTCCTGCTGGTTCTGTACTTTCGCGTCGGCTTCTTCACGCAATGCACGCAGCTCGCCGTGAAGCGCCTCCAGCTGCTTTTCGCTCGGATTACCGTGCATGGCATTTTTCAGACACTGCAGCAGCGTGGTCAGAACTTGTGGGTCGTGGCTGCCGTAAACGCGGATAGGGGCTACGACGGTTTGCAGCAGGCGCTGCATGCCTACTTGCGGATAGAAGAGGCGCGGCTGGCCCTTGTCAAAACAGCCAGCGTCGAGGGGCGGCATACCGCCGAGCCGTTTCAACAATACGCCGAGTAAGTTGGTTGCCCGCATCGCCGTTCCGGGGTCGTTGATGGCCGGGCTTATAGCCTTGACTGCTATCTCGGAAATCTGCCGCATGCCGTAAGAGACGTTGTCACCGGCGAATTCGTTGTCATGGAAGTCGAAGCAATCCAATACTTCGCCGGCATCTTCGTCGCTCAGCGGCTTGCTGAGCTTGATCAGCGGATGGCCCTCAATGAGGAAGAAGCCCGGCTCTACCTGAATCATGGCGATAAGGTCCCTTTTGCGTAGCAGCTTGCCCAGGCGCCTTTCGTTCACCTCGCGCAGATAACCCGGTTGGGCTGCAGGCAGGCACCACCAATCGGATGCATCGGGAATCTCAGCGATCTGGACAATGCGCCGCTTGCGCTTGCCGAGATTGGCCGACGCGCCGTTGTAAAGCTGGCTGAGAACCCAGTCGACCTGAATCGATTGCGAAACCGAGCGAATGAACACGACGAACAAAGCCATGCAGAACATCCCGAACAGCACAGCCAGCAGCAGGCCGAGCACCGGAACGCTTTGCGGGTCGCATCGTGTTGATGCTGGTAATCAGCAGCAGATAGTAGACGATGCTTCCCAGGTAAATGCCGAGAATCACCTGATTGCGTCGGTCGCTGATCAGTCCGGGCAGCACGCGTGGTGACAGACGGGAAGCCGCTCCGTTCAGCACCACCATCACCATCGAGAAGCTGAAGACCACAAGAGAAATGATGCCGGTGATAAGCGTGCCAAGCACCTCGCGGCTGTTGTCGGCATCGATCAGGCCTGGAGGCAGTTCGTCGCGTAGCGTCGCGGCGGTGTCTGTCGATTCGAATGCGAAGACCAGGAGGGCCACCACGACATAGAGCGCGGGGATCAGGACCGGATACAAAGCGATGCTTTCAGTAACGCGTCTAACGACGCGAAAGTACAGGTTGGCTGGGTCTGACATCCATCGAACCTCGGCGTTAGCGGGCGGATAGCCTCATCCCTACGACCGCGAAGAACGGCGAAGTACGCCGCGGCCGAACCGTCTATGCTTCAAGGGACGGCGTTTTGCCACGGCTTGCAGCCAGCGGAACGCTTTGAGCCCGCATAGCTCGAACGTGAAGTCGCCCAGGCGCCTGGTTTGATGCATATGGTTCGCCTGAGACAGGGTTATTCGAAACGATAACAAGACCGACGAGTGAGGTATTTACCCATGAGTGCTGAGTCCCTGTATCCCGTAAATCCAGACGTTGCGGCTCGGTCGCTGACCGACGAAGCCACTTACAAAGCCATGTATCAACAGTCGGTGGTCAACCCTGACGGCTTCTGGCGCGAGCAGGCGGAGCGTATTGACTGGATCAAACCGTTCACACGCGTCAAGCAGACATCCTTCGATGATCATCACGTCGACATCAAGTGGTTTGCCGATGGCACCTTGAACGTCTCGGCCAACTGTCTGGATCGCCATCTGGACACGCGTGGCGATGAGATCGCGATCATCTGGGAGGGCGATGATCCCTCGGAGCAGCGCAAGATCACCTACCGTGAGTTGCATCAGGAGGTCAGCAAGTTCGCCAACGCTCTGCGTGGGCAAGATGTGCACCGAGGGGATGTCGTCACTATCTATATGCCGATGATTCCCGAGGTCGCCGTGGCGATGCTGGCCTGCGCACGCATCGGCGCCATCCATTCGGTCGTGTTCGGCGGTTTTTCACCGGAGGCGCTGGCCGGACGAATCATCGACGGCAATTCGAAGGTCGTGATCACGGCCGACGAAGGGCTGCGCGGCGGCAAGGCCATACCGCTGAAGGCTAACGTCGACGAGGCATTGACTAACCCGAAAACCCGCTGCGTGCAGAAGATCATCGTGGTGCGGCGTACCGGCGGCAACATCAAATGGAATCAGCATCGCGACATCTGGTACGAGGATTTGATGCGCGTTGCGGGAGAAGTCTGCGCGCCCAAGGAAATGGGAGCGGAGGAGCCGCTGTTCATTCTTTATACCTCCGGCTCAACCGGAAAACCCAAAGGCGTGATGCATACCACGGGCGGCTATCTGCTCTATGCCGCGCTGACCCACGAGCGGGTCTTCGACTATCGACCCGGCGAGATCTACTGGTGTACCGCCGACGTGGGCTGGATCACCGGACACAGCTACATCATCTACGGGCCGCTGGCCAATGGCGCGACCACCTTGATGTTCGAAGGTGTACCCAATTATCCCGATGTGACGCGGATCGCGCAGATCATCGACAAGCACAAGGTCAACATTCTCTATACCGCGCCCACGGCGATCCGCTCGATGATGGCCGAAGGCAGCGCGGCGATGGAGGGTGCCGATGGGTCGAGCCTGCGGTTGCTCGGTACGGTGGGTGAGCCGATCAATCCAGAAGCCTGGCACTGGTATTACGAGACGGTTGGGCGATCACACTGCCCGATCGTCGATACCTGGTGGCAAACCGAGACCGGCGGCATCCTCATCTGCCCGCTGCCGGGTGCAACCGCACTGAAGCCAGGTTCTGCGACGCGGCCTTTCTTCGGGATAGTACCGGGGTTGGTGGATAACCTCGGTAACCTCTTGGAAGGCGCGACCGACGGCAATCTGGTGATCCTCGACTCCTGGCCAGGGCAGATGCGCAGCATCTATCGTGACCATGACCGCTTCGTCGATACCTACTTCAAAACCTTTCGCGGCATGTATTTCACCGGAGACGGCGCGCGCCGCGACGAGGATGGTTATTACTGGATCACTGGCCGGGTAGACGACGTGCTGAACGTTTCCGGCCACCGCATGGGGACGGCCGAAATTGAAAGCGCGCTAGTGGCGCATCGCAAGGTGGCCGAAGCGGCGGCGGTGGGCGTGCCGCATCCGCTCAAGGGGCAGGGAATATATGTGTATGTGACGCTGGTGACAGGGGAGGAGTCTTCCGATCAGCTGCGTCAGGAACTGCAACAGTGGGTGCGCAAGGAAATCGGACCAATCGCCGTGCCGGACGTGATTCAGTGGGCGCCGGGGCTGCCGAAGACGCGATCGGGCAAGATCATGCGGCGCATTCTGCGCAAGATCGCCGCTGACGAATACGACGCCCTGGGCGATATCTCGACACTGTCTGACCCGGGCGTCGTGGAGCAATTGGTTGAAACCCACAAGCAGATACGTCTACCTTGAAGCGAGCCGCGGCGGCGTCCACTCTGGCCGGACGCCGCCAGTCGTCAGCCGTTTGGTTGAGCGCTCTGAGCTTCCTGGTTGGCCGCGGGTTTTTCCTTGGGAATACCGGCTACGTTCACTTCCGGCAGGTTGCCGCCAGTGAATTCGACCTTGCGAACCGGGAAGGCGAACTGCACGCCCATCTCTCGAATGCCGTCGAGTAGTTGCAGGTTGATCTCCTGCTGAGCGTCCATGTACGCGTTGTAATCCGACACCTGCATGATGTAGACGACCTCGAACGTGAGCTGGCTATTGTCGAAGGCAAGGAAGTGCGCCCGGTCGAATTTGGCGTTCTCCAGGCTCTCGATGATCTGCTTAACCAGTGCTGAAACCTCGCGAACCTTGTCCGACGGCGTCTGATAGGCAATGCCGAACTTGAACACGATCCGCCGCGTGTTCATGCGCTTGTAGTTGTGCAGGACCTGCGTGAGCAGATCGGCGTTGGCGGTGACGATCTGCTCGCCGCTCAATGCTCGGATGCGCGTGGTCCTGAGGCCGATGTGCTCGATTGTCCCGGCGACATCGCCGAACACGACGAAATCGCCAATCTCGAAGGGTTTGTCCACGCCAATGGACAAAGATGCGAACACGTCGCTGAGCAGCGTCTGGACCGCCAGAGCGATGGCGATACCGCCAACCCCGAGGCTGGCGACCATCGCCGTGATGTCAACGCCGAGGTTGGCCAGGATCGAGAGCAGCATCATCGTCCAGATGACGATGCGGATCATGATGCCGATGATGGTGGTGGTGACAGGGTTTCGCGCCTTGCCGTCGCGGCTCAGGCTTTCCATCCACAGCCTGACGGCGGTGTCCATCCAGAGTGCGAGCTGGAAGGCGAGGGCGATGAACCAGCCATGCGACATCGCCGATTCCCAGCGATCCGGCAGTTCGACGATCTTGAGGCTGATCAGTAACGAGAGAGCAATCAGTAACAGATGGCTGGTGCGGCTGAGCATTTCCGCCGCAATGGCGACGAAGCCGCTTTTGGAGCGTTTGCTCATCGCCCGCAAGCGGCTGGTAATGATCCGCAGAATGGCCTGCAGGATGAGATAGCTGACAATTGTGACGCCAGCGATTATGGCAGTGTTGATCCATAGGGTTTCGTTAAACAGCACGTCCCAATTCATCAATCCGAGTCCTCCGGGCAGTTGCGGGCAGGCGCAAAAAATAGCGGCTTCTTTTTCAGTAGCCGCTGCTACGCATTAGTTCCCGCTAAAGGCGAAGGGAGGTGACGCTGACGGCGATGAGCAAGAGCGTGCGGCTCAGCGTGGTGGAACGACTGCTTGCAAGTCCTGATAAGCGCCAGCATTGATGACCTGGCGATAACCCATTTCCTGGAGAAGATCCTGCGCGGCGGATGAGCGACGGCCACTGCGGCAGTACAGAACGATCGGAGCGTCCTTGTCGGGAGCGACACTGGCGATGCGCTCGGAGAGATCCTGGGTCTCGATTCGCGTCGCGCCGGGCAGAGCGCCCTCGGCGTATTCCTGCGCGGTGCGAACGTCGATCAGAATGCTGTCGGCGCGTTGCAACGCGGCCAGCGCGGCGGGCTGATCGATTTCGCCGCCAATCGCTGTGCCGGTCGCCATCATCAACAACAGGAACAGTCGGTGCATGGGTTCTTCTCCGCCGCGCTTGGGTGATCAGCTGATCAGGCGAGTCAGGTTCGGCAGGATCAGGATGATCGCCGTAGCGATCAGGATCATGGTGGCCTGCCTGAACTTCTTATGTTTGAACATGGTAGCGGCCTTTCTATTGATCTGGCGCGTGGGCTCCGGTTGTCCGGCTCACCCGTCGAGCGTCTTGCCGAAAAAATTACGCGCCGATGAATTGCGACGCGCTGTATAGGTTTGTGGTGGCGGCAACGGTCTGATCCGCTGCCCGACAACGGCCTAATGATCACTCTCGAAGGCGTGGGCTTAATCTCAAGCAATTTACAGACCAGTAAACGTGAGCTTCATTCAGGCGCGACCTGACGGGTCAGCTTTATGGGCTGATCATCACTCGTGCGCAGCTGCGTGGTTTTCGTTGTCCATGAAATGAACACCTTGAATGGAGACTGACCATGAATAGGCTTAGCGTGCCGGCAATGCTGTTCGCTCTGATCGCTTCAGGCGCGGCGAATGCCGAAGAGGAAAGCATGACCCTGCAGCAGGAGCGTGACCAGATCGGCGCTGAGATGGAGCAAAATCGCCAACGGATTGGGGACGAGATCAACGCCATTCGCGAGCCTGGGGTATCTAGCGGCTCGGCAGCTGAGTCGGGCGCAGCGGGCTCGGCCAGCCCGAACAATTCGGTCGGCACACACGCAACTCAGCCCGGACAGGCCCCGAGTGGTGGCGCTCCTAATCCCGGCGTCACGCGGCCGGGTGATAGCGATAGTCCGATCACGACCACTGGTCCGGGAAGGCCGACGGTGGAGCCTGGCAGGTCGACGACCACCGGTACGCCCGTTGAGCCCATCCGCGATCGTGATGCCAATGGAAACGTTAGCCTCGAAAACGGCGCAGCCGCGGGTGAAATCGGAACATCAGGCGGTAACGGAACCAGAGGGCCCGGTAGCAACCCAGCGGGCTCCGCAGCCGGCGGAGCCGGTGGTGATTGACCGATCGGGTAATGGCCTCGTTGCGGTGCATTTCCAGGCGGCCATGGATCGTATGGCTGCGCGAGCCAAAACACTTCTGATGGTATTGCGAACGGTAGAAACGACAAAGCCCCGATAATCGGGGCTTTGCATGTTTCGAGTCTGGCGGTGAGGGTGGGATTCGAACCCACGATACGATTTCTCGTATACACACTTTCCAGGCGTGCTCCTTCAACCGCTCGGACACCTCACCGGGTCTCGACGGGCTTGATGTCCGTCGAGGCGCGCTAATGTAGCCGAAGAGAACGCGGATGGCAAAAAGTTTTTTAGATCTTTCATGTGGTTAACGCACCGTTAGAATTCGGGCGAAACGTAGGGTTGAAGTGAACCTATATTAGATTTTGAGGCTCTCAGCTCTAGTAACATCTCGGTGCTTTACGCAAGCGGAGTCGAGCGTCGCGAATATAAAGAGCCAGGACAGGCTTCGATGAAGTTATTCAAAAGCAAGCGCAAGCGGCCTGACGTGGCGGAAGTCGCTACGAAGCGGCGTCTGCACGTCAGTCATCTGGAGCTCGGCATGTATATATGCGAGCTGGATCGGCCGTGGCGCCAGACCGACTTTCTATTCCAAGGGTTCCCGCTGCTCAAACTGGAGCATATCCAGGCGGTGCGTGAACGCTGCGACTACGTTTTCGTCGATGACACTCGGCGAGTGCTGCTCGATCAGGGCCAGATGATGGTGCCATCGGCGACGCCACTACGGGTGAAGCGCAAGATGTCGCGTATCCCGCTCTCGCTTGAAGTGCAGGAGGCGCGCGAAGCCTATCGAAGTAGTGCACTGGTATTGGATCAGGTGCTGCTAGATGTCCAGCAGGGTCGAGTGATCGATACCAAGGCCTGCCAGGCACTGGTCAAGCGGAACCTGGAGAGCATGCTGCGCAACGAAAGCGCCATGCTCTGGCTGACGCGTCTGAAGTCTCGGGACGTGTACACCAGCCTGCACTGTCTTTCCGTCTCCATTCTGGCGATGGGCTTCGGGACGCACCTTGGGTTGCCAGACGAGAAAATAGAGCTGTTGGGTATCGCGGGGCTTCTGCACGATGTCGGGAAGATGAAGATTGATCCCGCCATTCTGAACAAGCCGGGCAAGCTGACCCAGAAAGAGTTCGAGCACATCAAATTGCACCCATCGTTCGGCTACGACGCCTTGTGCGGCCAGGATGATATCCCCGCTGCCGCCGTCCACGCCGCGTACGGGCACCATGAGCGGCTGGATAGCAAAGGTTATCCGCAAGGGCTCGATCAGTATCAGATTCCATTCACCACGCGAGTGATCACCATCGTTGATGCCTTCGATGCGATCACCAGCCATCGCACCTATGACGATGCACGTCCGATCCAGACTGCCTACGACGTGCTGCGCAGCAGTGCCGGCCAGCAATTCGACGAGAGTCTGGTGAATGAATTCATTCGTTGGCTCGGGGTGTTCCCGGTAGGGACGTTGGTCGAGCTGCATACCGGTGAGATCGCGCTGGTGCTGGAGAAGCATCAGCAGTTGCACCTGCGGCCCAAGGTGGTGGTCATGCGGGACGCAAACAAGATGCCTTGCGAGCCTCGTTATCTGGATCTTTCCCAGCTGACCGTCGATGCAGATGGCACGCCCTATCGGATCAGCGGCGGTATTGCCGACGGCTCCTACGATCTGTTCATCGCCGATCCGCACTTGCAAACGCTCCTGCACCCCGAGTTGCTTGCCGTGCTTGAACTGGAGCCGGATACAGCTGAGAGCTGAGTCTGCCGTCTTTGAATCGCGAATTCTGCTGAAACATTGAACGCTGCGACGCTCGTACTGCACTGATGACGCGGCCAACATGACTTGTCAGTCAGTCACGGCCCTTTACCTGGCGGGTTGCGCTGAGTAACGTCTGCGGACTTCTAACAAGGAACTATTCGTCATGAGTGATCTGGTTTCCTACGACCTCGAAGACGGCATTGCCACGCTGACCCTGAACAATGGCAAGGTCAATGCGCTGTCGCCGGCCGTATTCGACGCGCTCAACGCCGCATTCGATCGCGCAGAGCAGGACCGCGCGGTGGTGATTCTCACCGGCCAGCCGGGGATACTGTCCGGCGGCTATGACCTCAAAGTCATGACTTCAGGGCCTGAAAACGCCATTGCTCTCGTAGCCATCGGTTCGGCCTTCACGCGGCGAATGCTTGCCCATCCCTTCCCGATCATCGTCGCTTGCCCTGGACATGCCATTGCCAAGGGGGCGTTCCTGCTGCTTTCCGCCGATTACCGCATCGGTGTCGACGGCGCCTTCAACATTGGTCTCAATGAAGTGCAGATCGGCATGACGATGCATCATTCGGGTATCGAGTTGGCGCGGGATCGGCTGACCAAACCGGCGTTCCAGCGTTCGGTGATCAACGGCGAAATCTTCGCACCGCAGGCGGCCCTCGATGCCGGCTTCCTCGACAAGATCGTTCCTGCTGGTGAGCTTATGGACGTCGCCAAAGCGGCTGCGGCACAGCTGAAGAAAATCAATATGACGGCTCACAAGAACACCAAGCTCAAGGCGCGCAAGGCGTTGCTGGAAACGTTGGATCAGGCCATCGTGCTTGACCGGCAGCACTCGGTCGTCTCCTGAAGATAATTTTGGCAGGGCCGCCCATTCCTGCCGGCCCTGCGTTTAAACTGCGAGTGCTGCGCCCCGCCATGGCGGGGCGTTTTCATTCATATCGTGTCGCATCGCAGGAGAGTCCTGATGTCCGCCCCGCACACCCCGGTAGAACGCGCAGATTTCGACCAGGTCATTGTCCCCACTTTCGCACCCGCCGCTTTCATTCCCGTTCGTGGCCAGGGTTCGCGAGTCTGGGATCAGCGCGGACGAGAGCTGATCGACTTTACCGGTGGCATCGCCGTGAACGTGCTGGGTCATGCCCATCCGGCGCTGGTGGCTACGCTGACCGAGCAGGCCGGCAAGCTGTGGCACATCTCCAATATTTTCACCAACGAACCGGCGCTGCGCCTGGCCAAGAAACTGGTCGCCGCGACCTTCGCCGATCGGGCATTTTTCTGTAATTCCGGGGCCGAAGCCAACGAGGCGGCATTCAAGCTGGCGCGCCGCTATGCCTTCGATAATCACGGGCCGGAGAAATGCGAAATCATCTCCGCAGTGAACAGCTTCCATGGTCGGACGCTGTTTACCGTGACGGTCGGTGGCCAGCCGAAGTACTCCGACGGTTTTGGGCCGAAGATTCAAGGCATCAGCCATGTTCCTTACAACGATCTCGATGCGCTGGCCGCCGCCATCTCCGATAAAACTTGCGCTGTGGTACTTGAACCGATTCAGGGTGAAAGCGGCGTTCTGCCCGCCGACCAGGCTTATCTGGAAGGGGCTCGCAAGCTGTGCTACGAGCACAACGCATTGCTGATCTTCGATGAAGTCCAGACTGGCATGGGCCGTACCGGCGAGCTTTTCGCCTACATGAACTACGGTGTCACGCCGGATATCCTGACCAACGCCAAGAGCCTCGGTGGCGGTTTCCCGATCGGATTGATGCTGACCACGAATGAAATCGCCGCGCATTTCAGTGTCGGCACTCATGGCACTACTTATGGCGGCAATCCGCTCGCCTGCGCGGTGGCCGAAGCGGTGGTCGATATCGTTAATACCCCGGAAGTTCTGAACGGCGTCAAGGACCGGCACGAGCGTTTCAAGCGCGGGCTGTTGGAAATCGGTCAGCGCTACGGGTTGTTCGATCAGGTGCGCGGTATGGGCATGCTGATCGGCTGCGTGTTGAGTGAGGCGTGGAAAGGCCGCGCTAGAGAGATCTTCGATGCCGCCGAAAGGGAAGCGCTGATGATCCTGCAAGCTGGTCCTGATGTCATCCGCCTGGCACCGAGCCTGATTATCGAAGAAGCCGATATCGCTGAAGGTCTCGCTCGCTTCGAGCGGGCGGCGGCGAAATTGACCCAGGCCTGATCAAGGCCTGAATCCGGCAGGGCGGCTAACGTCCTGCCTCCTTTATTCATCGAGAGTTTTGACCATGAGCGATAGCCTGCAACTGATCCTGGAAGACGTAGACGGTACTCAGCTCGAAACGTCCTGCACCCGTTTTGCCGTGATGTGGCAAGGGCGGGAGGTGTGGATTCAACAGGTCGGCAACAACCAGCTGATGATCGGCGTCGACGTGGAGGAAGGTGACACCGAATACGCCAATCTGCTGCTGCGCCCGCTGGCTACCAATTTGGTCAGTCTCGAGCTCGAGATGGAGCCGGTCGAATCCGCCGAGGACGATCACGTTCATGGGCCGGACTGCGATCACGACCACTGACGGGAGCCCCTTGCGCTCGGAAAGCTGCCATCCGCGATGCCTGTGCTTTGGCGCGCCCATCAAGGCGCGCCGGTTATCGCTCAGACGCCGGTTTGCGGATTGGTAAGCGAATCGTTGCCGGTAACCGTCGCGGTCGAGGTGGCTGCTTGGGCGTTGGCTTTCATTCTCTCCCGGTCCGCCTCGCTGCGTTCCAGCGGCATGCTCCGGTAGTTGCCTTCGGCCATTTTGGCCTGTTCGTTCACTTCGCAAAGTACGCGCTTGGCTTCGCAATGCCCGGTCATGCCGCGTGCCAGGGCCATACCGCCCACCGCTAGCTGCAGTAACCCGCCCAGCCCCCCGCGGCCGATGCCTTTGCCGAGAAAGTACAACCCGCCTGCGATCGAAGCCGCGCGCTCCCAGCCATGCACGTTCTGTGACGCCTGGTTTGAGGATGTCCTGGTCATGGGTAATCGCTCCGAAAACAGTGGTGTGTTAGATGACCCCGACGCGCAGGAGGCGTTCCGACCACAAGTCGGCATACCCCGGCGCTGCTGGCGGCACAATTGCCGAATTACACCTACTTGCTCGCCTCAGCGCGCTGCCATGTTGAAAACCTTTAGTACGAAAGCGTATTCCAAGGCCACATCCCTCAACCCCTGATAACGACCGCTCATGCCGCCATGGCCGGCGCCGAGCTCGGTCTTCAGCAGCAGCAGATTGTCGTCGGTCTTATTGGCGCGAAGCTTGGCGACCCATTTTGCCGCCTCCCAGTACTGGACCCGACTGTCGTTGTAACCAGCGACTGCAAGAATTGCCGGGTAGGCCTGCGCCCGGACATTCTCGTAAGGCGCATAGGCCTTTATTCGTGCGTGCACGTCCGGCTGGTTGGGGTCGCCCCATTCGTCGTATTCGGTGACGGTCAGGGGCAGCTCTTCATTGAGCATGGTATTGAGCACGTCGACGAAGGGCACTTCGGCGATGGCGACACCGAAGAGTTCCGGACGCTGATTGAGCACCGCGCCGATCAGCAAGCCACCGGCGCTGCCACCGCTGATGGCTAGGCGCTGCGGCGTGGTATGTCCATCGGCGATCAGTCTCTCCGCGCAGGCGATGAGGTCGCCGAAGGTGTTCGTCTTGTGCTCCAGCTTGCCGGCGCGATACCAGGCTTCGCCCAGGTCGCCACCACCACGCACATGGGCGATGGCAAAGATGAAGCCGCGGTCGAGCAGCGATAGCCGCGCATGGGAGAACCAGGGATCGAGGCTGTGGCCGTAGGCACCGTAGCCGTACAGGTAGAGCGGCGCAGCTTTGCCGAAGGTCTCGCGGCGACCCACCAGGCTGATCGGCACCTGGGTGCCGTCCGCCGCGGTTGCCCAGATGCGCCGGCTTTCGTAGGCATCGGCGTCGAAGGGGCCTTCTACCGGGGTTTCTTTCAGGACCTCCTGTTCGCCGTCGGCAAGCTGCAGCTGACGAATCTGCGCGGGGCGGTTGAGCGCTTCGTAGCGCAGGCGGATCACCGAGCTTTCGAATTCCAGGGTGTTCTGCACATGCAGGCTGTAGGCCGCGTCCGGCAATTGCAGGCGATAGGCCGCGCCGTTCTGCGGCCGTACCTCGATGATCGGCAGGCCGGCTTCGCGTAGGCTGAGAGTAAGGGCACTAGCATTCAAGCTGATCTCTTCGAGCATCACCGCGTCGTCTTGTGCGACCAGCTCCTGCCAGTTTTCTCTTTGCGGCGCGCTTTCCGCCGCCTGATACAGAGCGAAGTTGATCCCGGTCTGGTTGCTGCGCACGAACCAGCGCCACTCGCCGTAGAACTGGCCGTGGTCGGGGTAGTACTCGTGGTTTTCCTCGCGCGGGGCGAGGCAGGTCCAGTGGCCTTCCGGTTCGTCAGCCGGCCGAACCCAGGCTTCGCTGGTGGTCTTGCTGTTGGAGAGGATCACCAGTTGGCGCTCGGAGCTGGTGCGGTAGCAATGCACGAAATAGCGACCATCCGGGTCGTGGTAGACCTCGCTGCAACCTTCGTCTCCCAGGCGGTGACGATAGATCTTGTGCGGGCGATGGGTATCGTCGAGCTCGCCGAAGAACAGCGTCTGGTGGTCGTTCGCCCAGGTCATGCTGCCGTCGCAATTGTCGAAGGGCAGGGCGATAACTTCTCCGCTCTCCAGATCCTTGACGAATAGCCGGTAGATTTCGTCGCCCTGGGTGTCGAGGCTGTAGGCCAGCTTGCGCTGGTCCTGGCTAACGCTGAAGGCGCCCAGCGCGAGAAAGCCACCGCCTGCCAGTTCGTTGGGGTCGAGCAGCAGTTGCTCGGCGTTTTCATCGACCGTGAGCGAACCGTCCGCTGGGCGCGGGCAACGGTAGTGACGCGGGTATTCATCGCCGGCCGTGGTGCGTTGATAGTAAAGCCACGGACCCCATGGGGCGGGCAGCGAAAGATCGGTTTCGCGGATGCGGCCCTTGATTTCCTGGAACAGCGCTTCGCGCAGCTCGGCCTGATCTGCCAGCTGGCTCTCCAAGTAAGCGTTTTCCGCCTTCAGGTAATCGAGCACCTCAGGTGCGTCGCGGTTCTCCAGCCACCTGTAGGGATCTTGGCCGCTATCGACGCGGGCAATGGGTACGGACATGCATAACTCCTGATACGCGGCCGCGAACGGCGCAGCTGAACGAGATGAGGCAGGCGCGGAGTGTACAAGGCGCCTCGTCAGTGTGACGACGCTGTGCGGTCTGGGTTCATCGCGCCGGCATTGGCCGATCGGCTATGTGGCGCTCCGCAATGGGATATCTAGAGCTTGGCTAGGCTTAGCTGTTCGATTGGCAAGGGCCAGCGTTTCGAGTGAGGGGACAGCAGATTGACAATAGATCGCTTTTCCATGAAGGTGTGCTACCCAAATCAAACGGGCGTATGAATCGAGCGTTTGCCATGCAAATGCCGTCAGCCCGGTTTATCGTGTCGGTGGGTGTCGTTTCACCGTATTCGGTGACGGTCGTTCAGACCGGCGACGTGCGACACGTAACGTTTAGCTTCCATTCCTGGAGATCAGTTGATGATTTACGAAGGTAAAGCCATCACGGTTAAGGCTCTTGAGAGCGGCATCGTCGAATTGAATTTCGACCTCAAGGGTGAGTCCGTCAACAAGTTCAATCGCCTCACTCTCAACGACCTGCGTCAGGCCGTCGATGCCATCAAGGCACACGCGTCGGTCAAGGGCGTGATCGTTACCAGCGGCAAGGACGTGTTCATCGTCGGCGCGGACATCACCGAGTTCGTCGACAACTTCAAGCTCCCGGACGAAGAACTGGTCGCCGGCAACCTCGAAGCGAACAAGATTTTCAGCGATTTCGAAGACCTGGGCGTACCCACCGTCGCCGCCATCAACGGCATCGCCCTAGGCGGCGGTTTCGAGATGTGCATGGCGGCTGACTATCGCGTCATGTCCACCACGGCCAAGGTCGGCCTGCCGGAAGTCAAGTTGGGCATCTACCCAGGCTTTGGCGGCACCGTGCGCCTGCCGCGCCTGATCGGTGTCGACAACGCCGTCGAGTGGATCGCCTCGGGCAAGGAAAACCGTGCCGAAGATGCGCTGAAAGTGCATGCCGTCGATGCCGTGGTCGCGCCGGAGAAGCTGCAGGAAGCTGCGCTGGATCTGGTCAAGCGCGCCATTTCCGGTGAGCTGGACTACAAGGCCAAGCGTCAGCCAAAGCTGGAAAAGCTCAAGCTCAACGCCATCGAGCAGATGATGGCCTTCGAAACCTCCAAGGGCTTCGTCGCCGGCCAAGCTGGTCCGAATTACCCGGCGCCGGTCGAAGCGATCAAGACCATCCAGAAAGCCGCCAACTTTGGCCGTGACAAGGCCATCGAAGTCGAGGCCGCCGGCTTCGTCAAACTGGCCAAGACCTCGGTCGCACAGAGCCTGGTCGGCCTGTTCCTCAGCGATCAGGAACTTAAGAAGAAGGCCAAGAACTACGACAAGCAGGCCCGCGACGTGAAACTGGCCGCCGTTCTTGGTGCAGGCATCATGGGTGGCGGCATCGCCTATCAGTCGGCTGTCAAAGGCACGCCGATCCTGATGAAGGATATTCGCGAAGAAGGCATCCAAATGGGCCTGAACGAGGCCTCCAAGCTGCTCGGCAAGCGCGTCGAGAAGGGTCGTCTGACCCCGGCCAAGATGGCCGAAGCCCTCAATGCCATCCGCCCGACCACTTCCTATGGCGATTTCGGCAACGTCGATATTGTCGTCGAAGCCGTGGTCGAGAATCCGAAGATCAAGCAGTCGGTGCTGGCTGAAGTCGAAGGCTTGGTGCGTGAAGACGCGATCATCGCCTCCAACACCTCGACTATCTCCATCAGCCTGCTGGCTCAGGCGCTCAAGCGTCCGGAAAACTTCTGCGGCATGCACTTCTTCAACCCGGTGCACATGATGCCGCTGGTGGAAGTCATCCGTGGCGAGAAGACCAGCGAAACCGCGATTGCCACCACCGTCGCCTACGCCAAGAAAATGGGCAAGAGTCCGGTCGTGGTCAATGATTGCCCGGGCTTCCTGGTCAACCGCGTGCTGTTCCCGTACTTCGGCGGCTTCGCCCGTGCCATCGCTCACGGTGTCGACTTCGTGCGCGCCGACAAGGTGATGGAGAAATTCGGCTGGCCGATGGGCCCGGCCTACCTGATGGACGTCGTCGGCATGGACACCGGCCACCACGGTCGTGACGTCATGGCCGAAGGCTTCCCGGATCGCATGAAGGACGACAGCAAGACCGCCGTCGACGTCATGTACGAGGCCAACCGCTTGGGCCAGAAGAATGGCAAGGGCTTCTACGCCTACGAGATGGACAAGAAGGGCAAGCCGAAGAAGGTCGTCGATCCGCAATCCTACGAGCTGCTCAAGCCGATCGTCAGCGAGACCCGCGAGCTTTCCGACGAGGACATCATCCACTACATGATGATCCCGCTGTGTCTGGAAACCGTTCGCTGCCTGGAAGACAACATTGTCGAGACGGCTGCCGAAGCCGACATGGGCCTGATCTATGGCATCGGCTTCCCACCCTTCCGCGGTGGTGCACTGCGCTACATCGATTCGATCGGGGTAGCTGAGTTCGTGGCGCTGGCGGACAAGTACGCCGACCTGGGCCCGCTGTACCACCCGACTGCGAAGCTGCGTGAGATGGCTGCCAACGGCCAGCGCTTCTACGGTTAATTGAGGAATAGAGAAATATGAGCCTTAATCCGAGAGACGTCGTCATTGTCGACTTTGGCCGCACCCCAATGGGCCGGTCCAAGGGCGGCATGCACCGCAACACCCGCGCCGAGACCATGTCCGCGCAATTGATCGAAGGCGTGCTCGCGCGCAATCCGAAAATTGATCCGGCCGAAGTGGAAGATGTGATCTGGGGCTGCGTCAACCAGACTCTGGAGCAGGGCTGGAACATCGCGCGCATGGCGTCGCTGATGACCCGCATCCCGCACACCAGCGCCGCGCAAACTGTTAGCCGCCTGTGTGGCTCGTCCATGAGCGCGCTACACACTGCCGCTCAGGCGATCATGACCGGCAATGGCGATGTGTTCGTCGTCGGTGGTGTCGAGCACATGGGCCACGTGAGCATGATGCACGGCGTTGACCCGAACCCGCAGCTGTCGCTGTACGCCGCCAAGGCGTCCGGCATGATGGGCCTGACTGCTGAGATGCTGGGCAAGATGCATGGCATCACCCGTGAGCAGCAGGATGCCTTCGGTGAGCGTTCGCACCGTCTGGCGCACAAGGCGACCGTCGAAGGCCTGTTCAAGGATGAAATCATCCCGATGCAGGGCCATGACGAGAACGGCTTCCTCAAGGTCTTCGACTACGACGAAACCATTCGCCCGGAAACCACCCTGGAAAGCCTGGCCACCCTCCGGCCTGCGTTCAACCCCAAGGGCGGCACCGTGACGGCGGGGACTTCCTCGCAGATCACCGATGGCGCGTCCTGCATGATCGTGATGTCTGCGCAGCGCGCTCAGGATCTTGGCATCCAGCCGCTGGCCGTGATTCGCTCGATGGCGCTGGCTGGTGTCGATCCGGCGATCATGGGCTACGGCCCTGTACCGGCTACCCAGAAGGCGCTCAAGCGCGCCGGTCTGACCATGGACGACATTGACTATGTCGAACTCAACGAGGCCTTCGCTGCCCAGGCATTGCCCGTGTTGAAGGATCTGAAGCTGCTCGACAAGATGGACCAGAAGGTCAACCTGCATGGCGGCGCCATTGCACTGGGTCATCCGTTCGGTTGCTCCGGGGCGCGCATTTCCGGCACCCTGTTGAACGTGATGAAGCAGAACGGCGGTACCCTCGGCGTGTCCACGATGTGCATCGGCTTGGGTCAAGGTATCACCACGGTGTTCGAACGCGTCTAAGCTGTTCGGTGACACGGAAACCGGGGCCTCGTGCCCCGGTTTTCATTTGATGGATATGTGGTTTTTCAGAGGCAGTCCAGATGCAGGTCACACCAGGCCGTTATCGTCATTACAAAGGCCCCGAGTACCGGGTATATGCAGTTGCCAGGCATTCCGAAACCGAAGAGCCAGTCGTCTTCTACCAGGCGCTCTACGGGGATTTCGGTCTTTGGGTGCGTCCGTTGTCGATGTTTACCGAGACGGTGGAGGTCGACGGTGAAACGCTTCCCCGTTTTGCATTGGTCGAAGCCGAGCCCAGCCGTTTTTGAGTGCCTTCAGGTCACTCTGGCTTAACCCTTATGCTTGACCTCGGCTCTATCGCCACTATATATAGCGGTGCTTTCAAGCCGAGTGCTGGCGACTTCGCCGGGTTTCGGGCAGTACAAAACCCACCGGGCAGCCAGGCTGCCAATGGATTTTGCTCGTGGGTACGAAAGATTTCCGGAGCAAATGACTGCTCTTTGCAGTCCCGTAAAAGGGCTGCTTCGCTTCTTTCAGGCAGGCCAAGCGTCGTTTGTGGCGCTCGACTACTGTCGGTTCGATATTCTCAGTTCACCTCTCGATTCAGGAACTCTCGTCTCCATGGGTAAATCGCTGGTCATCGTGGAATCACCGGCCAAGGCCAAGACAATCAACAAGTATTTGGGCAACCAGTACGTGGTGAAGTCGAGTATCGGCCACATCCGCGACCTTCCTACCAGCGGTTCCGCGGCTCGCGAACCGGTAAAGCGCGGCAAGGCGGCGGCTGCAGAAGCCCCTGCGCTGTCACCGAAGGAAAAAGCCAAGCGTCAGCTATTCACCCGCATGGGGATCGATCCCGAGCATGGCTGGAAAGCCAAATACGAGATCCTTCCGGGTAAGGAGAAGGTGATCGAGGAGCTGCGCCGCCTGGCCAAGGAAGCCGACACCATCTATCTCGCGACCGACTTGGATAGAGAGGGGGAGGCCATTGCCTGGCACCTGCGCGAATCCATCGGTGGCGATGACAGCCGCTTCAAACGCGTGGTGTTCAACGAGATCACCAAGAAGGCCATCCAGGAAGCCTTCTCCAAGCCGGGCGAGCTGGATATCAATCGCGTCAATGCGCAGCAGGCACGACGCTTCCTCGACCGCGTAGTGGGCTACATGGTTTCGCCGCTTCTGTGGGCCAAGATCGCCCGTGGTCTGTCAGCCGGGCGCGTGCAGTCTGTCGCAGTGAAGCTAGTGGTCGAGCGCGAGCGAGAGATCCGCGCCTTCGTTCCGGAAGAATATTGGGAAGTCCACGCCGACCTGGCCACCGCCGACAAGGCCAAGGTTCGCTTCGAAGTGGCACGCGAAAATGGCGAAGCGTTCAAGCCGTTGAACGAAGCTCATGCCATGGCTGCGCTGGAGCAGTTGCGCGGGGCGAGCTACAACGTCAGCAAGCGCGAAGACAAGCCGACCAGCAGCAAGCCGTCCGCGCCTTTCATCACATCGACCTTACAGCAGGCAGCGAGCAATCGCCTCGGCTTCGGCGTGAAGAAAACCATGATGATGGCCCAGCGTCTGTACGAGGCCGGTTACATCACTTACATGCGTACCGATTCCACCAACCTGTCGGCGGATGCCATTGGCATGGTGCGCGGCTTCATCCAGGACGAGTTCGGCGATAAGTACCTGCCGGAAAAGCCCAACGTCTATTCCAGCAAGGAAGGCGCCCAGGAAGCGCACGAAGCGATTCGCCCGTCCGACGTCAACCTGCGCCCGGCCCAGCTGTCCGGAATGGAGCGCGATGCCGAGCGGCTCTACGATCTCATCTGGCGCCAGTTCGTTGCCTGCCAGATGCCGCCAGCGCAATACCTGTCCACCAGCGTTGCGGTAACAGCCGGCAACTTCGAACTACGTGCCAAGGGCCGCATCCTCAAGTTCGACGGTTATACCAAGGTCATGCCACAGCAGAGCAAGAGTGGCGAAGATGACGTACTGCCGGAAATGAACAAAGGCGATGCCATGGCGCTGCTCAAGCTCGACCCGAGCCAGCACTTCACCAAGCCGCCGGCGCGCTTCTCGGAAGCGAGCCTGGTCAAAGAGATGGAAAAGCGCGGCATCGGCCGTCCGTCCACTTATGCGGCGATCATCTCGACCATTCAGGATCGCGGCTACGTGTCGCTACATAACCGCCGCTTCTATTCCGAGAAGATGGGCGACATCGTCACCGAGCGCCTGTCTGAAAGCTTCAACAACCTGATGGACTACGGCTTCACTGCCGGCATGGAAGAGCACCTCGACGACGTCGCCCAGGGCGAGCGCGAATGGAAGCATGTGCTGGACGAATTCTATGGCGACTTCCGCAAGAAATTGGAGGTCGCCGAGGCCGGCGAAAATGGCATGCGCGCCAACCAGCCGACGCTGACCGACATTCCCTGCAAGGTCTGTGGCCGGCCGATGATGATCCGCACGGCTTCCACCGGCGTGTTCCTAGGCTGCTCTGGTTACAGCCTGCCGCCGAAAGAGCGCTGCAAGTCCACGGTCAATCTGATTCCGGGTGACGAGATCGCCGCCGACGACGAGGGCGAATCCGAATCTCTGGTATTGCTCGGCAAGCGCCGCTGCTCGATCTGCAGCACCGCCATGGATGCCTACCTGCTGGATGAGACGCACAAACTGCACATCTGCGGCAACAACCCCGACTGCACCGGCTATGAGATCGAAGAAGGTCAGTACCGCATCAAGGGCTACGAAGGGCCGAGCCTGGAGTGCGACAAGTGTGGCAGCGAAATGCAGCTCAAAACCGGTCGCTTCGGCAAATTCTTCGGCTGTACCAATGCGGAATGTAAAAACACTCGCAAACTGCTCAGAAGCGGTGAGGCAGCACCACCGAAGATGGATGCGGTGAAGATGCCCGAGCTCAAATGCGAGAAGGTTGACGATACTTATGTTCTGCGTGACGGCGCGTCCGGGCTATTCCTCGCGGCCAGCCAGTTTCCGAAGAACCGCGAAACCCGTGCACCGCTTGTGTTGGAGCTGATTCCACATAAGGATGAGATCGATCCGAAGTATCACTTTTTGATGAGTGCGCCGCAGAAGGATCCGGAAGGCCGCCCAGCCGTCATCCGCTTCAGCCGTAAAACCAAGGAGCAATACGTGCAGACCGAGGTGAACGGTAAGCCGACTGGCTGGAAGGCCTTCTACGATGGCGGTAAATGGAACGTAGAAGACAAAACCACCAAATAGGCTAAAGCTGAAAAGATGCTTGAGGCTAGGCAGCTGCATAGCCTCGATGGAGGCAGGTGGGGACGCCTGCAACTTTCTTGACGCTGACCTACGAGGGCGACCCGTCATGGCTCATGAGCTGTATACCCGAACCAATCAGAAAATCTACTTCGCCGGGCTCGCTCTCGAGAACTGGCGGCGGGCAGAAGAACATGGCGCGCTGAATGCTCCAGGGGTGATCCAGGCAGAGCGAGAGGCCAGTCTTTTTCATCTGTACGGCGCGCTGCTGGGCCTTTGCCATGAGATTGCCGGTTACTACCGTCTCCCTGGAGCGAGCGCGCCGCATGTTGAATCGCTGTTGGTGCGCCCGACGACCGATCCCTCTCCCAGTCCAGAACTTGCAGAGCTGAGCGAGCTGGCCGAGCACTCCGAAACCTGGCTTGCGCAATTGTTGCAGGCTCATGCCGCGCTATTCGAGCCGCCACGCGCACCGGCCAAGAGCAAGACCGACCCAACCGTGCCGCTGATCGAGGCGGTCAGCGTGAGCGAAGAAATCCCGGAATTGGCGCGTGCGGATGTGGAATCCTGGCGGGGCAATTTGAAGGATCTGGCCTTGCGCTTCCGCGAATCGCTCACCGAGTGGTGAACGGAAAGCCATATGCGGCTTTCCGGGGTTGCTTCATGTGTTGTGCTTGACCCGCAGGACCAGAGCGATGCCGCCCAGGATTGCAACGCCGGCACTCAAGAGTTGGACGGTTAGCGTTTCCCCGAGCAGCAAGCTGCCCGCAAGCGCAGTGATAAGCGGCACACTCAGCTGCACGCTGGCGCCCTGGATAGCCGTAAGGCTAGGTAGCGCGGCATACCAGATCGCGTAGCCGACACCGGATGTCAGCCCACCGGATAACAAGGCGTATATAACTCCTGCGCGGTCCCATTCGAGCCCACCCAAAGCCAGCAGACAAAGCACGGCCATGAGCGGCAGGCTGCGAATGAAATTCCCAGCGGTGGCGGCCAGTGGATCGGGCTCGCCTTTTCCAAGCAGCGAATAGGCTGCCCAGGCGACACCTGAAATTACCATCAGCAACGAAGCCGATAGAGGCGGCATGCTCGCGCCGGGTAGAAGTATCGTGACCAGTCCTCCTGCGGCCAGCGCCAGCCCGGTGAACTGCAGGCGGGATAGCCGCTCTCCTGTGATGAGACCCCAGACAATCATGCTCAGCTGCACGGCACCGAACAGCAGTAAAGCACCGGCGCCTGCATCGAGGTGCAAATAGGCATACGAGAAAGCCGCAGCATAGACAAAGAGCGCGAGGGCCCCGTACCAGCCGCCGGCTGCAGCCGAAGGGCCGTTACGCAGCCGTAGCAATAGCCATAGCACGAGGGCCCCGGCCAGCAGGCGTAGCGCGGTAAAGCTTGAAGGATCGATCTGGCTGTCACGCAATGCGGCGCGGCAAAGCAGCGAATTGCCAGCGAATGCGAGCATTGCCAATGCTGTCCAAAGTAAGGTTCTTGTGCTCATCCTGAGTCCTTGAAGCGGCTAGGGCTGTCCGTGTCTGGACTTCTGTAAGTTCCATCCTTGTATGTTGTCCCCATCGTCAATTGACGATAATCCAGAGCGTCACCGGGAGGCGGTTCCATCCTGGCGACACATTGAGTGATCTGGTGAACTTCGCATTAAGCGGTAAGAAGTACGGGGTCTGGAGCCGGTGACGATTGTTGCGCACAATTCAGCGGAGGTGAACCCGTGGAGACCTCTGTTGTGTGCTGCGCAAGGAGCTGAAGGCCCTCAGGACAGTCGCTACACTGCGCTAGACTTCCGGCGATACCAGCGTCAACAAACCCTGACGGCTGAGCAAAGCAGGCGATGTCTACCTGCGAAGTACGCTTTACTTGCCTGCCTTGTCTGCGGTGCGCCATGACCCCAACGCCAGGGCGTTCTACGAGGCGTTGCAGAAGCGTGGCAAGAAGAAAATCCAAGCCTTGTTCGGTGTCATGCGCAAGCAACTGACGGGACTCTGGGGCCTGTCTCAAGCTCGGGGTGCCCTTCAACTCATGCAGGCTATTTAGCGAGCAGCACATAGAAACGCTTGTTCGCCAGCAGAGCATCTATTGCGTCGTTGATCGACGGCGCACGTGCTTTAAGCCCACCGCTAACATGATGAGCATGGCAGGGGTTCTCACGTAGAAAAGCCAAGGGCAGCCGACTAGCCGGTCGGCTGCTACAATGCGCCGTTTCACGGGGAGCAGACTCATGCCAACATCGTTTCTGGAAATCGTCGAGCTACCCGACGGTACCATCGTATTGCGTCGTGCTGAGGACGAAGGTGTTTTGGTCACGCTGGATTTTTCCGACGATGCCAAGATGTTCCTGCAAGGTCAGCATGTCGAAATCGCCAAGGCGATGTTCAATGTCGGCGTGCAGATGGCGGGACGAGTATCGGAAGGGGAGTTCGAGCGGGAGGAAGAGGAGGGGCCGCGCGTACTTCATTGAAGGCTGCCTGGTTGCCATCGCGGCTGGGCGGGTTTCGGCACTTCCATATGCCGAGCAGGCGGTCAATTTCCCAAACGTATATTCAAGCTTCGCGCGCTGCCTTGGTCCGCTGCCGTGCGAAGTTTTAGCCGACCAGTTTTGTCGAGGCGTGGCAGCCAGGTGATGACCGTATGGCTGCAACCTGACATGAGCGCCTTGCATGCCAGGTCAAGTGCGCCCTGGGTTTCTCGGGCCTGCAACAACAAAATGCGGTCGCGGTTGAGTCCGGTATCTCGCAACCAGCTTTGGGAAAGCGATGCGGGTGGCGCAATCAGTGTCAGCCAGCGCGTATCGGGGGCCTCACTGAGATCGCGAAGAATGGAGGCCAGCAACAGGCGACAGTGGCCACTATCGCCGCTCAGGGTCATTTCGCTCAGGCTGTCATCGGCCTCTTTCGACGTGCTGCGGACGACTTCCTGGATTGGCATCAAACGATGTGCAATCAGGCCTTCGAACAAGGAAAGCTGTGGTGGTTTGCCTGTGGTGGGCTGCGGTTGGTACTGCATGAACCTCTCCTTGGCAGCTGTTGAGCTGCCTGCGTTGCCGATACGTCGTAAACAGCTTCAGGCGCCTTTCGAACAATCAGCTCGTAAGCGAGCCCGGTCAATCCCGGACTGTTTGCCAGCTACGCTCGCTGCTTGTGCTGTGTCTTGCTCGTAAATCGTTGCGCCTTGCTTACCTCGCCTGCATTCTTGTTAGCGGCGTATCACGCCAACACTTAAACCTTCGATCACCAGTTCCTGTTGCTCAAGATCGATTTCGATCGGAGCAAATTCGGGGTTTTCGGCCAGCAGCAAAACCTTGTCGCCCTCGCGCTTGAAACGCTTCACCGTGACCTCATCATCGATGCGGGCCACAACGACCTGACCGTTGCGCGCCTCGCGTGTGGTATGGACGGCCAGCAGGTCCCCGTCGAAGATGCCGATGTCTCGCATGCTCATGCCGTGCACGCGCAACAGGTAATCAGCTTTCGGATGAAAGAATGCCGGGTTGATTTGGCAGGATTCTTCTATATGTTGCTGAGCCAGGATGGGCGCACCGGCGGCGACGCGACCAATGATAGGCAAGCCGCTTTCCTCTGCTGCGGGTTCGAAGCCGGGAATACGTATCCCGCGCGACGCGCCGGGCGTCATCTCGATAGCGCCTTTTTTGTTCAGCGCTTTCAGATGCTCTTCGGCAGCATTGGGCGATTTGAAGCCCAGCTCTTGAGCGATCTCGGCTCGCGTAGGCGGATAGCCGTTGTCTTCCAGGCAGCGCTTGATGAACGAAAGAATTTCCGACTGGCGAGGGGTCAGCTTGATCATGAGCGTCTCTGTTCTTTTATACAGTGGCTGGGATTATATACAGTGCTTGATGCTTGGCAATTGTTGTTTGGCGGGAGCTGAGCGAGCGTGCCGCTAACTTTGGTTGAAAGCGAAAGCGTTCAGGCGTTTCGATGGTTGACTTGGGGTGGGCTGAAACGTAAGTTTCAAACAAGTGTTTGTCGGAGGAGGGGGCATGGCGCAGTCTGAAACAGTGGAGCGTATTCTTGACGCAGCGGAACAGTTATTCGCTGAGAAAGGCTTCGCCGAGACTTCGCTTCGTCTTATCACCAGTAAGGCCGGGGTGAATCTGGCTGCGGTGAACTACCACTTCGGTTCGAAGAAGGCCTTGATTCAGGCGGTCTTCTCGCGTTTTCTCGGCCCGTTCTGTGTGAGTCTCGAACGCGAGCTGGACAGGCGTGAGGCTCAATCGGACAGAAAGGAAAGCCTCGAAGAGCTGCTGGAGATTCTCGTCGAGCAGGCGCTGGCGGTGACGCCACGCAGCGGCGACGACCTGTCGATCTTCATGCGCCTGTTGGGCCTGTCCTTCAGCCAGAGCCAGGGCCACCTGCGGCGATATCTCGAGGACATGTATGGCAAGGTCTTCCGTCGTTACATGATGCGAGTGCATGAAGCTGCTCCTTCGATTCCGCCGATCGAACTATTCTGGCGCGTACATTTCATGCTCGGCGCAGCGGCGTTCAGCATGTCGGGTATCAAGGCCCTGAGGGCGATCGCCGAGAACGACTTCGGTGCCAGAACGTCCATCGAGCAAGTCATGCGGATGATGGTCCCGTTTCTAGCGGCCGGTATGCGAGCCGACTCCGGCGTGGACGATCCCGACCTGGCGCAGGCTCACGCCATTGCCCGTCGCAATGCATTGGCAATGCCGGCCAAGGGTTGAGCTACACGGTTTGGGAATGATCGGCTAAGCTTGCCGCCAATGTCTGATCTCGATTTACTCCATATCTCGATTGCCGACCAGCTGCTCTACGGATTTTCCGAAGGCAGGCTGTGCCTCCGGCTTCCTGTGTCGACCGCTCTTAACGGTGCGGGGGAACGCAACGGTTCCGGTTGTACGCCGCGTGGCCTTCACCGGGTGCGCGCGCGCATCGGCGAAGGATTGCCGACTGGCGCTGTCCTACGTGGCCGCCGTTGGACGGGCGAGGTCTGGAGTTCGGAACTGCATGATCGCTACGTGGGGCGCGATTGGATACTGACCCGTATTCTTTGGCTCAGCGGTTGCGAGCCTGGATACAACCGGATGGGCGCTGTCGATACCTTCCGTCGATACATCTATTTGCATGGCACACCTGATTCAGAGCCCATGGGTGTGCCGCTCTCTCATGGCTGCATCAGGCTACGCAATGCCGACTTGCTCGATCTCTTCCCGCGGGTGCCGGTTGGTTGTGCCGTACAGATAGGCGAAGCGGCATGCCCCGATTGGTCGAGCGCAACGCTGAATTAAGGATCTGCTCACTATCATGCAAGGTTCATTGATGCTGGACATCGCCGGCACTTGGCTGACCGCCGAGGATCGCCAGTTGCTGCGCCAGCCGGAAGTAGGCGGCTTGATTTTGTTCGCGCGCAATATCGAAAACCCGCGTCAGGTGGAGGGACTCTGCCGTGCGATTCGAGCTGTGCGGCCTGATATTTTGCTTGCGGTCGATCAGGAGGGCGGACGCGTCCAGCGGCTGCGGCGTGACTTTGTTCGCCTGCCGGCGATGCGCGAATTCGCGTCGCTCGCTGATGCACCGAAATTGGCGGAAATCTGTGGTTGGGTGATGGCTACCGAAGTGTTGGCGGTTGGGCTGGATTTTAGCTTCGCGCCAGTGCTCGACCTCGATCATCAGCGCAGCGCAGTGGTTGGTTCGCGCGCTTTCGAGGGCGATCCGCAGCGCGCTACCGAGCTTGCGGGCGCGTTCATCAAGGGTATGCACAGCGCTGGAATGGCAGCCACAGGCAAGCATTTTCCTGGCCATGGGTGGGCCGAGGCCGATTCGCACGTGGCGATCCCGGTCGATGAGCGAGGGCTGGAGGCGCTTCGCCAGCGTGACTTGATTCCGTTCCGGCGGCTAGCCGGCGAACTGGATGCGGTAATGCCCGCTCATGTGATCTATCCACAGGTAGACGACAAACCGGCTGGTTTCTCTCAGCGGTGGCTCCAGGACATCTTGCGCAAAGAGCTGGGCTTCCAGGGCGTGATTTTCAGCGATGATCTGTCGATGGCCGGTGCGCATGTCGCGGGTGATGCGGCGAGCCGCATCGAAGCTGCGCTTGCGGCGGGCTGCGACATGGGACTGGTGTGTAACGACAGGGGTGCCGCTGAACTGGCACTGTCGGCGCTGCAGCGTCTTGGCACGCAACCGTCGTCGATGCTGGCGAAGATGCGCAGCCGTGTTTCAGACTCGCTGGAATACAAGCAGGATCCGCGTTGGCGCGCATCGATTGCCACGCTCAAAGCAGCCGAATTGATCGTTTGACCAAGGAAACAAAGATGACTGTCCACGCCATTATCGGCGGCACCGGGCTCACCGAGCTGCCGGGGCTCAGCCTGCATGAAGCTGTACCCATGGAAACGCCCTACGGCCCGCCGTCAGCAGAAATTCTGCGTGGGGAATATGCTGGGCGAGAAATACTCTTTCTGGCGCGCCATGGTCATCCGCACCGCATCCCGCCGCATCAGGTGAACTATCGCGCCAACCTTTGGGCCCTCAAACGCGCCGGAGCGCAGGCAATCGTCGCGGTTAACGCCGTTGGCGGCATCCATTCGGCGATGGGGTCGGGCCACCTGTGTGTGCCGCATCAGCTCATTGATTACACCTATGGGCGTGAGCACACCTTCTTCGAGGGTGACGTCGAGCATGTTACCCATGTCGATTTCAGCTACCCCTACGACGAACCGCTGCGTCAGCGTCTGATTGCCGGTCTGGCTGCCGAGGGCTATCTGTTCAGCAGTCATGGCGTTTACGGCTGCACTCAAGGTCCAAGACTGGAGACAGTGGCCGAAATCGCCCGAATGGAGCGCGACGGGTGCGATATCGTCGGAATGACCGGCATGCCCGAAGCGGTGCTCGCTCGCGAGCTTGAGCTGCCATATGCCTGCCTCGCACTGGTGGTCAATCCGGCCGCCGGCAAAACCACCGGTGTGATCACAATGGCTGAAATCGAAGCAGCGCTGGCGGAAGGGATAGTCAAGACGCGGGCGGTGCTTGCGCGAGCACTTGCTGGTTGATTTATCGCAGACGCAGCAGCGTTCCTGGGGGAGGCCGAAAGGTGAGCAGAGCGCGACGGTTCCATGGCAGCGGCAGGAGTAGCAAAGACGTAGCAGGGACATGCTAATTTCGCCATACACCCATTGCAGCTGATCTGCCGCTTGCTACACTTGGCCGTCCTTTGGAGTACCTGAATGCTTTGCCACTCACTTATAAGAAGAATATCGAGAGCAGTGGTTTTGCTGGGTCTGCTGTCCGGCCTTGCGGGATGTTCGACCTGGTTCAGCGGCGATTTCAAAGATCCTCGGGTTCAGCTCACCGATGTCGAGATCATCAAGGCGAGACTCCTCGAGCAGCAGTTCATGCTGCGTTTCCGCATCGACAATCCCAATGAGCAGAGCCTGCCTGTACGTGGCCTGATCTATAGAGTTCATCTCAACGACATCGAGCTGGCGAGCGGCGAGTCCAGCGGTTGGACGACGGTGCCCGGTCATGGCTTCGACTATTACGAAGTGCCCATTCACACCAATCTCTGGCGTCACATGAAGTACATCGTGCGGTTGCTCGAGAAGCCGGACCGGCCGATTGCCTATCGTCTGGATGGTGAGCTGAAAACTGGCTTGATGCTCGGGCGGCGCGTGCACATCTCCACCAATGGCGAGATAATCCCCGGCAACTTTATCCCGGAGTAGCGACACCTCATGAACCACGAAACCCATGTGCACGGTCCCGATTGCAATCACGATCACGAGCATGACCATGCACCTCATGTTCACGGCCCGCACTGCAACCATAGTCATGATCCGGTACGCAATCCGTTGAAGGATGTCGGCCGCAACGATCCTTGCCCCTGCGGCAGCCAGAAAAAGTTCAAGAAGTGCCACGGAGCCTGACCCGCTGATGACGCCCCTCGTCATTGCGCTGCTCGTTTCCGGCTTGCTGCTGGTTGTGGCGCTGGCCGGATACGCCTTGCATTTGTGGCGCAGAGTCTGGCGCAGAGAGCAACAACTCGCGGACCAGCATGCGCAGCAGCATGCAGCGCTTGCGGCCGATCTGCGCGTGCTCGCCGGCAGCCTGCTCGACGAGCAGGTTCCGCTGATCGAAGGCGCGATTCGGATCAAGGTTCTGCTGGACAATTACGATTCGAACCTTAGCCAGGATCCGCGCTGCCAGGTCTTTCAGACGCTCTTCGAGGCAACCGAACAGGTGCCCACGCACACCGCCTGGAAAGCCCTGGACAAAACCGAGCGCCGTCGTCACGAAGCCAACTTCAGTGCGCTCGAACTGCAGCACAAGGCGGCAGCTCGCCGGTCCGCTCGCTGGTTGCTCGACGACGTCTTGCCGAAAGCTCGCGAAGCCGCCTGAGTGCGGCATAACGCATCGCATCCTCTATCCTGTCTAATCCTCATGCCCTGCCTGCAAGGAGCCATCATGTCTCTGCGTCTGCCGTTCGTTTTGGTTCGCCTGACTCTGGGCGCTGCATTGATTACTGGCGGCCTCAGCGGTTGCCAGGCCTACCTGGACAGTCGCTACAGTGACAGCCTGCCGCCAGCGCAGGGCGTCCAGGCAATTACCGGTCTGGACAAGAGCGTAAGCATTCGACGCAACACGCTGGGAATGCCGTTGATCGAGACGGCGACGTTCCACGATGCGTTGTTCGGCCTGGGTTATGTACATGCCACCGATCGCTTGAGCCAGATGGTCAGCTTGCGTCTCATCGCTGAAGGGCGGCTTGCAGAGATGGCTGGGCCTGGTGTGCTGGATATCGATCGCTTCATGCGCGCCGTCGATCTCCGGAAAAGCGCTGCCGTGCTCTATCGCGATGCATCGCCGCGCATGAAGCGTTTCTTCGAAGTCTATGCCCGAGGCGTCAATGCATATCTGTTCCGCCATCGCGACAAGCTGCCGATGGATCTGGCTGCCGCCGGGTATGTTCCGGAGTACTGGAAGGCCGAAGATTCGGTGCTGGTGTTCTGCCTGCTGAATTTCGGCCTGGCGGTGAATCTGCAGGAAGAAATCGCGTCGCTGGTCATGGCGCAGAAAGTCGGTGCCGACAAGCTCGCCTGGCTGATGCCCGTCTATCCTGACGAGCCGCTGCCATTCGAAGAGGCTCAGAAGCTCAAGGGGCTCAAGTTGAGTGGAGATATACCGGGACTTGCTGCGCTCGATAATGCCGCTTCTCAGGTTGCCTCACTGAACATGCTGGGTGTCGCTGCTTCGAACAATTGGGCTGTATCCGGCAGCAACACCCGCAGCGGCAAACCGCTGATGGCCAATGACACACACCTGCCGTTGTCGTTGCCCTCTTACTGGAATTTCGTGCAGATCCGTTCGCCTAAATTCCAGGCCGCCGGGGTGACGATCGCAGGCGTACCCGCCGTGGTCGCGGGCTTCAACGGCAAGCTCGGTTGGGGCATGACGATGGTCATGGGAGATAACCAAGATCTGTTTCTGGAGCAGGTACGCCGTGAGGGAGGCCGCCTGCTTTATCTCGCCGATGGTAAATGGGTGCCTGCTCGAGAGCGCCACGAGACTTTTTTCGTCAAAGGTGGACGGCCGCAGCGCGAGACGGTTTACGAGACCCGTAACGGCCCATTGCTGAACAGCGTACTGGGCGAGCGCAAGCATCCGTTGCAACCTTTGCAGCTGAGTAGCGGTTACGGGCTTGCGCTGAAAACCACGCCGTTCGAAGGCGATCGGTCGCTGGATGCGTTTTTCGACCTGACTCGTGCGCAATCGGTGGATCAAGCGTTCGAGGCGGCTCGTGAAATCCGTGCCGCGGCACTCAATATCGTTTTTGCCGATGAGCAGAGCACCGGCTGGCAAGTGACTGGACGCTATCCCAATCGTCGCGAAGGGCTGGGTCTGATGCCGTCACCAGGCTGGGAGGGCCGCTACGACTGGGATGGCTTCGCTGATCCTATGCTGCACCCCTATGATCAGGACCCGTCGCAAGGCTGGCTGGCGACTGCCAATCAGCGCACCGTCGCTAAAGGCTACGGCATGCAGTTGTCCAGCTCCTGGTTTTACCCGGAACGTGGCGAGCGCATTGCCGAGCTGCTTGCTCAGGGCAAACAGGACAGCCGCAGTGCAATCGCCATGCAATACGACCAGACCACGCCCTTTGTCGCCAAGCTGCAAACGATGCTGAAGGCGCCGGGAATGGCCGAGTCGCTGAAAACCGCCATCGATACGCTCGCCGCAGCTGAGGGGGACAGGGCGCGCGAGGCGCTTTCAAGCCTTCTGAGGTTCGATGGCAAGCTCGCACCAGACTCCGCCGACGCTGCATTGTATGCCGCCTTCCTGATGGAGTCGGCGCGACAGACCTTCCTCGACGAACTGGGGCCGGACACCAGTGCCGCATGGAAGGGATTGGTGGATATCGCCAACACATCCTACTCGGCGCAGGCGGACCACCTGCTCGGTCGCGACGACAGCCCTTTCTGGGATGACCTGAGCACGCCGCAGAAAGAGGACAAGCCCACCATCCTGGCGCGCTCCTTGGCAGCGGCAACCAAGCGCATGGAAGCCGTGCAGGGGGCGGATCGCGGTGCCTGGCGCTGGGGTGGCTTGCATAGCTACACCTGGCAAACCGGGACCACACAGCTGGCGCCGTACATGTCGGCCAGTCAGCGTGCTGGGATCAACGCCATCGCCAACTATCTCGACCGCGGCCCGTTCGCGGCGGGGGGCGATCACAGCACCCTGAACGTATCGGCTTATCGCTGGGGCGACAACTTCGATACCTGGCTGATTCCGGCCATGCGCATCATCGTCGATTTCGGACGCGACGAACCGATGATTGGGCTTAACAGCTCCGGTCAGTCAGGTAATCCGGCCAGCGCGCACTATGCAGACGGCATCGAGGCCTGGCTGAAAGGCGGGTACATGAGCTTCCCCTTCAAGTCCGAGAATCTGGATAAGGTCTACGGCACCCAACGGCTATTGCTCACCCCGGCGCGCCAGTAGCGTCGGGCAAACCGAGGGGATATTCCCGTTTTGCTGTGCTTTCGAGGGAGCCGTAGGGCCGAACTTGTTCGGCCTTCGCGAACCTGCGGCCGAACGAATTCGGCCCTACGGAGAGCGGGAAAAGGCCCTAGCGCGGTATCCGTGTCACTTCCAATACGGTGATGGATTCCGGATCAGGGTAGTGCCAGCGCACATCGACATCCCACAGGCGCGTGCCGTAACGACGCGTCGGTAATGGCGTCTGATAAGCCGGTCGCGGGTCCTGCGCCAGGCATTGTTCGATCAATTCCTGCAGCGGCTCGCCCAACCGTAGGGCTTCGCTACGGGCCTGTTGCAGACTCGCCTCGGTCCAGCGCACGGTTATCGGCTCCGGCGCATCGGCAGCCAAGCCGTTGTGAGCATTGGTGATTGCATCGGCATACGGCACGTAAGGTTTGATATCCAGCACTGGCGTGCCGTCCAGCAGATCGATTCCCGACAGCTGAAGACGGCCAGGTGCGATCCCGTCCAGCCTGACCACTGATTGTCCAATCCCATTCGGGCGGTGCGTCGCGCGGGTCGAGAAGACGCCCACCATTCGATTCCCACCCAGTCGCGGCGGGCGTACCCGTAGACGTGGCTCGGCTTCCAGCGCTTGATGGAAAAGGAATAGCAGCCAGACGTGACTGACCTGTTCGAGGCCCTCGAGCGCATGGGCCTGGTCGAATGGCGGCAACAATTCGAGAACGCCGCGTGCGGCAGGCGCCAGTTGCGGTTGCCGCGGAATGGCGAATTTTTCCTTGAAGCAGGAGCGGACGAAACCAATGGGTGATACGGAATAGGACATACGCGTGCTGTATGCGATGAGGGAGGTCGCCATCTTACCTGCTATAGCAGGGCGGGACGCTCCAGAGCGCGTTGTTACGCGGCCCCGAAGGGGTGAGGCTTGCCGAATAACCTGGGATGTAGTCCCTGGTGAGAGTCAGCAGACAATAAAAAACCCAGCGCTTAGGCTGGGTTTTAAATGTGGCTCCGCGACCTGGACTCGAACCAGGGACCCAATGATTAACAGTCATTTGCTCTACCGACTGAGCTATCGCGGAACTGCGGTGCGTATCCTACTGTTTATGAAGGGGAAGTCAACCCTGTGTCGGCTCAGATCACCTGCACGATGGCGTCGGTGACGTGGTCCAGATTGTTGTGGTTCAGCGCGGCCGCGCAGATGCGTCCGGTGCCGATGGCGTAGACGCCGAACTCGACGCGCAGGCGCTCGACCTGAGCGGCAGTCAGCCCGGAGTAGGAGAACATGCCGCGTTGCTTGGCGACGAAGCTGAAGTCCTGTTTGGCGCCTTTCTCGGCCAACTGGCGGACCATGGTCAGGCGCATTTCGCGAATGCGGATGCGCATCTCGCCTAGCTCGGCTTCCCACATGGCACGCAGTTCCGCGTTGTTGAGCACGGCGGAAACCACGGTGGCGCCGTGAGTCGGCGGGTTGGAGTAGTTGGTGCGAATCACGCGCTTGATTTGTGACAGCACGCGGGCCGACTCTTCGCGGCTCTGGGTGACCATCGACAGTGCGCCGACGCGCTCGCCATACAGCGAGAAGGACTTGGAGAACGAGCTGGACACGAAAAAAGTCATGCCGGATTCGGCGAACAGGCGCACGGCGGCGGCGTCTTCTTCGATGCCGTCACCGAAGCCCTGGTAGGCGATGTCGATGAAGGGCACGTGATCCTTGGTACGCAGCACTTCCAGTACCTGCTTCCAGTCTTCGGGCAGCAGGTCGACGCCGGTGGGGTTGTGGCAGCAGGCGTGCAGCACGACGATGGAGCGGGGCGGAAGATTCTTCAGGTCCTCGAGCATGGCTGCGCGGTCGACGCCATGAGTGGCGGCATCGTAATAAGCGTAGTTCTGTACGGCGAAACCGGCAGATTCGAACAGGGCGCGATGATTTTCCCAGCTGGGGTTGCTGATGGCGACCACAGCGTCTGGCAGGATGCGCTTGAGGAAGTCGGCGCCGATCTTCAGTGCGCCGGTGCCGCCCAGGGCTTGGCTGGTCACTACACGGCCGTCGGCCACCAGCGCCGAATCCGCGCCGAACAGCAGTCCCTGAACCGCCATGTCATAGCTGGCGATCCCTTCGATAGGCAGGTAACCGCGCGGTGCGTTCAGCTCCAGGCGTGCCATTTCTGCAGCGGCAACTGCGCGCAACAGAGGAATGCGGCCTTCTTCGTTGTAATAGACGCCAACTCCCAGGTTGACCTTGTTCAGCCGCGTGTCGGCGTTGAAGGCTTCATTGAGGCCGAGAATCGGATCGCGCGGCGCCATTTCGACAGCAGAGAACAAACTCATGGTGGGGAGGCTCGAAGAGAAGAAGGTGAGTGATACAGCACACCCTCGCTTCGCGCTGAGGGTGGTGCGCAAACGGGGCCAGAGTATAGCCGCACCGGTCCTCGGTCGCGAGATGCCGGTGCGGTTTTTCTGACAGAATTGGCCGCCCTTCGACAGCGCAGGGTTTCGCCAGGCATCGCTACCGCCAGCGCGTGAACTGTCACAATCGGCGCTTCAGCCGGTCCGCAACTCCAGAGGTCGTTATGTCGCAATTTGAACTGGTCACCCGTTTCAAACCCGCCGGTGATCAGCCCGAAGCCATTCGGCAGATGATCGAGGGCATCGAGGCCGGGTTGTCGCATCAGACGCTGCTGGGCGTGACGGGCTCGGGCAAGACGTTCAGCATCGCCAACGTGATCGCTCATGTGCAGCGTCCGACCCTGGTGCTGGCGCCGAACAAGACGCTGGCGGCGCAGCTCTATGGCGAGTTCAAGGCGTTCTTCCCACGCAACGCGGTGGAGTATTTCGTTTCCTACTACGACTACTACCAGCCTGAGGCCTATGTGCCGTCGTCGGATACCTTCATCGAGAAGGATGCCTCGATCAACGACCATATCGAGCAGATGCGCCTGTCGGCGACCAAGGCGCTGCTGGAGCGCAAGGATGCGATCATCGTCACCACGGTTTCCTGCATCTACGGCCTGGGCGATCCGCAGTCGTATCTGAAGATGGTGCTGCACGTGGACCGCGGCGACCGGCTCGATCAGCGTGAGTTGTTGCGTCGTCTGACCGGTCTGCAATATACCCGCAACGACATGGATTTCGCCCGTGCGACCTTCCGCGTGCGCGGTGACGTAATCGATATCTTCCCAGCCGAATCCGACTTGGAAGCGGTGCGCATCGAGCTGTTCGACGACGAAGTGGAAAGCCTGTCGGCCTTCGATCCGCTGACCGGCGAAGTCATCCGCAAGCTGCCGCGCTTCACCTTCTACCCCAAGAGCCACTATGTGACGCCGCGCGAAACCTTGCTGGAAGCGGTGGAAAAGATAAAGGTCGAACTCAAGGACCGGCTGGACTACCTGCGCAGTCAGAACAAGCTGGTGGAGGCACAGCGCCTGGAGCAGCGCACCCGCTTCGATTTGGAAATGATCATGGAGCTGGGTTACTGCAATGGCATCGAGAACTACTCACGCTACCTCTCGGGGCGCGACAGCGGCGAGGCGCCGCCAACGCTGTACGACTATTTGCCGGCCGATGCGCTGCTAGTAATCGACGAATCTCACGTCAGCGTGCCGCAGGTCGGCGCCATGTACAAAGGCGACCGCTCGCGCAAGGAAACCCTGGTGGAGTACGGCTTCCGCCTGCCGTCGGCACTAGACAACCGGCCCATGCGCTTCGACGAGTGGGAGGCGATCAGCCCGCAGACTATCTTCGTTTCGGCCACGCCGGGGCCTTACGAAGCTGAGCACGCCGGGCGCGTGGTCGAGCAGGTGGTGAGGCCTACGGGACTGGTCGATCCGCAAATCGAAATACGACCGGCGCTGACTCAGGTCGATGATCTGCTATCGGAGATCACCAAGTGCGTTGCCAAGGAAGAGCGCGTGCTAGTTACCACGCTTACCAAGCGCATGGCCGAGGACCTGACCGACTATCTAGGCGACCACGGCGTGCGGGTGCGCTATCTGCACTCGGATATCGACACCGTGGAGCGAGTCGAGATCATTCGCGATCTGCGCTTGGGCGTGTTCGACGTGCTGGTAGGCATCAACCTGCTGCGTGAGGGGCTGGACATGCCCGAGGTCTCGCTGGTGGCGATTCTTGATGCGGACAAGGAGGGCTTTCTGCGTTCCGAGCGTTCACTGATCCAGACCATCGGCCGTGCGGCGCGCAACCTCAACGGCCGGGCGATTCTCTACGCCGACAACGTGACCGGCTCGATGCAGCGCGCCATCGACGAAACTGAGCGCCGGCGCAACAAGCAGATCGCCTTCAACGAGGCTCACGGCATCGTGCCCAAGGGGGTGTTCAAAGATGTGCAGGACATCCTCGAAGGGGCCACCGTGCCGGGCTCGCGCAGCAAGAAGCGCCGCGGCGAGGCTAAGGCGGCAGAGGAGGCGGCGCGTTACGAAAACGAGCTGCGTTCGCCTAGCGAGATCACCAAGCGCATCCGACAGCTGGAAGAAAAGATGCTTGCCTATGCACGCGACTTGGAGTTCGAGGCCGCCGCGCAGACGCGCGACGAAATACACAAGCTGCGTGAGCGGTTGCTGCAGGTGTAGGACGAGAGCTTGGAAGTTGCAACGGTCGAAACGCGCGGCCAAGTAGTTGCATTAGCCGACGGCGTAATCCGACGGTCACGGATCAAGCTTCATGTGTGCAGGCGGATGTGTCCAATTCGCGGTAAACGATGGAAGCGCCTTCGGCGATTCCATCCGAACTGGAGCGTCTTACGGCGTGCCTGTTACCATTCGTCCCTTCGATTTACGTTCGTTCGAGATCTTTCATGACCACCGTTCGCACCCGCATCGCGCCATCTCCCACTGGCGACCCGCACGTCGGCACTGCCTATATCGCGCTGTTCAACCTCTGTTTCGCCCGCCAGCACGGTGGTCAGTTCATCCTGCGCATCGAGGATACCGACCAGCTGCGCTCGACCCGCGAATCCGAACAGCAGATTTACGACGCACTACGTTGGCTGGGTATTGAGTGGGACGAAGGCCCTGACGTTGGTGGCCCGCATGGCCCGTACCGGCAGAGCGAGCGCGGCGAGATCTACAAGAAATACTCGGACGAACTGGTCGCCAAGGGCCATGCCTTCCCGTGCTTCTGCAGCGCCGAACGCCTGGATCAGGTGCGTGCAGAGCAGATGGCCAACAAGGAAACCCCGCGCTACGACGGCCATTGCATGCACATCGCCCCGCAAGAGGCGCAGCAGCGCGTCGCCGCTGGCGAGTCTCACGTGATCCGCATGAAGGTGCCCAGCGAAGGCGTTTGCCAGGTGCAGGACATGCTGCGCGGCACCGTCGAGATCGGTTGGGACCGCATGGACATGCAGGTGCTAATGAAGGCCGATGGTCTGCCGACCTACTTTCTCGCCAACGTCGTCGATGATCATCTGATGGGCATCACCCACGTGCTACGCGGCGAGGAATGGCTTCCGTCGGCACCCAAGCTGATCAAACTCTACGAATACTTCGGCTGGGAACAGCCGCAGCTGTGCTATATGCCGCTGCTGCGCAATCCCGACAAGAGCAAGCTGTCCAAGCGCAAGAACCCTACCTCGGTGACCTTCTACGAGCGCATGGGCTTCCTGCCCGAGGCGATGCTCAACTACCTGGGCCGCATGGGCTGGTCGATGCCCGATGAGCGCGAGAAATTCACCCTGGCGGAAATGATCGAGCACTTCGACATCAACCGCGTGTCTCTGGGCGGGCCGATCTTCGATGTGGAGAAACTGTCCTGGCTCAACGGTCAGTGGATACGCGAGTTGAGCGTAGAGGCCTTCGCCAGCCAGGTGCAGCAATGGGCGCTGAACCCCGAGTACCTAATGAAGATCGCACCGCACGTGCAGGGCAGGGTGGAGACCTTCAGCCAGATCGCGCCGCTGGCCGGTTTCTTCTTCTCTGGTGCGCTGAACCTTGATCCGTCGCTATTCGCTCACAAGAAGCTGGACGAAACCCGGGTGCGCCAAGTGTTGCAACTGACGCTCTGGAAGCTCGAAGCGCTGCGCCAGTGGGACAAGGAGCGCATCACCGAGGTCATCCAGGCGGTCGCTGCGCACCTGGAACTGAAGCTGCGCGACGTGATGCCGCTGATGTTCGCCTCGATCACCGGCCAAGCCAGTTCGGTCTCGGTGCTCGACGCCATGGAAATCCTCGGGCCTGACCTGACGCGCTTCCGCCTGCGCCAAGCGCTGGAGTTGCTTGGCGGGGCGTCGAAGAAAGAAGTGAAGGAGTGGGAGAAGCTGTTGGCGGCGATTGATTGAGCGGTTTTAACGCTTCGTGAACTAGCCGGCACCTGCGGTAGGCAGCACAGCTTTCTGTGGGAGCGAGCTTGCTCGCAAAAAATTTGAGACGCGCCATCCGTCGGCGGTAAGTAATTGTTCTCATGTCGAATTTCTTCGTCGAACAGTTAAAAATTTCGTTGACACTGTGCAGGGTCGCCCCTAATATGCGCCCCGTCCTCGAGATGGGGCTATAGCTCAGCTGGGAGAGCGCTTGCATGGCATGCAAGAGGTCGACGGTTCGATCCCGTCTAGCTCCACCAATCTCGGACAATGATTGCCACCGACACGCCAAACAGCGGGTCGCGTCAGAAGGTTTTGTCCCCTTCGTCTAGTGGCCTAGGACACCGCCCTTTCACGGCGGTAACAGGGGTTCGAGTCCCCTAGGGGACGCCATATACCAGCAGCGCTGCGCAAGCATCGCAAGTCGGGAGACGTTAAATCTGGGGCTATAGCTCAGCTGGGAGAGCGCTTGCATGGCATGCAAGAGGTCGACGGTTCGATCCCGTCTAGCTCCACCATTTCCACGCGTTTCGGCATTCGCCGGATCGTTCGAAGGTTTCGTCCCCTTCGTCTAGTGGCCTAGGACACCGCCCTTTCACGGCGGTAACAGGGGTTCGAGTCCCCTAGGGGACGCCATTTTTATTGCCCGTTTTGGGCGCCAAAGGGTCATTTCTCACGAAGTGGCCCTTTTTGTTTTGGGCGCATTGAAAGTGGGCACGCGGTCCCCTTCATCAAGATGAAACGGCTCGCTGTGCTGAATGGTCCGTCATAGACGTTCTGCACAGGCGTGACATCCATCAGCGTCTAGCTTCCAATAGCAGCATTAGCGTCTGACGGCGCACAGCACAGCGAGGAGGATGCATGATCTGGGATCAAGCCGACGCGTTCATAATCGACATCGCAGTCGAGACCGACCATATCGACGAATTGGGCCATGCTAATAATGCCGTGTACGTTTCCTGGTTGGAGCAGAGCGCCTGGCAGCATTCTCAGAGTCTGGGCTTGGGGGTAGAAGATTACCGTCGGCTGGATCGTGCAATGGCGGTGCTCAGGCATGAGATCGATTATCTGGCAGCGGCTTATCTGGGTGATCGCCTGCAGTTGGCAACCTGGATCGTCGATTCCGATCAGCGTTTGAAGATGAAGCGTAACTTCCAATTGGTCAGGCCGACGGACGGCACGACCCTGTTGCGGGCCCAGACAACCTTCGTCTGCATTCAGATGTCGAGTGGCAAGCCCAAGCGGATGCCTACGGAGTTCGTGGAGGGGTACGGCCAGGCTCTGGTTCAGCCTTATCCCCTCGAACTCTAACGAGCCTCGAATCAACGCTGTTCCGGTTTGCTCACATCGGCGTCACGGCGCTCTTCGGCGTCTTCGCGCCAATCGTCTTGCACCTCTTTCTTCATTTTTTCATCCAGAGTCGTACCGTCTTCATTGACATTGGCGGTGTTGGCGCGCTGATGGTTTTCGCTCATGGCGCTACCGTGGGTGTCACCGGCGGCACCGTGCGTGCTGTCATGCATATCGTCCTGGTTGGCCATCGCGCTAGTAGCGATAAAGCTGGCAAAGATGGCAGCGGTAAGATGCGTGGTTTTCATAGAAGTCTCCAGTAGTGGATTGGGCCTACTCCCTAATTCCGACTCGATGCACGGAGGATTGTTCGCTCGCATCGATTGAGCGCTCTGGTCGCGGGATGATGGATAATGGCGCCGCTCAGTCTGGCCTCGTCGCGGGTTCGATGGGTATCGATCACGTTTTTATGTGGGCCGATTCAGTCCAAAGTCAAGGCAGGCCAGTTGGTTAATAAGCTGCGCAAAATCATCCACGTCGATTGCGATTGTTTCTACGCGGCGATCGAGATGCGTGACGATCCCAGTCTTGCGAACCGGCCCATCGCTGTAGGAGGGCTGGCCGACCGGCGTGGCGTCATTGCCACCTGCAACTACGAAGCACGCGCCTACGGTGTGCGCTCTGCGATGGCGTCCGGGCACGCGCTGAAGCTCTGTCCGGACTTGCTGATCCTTCGGCCCCGCATGGACGCCTATAAGGAAGCCTCGCGTGAGATCCACGAGATCTTTCGTACCTATACAGATCTTATCGAGCCCCTATCGCTCGACGAGGCCTTTCTGGACGTCAGCGACTGCGAACACTTCTCCGGCAGTGCCACCCGTATTGCTCAGGATATTCGCCGCCGGGTATGGCAGCAGCTGCGCATCACGGTGTCGGCGGGTGTTGCGCCGAACAAGTTCCTCGCCAAGATCGCCAGCGACTGGAAAAAGCCTGACGGATTGTTCGTGATCACCCCGGATCAGGTGGAAGACTTTGTACTGGCGCTGCCGGTCGCCAAGTTGCATGGCGTCGGTCGCGTGACGGCCGAAAAACTCAAGCGACTGGGCATCTACACCTGCGCGGATCTACGCACCTGGAGACGTCTGGATCTGGTCCGGGATTTCGGTTCGTTCGGCGAACGACTCTGGGGACTGGCGCATGGGGTCGACGAGCGCCTGGTGAAAGTTGAAAGACGGCGCCAATCGGTCAGCGTGGAAAATACCTACGAGCGCGACTTGCCGGACCTCGCAGCCTGCCTGGAACGATTGCCCGAACTGCTTGAGGAACTCGCCGGCCGGATGGCGCGGCTCGACAGTGGATACCGGCCGGGCAAACCCTTCGTCAAACTCAAATTTCACGACTTTACCCAGACGACCTTCGAGCAGGCAGGCGCCGGTCTCGAGCTGGAGGATTACGCTGATCTCGTCGCTGGCGCCTATGCCCGAGGCAAGCGGCCAGTGCGGCTGATGGGTGTAGGGGTCCGTTTGATCGATTTGCGCAACGACTTCATGCAGCTGAGTCTGTTCTAGCCTTTGCCGTCGCTGGTCGGCTCCGTCACAGCGATACTTTCTGCAATTAAAGCTCATGGTTCGGTGCGCCGGAGCTGTCTTCCTGTCTGGCTGCAGCACCGCTGAAGCGGTGTTTCGAGCTGCAGTCGGCGAGTGGCGCCGCGACCTTTGATATCCCCCGGGCTCGGCCCTTGAGCTTCCGTTGCGAAAGCTATCGCTGAGAACCAAAGGGCCATTCATTGAATGGCCCTTCGTCTGGGTTGTAAAAGAGGGGATTCCCCGGCCTGCCTGTACCAAGGTCCCCAAAATTGGCTGAATGAACCTATGCATTGCATATGCCAGTTTCGGGTTCGGTTGCGGTCTGTTGCTGATGGCAACGTAGGGCGGGCCTATCGTGACTGTCTTTGAAGCGTTCAGGCCTGTAGGGCCGAATTTATTCGGCCGCGGATTTGCCCAGGCCGAACAAGTTCGGCCCTACGAGCCTTACTTCGCGAAGGGGGAGAATGTCGGTTTGCGTGCAAATAGGGTGCAGCTGTGCGCAGTTTGCCCACTTGTGGCGCAGTCAGTTCTGTTCCGGCCAGACGCGGAGCGGGGCGCCTTCAGCTGGCCAGAAGCGCAGCTGATCGATTTTGGATACGTCCCAGCGCTCAACACGGGAAAGCAAATCCAGGAATTGCTGTTCCTGCTTCATGATGTGCTCGGCGCACATCTTGCGCGTGCTGCCTACTTCGCTGAAGCGGATCTGCTGATCGTCGAGCTGGTAGTTGGCGAACCAGTGATTGCAGCCGGCGTTGCCGTAGGCGCGGTCTTCGCTGAAGGTCAGCGAGACCGGGTTGCGGCCTACCACGGGGTCGTCGCCGATCCATTCGGCGATGTAGGTGACGTCATGCTGCAGCGTGAGCGGGTCAACTGAGCAACCGCTGACAGACAACATGGCAAGGCCGGCCATGATGAGCTTGTTCATTGCTTGGACTCCCGGCATGCGGGGCACAGGTGTCGACCGCCGTCGTTCTTCCAGCCCAATTCGCTGATCCGTGCTTCCGCCTCCGGGGCGCGAGCGGATTCGCCTTTGGCTGCGTCTACGGCGAATTCGAAATCCAGCTGTTTACCGCAAGCGTCGCAGTCGACCTGCCAGTTGACGATCGCCAGTTCACGAAACACCGGGCCGCTCGCCACGGCCATCCACTGGCCCGGCGGGTTGATCAGGTGTCGAACCTTGTCGACCGTCAGGCGCTGGGAGAGCTCCCGACTACCTTTGAGCGTGACGATGAGCACGTCACCCGTGCGGATGTTGCCGCCGTTACCCGTGACCTGATAGCGGCCCGGTGCCAGGGCGCGGCATTCGGTCAGGGTGTGTGCAGGGTTGAGCAGGTTGTAGCGGAAATCGTGTTCGGCCATGACTCGCGATCGACTGGAATGAGGGGGCTTTTGCGGCGGGCCGTAATGCTAGCACGGCAGATGGGCAGAGGCTGCGCTGGGACGAGGCAAAGTGATCGAGCAATCGGGTTTTCCGATGCGTTGTTGGACAATCGGTTTAGGGTGCGGCGAGCGAGGGCTCCGGCGGCGAGGTTCGCCAGCCCCTCACCCCAGCCCTCTCCCCGGAGGGGAGAGGGGGCAGACCGAGTGATTGTTGTGAGTGTTTGTTTTTTTGAGGACGCGGAGCCAGAGGTTACGCGGCCTGGGGCGGTTTTTCGGCGACGAGGTTCGCCCGCCCCTCACCCCAGCCCTCTCCCCGGAGGGGAGAGGGGGCGGACCGAATGGTTGTTGTGGGTGTTTGTCTTTTTGAGGAAGCGAAGCCAGGTGTTACATAGCTTGGGAGCGATTTTTCCGGTGCCGAGGTTCGCCAGCTCCTCACCCCAGCTCTCCGCAGACCGATTGGCTGCTAGGGCTGTTGTCGGCTGCGGCCACTTTGTTACGTCATGAAGAATCCAGACCATGAGCACCGATGCCCAACCAGATTCAGTCAGATAGTTAGGGACGGGTATCGGCAAACGTCTCGTCGAGAAAACGCTGCATGTCCTTCCACGAGCGCTCATCGGCGGCCTTGTTGTACGCCACGTCGACACCCTTTTCCTGAAACTTGTCGGCACCTGGATTGGTGAAGCCGTGTTTGGCGCCGGGCAGGTTGACGAAGCGGTAGTCGGCACCGGCTTTGACCATTTCGGCATTCAGCGCTGCCACGTCATCGGCGCTGACCATGCTGTCTTCGCTGCCGTGTTCGACCAGTACGCGCGCTTTGACGCTGCCAGGGACGGCACGGGTTTGTGTGGCCAGTGCGCCGTGGAAGCTGACGACGCCTGCGAGCGGCGCTCCCTGGCGCGCCATATCCAGCACTACCTTGCCACCAAAGCAGTAGCCGACCGCGGCGAGTTTGGCGGCATCGGTTTGCTGTTGCTGTTTGAGCAGGTCCAGCCCGGCGTTGAAGCGGCCCTTGGCTGCGTCGGCATCGGCCAAGGCGGCCTGCATGAAACTCATGGCGTCCTTGGGATGCTCGGTGTTCTTGCCTTCGCCGTACATGTCGATCGCCAGCGCGCTGTAGCCTAGCTCGGCCAAATCTCGAGCGCGGCTTTTGGCGTAGTCGTTGAGGCCCCACCATTCATGCACCACCACGACCCCTGGGCGCTTGCCTTCGATGGCGTCGTCATAAGCGTAATAGCCGATCATCTCGGTGCCGTCGGCGGCGGTATAGGGAATTTCCTGGGTCTGGATTTCGGCTTGAGCGAAGGCGCTGGCGGCCATCAGCGCGCCGAGCAGGCAATAGCGCATGGGAGGACTCCTTGTTATGGCAACGTCGATTGATAGCCGTCGTTCGACTCGCCTGCAACTCGGTCGTTCAGGTGCGGGGAAGGGCGCAGCTGTGGAGAAACAGAGCCGGCGCGACTTTGGGGTCGCGCCGGATCGGGTTTTACCAGCCCGGCACGCCATGCATGTCTGGCAGCCGGTGGGCGATGCCCTTGTGGCAATCGATACAGGTGGCTTCGCCGTTGGCTAGAGCAGTGGAGTGGAACTGCGATGCGCGGGCTGACTGCCGTGTGAAGTCCATGTAATCGAAGTCGTGGCAGTTACGGCATTCCAGCGAGTCATTTGCTTTCAGGCGACGCCATTCACGTTCGGCCATTTCACGGCGCATGCCGAGGAATTTCTCGCGGGTATTGATGGTGCCGAAGATCTTGCCCCAGACCTCTTTGGAAGCCTGCATCTTGCGTGCGATCTTGTCCGTCCATTCATGCGGCACGTGGCAGTCCGGGCAGGTCGCGCGCACGCCCGAGCGGTTGGTGTAGTGAATGGTGTCCTTGATCTCCATGTACACGTTGTCTTCCATTTCGTGGCAAGAAATGCAGAACGCCTCGGTGTTGGTCACTTCCAACGCGGTATTGAATCCGCCCCAGAAAATGATGCCGGCAATGAACCCGCCAAGCGTCAGCGCGCCCAGGCTGTAATGCACGCTCGGGCGGCGCAGGACTGTCCAATATTTCTTGAGAAACGACAGTATCGACTTCATCCAGGCGTCCTCACTGTTCGTTCTGTTGGTTTTCGCGATAGAGCAACTCGTCGATGTTCTCGAAGTCGTTCTGCACCAGCGGTTTCACATCGTGCTGCACCACATGGCACTGGGTGCAGAAATAGCGACGAGGGGCGACGGTGCCCAACGTTTGGCTGTCGCGATCCGTGAAATGCGTGATGCTGATCATCGGCGCCTGGGTGCGCGCGCTGTTGGCGCGGCTGTGGCATGACAGGCATTTATTGCTGTTGGCGTCGACCTGGTAACCACGAATTGTGTGCGGAATGGTCGGTGGCTGCTCGGGGTAGTTGCGCTCGCGCTTGAGGTCCTTGTTTTCTTCATCCTTGAGCGGCGGTGGGGTGAATTCCTGGGTGATGGTGCCGCCTGGGCGTCGACCGTCCGGTGCGGGGGCGTCCAGTGGGTAGTCCTGCTCGGCGGCAATGGCCAGGCCAAACACCGCGAGGAGCGTCAAAGGCAGTAAGCGAAATTTCATGGCGACTCTCCTCAGGCGATGCTGACCACTTCGATTTTCACGGCGCATTTTTTGTAGTCGGTTTGCTTGGAGATCGGGTCGGTAGCGTCGAGGGTGACCTTGTTGATCAGCTTGTTGGCGTCGAAAAAGGGCACGAAGATCAAACCTTTTGGCGGCTTGTTGCGCCCACGGGTTTCGACGCGAGCCTGCATCTCGCCGCGCCGACTGATGACCTTGACCACGCTGCCACGACGCGCCTTGAGGTCGCGCGCGTCATCGGGGTGCATGTACACCAATGCGTCGGGAACCGCCTGGTGCAGCTCGTCGACGCGCTGGGTCATGCTGCCGGTGTGCCAGTGCTCCAGCACGCGGCCGGTGCTGAGCCAGAACGGATAATCCTCATCCGGTACCTCGGCTGGGACCTCGTAGGGCAGGGCGAAGATGATCGCCTTCTTGTCCGGGTAGCCATAGAACTGTACCCCGGTGCCTTTTTCGACATAGGGGTCGTAGCCTTCCCGGTAGCGCCAGCGGGTCTCCTCGCCGTTTACCACGGGCCAGCGCAGGCCCCGTTCCTGGTGATAACGATCGAAGTCCGCCAGATCATGGGCATGGCCGCGGCCGAACTCGGCGTATTCCTCGAACAGGCCCTTCTGAACGTAGAAGCCATACTCCTCCGACTCCTTGTTGCGGTAGCCCTCTTCGATATCCGACGTGGGGAAGCGATCGACCTTGCCGTTCTTGAACAGCACGTCGAAAAGCGTCTTGCCTTTTAAGTCCGGCGCATTGGCGAGCAGATCGGCCGGCCATACCTCATCGGTGGTGAAGCGTTTGGAAAACTCCATCAGCTGCCACAGGTCCGAGCGTGCTTCGCCCGGCGCGTTAACCAGTTGGTGCCAGAAATGAGTGCGGCGTTCGGCGTTGCCGTAGGCACCTTCCTTTTCCACCCACATGGCAGCGGGAAGGATCAGGTCGGCTGCTTGTGCTGAAACCGTTGGGTACACGTCGGAAACGACGATGAAAGTCTCCGGGTTTCGCCAGCCGGGCAGCGTTTCCTGCATCAGATTCGGACCGGCCTGCATGTTGTTGGAGGCCTGGGTCCAGTAGACCTTGAGCCCGCCATCTTTCAGTTCACGGCTCTGTTGCACGGCATGGAAGCCGGGTTTCTCCTGAATGGTGCCTTCTGGCAGCTTCCAGATTTTCTCCGCGGTGGCGCGGTGCTTCGGATTGGTGACCACCATGTCCGCAGGCAGGCGATGGGAGAAGGTGCCCACTTCCCGCGCGGTGCCGCATGCCGAGGGCTGGCCGGTGAGCGAAAAGGGGCTGTTGCCCGGCTCGCTGATCTTTCCGGTGAGCAGGTGAATGTTGTAGATCATGTTGTTCGCCCAGACACCGCGGGTGTGCTGGTTGAACCCCATGGTCCAGAACGACATCACCTTGGTCTTCGGATCGGCATAAAGCTCGGCCAATGCTTTCAGGCGCTCGGCGGGCACGCCCGACTCGTGGGCGGCGTGTTCGAGGGTGTAGGGTTTGAGGAACTCGGCGTAGTCCTCGAAGCTGATATCGGTCCAGCTGGCGGCTACTGCGGCGTTCTCGGCCTTCAACTCGCGTGGATCGGTGGGGCGCAGACCGTAACCGATGTTGGTGGCGCCCTTGGCGAACCGGGTGTGGTTCTTGATGAAGTCCTGATTGACCGCGCCGCTCTGAATGATGTGGTTGGCGATGTAGTTGAGAATCACCAGATCGGTCTGCGGATTGAACACCATCGGAATGTCGGCGAGATCGAAGCTGCGGTGCTCGAATGTCGACATTACCGCGACCTTGACGTGCGGCGCGCTGAGCCGGCGATCAGTGACCCGGGTCCAGAGCACCGGGTGCATCTCGGCCATGTTCGAGCCCCAGAGCACAAATGCATCGGCCGCTTCGATGTCGTCATAGCAGCCCATGGGCTCGTCCATGCCGAAGGTCCGCATGAAGCCTACCGCCGCCGACGCCATACAGTGACGGGCATTGGGGTCAAGGTTGTTGGAACGAAAGCCCGCTTTCATCAGCTTGTTGGCCGCGTAGCCCTCCCATACGGTCCACTGTCCGGAGCCGAACATGCCAATCGAACTCGGGCCACTCTCCCTGAGCGCCGCCTTGTATTTCTCTTCCATCACATCGAAGGCATGTTCCCAGCTGACCGGCTGGAATTCGCCCTGCTTGTCGTACTGGCCATCTTTCATGCGCAGCAACGGCTGCGTCAGACGATCGGAGCCATACATGATCTTGGACAGAAAGTAGCCCTTGACGCAGTTGATGCCGCGATTGACCTCGGCTTTCACATCGCCGTGGGTGGCCACGACACGATCTCCGGCAGTGGCGACCATCACACCGCAACCGGTGCCGCAGAAGCGGCAGGGTGCCTTGTTCCATTGGAGGTTGGTGACCTCCGGATTGGTGATCAGATTGCTGGCGCTGGTGGCGATCGGCAGTCCCGCCACGCTAGCCGCTATGGCCGCAGCATTGGCCTTGGCAAATTGACGTCGTGTGAGGCTCATTCAGGCTCTCCTTCGGGTGAGAGGAGTTCGTGGTAAATCAGGGCGGCATTGAGGACGCCGGGTATTTGTTGGATATGGCTGATGGTGTCGAGGATCTGGCTTTCATGTTCGGCTTCGAGGACCACGACCAGTTTCCCCGCTGCACTCTCTTGATGCAGTTCGGTTCCGGGCAATAGCACCAGGTTTCTCTTCACGGCTTCCAGTAACTCGGAGCGGCAATGCACGAGCAGACTGGCGATATGCAGGGCGTTATTCATTGTTTTAGGTAAGGCTCCGCCTACATTGAAACTGCAAGCTAAAAGAGGATTGTTAAGGTCAGGTTAGTGCCGCGGGTTCAACTCGGCGGGCCGGGTGGTCCGAAGACGACCAGCTGGCTTATCCAGACGATGAAGCCGTACCCAGCGACGATCACGACGCTTAGCAGAGGGAACAGGAAGACCAGCAGAAATACGAACAGTCGTGTTTCTTCCGGCTTGCTTACTAGGGCGGGATCGGTGTCGTGCGGCACTGCGTTCACCTTTTCTTCGACTGTGTATGGAGTCTAGGAAGCGCCAATGGCTTATTCAAAGGTCACCCGTCGATAACGACAGGCAAATAAGCGCTAATCACAGTTGTTTTGACTTGGCTCAACAATAAGGTTCGGTACGGGCGATATATGGCCGAAACTCAAAGCCTGTTCTTGCGCTTGTTTCGTTGAGACTGCGACGAAACAGGTGAACATTTAGCATTGATATATGACCGCTTGTGCCTTTATCTGGCCAGGTTGTGGCTGCGTGGTATCTGTATGGCAGTGTGGTAGCCTGCGCCGCTTTTTTCAGGCTCGTTCCGTCGGTAACGGGTTTAGGAATAAATGCATGCCTTCTGAATCGCTCAATCATGATCATCTCAAGCGCGGGACCGCTGCTTATCGCCGCGCCACGCTGGCATTGTTTTGCGCCGGTTTCGCCACCTTCGCCATGCTTTATTGCGTGCAACCCTTATTGCCGTTGTTAGCGTTGCAGTTCTCCGTATCGGCTGCTGTTAGCAGTCTGGCGTTGTCCTTGACGACCTTGACGCTGGCGCTCTCCCTGTTGATCTCTGGAAGTCTGGCTGAAAGCTGGGGTCGCAAGCCGGTCATGGCGCTGGCACTGGCTTTGGCTTGCCTGCTTGGCATCGCCTGTGTATCGGTGGAATCCTGGACGCTGCTGCTCGTGCTGCGAGCATTGCTGGGGCTCGCTCTCAGCGGATTGCCGGCCTTGGCGATGGCTTATGTCGGTGAGGAGTTCGATCCCGAGTCGTTGCCCGCCGCGATGGGTTTGTATATCGGCGGGACCGCTCTGGGCGGTCTGCTGGGCAGATTGCTTTCGGGTCTGTTGAGCGACATCGGCGGTTGGCCTTTGGCGCTGGGCGGGATAGCGGGTCTAGGGCTGCTGGCGCTGGGATTGTTCATTTGGCTGCTGCCGACATCACGTCATTTCAAGCCACAGCCTTTATCGCCGCGCGCACTTCTCGACAACTTCGCTCGGCATCTGGGCAATCCGCTTCTGCGCAACCTGTTTCTGCAGGCTTTTTTGCTGATGGGCGGCTTCGTCGCGCTGTTCAATTACATCGGCTTCCGTCTGGCAGGGGCACCATTCAGCCTTTCGTCGACGGTGATTGGCTTGCTATTCATTGTGTATCTGGCGGGAATCTTCAGTGCGGGTTGGGCAGGGCGCCTGGTACCGCGGCTGGGTGCCAAGACGGTTCTTCAATTCGGCGTCGGGCTGATGCTGCTGGGTGTCGGCTTGTGCGCAACGCCCTGGCTGGTGGCGATCATTGTCGGCCTGGCACTGTTCACGCTCGGCTTTTTTGCCGCACACGCCGTCGCCAGCGGCCAAGTTGGCGTGCACGCTAAAGGTGCTAAGGCACAGGCATCGGCGCTTTACTTATGCGCCTATTACCTGGGCTCGAGCGTGGTAGGTTATGCGGCCGGTTACGTCTGGGAGCATGCGGGCTGGCTGCCGCTGATGGCAGTGCTCGCTGCGTTGTTCGTCTTGGCCGCCTGGCGGGCAGGGCGGCTGTAAACGGTCACTCGACTCGTTGCTCGCCGCTGAATACCAGCGTGGCGCGGCAGCTGCGGCAGAAATAACGGCGGCCTTTGCGGACCAGCGAATGGCGCTGCGGCGTGAACGGAAAGTCCTGTTCGGGACAGGCGCAGCGATAGATAAAGCGGCTGACCTGGCGGCGGCTGACTTCATAGTTGTGGCAGCGATCAGGCGCCAGTTCGTACACCCCGCGCATGATCAATTGCCACTCTTCGCCATGCGGGCGAATACGACCACCAAACATTTGGTGTGCGATCAAATGCGCGACCTCGTGGGCCACGGTCTGCTTGAGAAAGTGTTCGCGATTTTCCTGGTACAGCTGCGGATTGAAGCGCAACAGATTCTGGTTCAGGTGTGCGACGCCTGCCTTTTGACCGCGCAATTTGAAGCTGACTAGTGGGCGCTCGAAGCGCTTGTTGAAGAAGGCCTCGGCCTGCTGGTAGCAGGCCTCGACACGGGCATTGAGTCGCTTGGGCATCAGGAACTCCGACTGCAGAGCGCGGCATTATGCCAAAGCGCTAGGCCGAGGTGGTCGGCCCGCATTTACTCGTTCGGACGTTCGTTGAATCGCCGCTCGTTGTCCACACCTCCCGGCGCTTCCTGTGGGCGGTTCTCTTCGAAGCCATAGCTCTGATTCTGTTCCACGGTGCGTTCGTAGTTCGGCTCGAGGAACTGCGACCAAAAAAGGATCATCGACACCAATACGGTCACCAATACAAGCAACGCGACGCCCCATATCGTGCTGGCGTATAGAAAGCTCTGCGAGCTGCGCTGACGCATGAAAGCGGGCAGGCCGGTGAACAGCAAATACGTGGAGTAGATGCCGGCGATCAGTAGCACGATCGCGGCGAACCAGCGGTTCGGGTACAGCCCGGCCACTCCGGCCACCAAAAAGGGCGTAATGACGTAGGCGATGAAGCCGATGCACTGGTTCAGACTGGGCCGTACTTCAAAGGCCCTCGCCATCCAGCGGACAAAGAGGCCCATGATCACGGTCCCGATGACAATGGTGACGTACAGCAGCAGACACAGCTGCAACGCACTGCCAAAGTCGAGCCTCACCCGCTCCGCCTCAACCAAAGTCCAGCCTACGAGCGAGACCCCAATGAATAAGCACACGCTTGGGATCAGAGAAAGCACGAGCAAGTGCATCAGGTAATGCAGACCGTGCGCATCCTCCTTCTGGCGAATGGCTTCCCAGGCACGATCCGGCCGGGTGAATAAGCTGATGAATTCTGGGGTCATGGAGCCTCCTGATACCGTGCTTGAGCCGCTGTTGTAGATTTAGACGTCACAGCGGCGCAGGGATTCAGCAGACTTTGGCTTCATTCTGTCGCGCCTGCATGGTTCAGGCACGCAAAAGCTTCAAGTCCCATCCATCCGGGGCTTGAAGCTCGTCGCTTAGCGTACGTAGATCGGCCCGACGCCCATGCCCCACATGATCACCGAGAGCGCGATAATCGCCACCAGCACGACCAGCCCAACGGCCAGTACCGAACTGGAGAATAGGAATCCCTCGTCAGTAGGGATATTCATGAACGTCGGCAAACCGACATAGAGAAGATAAGCCGTGTAGCAGATCGCTGCCGTGCCGACGATCATCCCGAGCCATATGTGGGGATAAAGAGCGGCCAGACCACCAACGAACAAGGGCGTTGCGGTGTAGGCGGCGAAGACGATGCATTGCACCAGGGTCGGGCTGGCATCGTAGGTGCGTGACATCCAATGTATGAATCCGCCCATCACTGCAACGCCCGCCAACATTGCCAGATAGGACAGAAGGGTGAGCAGCAACGCGCTGCTTTCGGTGAGTTTTACGGCATCCCCACCGCCGATGCTCCAACCCACCTGGGTGGTACCAATGAAAGCGGAAATAGCCGGTATCGCTGCCAAGACCGCCACTTCTCCGAGATGTAGATGTCCGACTTCGCGTTCTTCTCCAGTGATTTCCTGCCATTCCTGACCTGGGTGAGCAAATAATCCCCAAACGTGATTGATCATGCCAGCGTCTCCTCGGTTTTGGAGGGTCGCTTCGCCTGGCGTGCCGTCAGTTGGACGGGCGTGCGACCTTAAGTCGCAGTATAGGAATTTGGCGGTACGGCGCATCCGACTGGTTAGAGCGTTTGGGAGCTATGCGCTCAATGGTAATAGCGTTGCAGTATTTCCATCGCCAGATTGATTGACTGAATGCGTGTCGTGCTTCCTCCACGGTCCGGATGATGAATGCTCACCAGCTGGCGATAGCGCCGTTTGATTGCATGCAGCGTCAGCGAGGCGCTTTCCTGATCCAGCTCAAACAACTCGAGCGCCGCCTGCTTCTGCTCCGGATCCCAGGCTTCGCTCCGCTCACCGAGGTGGTCCCCACGCATCCGCGACCAGAAACTCGCCAGCAGGCGTTCCACCTCTTCCTCGTCGGTGTCACGCAGATTGGTCAAGTCCAGGTAGTACTCGCGCAGCGGGTCGTTCTCGACGACACCGGCGATCCCTGGCATGTAAGGCTGAAGCTGGACACACAATGGTGAAATCTGAAGGTTGTGGCGGTTCTCGCCCCAAAGCTGGTCGCGCAGACGGTACAGCGCGTTGAAAACGAGGAAATGCGTACGGAACAGTACCAGCTTGTCGAGTAGCGGCAGGTTGGGGATATGCGTGCTGTGACGGGCCTTTAGCTGCTGGATCAGCTGGTATTCGCTGCAGCCCTCCGGCTGTTCGCATAGCAGCACGAAAATCTGCTCGGCCAGCTCCATCTCGGGTTGGAAGTCGTCGGTCATGCAGGCAAGCCTAGCAGCCAGTAGTGCGAATCGTTGGATGGATGGGGTGGGGCGCGCCGCACTTTGCGCGTAAAATGCGCGCCTTTTCGCATTCCACCGGACTCCTCACATGGGCAACCTTTCGGTCAACCAGAACAAACTGCAAAAACGCCTGCGCCGTCTCGCCGGCGAGGCCGTTACGGATTTCAACATGATCGAGGATGGCGACAAGGTCATGGTCTGCCTGTCCGGCGGCAAGGACAGCTACACCATGCTCGATGTGCTGCTGTATCTGCAGAAGGTCGCGCCGATCCGCTTCGAAATCGTCGCCGTGAACATGGACCAGAAGCAACCGGGCTTTCCCGAGCACGTTTTGCCCGAGTACCTGAAGTCCATTGGCGTCGAGTATCACATCGTCGAGAAGGACACCTACTCGGTGGTCAAGGAGAAGATTCCGGAAGGCAAGACCACTTGCTCGCTGTGCTCACGCCTGCGTCGCGGCACGCTCTATACGTTCGCCGACGAGATCGGCGCGACCAAGATGGCGCTCGGTCACCACCGCGACGACATCCTGGAAACCTTCTTCCTCAACATGTTCTACGGCGGCACGCTCAAAGCCATGCCACCTAAGCTGCTCTCCGATGATGGTCGCAACGTGGTGATTCGCCCGTTGGCTTATTGCAGCGAGGCGGATATCGAAGCCTATTCGCAGATGAAGGAGTTCCCGATCATCCCGTGCAACCTGTGCGGCTCGCAGGAAAACCTGCAGCGCCAGGTGGTCAAGGAGATGCTGCAGGAGTGGGAACGCAAGTCGCCGGGCCGCGTCGAGATTATGTTCCGCGCCTTGCAGAACGTCGTGCCTTCGCAACTGGCCGATCGCAACCTGTTCGATTTCACCAGCCTGCGCATCGACGACAGTGCCACGCCACGCTTTCTCGATGTGATGAGCCTGTAAAGAGCAGCGATAAGCTTTGAGCCATAAGCTGGAAGGCTCTAACTGGTGGGCTGAAGCCCACCCTACGGGTAAGCAAAAAAAACTGGGCGCCGGGCAATCTGTAGGGTGGGTCGGGCGGCGCTCCGCTTCAGCCCACCACAGCGCGGGTGAGCTGAACGCGGGTGAGCTGAAAAAGGAAGCCATCCGGCCTACCCAACGAGCTTGCGGCGTGCAGCTTGCAGCAGTAAGGTAAGCGCCATTCAGGAGTTTGATATGTCCCTCAGCCTCGCTTCCCTTTCCTTCGTAAACGCCGGTGCCGCGCGCGCCGCGCAGTTGCGTGGCCAAGTGATAGCGGCTGATGGTTATCACTTTGGGTATTGGTTTAGCTATAAGCGCGCCTGATACCCCACGGGCGCCCTAACAAGCAGGGTCGCCACCAGACAGTTTTCGAAACCCCCGGTCGGCCACCCGACCGGGGGTTTTGTTTTTTCCGGCCCGAAAGGCCACACGCACTGAGGACAACACCATGCACAGCTACCGCAACGAATACCGCACTTACCGCTATGACTGGCGATTTAGCCGCTTCCCCGACGCCGCTTCGACACCAATAGACCGAACACTTCGCTAGCGCCGACGCGGCACAAAGCCGCGCCGGCCAAAGGACCGCCAGCTCATGAATGCACCGATTTCCGCTCAGCTCTCTAACGCCAACCCGGTCTCCAGCCCAGCCAGACGCAGCGCTCACCCGTTGCCCAGCCCCGCCTTGTTGCGTCAGCGCCTGCCGCTCAGTGCAGCGCTCGCCGAACGCGTCCATAAAGACCGCAACGCCATTTGCGCCGTGCTCGATGGCAGCGACCCGCGCTTGCTTGTAGTGGTCGGACCTTGCTCGCTGCACGACCCTGTATCTGCTCGTGAATATGCCGAACGCCTCGCTGGCCTGGCACCTCAGGTCGACGACCAGTTGCTGTTGGTGATGCGTGCCTACGTCGAGAAGCCACGAACTACGGTCGGCTGGAAAGGCCTGGTCTACGATCCCCATCTGGATGGCGGCGGCGATATGGCCGAAGGCTTGCGCCTGTCGCGGCGACTGATGTTGGACATTATCGAGACCGGGTTGCCGATCGCCACCGAGCTGCTGCAGCCGCTGGCCGCGGGATACTTCGACGACCTGCTTGGCTGGGCTGCCATTGGCGCACGCACCAGCGAATCGCAAATTCATCGCGAACTGGTGAGTGGGCTCGACCTGCCCGTGGGCTTCAAGAACGGCACCGATGGCAGCCTGGATATCGCCTGCGACGCCATGCGCTCGGCCGCCCACCCGCATCGGCATTTCGGTATCGATGACCTCGGGCAACCAGCGCTGCTGCAAACCCACGGAAATCCAGACACCCATTTGGTGCTGCGTGGCGGACACGCTGGCCCGAACTACGACGAAAAGAGTGTCGCCGTGGCTCGTGAGACGCTGCAGCGCCAGGGCATAGCGCCGCGGATTATGGTCGATTGCAGTCACGCCAACAGTGGCAAGAATCCGCTGCGCCAGCCCGCGGTGCTGAATGCGGTTATCGACCAGCGTCTGGCCGGCGATTCGAGCTTGCGTGGCGTGATGCTCGAGAGCCACCTGTTCGACGGCTGCCAGTCGTTATCCAGCGAGCTGCGCTATGGCGTTTCGATCACGGATGGCTGTCTGGGCTGGACGGAAACCGAGCGGATGTTGCGCGACGCGGCCGAACGTCTGCGGGATTGAGGGCAGACCATAGGGCGGATGACGGATTACGCCTTTGGATCGTCGGGGGTACGCCTCGAACAGTCGGATTTCGCCTTCGGCTAATCCAACCTACAAAAGCTGAGACCATGCAGTTGTAGGATGGAATCGCCGGAGGGCTTCCGCCGTTTACCGAACGTTTGCTACAGGTAAATCCAGTGTGGCGGCTGTCAGCAAAATCAGCAGCCCCGGCTGTGCTTTTACCTTGCAGCTCGTGGCTTGCGGCCTGTGGCTGCTATCGGCAACCTGTGACACTGCCGTTTTTGGACCGTAAGAACCCATGCATGACTACAAATGGCTGCACGAATACTGTCTCAATCGTTTCGGCTCAGCCGCCGCGCTGGAAAGCCGGCTGCCCCGGCCGAGCAGTCCCGATGAGCTGCGTGCTATTGCGGATGATCGCTACCTGTCGCTGATCAGCCTGCGAATCTTTCGCGCCGGTCTCAAGCACAGCCTGGTGGATGCCAAGTGGCCGGCCTTCGAAGAGGTGTTCTTCCGCTTCGATCCGGAAAAGCTGGTGCTCATGGGCGGCGAGCACATTGAGCGGCTGATGCAGGATGCGCGAATCATTCGTCACCTTGGCAAGCTCAAGAGCGTGCCGCGCAATGCTCAGTTCGTCCTCGACGTGGCGAAGGAGCACCGCAGCTTCGGCAACTTCATCGCCGATTGGCCAGCGTCCGATATCGTCAGCCTGTGGCGTTACCTGGCCAAGCACGGCACTCAGCTTGGCGGCTTGTCCGCGCCACGTCTGTTGCGCATGGCCGGCAAGGACACCTTCATTCCCAGCAATGACGTGGTGGCCGCGCTGAAGGCACAAAAGGTGGTCGACAAAGTGCCGAGCAGCCAACGCGACCAGGCGGCGGTGCAGGCCGTGTTCAACCGGTGGCATGACGAGAGCGGCCGGCCCATGTGTCAGCTGTCGGCTATGCTGGCGTTTACCGTTAACCACTGAAATCGCTGCAACGGGCGTCGAGGTGCTTTGAGTAGATTCATTGGCTGTCACGCGTGCCAGCTCAGGCTATATAGAGGAGGCTAGAAGTGAACGAGGCCATGCAGCGAGTCGCCGATGCGTTACGACGGGCCGAGCGCATCCTGATCATTACCGGTGCCGGCCTGTCAGCCGATTCCGGATTGCCTACCTACCGTGGCGTGGGCGGGCTTTACAACGATCGCACCGAAGATGGCTTGCCGATCGAAACGGCCTTGTCCGGTCCGATGCTCCGGCTCGATCCGACGTTGTGCTGGAAATACCTGGCTGAAATCGGCCGCGCCTGCCTCGCGGCGAAGCCCAACGCCGGCCATGTCGCTATCGCCGGATTGCAGCGGCACAAACCTGGCTGCTGGGTGCTGACCCAGAATATCGATGGCTATCACCGGGCGGCGGGCAGCCCGCCGCAGCGCCTGATCGAGATCCACGGGACGCTTGCTCATCTGTACTGCATGACCTGTGGCGAGCCGAGCGAGGAGCTGGCGGAGCATCTCGCCCGACCACTACCGCCTCGCTGTGCATGCGGCGGCGTGCTGCGGCCGCCGGTCGTGCTGTTCGATGAAATGTTGCCGGAGCCGGCCTTGGGACTCCTGCGCGAAGAAGTGGCGAAGGGTTTCGATGCGGTGGTCGCCGTGGGTACCTCGGCGAGCTTCGCTTACATTGTCGAGCCGCTCTTGCGGGCGCGCCATGGCGGCGGTTTCACGGCGCAGATAGATCCAGCCGCCAGCGAATTGTCGATGATGGTGGACGTACATGTCGCGGCGGGCGCGTCAGACGTTTTGCCGCAGTTAGTTCGTCACATTTTGGCCAATTGAATTTGATCATCGCGGCTCTGACAGGCATAGTCACGCCACTTTCGATTTCCCCTATATGCCTGCCCCATGCGTCGACGTTTCGCATCCCTGTTGCCCATTGCCCTGATCACGCTGCTGACGGCTTGTGCCGTTCAGCCTGAACAGAGCGACAGCGCGCTAACGCTGGAAGGCTTCGAGTTCGACTTCTCCAACGCGATATCCGAGCCGGACGCCAGCGTTCAGGCCGGATCGAGCGAGCCCACAGAGCAGCAACTTCGAGAGCTTGCCGACGACGAGAGCTACAAGCTGCCGGCGCTCGCCGACAGCGTGCTCGAGCGTGGTTTCACACTGGTCGGTACCCCGTATCGCTACGGCGGCAGCTCGACCAAGACAGGTTTCGACTGCAGCGGCTTCGTCGGTTTCGTTTTCCGCAAGGAAGCTGGGCTCGAGCTGCCGCGTTCCACCCGCGAGATGATCAAACTCGACGCACCGAAGGTTGCGCGCAGCGAGCTCGAGCCGGGCGATCTGGTCTTCTTCAACAATCGCGGCCGTGGCCGGGTCAGCCATGCCGGCATCTATATCGGCGACGACCAGTTCATTCATTCATCCAGCAGCCGCAGTGGTGGCGTGCGGGTGGACAGTCTGAACGACAAGTACTGGCGGGCCAGCTTCATGCAAGCCAAGCGCGTACTGGCGCTGGCCAGCGATTCGACCTCCATTCCCGTTCATCACTGAACGCCGGCCGGACGGGCCTGGAGTTGCATCCTCAAGCGTATACCGGCAGAGTGATGGCTCTCATGCCTGGACTGCTCTGTCATGCCCCTTCCGGCTCGTCTCGCGATCGCTCTGTTAACGACTCTCTTGCTAAGCGCCTGTGCCAATCGGCCATCAATTGATCCAGTGACGACAGTTCCAGCGTCAGCACCGCCCTTGTCGGGTGCGGCGGAGGATGTCCTGTTCACCGCCCTTGGACTGGTTGGTACTCCCTATCGCTATGGCGGCAACACCCCTGACAGCGGTTTCGATTGCAGCGGTCTGATCGGCTATGTATTCCGTGGCGCCGCGGGTCTTTCGTTGCCGCGTACGACTCGGGAAATGAGCACAGTAGGCGGGGCCGCTATCAGGCGCGATGCCTTGCAGGCCGGTGATCTGCTGTTCTTCGCCACAAACGGCGGTCGCGGTGTAAGCCATGCGGCCATCTACGTCGGCGAAGGACGTTTCGTCCACGCGCCGTCCAGTGGCGGAACGGTACGGCTGGATAGTCTTTCCAACAGTTACTGGCAGAGGACTTACCTCAGCGCCAAGCGCATCCTTGATAGCGAACAGATCGCTCGTAATCCCTGAGGCTCGATCTGCCTGGTTCGACGCTGACGGATTGGCTGTTATCTAGCATTCGCTGTACAGGAAGGTATTTTCCGCGCCGGATTCGATAGCAAAGAGGAGCTGAGCATGTCGCCCATTCTTCGCCTGCCAGATCCTCCCGAGGTGTGCGAACTGTGCAAGCGCGAGGTGCCGTTGACCCGCCATCACCTGATTCCCAAGGCGTTACACGGCAAAACCTACATACGAAAACGCTTCGCCCGCGAAGAGCGCATCACCGCCACGCTGTGGGTATGTCGGCCTTGTCATAACCAGATCCATCGGCTGTTCAGCGAGAAGGAACTGGCGCTCACCTACAACAGCCGAGAGGCGTTGCTCGCCGATCCGCAATTGCGCACCTTCGTCGAATGGCTGGCCACCAAACCGGCCGGATTAGTTCCACGGCACTGATCGCTCTCACCTGTGATGGGCGTGCGGCTTACCAGTGCAGATTGAAGTGCGAGCCCAACACGAAGCGATCATCCAGCAAGTCCCAGCGTTCGACACAGGCTTTCTTGTCGGCCCCGGAATGAAGCTTCAGACGGTTGAACGAGTTCGGTGACGTGCCGCGCACCCGTGACGAAAGCGTGGTGCCGGCCTGGACCATCCAGATCTCCCGTGACAAGCCGGGGTACTGCTTGGACAGGGGCAAGACGTAGGGCAGGTGGATATGCCCGCCCATCACCAGGTCCAGCCCGTGATCGGCCCAGCGGTGCAACGCGTCATCGGCGTTGTGCTGCAGGTTGCTCAGATCGCTCAATTTCATCGCCCCGAAAGGCTGGTGCGCGACCACAATGCGCAGTTTGTTCTGATCGGTTTGCTTCAATCGCCGCGTCACGGCCTGCACCTGCTCTTCTGTCACCAACCCATCCTTGTGACGCCGAGGATGCGTGGTGTTGAGGCCGATGATCAACGCCTCGTCGTTCTCGAAGGTGGGCTCGAGGTCATCGCCGAAATGCCGACGATAGTTGCGGTAGGGCATCAGGAAACGGGCAAAAACGTTATACAGCGGAATGTCGTGGTTGCCCGGGATTACCAGTGTTTCGGCAATGCCATGGCCATACAGGCGCTGGACAAAGGCCTGGGCAGCGGCGAACTGCTCGGCTCTGGCACGCTGGGTGATATCACCTGAGAAGATCAGCAGATCCGCGCCATGCTCGCGCACATGGTCTTCCATGGCTTGTACTACTGCAGGTTGCTCAGTGCCGAAGTGGGTGTCGGAAATCTGCACGATGGTCGTCATGTGGCTGGCGTCTTCTCGTTGGGGATGCCGAATTGATGGACACGTTATCGCATTCGAAGCCGGTAACGGCCCGGCGTTCCGGTAAAATTCAAGAACGCAGCCTGAAACGCCTGCGGCATTGCTTTCAGTTGCGCCGCGCAGGGCCTTGGACTAACCTCCGCGCCTGCTTCAGGTGCCCCTGGCGAAAAGCCAGTGGGTGAAACAGGGAAGCCGGTCCATTCTCACGAAGATTCCGGCGCTGCCCCCGCAACGGTAGGCGAGACAGGACACCGCTCACAGCCACTGTGCCACAGGCATGGGAAGGCGGCGGTTCCGGGATGCAAGGCATCCGCTCGCAAGCCCGGAGACCGGCCTGTCGCATTCCACGGCAGTGCGGCGGGCGCTGATCGGGGTGTGGCTGCCTGCACCTGCACCTCTTTCACTTTCTCCGTCTGCCTTTATCGACTGTATGTCGTGCGGCGGGCACGACGGAGAATCTCCATCCAATGCGCAATTCCCTTCCCCTGGCCGTGGTGCTACTGAGCCTTCCTTCCTGTGTCCTGGCCAATCACGGCGATGCTTTGCTGCTGGGCCAGCAGGTGATCACCGCCAGCCGGACCGGCCATTCGCCGGTCTCCATTGCTTCCAGCAGCCTCATCACCCGTGACGAGATCGAACGCCAACAAGCTGGCAGCGTGCCGGAGCTGCTGCAGCGTCTGGCCGGGGTGAGCGTCACCAGCAACGGCGGGCGCGGCAAGAGCACCTCGGTGTCCATTCGCGGCACCAGCGACAAGCACGTGCTGGTACTCATCGACGGGGTGCGGGTCGGTTCGGCCACCTCAGGCAGCGCTGCGCTGCAGAGCATCCCGGTAGAACAGATCGAGCGTATCGAGATCGTTCGAGGGCCGCGTTCCAGCCTGTACGGTTCGGAGGCCATGGGCGGGGTGATCCAGATATTCACCCGTCGCGGCGGTGAGGGTGGCTTCAAACCTTACTTCTCAGTGGGTGCCGGTTCGCGTTCGAGCTACAGCGGCTCGGCCGGCGTAGCTGGCAGCCAAGGCAACGGCTGGTTCAACCTCGGCGTGGCCAGCGAGTCCACCGACGGCATCAATGCCCGCGCCTATCGAAGCCGCTACCCTAATTCATACGAGCCGGATGCCGACGGCTACCGCGAACTGTCCACGCAACTGCGTGCTGGCTATCGCTTTGACAGTGACCTGGAACTCGACGGCAGCTGGCTGCAGAGCGAGAACCACAGCGATTTCGATAGTCCAAGTGGCCGCGATGCCTACAGCGACGGCTCCCTGCAGGTGATCAGCGGCCGCGCGCGCTTCTCTCCGCTGGCCTTCTGGGACGTCACCCTGCAGGCGGGACACAGCGAGGACCTAGATGACAGATTTCAGGAGGGCGCCTTCTATTCGCGCTTCGACACCCGTCGTGACAGCCTGAGCTGGCAGAACGACTTCAATTTCGGCAAAGCGCAGGTGCTGAGCCTCGGCGTGGATTACAAAAAGGATCGTGTCGACAGCAGCGACGACTATGAGAAGGACAGCCGCTACAACAAGGGCTACTTCGTCCAGTACCAGGCCGCTTTCGGCCGCCACGGCGTGCAGGCCGGCCTGCGCCGCGACAAGGATGAGTTCTTCGGCTCGCACGATACCGGCAGCCTGGGTTACAGCTTCGACCTGAGCGACGCGCTGACGCTGACCGCCGCCTACGGCACCGCCTATCGCGCGCCGACCTTCAACGACCTGTATTACCCTCTCACAAACGGCATGAAAGGCAACCCGGACCTCCAGCCGGAGGAATCGGAAAGCTACGAAATCGGGATCCGCGGCAGTCATGGGTGGGGTGAGTGGAGCATCAATGCTTACGAAAACCAGATCGAAGATCTAATCGTCTGGGGGACCAGTCCGGAGAACGTCGACGTGGCGCGCATCCGTGGCATCGAGACCACCGTCGCCACCGTGCTGGCTGGCTGGGACGTAGCCGCCAACCTGACCTTCATGGACCCGCAGGATCGCAGCAAGGCCAACCACGGCCATCTGCTGCAACGCCGCGCCAAGCGACAGTTCAATCTCGATCTGGATCGCCAGTTCGGTGCCATCGGCCTGGGTGCCTCGCTATACGCGGTGAGCGAGCGCTTCGACAAGGCGAGCAACACTGAAGAGTCCCGCATGCCCGGCTACGCCCTGATGGATTTACGCAGCGAATACCGCTTCGACGAGGCCTGGCGCCTTCAGGTCAAGCTGGCAAACCTGTTCGACCGCCAATACGAAACCACCCAGACCTACGAGCAGCCCGGCCGCGCGGTGTACTTCACCATCCGCTACCAAGCTATCTGACTGGCGACCCAAAGGAGATCACCATGCACGTCCTGTCCACACGCGCCCAGTTGGCAATAGGCGCTGCGCTGATTTTGCTGATGGCCATGACCCGTGGTCAACACTTCGCCAGCGTCGAAAATCTGCCCAGCGCCAGCTGGTCGATTTTCTTCCTGGCCGGCTTCTACCTGCGCCCGCGCGGGATGTTCGTGCTGCTGTTCGCCGTGGCGTCCGTACTGGACTTCGGCTCCCTGGCCAACGGCAGCATCAGTGACTGGTGCCTGTCGCCGGCCTATTGGGCGCTGGTACCGGCCTACGGCAGCCTGTGGCTGGCGGGGCGGCTGTTCGCCGGCTGGCAGCGCGACGATCTGCGCAGCCTGGCCGTGCTGGCGTTGACGCTGGTAGTGGCGGCTTTCGTCGCTTATCTGTTCTCCGGCGGCGGCTTCTACATCTTCTCTGGCCGCTACTCCGAACCGACGCTGGCCGGCTTCTTGGCGCGCATCGCCGAGTACGTGCCGCGGCATCTGAGTAACCTGGCGTTCTACGTCGGCACAGCGCTGGTGCTGCATGTCGGTATCGTCTCGGCGCTGCGCTTGATGCGCGCGCGGGAGGTGCACTGATGGACGGGCGCGACGAGCGGCACAAGGCGCGCATGCAGCGCAAGAAAGCGGTGGTCGATGCGAAGATCGCCGAGGCCCAGGAAGAATACGGCCTGCTGCTGGTGCACACCGGCAACGGCAAAGGCAAGAGTAGCTCGGCCTTCGGCATGGTCGCGCGTGCGCTGGGCCACGGTATCAAGGTCGGCGTGGTGCAGTTCATCAAGGGTGCGGCCAGCACCGGCGAGGAAAACTTCTTCCGACGCTTCCCCGATGAAGTTCGCTATCACGTGATGGGCGAAGGCTTCACTTGGGAAACCCAGGATCGTCAGCGCGACATCGCCAAGGCTCGCGAAGCTTGGGCCGTTGCGGCCGAGTTGCTGGCCGATCCGGAGATAGGATTGGTGGTGCTGGACGAGCTGAATATTGCGCTCAAGTACGGCTACCTAGAACTCGAGCCGGTGCTCGCCGATATTGAGTCGCGGCCGCTGCTGCAGCATGTCGTGGTTACCGGTCGCGGCGCGCCGCCTGGGCTGATTGAGGCGGCCGATACCGTGACTGACATGAGCCTGGTCAAACATGCCTTCAAGGCGGGCGTGAAGGCGCAGAAGGGCGTGGAATTCTGATGCCGGCGCTCACGGGCCGGATAGGGTGGATGACGTTTTTTTCGTCCACCATCGGCGTTGTCGGTGGATGGGTGAAGCGTCATCCACCCTACGATGACGAGAGGTCGCGATGAATATCAGAAGCTGTCCCGCACTGCTGATCGCCGCGCCAGCGTCCGGACAAGGCAAAACAACCGTCACCGCTGGCCTGGCACGCTTGCATACGCGACTGGGCAAACGCGTCCGGGTGTTCAAATGCGGTCCGGACTTTCTCGATCCGATGGTGCTGGCGCGTGCTAGTGGTCATCCGGTCTACCAGCTCGATCTGTGGATGGTGGGCGAAGCCGAAAGCCGCCGGCTGTTGTGGGAAGCGGCCGGCGAGGCCGATCTGATATTGATCGAAGGCGTCATGGGGCTGTTCGACGGCACACCATCGGCGGCTGACCTGGCGCGGCATTTCGATATTCCGGTGCTGGCGGTAATCGACGGTTCGGCCATGGCGCAAACCTTCGGCGCGCTGGCACACGGCTTGGCCAGCTATCAGCCGGACCTGCCATTTGCGGGTGTGCTGGCCAATCGAGTAGGCAGCAGCCGGCATGGCGAGATTTTGCGGGACTGTTTGCCGGAGCATATCGACTGGTTCGGCGCCTTGCCGCGCAGCGAGTCGGTGAGTTTGCCGAGCCGGCATCTGGGGCTGGTGCAAGCGCAGGAACTGGCGGATCTGGATGCTCGGCTCGATGCGGCTGCCGATGCGCTGGCGGCGAGTGCCGACAACGCACTGCCGGCGAAGGTGAGCTTTCCACCACCGGAGCCCTTGACCATCCCTCCGTTGCTGCAAGGCGTGCGCATCGGTGTCGCTCGGGATCCCGCCTTCGCTTTTGCCTACCAAGCCAATCTCGATCTGCTGCAGGCGCTTGGCGCCGAGTTGCTGTTTTTCTCCCCTCTGCACTTTTCCAAGCTGCCCGCGGTGGACAGCCTATATCTGCCGGGTGGCTATCCCGAGTTGCACCTGGGGACCTTGGCTCGCAATCGCCCCATGGGCGAGGCGATCCGGGCGCATCACGCGGCGGGCAAACCGATCCTCGCCGAATGTGGCGGGATGCTTTACCTGCTCGACGGGCTGACCGATCAGGCCGGTGCGCGCGAGGACATGCTCGGCCTATTGCCTGGCGAAGCGAGGATGCAGAAGCGCTTGACCGCGCTGGCGCTGCAAGAGGTCGAACTGCCGGAAGGGCACCTGCGCGGCCACACCTTTCATCATTCTTCACTCGACTCGACTATGCAGCCGCTGGCTCGCGGTGAATGTCCGAATTACAAGCGCACTGCCGAGGCAGTGTTCCGGCAGGGCCGGCTGACGGCCTCCTACATTCATTTCTACCTGCCATCCGATCCGCACGCCGCTGCGGCGTTGTTCAAGCCATGAGTGAGCACGCCTTCACCGAGGCAGAGCGCGCCGGTGTCTATCGCGCCATTGCCGAGCGGCGCGACATGCGGCATTTCTGCGGCGGCGAGATAGCGCCCGAGTTGCTTGCCCGACTGCTTGAAGCCGCGCATCAGGCGCCCAGCGTTGGATTGATGCAACCCTGGCGGTTCATCCGCGTTCGGCGCGCGGAGTTGCGTTCGGCCATCGCCGAACTGGTCGAGCGGGAACGTGTACTGACCGCCGAGGCGCTGGGCGAGCGTGGCCGTGAATTCATGCAGTTGAAAGTCGAGGGCATCAAGGATTGCGCCGAGGTGCTGGTCGTCGCGTTGATGGATGAGCGCGAACCGCATGTGTTTGGCCGGCGCACCATGCCGCAGATGGACCTGGCCTCGGCGGCCTGCGCCATTCAGAATCTCTGGCTCGCCGCGCGAGCAGAGGGGTTGGGTATGGGCTGGGTGTCATTGTTCGATCCGCAGGCGCTGGCCGAACTGCTGCAGATGCCGACCGGAGCCGAGCCGGTGGCGGTGATCTGTCTCGGACCGGTCGATGAATTTTATCCGGCGCCGATGCTTGCACTGCAGGGCTGGACGCAACCTCGGCCGCTGCAGGAACTGCTATTCGAGGACGGCTGGGAGAAACAGTCTTGAGCGTGGTGCTGAGCTGCCTCGTCGGGGTCGGCTTGGACGCGCTGCTGGGCGAACCTCGGCGCAGTCATCCGTTGGTGATCTTCGGACGGCTGGCTGACCGACTTGAGCAGCATTTCAACGGTCCGGGCGGTCGCGGCTGGCGTAGCCATGGCGTTACGGCCTGGTGCCTCGCGGTGTTGCCGCTAACCGCCATCGCCTGCTTGTTGAGCCTGCTGCCGGCGATTGGTTGGCTGATCGATATCCTACTGTTGTACCTCGCGCTCGGCCTGCGCAGCCTGGGCGAACATCTGATGCCGGTCGCGCTCGCGCTGCGTAATGGCGACCTGACCGAGGCGCGGCGGCGTGTCGGCTTCATCGTCAGTCGCGATACCGGTGAACTGGATGAGCAGGGCGTGGCCCGTGCGGCGACCGAATCGGCGCTGGAGAACGGCAGCGATGCAGTGTTTGCAGCGCTGTTCTGGTTCGCGATTGCCGGTGCGCCTGGTGTGGTGTTGTACCGCTTGAGCAATACGCTGGATGCCATGTGGGGCTATCGCACCGAGCGCTTCGAGCGTTTCGGCTGGGCCGCCGCTCGCATCGATGATGCACTCAACTTCATTCCCGCCAGATTGGTTGCGCTGACCTACGCCGTGCTGGGCCAAACGCGCCAAGCTTGGCGCTGCTGGCGGCGGCAGGCGCCCTTGTGGGACAGCCCCAACGCCGGGCCGGTGATGGCCGCGGGTGCCGGTGCGCTGGGCGTCTCGCTGGGCGGGCCGGCGATCTATCAGGATGTACTGCATCAACGTCCGGTCCTGGGTGAGGGTGAGGCGCCCGGTGCGCGCGATATCGAGCGCGCCTTGGACATTGTCTGGGCTGGTGTCGGTCTCTGGTTGTTGGCATTGCTGCTGGGAGGCTGGCTGCATGCTTGAACATGGCGGGCGGCTGCGGGCAGCGGCGCGCGATTTCGATATCCCGCTGACGGATTGGCTCGACCTGTCCACTGGCATCGCACCTTATGGATTCAATCTGCCGGTTGTGCCCGCTGACGCCTGGATGCGACTACCGGAAACCGAGGACGAGCTGGCCGCTACGGCCCGCGATTATTACGGCGCCGAGTCGCTGCTGCCGGTTTCAGGTTCGCAAGCCGCAATCCAGGTGCTGCCGCGCCTGCGTCGGCATTCGCAGGTCGGCATCGTTTCGCCTTGTTATGGCGAGCACGCCGAGGCGTGGCGCCGCGAAGGGCATCGCATCAGTGAGTTCAGCGAAGGGGCCATACCGCGGACGCTCGATCAGCTCGACGTTCTGGTGGTGGTTAATCCGAACAATCCCACCGGGCGCCTGTTACCGCCTGAACAACTACTTGACTGGCATGCGCGGTTGGCGGCGCGCGGCGGCTGGCTGGTGGTCGACGAGGCCTTCATGGACCCGACGCCCGAGCACAGCCTGGCGTCCTACGGCCATCTTCCGGGGCTGATTGTGTTGCGCTCGTTCGGCAAATTCTTCTCCATGGCCGGCGCGCGGCTCGGCTTCGTGCTGGCTGAAGCGGAGCTGTTGCGCGCATTGGGCGATGCATTGGGCCCCTGGCCGATCGCCGGCCCGTCGCGGTTCATCGGCACGGCATTGCTCGTCGATCACCAAGGACAACGCCGTCAACGTGAGCGGCTCCTGGCGGACAGCGAACGGCTGGCGCAACTGCTGACAATCAGCGGCCTGCCGCCTACAGGCGGTTGCGGCCTGTTTCAGTGGGTCGTAACCGAAGAGGCGGACCTGCTGTACGAATTCCTTGCCTGTCAGGGCATTCTCGTTCGCCGCTTTCACTATCCGCCGAGCCTGCGTTTCGGTTTGCCGTCAGACGAGGTGGGTTGGTCTCGCCTGGGCTGCACACTGGCTTGCTATCAGGAGATTCGCGCATGAGCACGCTGATGGTTCAGGGCACCACGTCCGATGCCGGCAAGAGCACATTGGTGACCGCGCTGTGCCGTTGGCTCCGCCGACAAGGCGTGTCGGTCGCACCGTTCAAGCCGCAGAACATGGCGCTCAATAGCGCTGTCACTGCCGAAGGCGGGGAAATCGGACGCGCCCAAGCGGTGCAGGCGCAGGCTGCTGGATTGGCGCCGCACACCGATATGAACCCAGTGTTGCTCAAGCCCAACAGCGACATTGGCGCGCAGGTGATCGTTCACGGCCGCGCCATCACCAACATGGACGCCGTGGCGTACCACGACTACAAGCGTGTCGCGATGGATGCGGTGCTTGCATCGCATCGTCGCCTCGGTGCTGCGTATCAGGTGGTGATGGTCGAAGGTGCCGGCTCGCCTGCGGAGATCAATCTGCGCGCCAACGATGTCGCCAACATGGGCTTCGCCGAGGCGGTGGATTGCCCGGTCATTCTGATCGCCGATGTCGACAAGGGCGGGGTCTTTGCGCATCTGGTCGGCACGCTGGAGTTGCTCAGCCCGAGTGAGCAGGCGCGGATAAAGGGATTTGTGATCAACCGCTTTCGCGGCGATATCGCGCTGCTGCAGCCGGGGTTGGACTGGCTCGAACAGCGCACCGGCAAGCCGGTTCTTGGGGTGTTGCCCTATTTGATGGATTTCCATCTGGAAGCCGAAGACGCGATCGACGTGCGCCAGTCCGCCAAAGCGGAGCAGACCCTGAGGGTGGTGGTGCCGGTACTGCCGCGCATCAGCAATCACACCGACTTCGACCCGCTGCGCCTACATCCTCAAGTTGATCTGCGTTTCGTCGGCCCCGGCCAGACAATCCCGGGCGCGGATCTGATCATCCTGCCGGGCTCCAAGAGCGTCCGCGCCGATCTTGCCTGGTTGCGCGAGAACGGCTGGGAAGCGGCGATCGGGCGCCATCTGCGCTACGGCGGCAAGATGCTCGGTATTTGCGGTGGGCTGCAGATGCTCGGTGAATGCATCGCCGATCCCCTTGGGATCGAGGGCGCGGCGGGGCAGAGCAATGGGTTCGGTCTGCTGGCTTTGTCGACTGAGTTGGCCGCTGAGAAACAATTGCGCAACGTACGTGGACGATTCTGTCTGGACGACGCCGACGTCTGTGGCTACGAGATTCACGCCGGGGTCAGCACCGGTCCGGCGCTCGAACGAGCCGCTGTGCACCTCGACGACGGCCGAATGGATGGTGCCATCAGTCACGACGGTCAGATACTCGGTACCTACCTTCATGGCCTGTTCGAATCGTCCGCTGCCTGCGAAGCGCTATTGCGCTGGGCCGGGTTGGCGAACGTACAGCGGGTGGATTATCACGCGCTGCGCGAACGGGACATCGAGCGCTTGGCCGACTTGGTCGAGCTGCATCTGGATGGCCAGTTTTTGCGTGAGCTTTGCGGTGTTTGATGGCCACCGGCGCGTCGGCTGGGTCGCACCTGCCTTACGCTCGATCCGAACTTTGAAAGGAAACCGGAATGCCTGAACTGATTCTCGGCGGTGCCCGCTCCGGCAAGAGCAGGTTGGCCGAGCGCCTGGCTACCGAGTCTGGCTTGGCAGTCACTTACATCGCCACCAGCCAGCCGCTTGATGCCGAGATGAGCGAGCGTATCGCCCGCCACCGCGCGCGACGGCCAACGGACTGGGCACTGGTGGAGGAGCCGCTGGAGCTGGCCTCGGTGCTGCGTGAGCACGCCAGCGCTGATCAATGCCTGTTAGTGGATTGCCTGACGCTATGGCTGACCAACCTGCTGATGCTGGACGATCCAGCGCGGCTGGCCGAAGAGCGCGATGCGCTGCTCGAATGTCTTGCGGCGTTGCCAGGACGCGTACTGCTGGTCAGTAACGAAACCGGATTGGGGGTGGTGCCGCTGGGTGAGCTGAGTCGGCGTTACGTCGATGAAGCAGGCTGGCTGCATCAGGCGCTGGCCGCGCGCTGCGAGCGTGTGGTGTTCACCGTCGCAGGCTTGCCAATGATTTTGAAAGGAGAACCGTTGTGACCGAGCACTGGTGGCAGGCGCCTTGTCGTGTCCTGGATGAGCTCGCACGCCAGGCGGCGCTGGCGACCTTCGCCGAAGCAGCCGTTGCCGGGCAGGACGCATGAACCTGCATCTGGACATGTTGCGTCACGGCGAGACGGTATCCGGTGGTGGCTTTCGCGGGCGATTGGACGACGCGCTTACCGAAGCTGGCTGGCAACAGATGCGCCACGCGGTCACCAAGGCTGGGCCTTGGGACCGGATCATCACATCTCCCTTGCGCCGCTGCGCAGCTTTCGCCGTGGAATGGTCCGAGCAGTGCAATCTGCCGCTGGAATTCGAGCCTGACCTGCGCGAACTCGACTTCGGCGATTGGGAAGGTCGTACGGCGGCTGGGCTGATGGTCGATCAAAGCGATGCCTTGGGTCGCTTCTGGAACGATCCCTACGGCTACACGCCGCCCGGCGGTGAGCGGTTGATCGAATTCGAGACGCGTGTCCTGACGGTGATCGAGCGACTCACCGACCGCTTCGCCGGCGAGCGCATCCTCCTGATCACCCATGCCGGCGTGATGCGCCTGCTGTTGGCTGAGGCGCGTGGTCTGCCGCGTGGGCAGCTGCTGCAGATCGAGGTGAGCCATGGCGGAATGTGCGGGCTGAAAACCGGTTTCGCCGACGCCACGCTCTGGCTGGAAGAAGCATGCAGCCCTTTCTGATCGCGCTGCAGTTTCTCACTAGCCTGCCGGTGCGGCTTAGCGGCATGCCCGCGCCGCAGGCGGCTGGCCGATCAATGTTTCATTACCCTTGGTGGGATTGCTGTGGGGGCGATTCTCTGGCTTGGCAGTCTCACAATCGAAAGCGCCGCGGTGCCGCTGCAGGCATTGGCGGTGAGCGTCGGTATCGGTTGGCTGGCACGCCGGGCCATATGCCGGCGCATCGGCGGCACCACGGGTGACACGGCCGGTGCGCTGCTGGAGTTGGTGGAGTGCGGCGTGTTGGTCGCGTTGGCGCTACGGGTCTGAACCTCAGCCGAGCAGGGCGACGGCTTTGATCTGCGCCCATAACGCTTTGCCTTCCACGACACCAAGCTGATCCGCCGAGCGGCGGGTGATGCGCGCCAGCAGCGGCGTGCCTTGGGCATCCAGACGAACCAGAACGTGCGCGGGCGTATCGGCGGTAGCGATCTGCTCGACGCGGGTCGGCAGCAGGTTGCTGATGCTGGTGCCTTCGGCGCGTTCCAGCGTCAGGCTGATGTCCCGCGCATGGACACGAAAGCGCAGGCGCTGGCCGATCGCTTCATCACGCTGCCCCACCAGCACTTCGCCGCCGGTAAATACCAGGCGTGTGAGGTGATAGGTCGGGTCATGTTCTGCAACCTGCGCCTCGATGACCACGCCCGCGTCTTCGCTGAAGGCGGTCGGCAAGTCGAGGCGGGCAAGGGTTTCCTGCAGTCCGCCCTGAGCCATTGCCCGACCATTCTCTAGCAGCACCACATGATCGGCGAGTCGCGCCACTTCGTCCGGCGAGTGGCTGACATAAAGGACGGGAATTTCCAACTCGTCATGCAGCCGTTCCAGATACGGCAGGATTTCCTGCTTGCGTTTGAAGTCCAGCGCCGCCAGCGGCTCGTCCATCAGCAGAAGACGCGGGCTGGTCAGCAGAGCGCGGGCGATGCCGACACGCTGTCGCTCGCCGCCCGACAGGCGTTCGGGCATGCGGTCGAGTAGGTGACCAATGCCGAGCAGTTCGACCGCCTGTTCCCAGATCACGCGGCGCTCGTTCCGCGCGACACGCTTCATGCCGAACTCCAGATTGCGCTGCACCGAAAGATGGGTGAACAGGTTGGCTTCTTGAAACACATAGCCGATTGCGCGACGGTGCGGCGGCACGAGACAACCGCTGGCCGAGTCTTGCCAGCGCTCGCCGTTGATGTCGATCCGCCCGGTTGCGTTGCGTTCGAGGCCGGCGATGCAACGCAGGCAACTGGTCTTGCCGGAGCCCGAAGGGCCGAACAGGGCGGTCACGCCGCGTCCGGGCAGGTTCAGATCCACGTCCAGCCGAAAGCCGGGATGGTCCATCCGCAGTTGTGCCTGAATGCCGCTTGATCCTCCGTTCATCCACGCCATCCCTGTTTGAGGCGGCTGCTGTAAAGCACTAGCAGAACCAGAAAGGAAAACACCAGCATGCCGCCTGCAAGCCAGTGCGCTTGCGCATATTCCATTGCCTCGACGTGATCGTAGATCTGCACGGACAGCACGCGGGTTTTCTCGGGGATGTTGCCGCCAATCATCAACACCACGCCAAATTCCCCGACGGTATGGGCGAAGCCAAGAATACTGGCGGTGATGAATCCAGGGCGAGCGAGCGGAAGAACAACGGTGAAGAAGGTATCCAGCGGCCCGGCACGCAAGGTTGCAGCGGCCTCCAGGGGGCGCTCGCCGATGGCCTCGAAGGCGTTCTGCAGCGGCTGCACGACGAAGGGCATCGAATAGAACACCGAGCCCACCACCAGACCCGCGAAGGTAAACGGCAGGGTGCCGAGCCCGAGGCTTTGTGTCAGCTGTCCGACCGGGCCATTAGGGCCCATGGCGACCAGCAGGTAGAAGCCCAGCACGCTAGGCGGCAGTACCAACGGTAGCGCCACCACGGCGCCAATCGGCCCCTTGAGGCGCGAGTGGGTACGCGCCAGCCACCAAGCGATCGGCGTGCCGATCACCAGCAGTAGCAGCGTGGTGATGCCGGCAAGCTTGAGTGTCAGCAGGACGGCTGCCAAGCCTGCATCGTCCAGCGGCATCATGGCGCCGTCATTCCAGGCCGTAGCCGTATGCCTCGATTACCTCGGCGGCTTTTGCGCTTTTGAGGTAATCGAGCAGTGCTTGTGCCGCGGGGTTGACGCGGCCCTTGTTCAGCAAGAGGGCATCCTGGCGAATGGGTGGATGAAAAGACGCCGGTACGATCCAGCCGGAGCCTTCACCGATCGCACCCTCGTTCACGACCTGAGAAAGGGCGACGAAGCCGAGTTCGGCATTGCCGCTGGCCACGAACTGATGCGCCTGGGCGATGTTCTCGCCTTGCACCAGCCGGCCACGCGCTGATTCGGTCAGGCCGAGTTTTTCTAGCGTGGCCATGGCCGCGGCTCCGTAAGGGGCGGTTTTCGGATTGGCGATGGAGAGATGGCGATAGGGTTGCCGGGTCAGCGTGGTCTGGTCATCGACGTAATCGCTGCGTGCCGACCACAGCACCAGCGTGCCGATCGCATAAGGGAAGCGGCTTCCGGCAACGCCCAGGCCCTCGCTTTCAAGCTTGGCTGGGACTGCTTCGTCAGCGGCCAACAGCACGTCGAACGGCGCGCCGTTGTGAATCTGCGCATAGAACTTTCCGGTCGCGCCAAAGGCGAGCACGGCTTTGTGCCCTGTGTCCTGTTCGAATTGTTCGGCGATGACCTGCATCGGTTTGGTGAAGTTCGACGCCACCGCGACTTGCACTTCGGCGGCTTGGCCGGCCAAGGGCAGCAGCGCAATCGTAAACAGGGCGGCAATTGTGCAAAGACGCTTCATCCGTTTCTCCTTAGTCCACGGCGATGATGACGTGCGACGCCTTGATCAGCGCCGTGCAGGCTTGTCCGAGTGCCAGGCCTAACTCTTCGGCGCTCTCGTTGGTAACGACCGCGCCCAATGTGCGATTGCCGGGCAGCAGCAGCTTGACTTCGCAGTTCACCGCTCCGGGCGTCAGTCCGCTGATGGTGCCGGTCAGGCGATTGCGGGCGCTGATCTTTACCGTCGGATCGGGTGAAAGCAGCACGAAGCTGGCCTTGATCAGCGCCATCGCGGTCTTGCCGGGCTCCAGGTGAAGTTCGTCGATGCTGTCGTTGGTCAGGGTTGCGGTAATCGTCTGACCTTCCCCGATATCGAGGCTCAGGCTGCCGTTCACTGCGCCTTTTTCGACACGGGTGATGCGTCCGCGAAACTGGTTGCGCGCACTGGTTTTCATGGCGATTGCCCGGAGTAGTTTGTCGATGTCTTCGAAGCCTTCGATGCCGTGCGCCACCTGGGCGAGAAAGCGTTCATATTCCTGCTGCATGCGCTGCCAGACGTGCAGCATCTCGCGACCGAAGTCGGTCAGCTGGGTACCGCCGCCCTTTGCGCCGCCCGCTGCCCGAACCACCAGGGGGCGTTCCGACAGGTTGTTCATCGCATCCACCGCATCCCAGGCGGCCTTGTAGCTGAGGTTGATGGCTTTAGCCGCACGAGTGATCGAGCCTGTCGCCTCGATCTGTTCCAGCAGTTCGATGCGTTTGCCGCCGAGGTAGTCCTTCTCGCCGCGGTTGAACCAGAGTTGCCCATCGATGCGCAGTGGTCCGAGATGCTGTGGATCGTTCATGTTTGGCCCTCGTGAGTGCGCGCATTCTGCCAAGCGCTATATAGATCTGTATATAGCGTAATCGGAGCTGCTCGTAATATTTACTGCGCCGATGAAAAGAGCAGACGTTGCCGGTTGGGTAGCTCAGGCGTAGCGTGTGGCGCATCCCGCTCGGAGATTTGCCATGAGAACCCAACTGATCGTTGCCTCACTCGCTCTGACGCTGCTGGCCGGCAATTCAGTGGCGGATCAATGCCCGGCCCTGCTGCAGCATGAACTGCCGAAACTGCGTTCGAAGGAAACCATCGACCTGTGCCAAGAGTTCCAGGGCAAGGCGCTGGTAGTCGTCAACACCGCCAGCTTCTGTGGCTTCGCGCCGCAATTCGAAGGCCTCGAAGCGCTCTACCAGCGATACAAGGACGACGGATTGGCGGTACTTGGCGTGCCGTCCGATGACTTTTTTCAAGAGTCGGACGATGCCGCCGAGACGGCGGAGGTCTGCTACGTCAATTACGGCGTGACCTTCGCCATGGCGCAGACGCAACCCGTGCGGGGTAGCGATGCGATACCGCTGTTCAAGGAATTGGCCGAGCAGGCCGGAGGTGCGCCACGCTGGAATTTCTACAAGTACGTGGTGGATCGCAACGGCAAGGTGGTCGACTATTTTTCCAGCAAGGTCGAGCCGGACGATCCGAAGCTGATCGCTGCGGTGGAGAAGGCGTTGGGCGAGTAGCGAGGGGAAAGAAGCCCCGGCCGAGCGGCCGGGGCAGGTGCGTCAGAAGCGGTAGCTTAGAGCAGCGCCGAAGCCGTGGGCGCTGTTTTTGTAGTCAGCGTTGTAGATGCCCTTGGACGGAACGTCGCGGCGGACTTTCGTTTCCTCTTCCCACAAGTAGGAGTAGGCGAGATCGACGGTAATGTCATCGGTTGGATTCCAGCCCAGACCGAAACTTACTGCCGTACGATCACCAGTTGGAATGCGAGGCGAGCGATGAGTATTGTTGGTCGGGCTCTGGTCAAGTGCCAGACCCGTACGCAGCGTCCACTCTTTATTTAGCTTGTAAGCAGCACCAAGAGCATAGGACCAAGTGTCATGCCAATCCTGCTCTTCGACGATCGGAGCTAGGTTGCCTTGCAAAGCTACTGGAATTCCGTCGTTTTCAATGATGATGGATTCGAAGCGGCTCCAGCGCGTCCACATGGCGCCTGCGTAAAGAGTCCACTGGTCATCGATATCGTGAGTAATCGACATGTCGACGGACTCGGGCGTGTCGAGATCCAGCGAAGCATCATATTTTCCCGACGCCTGTATACCTACCGCTTGAAGCTGATCAAACCCGGCGCCGGACAGGCGAGTATCGCCTTCGAGTTTGTACTTAACTTTGGAGTGGTAGGTGATGCCGGCGCGAGTCTGCGGTGTAAATTCATAGAGCAAACCGGCATTGAAGCCCAATGCAGTGTCGTCACCCTTGACCTTTACGCGACCGTCGCTGGTCCCAGGAGTGACGCGGCTAAACGAAGCGCTTTCGAGCTGACCATCAATGCGGTTGATAGTCGGGCCGAAACCGACCGACAGCTTTTCATTAAAGCGATAGCTGACGGTTGGCTGAATGGTGATGACGCGCACTTCGCTGTAGTCACCGTGGTAGCGTCCCTGGAAGCCGCTTTCATAGTCGGCGACCACCCCGAACGGCACGTAAATGCCGACGCCCACTGCCCACTTGTCGTCGATTGGCTTGACGTAATAACCCATCGGTACAGCGGTAAACGGCACCATATCGCCATCGTTGCTGCCGCTAACCGGAGCACGGGCTCCGCCTTGGCCCTGTGGGGTGAACGCTGAAGTGTCATCGATATCCGTCTTGGCATGAATCGCCGCCAAACCAAAGCTCACTTCCTCGCGCTTGAGGCGCGACATGCCGGCAGGGTTGCCGAAAAGGGTCGTGGCGTCATCGGCAGAAGAGGAGCGACCGGCAAACGAGGTGCCCATGCCGCTGACGCTCTGCTCGTTAAGGGCGAAACCGGCAGCCATGGCCTGAGTGGAAAGGGCGCCCACGGCTACTGCGATCGCGGTCTTCAACCAAGTTGTTTTCATTGTTGTACTCCAGAGAAAAAAGCGGCTCGGACCCTATCAAGCTTCTCTGATTCGTCGCAAACGAAAGAGTGCAATTTTTCGTAAAGGGCGACGATCGGCGGCGATAAAGAGTGAATATTCAATAAAAACCCGCCGGGCAGGTTCTGACTGGTCGGCCGCTCAAGTTGCGTCAGGCGATTGGCCGCTGCGGATCGGTGATCCACTCGCTCCAAGAGCCTGGATAAAGTTTGGCCAGCGGATAGCCGGCGAGGCACAGGGCGAACAGGTTATGGCAGGCTGTCACGCCAGAGCCGCAATAGGCCACCAGGGCATCTGCTGATTGATTGGCGAGCTGCTGGCTGAAACGCGCGCGCAGCTGGTCGGGAGAAAGAAAGTGCCCGTCAGCGTCGAGATTCTCGGTGAATGGCACACAGGTGGCGCCCGGGATGTGTCCGGCAACCGGGTCGATCGGTTCGACTTCACCGAGGAAACGGGGCAGAGCGCGGGCATCAATCAGCGTCAGGTTTTGCGTTCCAAGTTCGCCGGAAAGCGCCGCTGCGTCGATGGTCAGGTTGTCATCGGGTCGTCCGTGGAATTTGCCTGTCGTCGGCGACGGCGCATTTTGCTCCACTGGCAGACCGGCGTCGCACCAGGCTCGGTAGCCGCCGTCGAGCAGGTATACGCCCTCACGCTTGCCCAGCCATGCCAGCAGCCACCAGGCCCGAGCGGCGAAGGCGCCGGGGCCGTCGTCATAGAGCACGATTTCGCTGTCGTTGTTCAAACCCAGCGCCTGGAACGTTGCGATCATATCCTCAGGGTGCGGTAGCGGGTGCCGGCCGGTTACGCCCGGTACGATTTTTCCGGACAGATCGCGTTCGAGATCGGCATGGCGGGCGCCGGGAATATGCGCATCGGCGTAGCTGCGTCCGCCGTAATCTGGATCATCCAATGCGTAGCGGCAATCGAGGATACACAGTGCAGGTGTATGCAGGCGCGCGGCCAGTTGGTCGGCACTGATCAGTTGGGCAAGCGGCATGGCGGGGCTCCGTTCTGAGATTCGCGAAACGTTAGCACGCGATGGATGAGCCGGGCGCGGCGTGACCTCAGCGATATATACTGCGCGCCTTTCGACCAGGCGTCCGGTCGCGAGCCGAATAACAAGGAGGGCCTAGTGGCCATCGAAACTCAATGGGTGCTGGATGACGCGCATCTGGCCCGTCTGTGTGGCGAGTGGCGCCAGCTGCCTTACGTAGCGGTAGATACCGAGTTCATGCGGGTCGACACGTTCTATCCTATTGCTGCCCTGTTGCAGGTTGGCGACGGGCGTTGCGCCTATCTGATCGATCCACTGCGGATCAGCGATTGGAGTGCATTTGCCGGTCTGCTGGAAGACCCAGTCGTAGTGAAGGTCCTGCATGCCTGCAGCGAAGATCTGGAAGTGCTCTGGCGCCTGACCGGCAGCTTGCCGACGCCGTTGTTCGATACGCAATTGGCCGCCGGCTACTTGAATATCGGCTTCTCCATGGGCTATTCGCGCCTGGTGCAGAGCGTGCTGAACATCGAGCTGCCCAAGGGCGAAACGCGCTCCGATTGGCTCCAGCGGCCGCTGAGCGAGATGCAGATTCGCTATGCCGCCGAAGATGCGCAGCATCTGGCCGAGCTGTACGAGGCGCTGCAGCCGAGACTGGCAGATGACAAGCGTGCCTGGGTGATTGAAGACGGTGCCGAGCTGGTCGCGAGTCTGCAGCGCGAAACGGATCCTGATGAAGCCTATCGCGACGTCAAGCAGGCCTGGCGTCTCAAGCCGCGACAGCTCGCGGTGTTGCGTGTACTGACTGCTTGGCGAGAGCGTGAGGCGCGAGCGCGCAATCAGCCGCGCAATCGGGTGTTGCGTGAGCACAGCCTGTGGCCGCTGGCGCGTACCCAGCCGACCGATCTGGTAAGCCTCGCGCGTATCGACGATATGCATCCGCGTACCGTGCGTCAGGATGGCGAAACCCTGCTGGAGCTGATCCGCGCCGGCGCCGCCACGCCTGAGCAGGATTGGCCTGAGCCACTGCCGGAGCCGCTGCCGCTGGAAGTGTCGGGGCTGTTGAAAAAACTGCGTGCGGTCGGTCAGCGCGAAGCCGAGACGCTCGATATCGCGCCTGAATTGATGCTACGCAAGAAGGTGCTCGAAGCCTTGCTGAAGACCGGCTATCCGGATGGGCCTTATGAGTTGCCTGATTCGCTACGCGGTTGGCGTCGCGAGCGTATGGGCCAAGCCCTTCTCGATGTAGTGGAAGTGAAGTCATGAAACGCATCTGCTCTATATATAGAAGCCCCCGCAAGAACGGAATGTACCTGTACGTCGAGCGTAGCGAGGCGTTGGCACGGGTGCCTGAAGCCTTGCTTGCCGCCTTCGGCCCGCCGCAGCTCGCCTTCGATATTGTCCTGACGCCAGAGCGCAAACTGGCCCAGGAGGACATCGCGACGGTGCTCGATAATCTGGAAAAACAGGGTTATCACCTGCAGATGCCGCCGCCTGAGGAAGAGTACATCGAGCATCTGCCCGAAGAGTTGCTGCGCCGCAACGATCCCGTTTAAGCCGGCGCGCGTGCCCGAGCTTGGCCAGTTGCATCGCAATGGCTAGACTCGCGCCTTTATTCGAGATGGCAAATTCCATGGCGGCAAAAGTCGAACCCTTCTGGAAGCGCAAAACCCTCGCCGAGCTGGATTCGGTCGAGTGGGAGTCGCTGTGCGACGGCTGCGGCTTGTGCTGCCTGCAGAAGCTCGAAGATGAAGAGGACGGCAGCGTCTACTACACCCGCATCGCCTGCAAATTGCTCGATCTGAACAGCTGCCGTTGCACGGACTATCCCAACCGACGGGCCAGTGTGCCCGATTGCATACAGCTGACCGCAGCGGATGCCGCGCAATTCAAGTGGCTGCCACCGACCTGCGGTTATCGACTGGTAGCCGAGGGTAAGGATCTCCCGCTCTGGCATCATCTGATTTGCGGCGACCCGGATGCAGTGCATGCCGAGCGGATTTCTCAGTCCGGGCGGATGATCGCCGAGGGCTCCGTCGCCGAGGACGACTGGGAAGATCATTTGATTTTCCGAGCTGGTTGAATCTCCGTCTGGACGCGTCGTCATAGCACTGAACTCAACCTGGAGTCGCTCGATGTCCCTTCGTCTGTTACCGCTGCTTGCCGTTCTGTTGTTGTCTTTCATCACGACGGCGCACGCCGCCAAGAGCGTGGATGTCGACTTCAACGTCAAGTTCGTCCCAGAGCAGGATATTGCTGAAGTCGAACTGCTCGTAGAAGACGGCAGTGTTATCCAATACATCGATTTCAATCTGGGTGACGAAGGGCTGTACAGCGGCTTCGTGACCGATCCGGAGGGCAGCTGGCAGGAAGAAAACGGCCGCGGCGTCTGGCGGCCGGTCGATGGCAAGGCGCGGCTGAGCTATCGGGTCAAGGTCAGTCACCAGCGCAAGAATGGTCGCTTCGATGCGCGAATGACGGACGACTGGGCGTTGCTGCGCGGTGACGATCTGGTTCCCGCTGGCCGTATGGATCATCAGGACGGCGTCAAATTGATCTCCCGACTGCGGGTCGAGCTTCCGAAAGAGTGGAAAAGCGTCGAGACGGGTTGGCCCCGTATCGGTAAGAACCGCTTTCGCATCGACAATCGGGAACGCATGTTTGATCGCCCGACCGGCTGGATTCTTGCTGGCAAGCTGGGCAGTCGTCGGGCCAGGCTCGGTGAAACCGACGTAACGGTAGCCGGCCCGGTGGGCGAGGGGCTGCGGCGGATGGATATTCTCACGCTGCTCACGTTCGTCTGGCCTGAAGTACAGAACGTATTCCCGCGTGATCCGAAGAAACTGCTGATCGTGGGCGCCGGGGATCCTATGTGGCGGGGCGGTCTCTCGGGCCCGAACTCGCTGTTCATGCATTCTGACCGGCCGCTGGTCAGCGAAAACGGCACCAGCTCACTGGTCCACGAACTGGTCCATGTGTTCAGCCGTATCACCGATGCCGACCGCAGTGACTGGATTAGCGAAGGGCTGGCCGAGTACTACGCCATCGAGCTGATGCGCAGGGCCGGTGGCATAAGCGAGGATCGCTACCAACGGGTGCGTGAACACCTGACTAAGTGGAGCCGCAAAGTCACTAGTCTGCGGACCGAGCATTCCAGCGGTCCCGTCACGGCCAGGGCGGTGCTGCTACTGCAGGAGCTCGACCGCGAGATCCGGCAGCGCACCAAGAACCGGCACTCGCTGGACGATGTCGCGCGCGGCTTGATGCGCCTCGACAAGGCCACCACCAAAGACTTCATCGACATCACCGAAACCATGCTGGGCGGCGCCTCGGCCGTGTTGGACACCCGTCTGTTGCGTTGAGATGCGTGCGGTTGGGGCGAGTCTAGGCAGATGACCCAAATCCAAGGAATTGCCATGAGCCTGATCGATTTACGAAGCGATACGGTCACACAACCTACGATCGGTATGCGCGAGTCCATGCTGAGTGCGCCCACCGGCGATGACGTTTACGGTGAAGATCCTACCGTTCGACTGCTGGAGCGAACGCTGGCGACGCAACTGGGCATGCAAGCGGGTTTGTACGTACCCAGCGGCACCATGAGCAATCTGCTGGCGCTGATGTCGCACTGCGAGCGCGGTGATGAATACGTTGCCGGCCAGTTGGCGCACACCTATAAATACGAGGCCGGTGGCGCCGCGGTGCTCGGTTCCATCCAGCCCCAACCGATCGAAATAGAACTTGACGGCTCGCTGGATCTGGAGCGAGTCGCTGCGGTGATCAAGCCGGACGATTTCCATTTCGCCCGGACTCGCCTGCTGGTGCTGGAAAACACCATGCAAGGCAAGGTGCTGCCGCTCGAATACCTGGCTAAGGCCAGAGCATTCACCCACGAGCGAGGACTGGCATTGCACCTCGACGGTGCCCGGCTATTCAACGCTGTGGTGAAGTTGGGGTGCACGGCGCACGACATCAGCCGTCACTTCGACTCGGTATCGGTGTGCCTGTCGAAAGGGTTGGGTGCTCCGGTCGGCTCGGTGCTTTGCGGTGACGAGGCATTCATTGCCAAGGCGCGGCGGCTGCGGAAGATGGTTGGCGGCGGTATGCGTCAGGCTGGGGTGCTGGCGGCCGCCGGACTCTATGCCCTGGAGCATCAGGTGCAGCGTCTGGAGCAGGACCACCGGCACGCGCTTGCTATTGCCGAAGGGCTGCAAGCGTTGGGTTACGCGGTCGAGCCGGTACAGACGAACATGGTTTATGTACAGATGGGAGGTCGCGCGGCGGCGCTGAAGGCGTTTTGTGCGGAGCGTGGCGTCATCCTCACCGCTGCGCCACGGCTGCGGATGGTGACGCATCTGGATGTGCGGACCGAGCATATCGATCTGATCGTCGAGAGCTTTGCCGCTTTCGTCAGAGCATAGGCCCGAATTGCTGTCGAATAGCTTGATTCAATCTCACTTATCCTCTATGCGCGCGGCGTTGGCCCGATATAATGCGGCCCTTTGCCGGCTATCCGTTTGGATAGTTGCGAACCGGCCCCCGGTGCCGACTCGCCGTGTCGTTTTGCAGCCGTTCGGCCGCTGTCTTCTGGAAGAAATCTATGAAAAGCGCAGAAATCCGTGAAGCCTTCCTCCGCTTCTTCGAAGAGAAGGGTCACACTCGTGTGGCCTCCAGTTCGCTGATCCCGGCGAATGATCCGACCCTGTTGTTCACCAACGCCGGCATGAACCAGTTCAAGGACTGCTTCCTCGGTCTGGAGAAGCGCGCCTACACCCGCGCCACAACCAGTCAGAAATGCGTCCGTGCCGGCGGCAAGCACAACGACCTGGAAAACGTCGGCTATACCGCGCGGCACCACACCTTCTTCGAGATGCTCGGCAACTTCAGCTTCGGCGACTATTTCAAGCGCGATGCCATCAACTACGCCTGGGAATTCCTGACCTCTGAAAAGTGGCTGAATCTGCCCAAGGAAAAACTGTGGGTCACCGTCTACGCCACTGACGACGAGGCCTACGATATCTGGACCAAGGACGTCGGCGTACCGGCAGAGCGCATGGTGCGCATCGGCGACAACAAGGGCGCGCCCTACGCCTCGGACAATTTCTGGGCCATGGGCGACACCGGCCCCTGCGGACCTTGCACCGAAATATTCTTCGACCACGGCGAACACATCTGGGGTGGCCCGCCTGGTTCACCGGAAGAAGACGGTGATCGCTACATCGAGATCTGGAACAACGTCTTCATGCAGTTTAACCGCTCTGCCGACGGCGTCATGCATCCGCTGCCGGCACCGAGCGTGGATACCGGCATGGGGCTGGAGCGCATCAGCGCGGTACTGCAACACGTCAACTCCAATTACGAAATTGACCTGTTCCAGAGCTTACTGAACGCGGCTGCCGAGGCCATTGGTTGCAGCAATGACGGCCAGGCCTCGCTGAAGGTCGTCGCTGACCACATCCGTTCCTGCGGTTTCCTGATCGCCGATGGCGTGACGCCGTCCAATGAAGGTCGTGGCTACGTGCTGCGCCGTATCGTTCGCCGCGCCTGCCGCCATGGTAACAAGCTCGGTGCGAAGGGGAGCTTCTTCTACAAGATCGTCGCGGCGCTGGTTGCCGAGATGGGCGAGGCCTTCCCTGAGCTGAAACTGCAGCAGGCGCACATCGAGCGCGTGCTAAAAACCGAGGAAGAGCAGTTCGCCAAGACCCTGGAGCAGGGCCTGAAGATTCTCGAACAGGACCTGGCCGAACTGAAGGGCAGCGTTATTCCCGGCGAGGTGATTTTCAAGCTTTACGACACTTATGGCTTCCCAGTGGACCTCACTGGCGACATCGCCCGCGAACGCGAGCTAACGCTGGACGAGGAAGGCTTCGAACGCGAGATGGAAGCTCAGCGCGAGCGCGCGCGATCGGCTAGCGCCTTTGGCATGGACTACAACAGCCTGGTCAAGGTCGAGGGCGAAACACGTTTTACCGGCTATCTCGGTACCTCTGGCAGCGGCAAGGTGTTGGCGTTGTTCAAGGAGGGAATGGCAGTTCAGAGCTTGTCGGCAGGTGAAGAGGGCGTGGTCGTCCTCGATGAGACCCCGTTCTATGCCGAATCCGGTGGTCAGATAGGTGACTGCGGTTATCTGGCTGCTGACGGGTTGCGCTTCGATGTACGCGATACCAGCAAGGCTGGGGGAGCGTTTCTGCATCACGGTATTCTCGATAGCGGCAATCTGCACGTAGGCGCGACTGTCGATGCTACTGTCGACGCGTCGATTCGTCAGGCCACAGCGCTGAACCATTCCGCGACGCACCTGTTACATGCAGCGCTGCGGCAGATTCTGGGCGAGCACGTCAGTCAGAAAGGCTCGTTGGTCGACAGTCAGCGCCTACGCTTCGACTTCAGCCATTTCGAGGCGATCAAGCCAGAGCAGCTCAAGGCGCTGGAAGACAAGGTGAACGCTGAAATTCGCGGCAACTCGGTCGTTGAAATCGAGGAAACCGACATCGAGACGGCCAAGAGCAAAGGGGCCATGGCCCTGTTCGGCGAGAAGTATGGCGATCAGGTGCGGGTACTAACCATGGGTGGGGACTTCTCCGTAGAGCTTTGTGGTGGTACTCACGTCAACCGCACCGGCGACATAGGCTTGTTCAAAATTACCAGCGAAGGTGGTGTGGCTGCGGGTGTGCGGCGTATCGAGGCGGTCACTGGCGCGCAGGCACTGGCTTATCTGAACGGCGCCGAAGAGCAGCTGAAAGAGGCTGCCGCGCTGGTTAAAGGCAGTCGCGAAAATCTGCTGGATAAGCTGGGTGCAATGCTGGAGCGCAACCGTCAACTTGAGAAAGAGCTTGAACAGCTCAAAGCCAAGGCGGCCAGCGCCACCGGCAACGATCTTGCCGGATCCGCTGTCGATGTGAAGGGCGTGAAGACTTTGGCAGCCCGTGTCGATGGCCTGGATGGCAAGGCGTTGCTGGCATTGGTCGATCAGTTGAAGAACAAGCTCGGCAGCGGCGTGATTTTGCTCGGCGGCGTGCAGGACGAAAAGGTCGTGCTGGTGGCTGGCGTGACCCCGGATCTCACCGGCCGTTTGAGGGCAGGTGATCTGATGAAGCAGGCGGCTGCGGCTGTCGGTGGCAAGGGTGGCGGACGCCCGGACATGGCGCAAGGTGGCGGCAGCGATGCGGGGCGACTCGACGAGGCGCTGGCACTTGCGCTCTCGTTTGTAGAGCAAGGCTTGTAAACAGAGCGGCCACTGCGCCGCTCTGTTCGTTATCAGGGCACAGAGATTATTGGACAACGCATCGCAGCCGGGCAGGCCGCTGCCCGCTTGCAATGAGCGATGCTTGGGTAGGCAGGTTATTTATTGAGCGCCCGTGATGGGCTTAGGCGGCTATGAGATGGCTTTGATCGTACAGAAGTTTGGAGGTACCTCGGTGGGCTCCGTCGAGCGCATCGAACAGGTGGCGGCGAAGGTCAAGAAATTCCGCGACAACGGCGACGACATCGTCGTGGTGGTTTCGGCCATGAGCGGTGAAACTAATCGCCTGATCGATCTGGCCAAACAGATCAGCGAGCAGCCCGTGGCCCGCGAGCTGGATGTAATGGTATCGACCGGCGAACAGGTCACCATTGCCCTGCTGGCGATGGCATTGATCAAGATTGGCGTACCGGCTGTGTCCTACACCGGCAGCCAGGTTCGTATTCTCACCGACAGCGCGCATAGCAAGGCGCGTATTCTCCAGATCGACTCGCAAAACATCCAAAAGGAACTCAAGGCTGGCCGCGTGGTGGTCGTTGCGGGCTTCCAGGGTGTAGATGAGAGCGGCAACATCACTACGCTCGGCCGCGGCGGTTCGGATACCACAGGTGTCGCGCTCGCAGCTGCGCTGAAGGCGGATGAGTGTCAGATCTACACCGACGTCGATGGTGTTTACACGACCGACCCGCGCGTAGTCGCCAAGGCTCAGCGCCTGAACAAGATCACCTTTGAAGAAATGCTCGAGATGGCGAGTCTCGGCTCCAAGGTGCTGCAGATTCGTGCCGTGGAGTTTGCCGGAAAATACAGTGTGCCGTTGCGCGTGCTGCACAGCTTTCAGGAGGGTCCGGGAACCCTCATTACACTTGATGAAGAGGAATCCATGGAACAGCCCATCATCTCCGGCATCGCTTTCAATCGTGACGAGGCCAAGCTGACTATTCGTGGTGTGCCGGATACTCCCGGGATAGCCTTCAAAATTCTCGGCCCGATCAGCTCGGCAAATGTCGAGGTCGATATGATCGTGCAGAACGTCGCGCACGATAACACCACGGACTTTACCTTCACTGTTCACCGGAACGACTACCATAACGCGCAGCAGGTGCTCGAGGGCATTGCACGGGATATGGGTGCACGGGAAGTTATCGGCGATGTTGATATCGCTAAGGTGTCCATAGTCGGCGTCGGTATGCGCTCGCATGCGGGCGTCGCCAGCCGGATGTTCGAGGCGCTGGCGAAGGAAAACATCAACATCCAGATGATCTCTACATCGGAAATCAAGGTTTCGGTTGTGATTGAGGAGAAGTACCTGGAGCTGGCGGTGCGGGCGTTGCATACCGCATTCGAGCTGGACGCTCCGACCGCAAAAGGTGATTGATTCGACGGAGTTGCGTTTAATTCGCACCTTCTGTCGATTTGAATAGGCCGAAAGGAACTTTAGAGTCGTTTTTGCTGGTCAATAGCTGGTGAAAGGCTCTAGGGTCGATGTCTCACGGAACATTATCCGTTTTTATCTTTGCAGACTGTTTACTGAATTGAATCCGTTTTTAAGGAGAAAGGAATGCTGATTCTGACTCGCCGGGTCGGAGAGACCCTGATGGTGGGTGACGATGTGACTGTCACTGTGCTGGGTGTCAAGGGAAATCAAGTGCGCATTGGAGTGAATGCACCCAAAGAGGTAGCGGTGCATCGCGAGGAGATTTACCAACGGATCCAGAAAGAGAAAGATCAAGAACCAAGCCATTAATATTTATGTGATTTTTGGCTTTGCAAGCGGGGTAAAGATGGGTATCATGCGCCCCGTGTTGCGGAGAGGTGGCCGAGTGGCCGAAGGCGCTCCCCTGCTAAGGGAGTACATCTCAAAAGGGTGTCGGGGGTTCGAATCCCCCCCTCTCCGCCATTTTGCATAGTTAGATAGTGAGTCGATTTGGCTGTTTGGTTTGATGGAAATCATTGAATTAAAGAGCTTGACCAACAAATTCACGAATCTATAATGCGCACCCTTAGTGCACTCATAGCTCAGCTGGATAGAGTACTCGGCTACGAACCGAGCGGTCGGAGGTTCGAATCCTCCTGAGTGCACCATATTAAACGAACACAGAAATGTGATTCGTTGTTGTAGCCAGCGGTGATCTGGTTTATCAAGCGCTTATGCACTCATAGCTCAGCTGGATAGAGTACTCGGCTACGAACCGAGCGGTCGGAGGTTCGAATCCTCCTGAGTGCACCAACCCAAAAAGGGCCTGCAGCGATGCAGGCCCTTTTTTATTGGCTTCAGGGTTTGCTTCGAACGCAGCCGTATTCGTCAAAGCTAACGGTCCGCGTCCGGCCCTTGTCATTGCTGTAGCGATACTGCATCTGCCCGTTGCGGCTGGTTACGGTGTCAGGCTTGCCGAAGGTGCTTTCGATGTCGGCGCGGGTCATTCCTGAAAGGATGTGTCGGCCGATCAATGCATTGCGTCTCGTGCTGCCTGTTACGCGGTTTCCGCATCCGTCGTCCTGTTTGCCCACCACGGTGAGCTGTCTGGTTTCTTCCCGGGCGGCCTTTTGTGATTTCCTGGGTTTGGCCAGGGGAACGGCCTTGCCGGAGCTTGGTGTGGGATTTCGCGCTTCTTGAATTTCAGCGGTCTGATTCGTAGGGCAGCCCTGTCGGGTAAAAGTGAAGTTGCCTGCCTCATCGATGCAGCGATAGATGCGTGCTCCGAGCGCAGGGGGCGTGATGAGAAGTAGGGCGCAGCAGCTCGCAGTGAGAATTTTGTTCATGTTCGTCCTCCTTGACGATCGGTTGGGCAGCCTAACCAATAATTTGTTGTGCCGCAGTCGTGTCTTCTCGCAACGTGAATGCGTCGACACTGGAAAGCCGGCGCAACCGGTTGTATTACCTGCACTTATGAGGCTGATGCTGTGGTTGCGGTGGTATCATTGCGCGGTCCGCCCCTCTTGGGGTTTCTGGATCCTTCTCATGGATTTGCCCAGTAGTCGTATAAAACCTTTTCTTGCCAATCACGTTCCGAATGATTGATCCCCTGGTGCGCTCCGACCGCTGGGGTGGAGTGCGCCATGATTGAAGTAGAAGCAAAAAAGCCGCAGGAAAGTCTCCAGGATCGTCTGGCGCAAGTCGTCGAGTTGCTTCATCGACACAAGATTGTCGAAGACCTGGCGCACCGCCAGGAAGGGCAGCACCAGGACATCATCGAGAGCCTGGTGCATCGTCAGAATCTCGTCGAGCTGCAGCGCAAACTAGAGGCGCTACACCCAGCAGACATTGCGTACATTCTTGAAGCATTGCCGCTCGATGAGCGCTTGACGGTCTGGCAGCTGGTCAAGTCGGACCGCGATGGCGACATTCTTCTCGAAGTTTCCGACGCCGTTCGCGAGACGCTGATCGCTGACATGGATGATCACGAACTGCTGGCGGCCGCCAAGGAAATGGACGCCGACGAGCTGGCAGATCTGGCTGCCGAGCTGCCCCGTGACGTCGTCCATGAGCTGATGGAAACACTGGACGCGCAGCAGCGTGAGCGTGTCCGGTCGGCCTTGTCTTATGAAGAAGATCAAGTTGGCGCGCTGATGGACTTCGAGATGGTCACGATTCGTGAGGATGTGAGTCTCGAAGTCGTTCTTCGCTATCTGCGGCGCCTGAAGGAGCTGCCAGGGCATACCGATAAACTGTTCGTAGTCGATTACGACGGGGTGCTCAAAGGGGTCCTGCCCATCAAGCGCTTGCTGGTCAACGATCCGGAGCGGGACGTTTCCGAGGTGATGGCCAGCGATCCGGTGACCTTTCACCCAGACGAGGATGCCTACGAGGCAGCTCAGGCATTCGAGCGTTACGACTTGGTTTCCACGCCTGTGGTGGATAAGAGTGGCAAGCTGATCGGGCGTCTGACTATTGATGAGATGGTTGACCTGATTCGTGAAGAGAGCGAAAGCGAAGTTCTGAACATGGCGGGTCTGCGCGAAGAGGAGGATATTTTCGCGTCGGTGTGGAAGTCGTTGCGCAACCGTTGGGCTTGGTTGGCGGTAAATTTGATCACGGCCTTTATCGCCTCACGCGTGATCGGTCTGTTTGATGGCTCGATCGAAAAGTTGGTCGCATTGGCTGCGTTGATGCCCATTGTCGCCGGTATCGGTGGTAACTCCGGCAATCAAACCATCACCATGATCGTTCGAGCGATGGCACTGGATCAGATGGGTACGGGCAATAGTGCTCGCTTGCTGCGTAAGGAAGCAGGTGTCGGCATGCTGAATGGTCTGATATGGGGTGGAGTCATAGGCATGGTGGTCTATTGGCTCTATGGCAGCTGGTCGCTGGGGGTAGTGATGACCGCAGCGATGACCCTCAACCTCCTGTTGGCAGCCTTGATGGGGGTGCTGATTCCAGTAACGCTAGCCCGCATGGGGCGGGATCCTGCGCTTGGCGCCAGCGTGATGATCACTGCCGTGACCGATAGCGGTGGGTTTTTTATCTTTCTCGGCCTGGCGACTGTTTTCCTGCTCTGATTCCTCCTAGCTACAGCGGCTTGGCGTTTGCTTTGCTGTCGTTTTTCGGGCTACTGTTCGTAGGTTTCGCCTTGGCGAAGTCTCTCGACACGATGCGAATAACAGGCGGCTCGAGCCGCTGATTGGACAGGAAATACTAATGACTCCTAGCGAACTCCTGCTTGAAGGCGTCGAACTTATGCTATTCGGCCTAGGTTCTGTCTTCATCTTCCTTGTCTTATTGATTGCATGCATCCGACTGATGGCGTTTGTAATCGCTCGCTTCGATAGCATGCCGCCAGCACAGGCAGTTTCCGTCAAGCCTGCCACTTCGGGCGCAGCAGCTGAGCCGGACGCGGACGTTCTTGCTGCCATCCAGGCCGCTATTCATCAGCACCGCGCCCGTCGCGGTTGATCAGAACAGGGAGTTCCCTTCATGAATTCTGCAAAACGACCGCTCGGTATTACCGATGTGGTACTACGTGATGCCCATCAATCGATTCTCGCCACTCGTGTGCGTCTCGAGGACATGCTGCCGATTGCTGCCAAGCTCGATCAGGTCGGGTTCTGGTCGGTCGAATCCTGGGGCGGTGCGACCTTCGATGCCTGCATTCGCTATCTCGGTGAAGACCCTTGGGAACGCATCCGTGAACTGAAAAGCGCGATGCCCAAGACCCGTCAGCAAATGCTGCTGCGCGGTCAGAACCTGCTGGGCTATCGGCACTACGCCGATGACGTGGTGGAGAAATTCGTCGAGCGGGCTGCGGTCAACGGTGTTGATGTATTCCGCGTATTCGACGCAATGAACGATCCACGCAATCTGGAAACCGCGCTGCGGGCCGTCAAGCAGCAGGGCAAACATGCCCAGGGCACCATCTCCTACACCACCAGCCCGGTGCATACCCTGGAGATGTGGGTCGATCTGGCCAAGCAGATCGAAGATATGGGAGCCGATTCGGTAGCGATCAAGGATATGGCCGGCATCCTTGCGCCTTACACCGCCTATGAGCTTGTGTCGCGGTTGAAGGCGAGCCTGTCTATCCCGATTCATATGCAGTGCCACGCCACGGCCGGTCTTTCTACTGCAGCGATCCTCAAAGCCGTCGAGGCTGGCATCGACAACGTCGATACTGCTATTTCTTCACTGTCGATGACCTACGGCCATTCACCGACCGAGTCGGTGGTAGCGATTTTCCAGGGCACCGAGCGAGACACGGGCCTTGATCTGGAGCTGCTGGAGGAAGTCGCTGCGTATTTTCGCGAGGTGCGTAAGAAGTACGCGAAATTCGAAGGCACGCTCAAGGGCGTCGATTCGCGCATCCTCGTGGCGCAGGTGCCGGGCGGCATGCTGACCAACATGGAGGGCCAGCTGAAGGAGCAAGGTGCTCTCGACAAGTTCGATCAAGTGCTGGCCGAGATCCCTCGGGTTCGTGAGGACCTCGGTTTCATTCCGTTGGTGACGCCGACTTCGCAGATCGTCGGTACGCAAGCGGTGATCAACGTACTCACCGGCGAGCGCTACAAGTCCATCACCAAGGAAACTGCCGGGATCCTCAAGGGAGAATACGGCTCCGCGCCAGCCCCGTTCAATACCGAACTGCAACAGCGTGTGCTCGACGGTGTGGACGTCATTACCTGCCGTCCCGCCGATTTGCTGCAACCGGAAATGGACAAGTTGACTGCCGAGCTGAAAGCGCTGGCGCAAGAGAAAAGCATCAGGCTGGCCAAGGACCAAATCGATGACGTCCTGACTTACGCACTGTTTCCACAAATCGGCCTCAAGTTTCTCGAGAATCGCGGCAACGCCGCCGCCTTCGAGCCGGTGCCGACCGGTAACGACAAGGCTCCGCGTGAGCCGGGCGTAGCCGAGGTCTACACCGTCGAGGTCAACGGCAAGTCGTTCGTGGTGCAGGTCAACGAAGGTGGCGACATAGAAGGTCTCAAGCCGATCGGTGAGGCGACGGGTGCAGCGCCTGGAGTTGCGCCCGCTCCGGCTGCTGGTGCGGGTGAGCCGCAGCCGGCTCCGCTGGCGGGCAATATCTTCAAAGTGCTTGTACAGCCCGGTCAGTCAGTTCAGGAGGGTGATCTGGTCATCATTCTCGAAGCCATGAAGATGGAAACTGAAATCCGTGCATTCAAGGCCGGCACCGTTTCAGGTGTGAACGTCAAGGTCGGCGATGCGGTGTCGGTGGGCGACAGTCTGCTGACCATCGCTTAAGGAGTGCTGCATGGATAAGTTGCTCAAGCTGTGGCAGAGCACCGGCTTGTATCATCTGGAGCCCGGTCAGTTGCTGATGATCGTGGTGTGCTTGGCATTGATCTATCTGGCGATTCGCAAGGGCTTTGAGCCTTTGTTGCTGATCCCGATCGGATTTGGTGGTCTGCTTGCCAATATTCCGGTCGCCAACATGGCTGAGGGAACCGGTATTCTTCACCTGTTTTACGAAGTCGGTTTGCCGACCAGCGTATTCCCACTACTGATTTTCATGGGTGTGGGGGCGATGACGGACTTTGGTCCAATGCTGGCAAACCCCAAAACCTTGTTGCTCGGTGCGGCAGCGCAGTTCGGTATCTTTGCCACCTTGCTTGGCGCGTTGGCGGTGACGGCGTTGGGTATTCCAGGCATGGAGTTTACCTTGCGCGAGGCGGCTTCGATCGCAATCATCGGGGGGGCTGATGGCCCCACGTCGATATTCGTCACAGCGAAGCTTGCGCCGGATCTGTTAGGGCCAATTGCTGTGGCGGCCTACTCGTACATGGCACTGGTCCCTTTGATTCAGCCGCCCATCATGCGAGCCCTGACTACCAAGGAGGAGCGCGCCATTGTCATGACGCAGCTGCGCCATGTTGGGCAGGGGGAAAAGATAGTCTTCCCGCTCATGCTGGCCTTGCTGGTCGGTTTGCTATTGCCTGATGCGGCGCCGCTCGTTGGCATGTTCGCTTTCGGCAACCTGTTGCGTGAATGCGGCGTGGTTGATCGCCTGGCTGACACCTCGCGAAATGCGTTGATCAACATCGTCACGATTGCGTTAGGGCTGACGGTCGGCTCAAAGCTTTCCGCCGAAGCCTTCTTGCAGATGAAAACGCTTGGAATTCTCTCCCTGGGGATGGTCGCTTTCTGCGGTGGTACAGCAGCAGGTGTGCTGATGGCCAAGGTGATGAACATGTTCAGTACGAACAAGATCAATCCGTTGATTGGATCTGCAGGCGTGTCGGCGGTACCAATGGCTGCCCGGGTGTCTAACAAGGTTGGGCTCGAGGCGAATCCGCAAAACTTCCTGCTCATGCACGCCATGGGCCCGAATGTGGCAGGGGTAATCGGCTCCGCTGTTGCTGCCGGTGTGCTGCTTAGTTTTGTGGGTTAGCTAGTTATTTTTCAAGCTTCTCGCAGGACGTCTGCCGCCGGTAACAATGGATGCCTGTACCAAGAAGGTGCAGGCATTTTTGTTTCCAAGTTAACGCGTTGCCATTCACGTACTTAGCGAACCGATGCATGAGGCGGTGCTTGGTCGTTAACCAGCCAAGCTTGTCCCTGTTTTGCTCAGGCGTTGTATTAGTGCGTGTGCTCTGCGGCCGTCTCTTTAATTCAGGCCTTGGATCAAGCGGATAACGCTCAGATGGCGCGCCGCAAACGACAACGCCCCGACTGTGTCGAGGCGTTTGTAAATCCGCAGGCTATCGGCGATGGTTAGTCTTCTTTTGCAGCTTCGGCGTCTTGTGCGATCAGGGCAATCAGGGCGTTCTGCTGGCGGTGGGCGAGCTGACGAAAACGCTGAAGCAATTCACGCTCATGAAGCGTCAGTTCGGGGCTGTCCAGCCGCATACTCAAATCGTCGTCGAGTGCGCCTTCCTGAAGAAGGCTCTGCTCCAAGCGAGCAATGATCTCCGAGTTCATGCTGCGATGATGGTTGCGCGCAACCTCAGCGATACGCTCCCGCATGCCATCTGGTAGCCGAACCACGAATTTGTCAGCCGTGCGGCTGGAGTAAACTGCCTGCTTCATAGGGCGCATATTAAACCGGTTAGTCAGGTGGAGATGGTGGCTTATTGCCGTTCTAGTCCCGGTCTGACAACCAAACAGCACTGGCTGTTCCGCGACCTGAAAAAAAGATACTAGGCGGCTTTATGGCGCCAATTATACGACGACACGGATCAGAGTAAAGGCATGATGATGGCGAAAAGCCGTTACTGTGATCAGCTACTGATCTTTACCGTTAATCACGTCCTAGCGTAGTACTGGATCGAATTTAATCCGCCGACCGATCAGAAGAGAGATCACGAAAAGAACGCAGAAAAACACCGTGCCTCCTTTTGCGACCGGCTCCCACATGTCGGGAAGGGCAGTACCAATGCTCAGTGCGCCGCAGATGATGCTGAGCAGAAGGAAAAGGCAGCCATAAATAGACATCCGTTATCTCCTTGGTGAAACAAAACGCAGGGTCTTAGAAGACCCACCGTTGCGGTTGCGTGGGTGTGCTCATTGCTTGGCTGCTAATGGTTTGCGCTGGCGCTGTCAGCCTATGAACCGACGGGGTAGCGGCTTGCTCCAATATGGCAGTTGGAGCGTGATCTGGCTCCTGCGCTGTTGCCTGCAGTTGCATCGCAGCTACTACGGCTAGGATGGCTGAACTGAATAAATAAGCTGGGCGTAGCATTGGCGGCTCCTTCGCAAATGGTTCGCATGGCTTAAGCATTCGGTGTGCCATCTTTGCTAAGAAGAAAAATCCTTTATTTTCATGGGCTTACGTTAGGCTGCTTTTGGCTCACGATGCGTTTTGCATGATGCTAATAAAAGCACAATGCAAAATGCAATATAAGGTTAGGTCGTGGTCCAGCGTGTCGATATACGCTTATTGACGGGCGGGCTCTGTTGCCAATCGCATGACAAACGAGCCCAGGCCCGCTAACATGCTGCGCCTATCGCGTCCCAGTAGCTCAATTGGATAGAGCATCCCCCTCCTAAGGGGAAGGTTGTGAGTTCGAACCTCGCCTGGGACGCCAGCTTTGCCTCCAGTAAAATCACGGCATCCTGCCGCCGTCTGGCCTATCGATAAGCCGCGCCGGGATAGTTCATGAGCAATCAGAGTGACGTTGGTTGAACGGCTTGTCGGGCCGCTCTGGCCATTTGACCGCTTTCGCAACGGATCATCTATTTCAGCTAAAGCGGCCGCTTGCCTGGTCGCGTCGTGCTTCACGTTGTAGCTGATAGACGAATCGTTCGATATGACGTTGCGTCAGACCGCTGATGCGATAGAAGCGCATTCCACAAAAGGTCACATCTAGCTTTTCATCGAAAACGACATGCCGTAGTTCGGCCGCTGTTGTAACAGTGCCGAAGGGAAGCTTTGCGGAGAGTTGTTCGTACACTCGTCCCGTCTGTAGGCCATTCTGAAGGTTGCCTTGGAAGCTCAGCTTGCAGCCAGTCGCCGACATGTCCAGCACTTTACCTTCAACAGGCTTGATAGTTTTGTCGCTGAGTTCGGCAGCGATAGGTTGGCCAGTCAAAGAGGCCCGGTAAGCGTTGCGTCTTTGATGGTACAGAACTTGACCCGGTAGGGGTGCCCAGTAGCACCGGGCATCTTCCAGTTCGCCTGGATGCACCGGATGATCATTGCTCCAGGCGATGCGCACGCCTTCGTAATAGCCTTCAACCTGAAAGGCTTCTCCGGACGCCATCAAGCGTTCGCCGTCGTTAGGTATCAACTCGTCGAACGCAATCCAGCCCTTCTCGCGGTTTATTTCCACCACATAGGTTTGATAGCGCTGGCTACGGTCAACGAATCGGACCAGTAGCGGGATGTGGTTATCCAGCAGTTGCTTCAGGGCCGCGTGGATCTCGGTTGTTGTCTTGAGGATCTGAGGAGGCTGCGGGCCTCCGTCCTCCGCAAACGGATTGGACACTTAGCATTGCTCTCCGGCATGTAACGACGTCCGCCGCATAATAGCATTTTGACTCTATTTGGCGGCGGTCAGGCCTGGCTGAGCGGACGATGATTTGCCGTTCTGGATGTGGCGCCTCGGCGATCGTAGAGGTCGGGTGTTTGGTTGCTGCCTTTCAGTACATGCAGCATGGCACCTACTGCACTCTGATTGGCGCGGATAAGTTTGCCGTTGCGTTCGTTGGCGTTTCGGCAGGCTTCTAAAATGCTCTCGAGCTGTTCCGCATGGGCAAGGACTTTATCGCCTATCGGCGAGCTCGCGACAAAAGCCACCAAGCCATTCCTGTCGGCGCTAAGCTGCGCCTTGGCAAGTGTCTGGCTGCGGAGGGCGCCGTGCTGACCCAGCAGCGCCAGGAGTGTCTGCTTATGCGTAAGCAACTGCTCCAAGCCCGCTAGGTTGCGCTCGGCAAGTGCCTGATACTCGGCATCGATGAGCTCAAGAAGTTTTCGGGCGGTGCCGATATCGTCAACCAGCTGCTGAAGCAATTCGGTATCTTGCATAGTGGTCTCTAATACGCTGACGCTTGGCTACCTTTTACTGGGTTCAACGTTGGCTTTCGAAGGCTAGCAGCTTCGATGCCACGCGCTGGGGATCTACCTGATAGCTGCCATCGGCTATTGCCTGCTTGATCTGGGCGACACGCTCCTGATCGACAGAGGGCTGCTGGCTCAACTTTTCAGCAGTCTGCTGCAGGCGTTGTGCTTCCGGGCTCAGTTGGACGCTCTCGCCGGATACCGCCGCGTTATTGGTGTTCTTCACCACATCAGCAGCGGATTGTTGAACCGATGGCCGCTCAGTGTTCTGCACATTGCTGCTTCGCCCACTGCTCGGTGGGGTCACGGCCCCGTTGGGCCGGTTGAAATCGATAGCCATGATCGAAACCTCGAATAAGTCAGGACGCTTGCCTGCTTTTCGGCAAAGCCATGGGAAACTTTAGCTTTATTTTCCCGGAGTGGCTGCGGCAGCGTCAGTCCTTCTCACATCGCGACTTCCACCTGACCGGGACCGACGACGCGGGCCTTGATAACGCGACCAGATCGCTGATTTTTGACCCTGATCTGACTGCCAAGTGCGCCATCGGATAAAGCTTCGCCTGGCATTCTCACATTTATTGACGAATTTTTCGCGCTGATTACGACCTGATCGCCTTTGCGCACGATTTCCGCGAGCGAAACAGCGTTAGGCGTAAGCACCTGATCGGGAAGGGCGCTGCGGGTGATTTTGTTACCGAGAACCTGGTCGTAAGCCGTCAGGTAACCCTGGGTGAGTAGGCTGACGTCCCGTTCGGCAAGAGTCACGTCGGCTTGCTCCAAGATGCTTTCGCGCGCTAGCGGCCGCCGGGCGACTATTACTTCGCGGAACAAATGGACCTGCGCGGGGACGAAAACGGACCAGGGCGCCGAGCCTTCGCAGCTGACCCGCACGGTTGTGCGGCCAACCGGTTGCGCAGGGCTTTCCAGTTTCGTAGTCAAAGGGCGATCGCAATGTGCCAGGCGCAGACGGGGGTCGAGTCTGTTGACCTCGATCTGATGGCGGGCCTGGATTTGGCTACGCTGTAAATAGTCGGTCACCTCACGCTCAAGAAATCCGCGTGCTGCGTCGATAAGCTGTTCAGGCCTTGTTGCTGAGTCAGCAAACTGGCTCAGCCCGCATAACGCCGAAAACAGGATCGCTCGACAAAGCGCGATGCAAGGACGCCGGAAAAAAGTCATCTGTTCGTTCATGTCATGGCAGAAGCAAAGGGCGTGCCGGTAAATCTGCCAGATACTCTGAACACCATTTCGTAAAGCAAGAGGAACTGGCATGGCCGGTGTATTGGATTCGGTTAACCAGCGTACCCAGCTGGTCGGGCAGAATCGTCTAGAGCTGCTGCTGTTCAGGCTCGATGACAAGCAGCTCTATGGCATCAACGTGTTCAAGGTCAAAGAGGTGTTGCAATGCCCGCGCCTCGCCATCATGCCCCGGTCCAGTCCGGTCGTGCGCGGCGTGGCGAACATACGCGGCAGCACGCTTTCGATTCTCGATCTTTCCTTGGCTACCGGAAAACCTGCATTGCAGGATCTCTCCAATAGCTTCGCCATCATTGTCGAATACAACAACAAGGTGCTCGGATTTCTGGTTCGCTCGGTGGAGCGGATCGTCAATATGAACTGGGAGGCCATACTGCCGCCGCCCAAAGGCGTTGGACCTGACCATTATTTGACAGCCGTTACCCATGTAGACGGCCAGATGGTCGAGATCATTGACGTAGAGAAAGTACTGGCTGAAGTGGCTCCCGTTTCAGAGGTGCTCTCGGTCGCCATTGCGGACGAGGAAACCACCAGCAAGGCGTCAGCCAGTCGGGTTCTGGTCGTCGACGACTCCTCGGTTGCGCGAAAGCAGATAATTCGTTGTCTACAGAATCTGGGAATCGAGGCGGTAGCGCATAACGATGGCCGTCAGGCGTTGACCTACCTGCAAAAGTTGGTGGCAGACGGCAAGAAGCCATCCGACGAATTCGTCATGGTGATTTCCGACATCGAAATGCCGGAGATGGATGGCTATACGCTGACGACCGAGGTTCGCCGGGATCCGGCCATGCGGGACTTGCACATCCTGCTGCATACTTCGCTCTCCGGTGTGTTCAACCAGAGCATGGTCAAGCGGGTCGGTGCGGACGATTTTCTCGCCAAATTTCAGGCGGACGATCTGGCCAACCGGGTGATAGAGCGGATCCGAACGACGGGTAAGAATTAAGCATGTCCTCTTCAATACGACTGGTGGGCCATATCAGTGTCAGGTGATCCGGATTTCGATCAGTTTCGAGTGTTCCTAGAGAAGACGTGCGGCATTCTGCTGGGCAGCAACAAGCAGTACCTCGTAACCAGCAGGCTGAACAAGCTGATGGAGCAGCAGGGACTCAAAAGCCTTGGTGAACTGGTCAGGAAGATCCAGACCCAGCCACGCAGCGGCCTGCGCGAGCAGGTCGTGGATGCGATGACGACCAACGAAACGCTCTGGTTTCGCGACACCTACCCATTCGAGGTGCTCAAGAACCGGCTCCTGCCTGAGTTGCTGAAGGGCGCTCCAGGGCAGCGCCTGCGCATATGGTCCGCTGCCTGCTCGTCGGGGCAGGAGCCTTATTCGCTATCGATGACGATCGATGAATATGAACGTAGTAACCCGAGTCAGCCCAAGTTGGCGGTTCAACTTGTTGCCACCGAGCTGTCTGGCACCATGCTTGCTGCAAGCAAGGCTGCCGAATACGACAGCCTGGCTATCGCGCGAGGATTGTCGAGCGAGCGGTTACAGCGGTATTTCGATGTGAAGGCGCCGGGTCGCTGGGTCGTCAAACCAGCGATTCGGAACCGGGTCGAGTTCCGTGTGCAGAACCTGCTGGATAGCTATGCGGTATTGGGAAAGTTCGACGTGGTGTTCTGCCGGAACGTGCTCATCTACTTTTCTGCGGATGTGAAGAAAGACATTCTTCGGCGTATTCACGCCACGCTGAAGCCGGGCGGCTACTTGTTTCTGGGAGCATCCGAGGCGCTGAACGGGCTTCCCGAGCTGTATCAGATGATCCAATGCAGTCCAGGCATCATCTATAAGGCCAAGTAGGGCGATCGATACCGGCAGCGTCGCAGCGAGGCGGCGGCAGAAATCTGTCGGTCATGAGTGAAGAGGCGGCAAAAACATGGAAAAGCTTTGCCGCTTTTGACGCATCGCTCCTGATGCATTGCTATAAATCCCTTCTAAATCAGTTGTTTATCGAAGTGGCATGGCCTTTGCTGGTGGTTTGCTAAGCAGACTGTATCCGGCAGAGGGCCAGATCATGAGCATCAGTTTCGATAAAGCTCTGGGTATTCACGAAAAAGCACTAGGCTTTCGCGCTCAGCGTGCCGAGGTGCTTGCCAACAATATTGCCAACGCCGACACGCCTAATTACAAGGCCCGTGATTTGGAGTTCGGCAGCGTTCTCGCTGCCCAGCAGGGCAAGAACCAGGGTGAGTTCGGCGTCGCTGTCACCAGCAGCAAACACATCGCGGCGCAAGGGTTTGAGATTGCCGATCCAGGCCTTCGATTCCGCACGCCGACGCATGCTTCGCTGGATCAGAACACTGTCGATGCACAGGTCGAGCAGGCCGCCTACGCCGAAAACGCCATCGATTTCCAGGCAAGCTTTACCCTTCTCAACAGTAAATTCAGGGGGCTCATGAGCGCCCTGCGCGGCGAATAACAGGAGCGAAGCCCATGTCCCTTAGCAGCGTATTCAATATCGCCGGCAGCGGCATGAGTGCTCAGAGCACTCGCCTCAACACCATTTCCAGCAACATCGCCAACGCCGAGACCGTTTCGTCCAGCGTTGACCAAACCTACCGCGCCCGCCATCCGGTCTTCGCGACCATGTTGCAACAGGCAAACGGCTCGCCAAGTGGATCCTTGTTCGCCGAGCAGGATCAAGCGGGTGCCGGTGTGCAGGTGCTTGGCGTGGTGGAGGACCAGAGCGAGCTGCAAGCCCGTTACGAGCCCAACCATCCGGCCGCGAACGAAGAAGGTTACGTGTACTACCCGAACGTGAACGTGGTGGAGGAGATGGCAGACATGATTTCAGCGAGCCGGTCGTTCCAGACCAACGCCGAGCTGATGAACACGGCCAAGACCATGCTGCAGAAAGTTCTGACCCTGGGCCAGTAACCCTTACGAGAGATAGCCATGAGCACGACAGGCGGCGTTAGCGGTACCGGTTCGGTACTCGACCAATACCAGATCAAAGATCGCGAAGTAAAAAGCAACGATCTCGGCAAGAACGAATTTCTCGAGCTGCTGGTAACTCAGCTGAACAACCAGAACCCTCTGGAACCTCAGGAAAACGGCGAGTTCATTGCGCAGTTGGCTCAGTTCAGCACGGTCGAAGGCGTGGAGAAGCTGAACTCGAGCATGGAAACCATGCTCTCGGGGTATCAGTCGTCCCAGGCGCTGCAGGCGTCGTCGCTGGTCGGCCGCAAGGTGATCGTGCCCACCGACAAGGCGGTCGTCGATACCAGCGAGACCTTCAAAGCGAGCATCGTGCTTCCAACGACCAGCAGCAACGTAGCCGTTAACGTTTATGACAGCGCCGGCACGGTGGTCAACCGGATCAACATGGGCCCGCAGGAGGCCGGCAACGTTTCGTTCATGTGGGACGGTAAGGATTCGAGCGGCAATACCTTGCCGCCGGGAACCTACCGATTCGAAGCACAAGCTAGCTACCAAGGCGAGACCAAGGGCCTGTACACCCTTCTGCCCGCCAACGTAGACAGCGTCACTCTCGGACAGAACGGCGGTGAGCTGATGCTCAATCTGGCCGGCGTCGGCAGCATTGGGCTGTCACAAGTCCAAGTCATTGGTCAGTAACTGCCGGCACACCCGGTAACAGGAGCAATTCATGTCGTTCAATATCGGCCTTAGCGGCATGCGTGCCGCCAGCAAAGACCTCAACGTTACAGGTAATAACATCGCTAACGCCGGAACTGCTGGCTTCAAGCAGTCACGTGCAGAGTTTGCGGATGTGTATGCCTCGTCCGTACTCGGAACTGGTAAGAATCCCCAGGGCAGCGGCGTGTTGCTTGCGAACGTGTCGCAGCAATTCAACCAGGGCAACATCAACTACACGCAGAATGCTCTGGACCTGGCGATCAATGGCAACGGGTTCTTTCAGGTCAGCAATAACGGCGCGCTGAGCTATACCCGCGCCGGTTATTTCGGAACGGATAAAGAAGGCAATCTGGTCGATAATTTCGGCTACAACCTTCAGGGTTACTCGGTCGACGGCAATGGCAATATCCAGACCGGGCAAGTAAGCGATCTGAAAATCCAGACCGCCAGTCAGGAGCCTAAGGCGACGACGAAAGTAACCCAAGGTTTCAACTTGAATTCCACCAATACCCAGCCGGGCAACACGCCGTTTAGTCCCGCAGATCCGCTGAGCTATAACTCTTCCACTTCGACAAACATCTATGACGAGCAGGGCAACGCTCACGTCATGACGCAGTATTTTGTCAAACAACCCACTGACCCGGATAATCCCGCTACTGCTAATACTTGGGATATGTATGTTTTGGTTGATGGACGCAATCCTCAGGACCCTGCGGAGACTGACGTCGCGGCCACCACACTAAGTTTTGACGCTACTGGAAAGCTTACAACCTCGATGGCTGCAATTTCGCCGATGCAGGGCTGGAAGCCAGCTAAACAAGATATCAACGGTGAATGGGTGCCCAACGGGGCGGCTACCGGTGACTCTTTGGACATAGAATTTGATTTCAGAGGTTCTACCCAGTACGCCAGCGCATTCGCAGTCAACAGTGTCAGCCAAGACGGCTACACCACTGGCGAGCTGGCCGGTCTTGAAATCAGCGAATCCGGCGATATTTTTGCGCGTTACACCAACGGTCAGTCCAAGGTCCAAGGCCAGATCATTCTGGCCAACTTCGCCAACGTTCAGGGTTTAACCCCGGTAGGCAAAACCCAGTGGGTGCAATCCTTTGAATCCGGTGAGCCAGTGCGCAACCCGCCGGGTAGCGGCACGCTCGGCTCGTTGCAGGCCGGCGCCTTGGAAGACTCCAACGTTGAGCTGTCGGACCAGCTGGTCAACCTGATCGTGGCGCAGCGCAATTACCAAGCGAACGCCAAGACGATCGAAACCGAAAGCGCGATCACCCAGACGATCATCAATCTGCGTTAACGGGTCGCGGCGGCAGCCCGTTACATGGCGGAATTCTGCCGCTCCGTCTATCCAAAGGCCCTTCGGGGCCTTTTCTTTTTCTAATAATTCTTTCAAATCAGCATCTTAATTATCGCTTTGCTGTTGGCATGCGCATTGCTTTCGAGAAGGTAAGGAACGCCTAAGCGTCAATTCACGCATCTCGGAGGTTCGATGGACAAGATGCTCTATGTGGCAATGACGGGTGCGAGCCAAAACGCTCGCGCCCAGCAGGCCCATGCCAACAACCTGGCGAATATCTCGACCACCGGCTTTCGTCGTGATTTTGAGCAAGCGCGTTCGATGCAGGTGTTCGGCGACAGTTTTCCGGCACGCGTTTATGCCATGACTGAGCGGCCTGGCACGGATTTCAGTGCCGGCACGCTGCAGGAAACGGGGCGGGATCTGGACGTTGCGGTCGAGGGCGAAGGCTGGATCGCGGTGCAAGCGCCCGATGGCAGTGAGGCTTATGCCCGTACCGGCAGCCTCAATATCGACACGCTCGGCATGCTGCGGACCGGCGACGGTTTGCCGGTGCTCGGCAATGCCGGGCCGATTGCCGTGCCGCCGGAAGAGAAGGTGGAGATCGGCGCCGACGGGTCCATCAGCATTCGTGCGCTCGGAGAAGACCCGAACGTGGTGGTTACGGTCGACCGTCTCAAGCTCGTCAATCCCGATCCAAAGCAGTTGGAGAAGGGCACCGATGGTTTGATTCGGATGAAGGACGGCCAGCCCGTCGAGGCTGACGCCGCGGTCCGTGTGACGTCCGGTTTTCTCGAAGCGAGCAACGTCAACGCGGTGGCCGAGATGACGTCGATGCTGGCGCTGTCCCGACAGTTCGAGCTTCACGTGAAAATGATGCGCACCGCCGAAGAAGATAGTGCCGCTGCGGCCCGAGTCTTGCAGATCAGCTAGTAAACAACGCGTTGCGCCCGATTTCCGGCGTACGAGGAGAAGAACATGCTTCCAGCACTGTGGGTGAGTAAGACCGGTTTGTCCGCCCAGGACATGAACCTGACGACCATTTCCAACAACCTGGCCAACGTTTCCACCACGGGCTTCAAGAAAGACCGCGCCGAATTCCAAGATCTGTTGTATCAGATCCGTCGGCAGCCCGGTGGCCAGTCGACCCAGGACAGCGAGCTTCCGTCCGGCCTGCAGCTGGGTACCGGTGTTCGCATTGTCGGCACGCAGAAGCAGTTCACCGCCGGCAGCCTGCAGACCACCGAGCAGCCGCTCGACATGGCGATCAATGGCCGCGGCTTCTTCCAAGTGCTGCTGCCCGACGGCACCGTGTCCTACTCGCGTGACGGTAGCTTCCACCTGAACGCCGACGGCCAGATCGTGACCTCCAACGGCTATGCGCTGGAGCCGGCGATCGTCGTGCCGCCGGAAACCCAGACCTTCACCGTCGGCGAAGACGGCACCGTCTCGGTTACCACGCTGGGCAACCCGGCGCCGCAAATCATAGGCAACCTGCAGACCGCTGACTTCGTCAACCCGGCGGGCCTGCAGGCCATGGGCAGCAACCTGTTCCTAGAAACCGCAGCAAGCGGTGCGCCGCAGGTCAGCACACCTGGCCTGAACGGATTGGGCACGGTGCTGCAGAACACTCTGGAAAACTCCAACGTCAGCGTCGTCGAGGAGCTGGTGAACATGATCACCACTCAGCGTGCCTACGAGATGAACTCGAAAGTCATCTCCACGGCCGATCAGATGCTCTCCTTTGTCACCCAGCAGCTGTAACAGCTGTCAGCCGCTGGATTGAGGTGAATATGCGCCGCTTCTTGATCGTTCTTCCGCTGATGTCCGCTGTGGTCCTGTCCGGTTGCGTGGCGCCAGCCCCGAAGCCCAATGACCCGTACTACGCGCCGGTCCTGCCGCGTACGCCGCTGCCGGCTGCGCAAAACAACGGGGCCATTTATCAGGCGGGCTTCGAGACCAATCTGTACGACGACCGCAAGGCCCACCGGGTCGGTGACATCATCACCATCACGCTCAACGAGCGGACCCAAGCGAGCAAGAATTCGAACTCGAAGATATCCAAGGACAGCAGCGCCAACATCGGGCTCGGCTCGCTGTTCGGCGGCGCCGTATCGATGGCCAACCCGTTGACCGGCAACGCCATGAATCTGGGCGCCGAATACGACGCTTCGCGTGATACCTCCGGCTCCGGCCAGGCAGGGCAGAGCAACAGTCTGTCCGGCTCGATCACCGTTACCGTGTCCGACGTGCTGCCAAACGGCATTCTGGCGATTCGCGGTGAGAAGTGGATGACACTCAATACAGGCGACGAGTTGGTGCGCATTGCCGGTCTGGTGCGCGCGGACGACATCGCGACCGATAACACCGTGCCGTCGACCCGTATCGCCGATGCCCGCATCACTTATTCCGGTACCGGCGCCTTCGCCGATGCCAGCCAGCCCGGTTGGCTGGATCGTTTCTTCATCAGCCCGTTGTGGCCGTTCTAAGCAGGTGCAGGCAATGAAATTTTTCAGCTCGATCGTAGTTGCCCTGTTGTGCCTGGTCGCTGTCCCGGCGCAAGCCGAGCGGCTCAAGGACATCGCCACTATTCAGGGTGTTCGTAGCAACCAGTTGATCGGCTACGGCCTGGTGGTCGGCCTCAATGGCAGTGGCGACCAGACCACCCAGACGCCGTTCACGGTGCAGACCTTCAACAACATGATGGCGCAGTTCGGCATCAAGGTGCCGGCCGGTGGCAACGTCCAGCTGAAGAACGTCGCGGCCGTGTCGATTCATGCTGATCTGCCGCCCTTCGCCAAGCCGGGTCAGACGATCGATATCACCGTTTCGTCGATCGGTAACGCCAAGAGCCTGCGCGGCGGCAGCCTGTTGATGGCGCCGCTCAAGGGTATCGACGGCAACGTTTACGCGATTGCCCAAGGCAACCTGGTGGTAGGTGGTTTCGATGCCGGTGGCGCGGACGGTTCGCGCATCACCGTAAACATTCCATCCGCGGGCCGCATTCCGAACGGCGCGACCGTCGAGCGGCCAGTCCCGAGTGCGTTCAATCAGGGCACCACCCTGACGATGAACCTCAACCGTCCTGATTTCACCACCGCCAAGAACATCGTTGACCATATCAACGAGCTGCTCGGCCCGGGTGTGGCCCAGGCGCTCGACGGTGGCTCGATCAGCATCACCGCCCCTCTGGATCCGAGCCAGCGCGTCGACTATCTGTCGATCCTGGAAAACCTGGAAGTTGACGTCGGTCAGGCGGTTGCCAAGGTGATCATCAATTCGCGTACCGGCACCATCGTGATCGGCCAGAACGTTCGCGTGCAGCCGGCCGCCGTTACCCACGGCAGCCTGACGGTGACCATTTCTGAAGACCCGCAAGTCAGCCAGCCGAACCCGCTGTCGGACGGCCAGACGGTGGTCGTGCCCAACTCCAACGTTAGAGCGGAGCAGGAAGCCAAGCCGATGTTCAAGTTTGGCCCGGGCACCACGCTTGATGAGATTGTGCGGGCGGTGAATCAGGTGGGCGCAGCGCCTAGCGACCTGATGGCGATTCTCGAGGCGCTCAAGCAAGCCGGTGCGCTGCAAGCCGACCTGATCGTGATCTGAGGACAGGGACATGGAAAATCGACTGGGACTTGGCCGGCGTACACCTGACAGCGGAAGCTATTCCGACCTGAATCGGCTGAATCAGCTCAAGGTTGGCAAAGACCGTGACGGCGCGGAGAACGTGCGCAAGGTTGCGCAGGAGTTCGAGTCCCTGTTCATGAACGAGATGCTCAAGTCGATGCGTTCGGCCACTGAGGTCATGTCCCAGGACAATCCACTCAACAGCCAGGCCAGCAAGCAGTATCAGGACATGCACGACCAGCAATTGTCGGTCACGCTTTCCAAAGAAGGCGGGGGTATCGGCCTAGCCGACGTTCTGATCCGTCAGCTGAACAAACAGCAGGAACCCAGCGAGAAGCCGAATCCCTTTGCTCAGGTCGCGCAGACCGAAGGCGCGAAAGCGTCGAGCAGCCCAAGCGCCGCCATTGCGCCAGCGGCATCGGCTCGAAATGACTCGCAGCTGCTGAATCAACGCCGTCTGGCGCTGCCGGGCAAGCTTGCCGAGCGTCCGTCGGCAGAGACCGCACCCGCCGAGGTTGCCAAGAACGGAGCCGACGCCCAACAGGCCGGCAAGCCTCAGCCGTTGGTGAATCTCGACTGGCAGCCCGCGACGGCCTTCGCGGCGCCCAAGGATGCGCCGTTGATCGTCAACGGCGTTGAGGCGACGGCACCGAGCGCGCCGAGCAAGACGCGCTTCAACTCACCGGCCGAATTCATCGCGACCATGCTGCCCATGGCGGAAAAAGCAGCCAAGCGACTCGGCGTAGAGCCGCGCTTCCTGGTGGCGCAGGCTGCGCTGGAAACCGGCTGGGGCAAGTCGATGATTCGTCAGAAGGACGGCAGCAACAGCCACAACCTGTTCGGTATCAAAGCCACTGGTTGGCAAGGTGAATCGGCGAAGGTCACCACAACCGAGTACGTCAACGGTAAGGCGACGAAGCAGGTCGCTGGGTTCCGGGCTTACGACTCGTTCGAACAGAGCTTCAACGATTACGTTCGGCTGCTCGAGAACAACGACCGCTACCAGCCGGCGATTCAGGTTGCGAGCACTACCGGTAACTCGGAGCGCTTCGTCAACGAATTACAGCGGGCCGGTTACGCGACCGACCCGCAATATGCGAACAAGATCAATCAGATCGCTCGCAAAGTGCAGACCTACCAGACGATCGCTGACGCGAGTTCAGCGCCCGCCGTGCGGACTAGAGGCTAATCATGGCTGACCTACTGAATATTGGCCTGTCGGGCTTGAGTGCGAGCAAGAGCCAGCTGTCGATCACCGGCCACAACATCAGCAACGTCAATACTCCCGGCTATAGCCGTCAGGATGCATCCCAGGCAACCCGGACTCCTCAATTCAGCGGGGCGGGTTATGTCGGCTCGGGCACTACGCTGGTGGAAATCCGCAGGACGTACAGCGAGTTCCTGACCAGTCAGTTGCGCAGCAGTACTTCGCTGAGCAGCGACGTCGAAGCCTACAAGAGCCAGATCGACCAGCTCGATTCTCTGCTGGCAGGCAGTACGACCGGCATCACGCCGTCGCTGCAGAAGTTCTTCTCGGCACTGCAAACGGCAGCGGAAGACCCCGCCAACATTCCGGCACGTCAGTTGGTACTGGCGGAGGCTGAGGGGCTGGCGCGTCGATTCAATACCGTTTCCGACCGGCTGAACGAACAGAACAACTTCACCAACAAGCAGATGGCTGCGGTCACCGATCAGGTCAACCGTCTGGCCGGCAGTATCGGTAGCTTGAACCAAGCCATCGCCACTGCTTCGGCCAATGGCAAACAACCTAATGACCTGCTCGACGCGCGTGACGAGGCGGTGCGTCAGTTGTCGACCTACATCGGCGTCACCGTAACGCCGCAAGACGACAATAGCTTCAATATCTCGATTGGTACCGGTCAGCCCTTGGTCGTCGGAAGCGCCGTGAGCCGGCTGGAAGTCGTGCCAGGGCAGGGTGATCCCAACCGTCATGAAATTCAGTTTGTCAGCGGCGGCTCACGCCAGGGGATTACGTCGCAGATTACCGGCGGCGAGCTGGGCGGGCTGATTCGCTATCGCCAGGAAGTACTGAACCCCACGCTCAATTCACTGGGGCGGTTGGCGTTAGCTGTGAGTGAACAGGTCAATACCCAGCTGGGGCAGGGTCTGGATCTGAAGGGCAATGTTGGCGTCGACCTGTTCAAAGATATCAATGCGGCCGATCTGGTCGATAAGCGCAGTTATCCCGCCGGCGTCAATGTTGCGATAACCGACACCAGCTTGCTCGGCACCAAGGACTATGAAATCGAGATCACCAGCCTGGATGAGGATGGTGGTGGCGCATATCGGATCCGAGAAGCCGGCGGGGGCTGGACGACTGGTGTGTTCGGCGATGATGGTCATGGCTTTTCGCTCAGCCTCGCTGAAACCCACACTCTCGCTGTGGGTGATCGAGTCCTCGTCATGCCGACCAGGCGTGGGGCAACTGATATCGCCGCTGACCTGGACCAAGCGGATCAGCTGGCTTTCGCATCGCCTGCACGATCTACAGCCAATCTCCAAAATGGTGGTACAGCTGTTATTGGGCAGCCTGAGCTGATCAGTAGCGGAACCAGCGCGACCGTCAAGTCAGCGCTAGAACAGCTGCCAACGCAATTGCAGTACAACGGAGTGACGGGCCTTATTGAGAGCACTGCAGGCAGCGTCGTCAGAGTCGACCCCGCGGATAATCATAAGCCTGCAGATCCCGCAGGCTACCAAAGCGGTGAGGTCAATACTTACGAGCTGACACTCGATAACGGCGCGAAGCTTCGCTTTACGCTCAGTGGCCGGCCTGCGGCAAATGACCGCTTTGATCTCCTGTCTAACGAGAGTGGCGTGTCGGATAACCGCAACGCCCTGAAGCTTGTTGATTTGCAAACTAAGCAGACCATTGGCGTATCCGAAGGGGCTGGCGGCGTTACATCCGGAGCAAGCTTCACCGACGGTTACGGTGAGCTAGTTGAGCGCGTCGGCACGCTAACCGCCCAGGCCCGCATGGACAGCGAAGCGACCGGTGCGATCCTCAAGCAGGCGACCGACAACCGGGACTCACTCTCGGCCGTGAACCTCGACGAGGAAGCCGCCAACTTGATCAAGTTCGAGCAGTACTACAATGCCTCGGCTCAGATCATTCAAGTTGCGCGCTCTTTGTTCGATACATTGATCAGCACCTTCAGGTAACAGGCCCGCCCATGCGCATCTCGACCTTGCAAGCATTCAATAACGGCGTGACCGGCATCCAGCGAAACTATGCCAACGCCACGCGCACCCAAGAGCAGATCAGCACTGGCAACCGCATCCTTACGCCAGCTGATGATCCGGTTGCGTCGGTGCGCCTGCTGCAGCTGGAGCAACAGCAGAACGTGCTCGGCCAGTACAACTCCAACCTGACGGCTGCGAAGAACAGCCTGACCCAGGAAGAAGTGACACTGAACTCGGTCAATACCGTGCTGCAGCGTGTCCGCGAGCTGGCGGTGCAGGCCGGCAACGGTTCGCTAGACCCGCAGGACCGCAAAGCGATCGCCGCGGAGCTGGGTGAGCGCGAGGATGAGCTCCTGTCGCTGATGAATACTCGCAATGCGCGCGGCGAGTATTTGTTTTCCGGGTTTCAGGGCAAGACGCAGCCATTCGTGAACGGCCCTGATGGAAGCTACAGCTACAAGGGCGACGAAGGGCAGCGCAAATTGCAGATCGCCAGTTCGCTGAGTATCGCCATCAGCGATAGCGGAAAAAGTGTTTTTGAAAACGTAGTCAATGCCGGGCGTCTTGCGGTAGATGACGCAGAGAACCTCGGCTTCCCAGTTTCGGCTCCGTTGGTGAGCGACGAAGTCGCTTTCGCCAAATATAGTGGCATCCGGGTAAAGTTCGACCCATCGGTTGAGGGCAGCTACGAGGTCTTCGGTATACCGAAGGATGGAAGTACGGAGGTTTCGCTTGGGAGAAGCAATCTCGACAACGACGCTGAGACTGACGATAAGCTGGTGTTCGGTGGGGTGACGCTGTTCGTTGGCGGACAGCCGCCGGTGGACTCTGAAATCGTCGTGCAGGCGAAAGTGCCCGCAGAAGAGAAGCAAGGTATTCTCGGAACGATCGCCAACCTGCGCATGACGCTTGAAGACCCGTCCTCCAGCAACGCCGATATTCGCGATGCCGTGGCCGTAGGCTTGACTAATCTCGATCACGGCATGATCAGCGTGGACGCTGCACGTGGCAACATTGGTGCACGGCTCAACGTGATCGAAACCACCCTGACCGATAACGAAGACGTCGCGCTGGTCAACAAGGGCGTCCAGGCAGAACTGCGCGAACTGGACTACGCCGAGGCCTTGTCGCGGTTGTCCATGCAAACGGTCGTTCTCGAAGCGGCACAGCAGAGCTATGTGAAAATTTCCGGGCTGAGCCTGTTCAATGTGATGCGTTAAGCAGCGCCTGGCGGGCGTGGTTCACAGAACCAGCGCGTTGATTTGACTTGGAATTGTTGCGCTTTAAAGTGTCCCGGCGGCGCATGGAGTACCGCGCCGGATAAAATCCAACACTCAAAGGGACGTGAATCATGACCAAGTCTTTTCTCTCCGCAGCACTCTTCGCACTGCTCGCCAGCGTTTCCATTGGCGGCCATGCAGCCCAGACTGAACCTGTTGCAGCAGCAGAGGTTGCAGTAGCCCAAGCGGCAACGATCAACCTCAATTCGGCTGATGCCGAGACCCTGACCCGCGAACTCAAAGGCATCGGTGCGACAAAGGCCAAGGCCATCGTTGCGTATCGTGAAGCTCATGGCCCGTTCGGTTCGGTTGACGAGTTGCTGGAAGTCAAAGGGATTGGTGCCGCTACCCTGGAAAAGAACCGCGCCAAGTTGAGCCTGAACTGATCAGGTGATCCCATTTCAAAGCCGGTGTGTTCCACCGGCTTCAGTATGCTGACAAATGCCCCGGCTCGTGCCGGGGCATTTGTTTTATGGCTATCGTTCTTTGTGCTCGATTTCCACCTGAACCAAAGCCGCAGATTGCAAAGGCCGAACAAGTTCGGCCCTACGGGGTTTCGGGCCAGACCATTGTGCGTAATCCGTAGGGCCGAGTTCATTCGGCCGGGGGGAGTCGCTGCGCTCTCTCAATATGGCAGGGGACTCATGCTATTTATCGGCTGCCGCCCTCGTTGGTGCTGGAACCTGCCAGAAGCTTTCTGAACTCGTCCACGGGCAGCGGACGGCTGAACAGATACCCCTGATACAGGTGACAGCCCTGCAGTTGTAGCAAGTCCAGCTGCGCCTGCTGCTCGACCCCTTCGGCGATCACCTCCAGCCCGAGACTTCTAGCCATCGCGACGATAGCGCGGATGATCTCGGCGTCGTTGGGCGCATCCAGCGCGTCTCGCACGAACGATTGATCGATCCTGAGCAGATCCACCGGCAAGCGTTTCAGATAGGTGAGCGATGAGTAGCCAGTGCCGAAATCGTCCATGGCGAAGCTGATGCCGTGTCGGCAAAGGCGGCGCATCTTGGCAATGGTGTCGTCCAGATTCTGGATCACGATGCCCTCGGTGATCTCCAGCTTGATCATCTTGTGCGGCACCCCGGTGGCCTTCAGCGCATTGAGGGTGCGTTCGACGAACTCGTGCTGACGGAACTGACGCGGGCTGATATTGACGCAAAGGCTGAAGGTGTCGGGGGGCACCAACCCCGCGGCCAATAGCGAAGCGCCGATGCGGCTGGCTTGTGTGATGATCCAGTCGCCGACTTCGACGATCAGACCGTTTTCTTCCAGCACATCGATGAACTGAGCCGGCGAGCGTGGGCCATGCTCCGGGTGATTCCAGCGCAACAGGACTTCGGCGCCGATCACCGAACCCGAGCGTGCATCCACCTGGGGTTGCAGCTGTAGTTCGAATTCGTTGCGCTGCAGCGCCAACCGTAGCTCACTCTCCAGCTGCAGACGTGCGCTTGCGGCTTGCTGCATTGTCGTGCGAAACAATTGGATGGCGTTGCGCCCGGCTGCTTTGGCCCCGTAAAGCGCAATGTCGGCTCGCTTCAGGAGATCGGCGGGCGTATCGCCATGGTCCGGCAGAAGGGCAATACCGATGCTTGGGGTGACGTGCAGCCGGTTGCCTTCGAATGTCATGGGCTCGGCGAGCAGGGTCCGCAGTTTTTCGGCAATCTGACGAACATGGCGCGTCACCTCCGAGCGCCTGCCGCTCAGTCCTGTCAGCAGGACGACGAACTCGTCGCCACCGAGGCGCGCGACGGTGTCTTCCTGGCGGGTGCTGGCTTCGAGGCGAGCCGTAATCATCTTCAGGACGGCATCGCCGACCGGATGCCCAAGCGAATCGTTGATGTGCTTGAAATGATCCAGGTCTAAAAACAGCAGGGCGCCTCGCAGGTCATGGCGCTTGTGTAACGCGATTTGCTGTACCAGACGATCCATCAGCAGCGCCCGGTTGGGAAGGTTGGTCAGTGGGTCGTGATACGCCAGGTGATGGATCTGTGCGTGTGCCGCCTTCAGTTGGCTGATGTCTCGCGCCGATATCAACAGGCAATCGGTGTCGTTGAGTTCGATCGGTTCGACTGACACCTCGATATGTTTAGGGTTGCTGTGACGATCCTGGCCGACCATTTCCCAGTTGGCGACGCGGCCGTCACGCTCCAGCCGTTCGAGGATGTCCTTGCGCTGCGAGTCAGACCAGATGCCCAGTTCGGTGGATGTACGGCCAATGGCTTCTTCTGGACGGTAGCCGGAGAGACGGTGAAAACCCTCGTTAACCTCTATGAAGCGTCCGGTGGCGCGTTCGCTGATGATGATGGCGTCGGGGCTTGAATGGAATGCCCTGGCGAACTTGGCCTCGCTGGCTTTCAAGGCTGCTTCGGCCTGCTGGCGCTCGGTGATGTCGCGGAAAGTCGTTACGATGCACAGTCGTCGGTCGATTCGAATGAAACGGCTGGAAACCACGCATGTGATGTACTGACCAGCCCTGGTGCGAAATTGCGCTTCGGCGTCGTCCAGGCGTTGGTCACGAGTCAACCGTTGGTAGAGCGACTCCCGCTGTTTCTCGTCGCGCCAGAAATGTATGTCCGGAGCCGAACGCCCAACGATATCGCTGCCTTCCCAGCCGAATACGGCGCTGAAGCTGGGATTGACATCAATGAAGGTGCCGTCGCGGATACGGGAAAGGGAAATCGGGTCGGGGCTGCCTTGGAACAAGGCGGAAAATCTGGCTTCGGACGCGGCCAGATGCTGTTCGCGCAGGACCCGCTCCGTGGCGTCGATAATGATTCCGGCCATCCGCAACGGCACGCCGTGCTCATCACGATACAGCTTGGCAGTTGTTTCCAAGTGCCGGACGGTACCGTTCGGATGCAGCGCCTGATAGGTCGTCTGATAGCTCTGGCGTCGCCCGGCCAGCAGATCGCTGTATGCCTCGCGCATGGTTTGTCGGTCATTTGCCGCGACGCTGCGAAAAAACTCCCGGAACGAACCATCGAACGGACCGTCGATGATGCCCTGTAATTCAGAAGCGCGGCTCGACGCATAGAGCCGGTCGCTTGGGATGTGCCATTCCCAGTTGCCCAGTTCTGCCGAGGCCAGTGCCAGCTCCAGACGCTCTTGGCTGTCTTCGAAGGCCAGGGCCTGAGTGTGCTGGGCGGTGATGTCGCGGACGATGCCCACCAGCGTCGAGCAACCGGCGCCGCTTTCTTGCAGCTGCCCATCGATCTCCAGCCAGTGCACGCTCGAGTCTGGCCAGCGCACCCGGTGACGCACGCTGAAACGCGACCTGTCGCCCGTCAGTACGGAGCGGGCGACGGTTGTGAGATGAAGCCGATCTTCGGCAGCGATCAGATTCAGATACTCATCCTGAGTAATCTGAGTGAGCGGTTCAGTGAGACCAAACAGCCGCTCTGTGCCGAGCGACCAGTAGACGATGCCGTGCTGCAAGTCCCACGACCAAACGCCGAGCCCTGCCGCATCGAGTACCGACAATAGGCGGGTCGCATCCCGCCAGGGGCTTGCCGCTTCGCTGGCGCTGACACCGGTCAGGGATTCAGGAGGTCGCATGAATGGTTTCCGCCGGGCTGGTGTGGAGGTGACGGATCGGCCGATAACCGGTACTGCTCATGATTCTGGTGCTCTTGTTGTTATGTCCCGAACTTATCCGTAGCAGATGGCAGGGTGCAAGTGCGTCAGCCGGCATCCAGCAAAGACATGAAGGCCTTGGCTGCGTTCGACAGGGTGCGCTCGGTATGGGTTATGTATCCGAGCTCTCTCGTTAGTTGAACTCCAGGCAGCGGAAGGCGCACCACCTGCTCATCGAGCATGGTGCGGGGCAGCACACTCCAGGCGATGCCAATGGAGACCATCATTTTGATCGTCTCCATGTAATTGGTGCTCATCGTAATGTTCGGTCTGAGATTCTCGCGCTCGAACAGCCGTTGAGCGATATGGTGGGTGAAGGTGTTGCCACCTGGAAACACGGCGGGGTAACCGGCCACGTCGGCCAAGGTTATCTGCTGTTTTTGTGCCAGCGGATGCTCCGGGGCGACGACGAAGTCCAGCGGATCGTCCCAGACCTTGCTGGCGCGAATCGGCGCAGCCGTATGTGGCGCCAGCGTAATCACGGCCAGTTCGGCACGACCATGAAGAACCTCTTCGTAGGCAACTTCCGAATCCAGGAAGCGGATATCCAGATTCACGTCGGGATAGGCACGAGTGAAGCTCCTCAGCAACGGCGGCAGGCGATGCAGGCCGATGTGGTGACTGGTCGCCAGACACAGGCGACCGCTGACTTCACCGTTGAGATTAGTCAATGCGCGGCGGGTGTCGTCCAGTACATTGAGGATTCGGTAGGCGCGAGGCAGCAGGGCCCGGCCGGCTTCGGTGAGGCCGATCTCCCGTCCCAGACGATCGAACAGGCGCACGTCGAGCTGCAACTCCAGTGCGGCAAGACGCTTGCTCACCGCAGGCTGAGTCAAGTGCAGGCGTTCTGCGGCCAAAGAGAAGCTGCCGGTTTCGGCGATGGCGATAAAGGCGTTGAGGCCTGCCAGATCCATAATTTTCCTCTTGAAGCCGATAGAAAGCGCTGGAGGCTGAGTGCCGCTCGGCCTGCGCTCCGTAGGTGGGCCGGGCGGCGCTCCGCTGCAGCCTACCGCGCTGATTCTGGTGGGCTAAAGCCCACTCTGCCTTTCGTCCAGCTTAGCTATAGAGATTCCATATAGGAATGCATCGAATGAAAAATATGAATTTGAGTAATTCGATGTAACCCCATAGCATTCACCCCATAAGCGAAAGGGCTATTGCCCGCAGAAACTGATGAGGAAAGTCCCGATGGCCGGCAAAACGCTGTACGACAAACTCTGGGAAATGCACGAGGTCAAGCGTCGCGACGATGGCTCGTCGCTGATCTACATCGACCGTCATATTCTCCATGAAGTGACCTCGCCGCAGGCGTTCGAAGGGCTGCGTCTGGCCGGGCGCAAGCCGTGGCGTATCGACGCCAACATCGCCACCCCGGACCACAACGTGCCGACCACCAAGGGCGAGCGCCAGGGCGGCTTGGAAGCCATCGCCGACGAAGTCTCGCGCATTCAGGTGCAGACTCTCGACGAGAACTGCGATGACTTCGGCATTCTCGAATTCAAGATGAACGATATCCGCCAGGGCATCGTGCACGTGATCGGCCCGGAACAAGGCGCGACCCTGCCGGGCATGACCGTGGTCTGCGGCGATTCGCATACGTCCACCCATGGCGCCTTCGGTGCGCTGGCCCACGGCATCGGCACTTCTGAGGTCGAGCATGTGCTCGCCACCCAGTGCCTGGTGGCCAAGAAGATGAAGAACATGCAGGTTCGCGTTGAAGGCAAGCTGCCGTTCGGCGTAACTGCCAAAGACATCGTGCTTGCCGTGATCGGCAAGATCGGCACCGCTGGCGGGAATGGCCACGCGCTGGAGTTCGCCGGCAGCGCCATCCGCGACCTGTCCATGGAAGGCCGCATGACTCTCTGCAACATGTCCATCGAGGCCGGCGCCCGCGTGGGCCTGGTGGCCTGTGACGAGAAGACCATCGCTTATGTCGAGGGTCGCCCTTATGCGCCGAAAGGCGCGGACTGGGACAAGGCAGTCGAGGCCTGGAAAGATCTGATATCTGACGAGGATGCGGTGTTCGACACTGTGGTCGAGCTGAAGGCTGAGGATATCAAGCCGCAGGTGAGCTGGGGCACATCGCCGGAAATGGTCCTGGCTGTCGATCAGCAGGTGCCGGACCCGGCGGTAGAATCCGATCCGGTCAAGCGCGACTCCATCGAGCGCGCGCTGAAATACATGGGCCTGCGCGCCAACCAGCCGATTACCGATATCCAGCTGGATCGCGTGTTCATCGGCTCCTGCACCAACTCGCGCATCGAGGATCTGCGTGCCGCTGCTGAAGTGGCCAAGGGGCGCAAGGTCGCTGCGACCGTCAAGCAAGCAATGGTGGTGCCGGGTTCGGGCCTGGTCAAGCAACAGGCGGAATCGGAAGGGCTGGATAAGATATTCATCGAAGCCGGTTTCGAGTGGCGCGAGCCGGGCTGCTCAATGTGTCTGGCGATGAACCCGGACAAGCTGGGCAGCGGCGAGCATTGCGCGTCCACTTCCAACCGCAACTTCGAAGGGCGCCAGGGCGCTGGTGGCCGCACTCATCTGGTCAGTCCGGCCATGGCTGCGGCAGCCGCTGTGACCGGCCGCTTCATCGACGTGCGCGAACTGCTCCAGGCCTGAGGAGGCGAAACATGAAAGCATTCACCCAACACACCGGCCTGGTCTGTCCGCTCGATCGTGCCAATGTCGATACCGATCAGATCATTCCCAAGCAGTTCCTGAAGTCGATTAAGCGCACCGGTTTCGGTCCGAACCTGTTCGATGAGTGGCGCTATCTGGATGTTGGTCAGCCGAACCAGGATTCTTCGCAGCGTCCAGTCAATCAGGATTTCGTGCTGAACTTCCCGCGCTATCGGGGCGCCAGTGTGCTGCTGGCGCGTGAGAACTTCGGCTGCGGTTCATCCCGTGAGCACGCACCATGGGCGCTGGAGGAGTACGGGTTTCGTACCATCATCGCGCCGAGTTATGCCGACATCTTCTATAACAACAGTTTTAAGAACGGCCTGTTACCGATCGTGCTTAAAGACGAAGAGGTGGACGAGCTGTTCGAGCAGGCAGAGGCCACCGAGGGATATCAATTGACCGTCGACTTGGCCGCGCAAACCGTGACGCGCCCGGATGGCAAGCAGTACGGCTTCGAGGTCGACGCGTTCCGCAAGCACTGCCTGCTCAACGGCCTGGACGATATCGGCCTGACCTTGCAGGACGCCGAGGCCATCAAGGCCTTCGAAGCTCGTCATCAGCAGAGCCAGCCGTGGCTGTTCGGCGCGATCAAGTAGGTGAAAATTACGAGGTAGGGTGGGCTTCAGCCCACCAACACGGCTCGGAGCTACTGGTGGGCTGAAGCCCACCCTATGGAGCACCCCGGCCCCGAAGTGACTCCTTATAAGGAATAGGAAATGTCCAAACAGATTCTGGTTCTCCCTGGCGATGGCATCGGCCCGGAAATCATGGCCGAAGCGGTCAAGGTGCTGCAGCTGGCCAATGACAAGTTCCAGCTGAACTTCGAACTGATCTATGACGAGCTGGGCGGCGCGGCCATCGACAAATACGGCGTGCCGCTGGCTGACGAAACCCTCGAGCGTGCCCGTGCCGCCGATGCCATTCTGCTGGGCGCCGTCGGTGGTCCCAAGTGGGATGCCATCGATCCGGCCATCCGTCCTGAGCGCGGCCTGTTGAAGATCCGCTCGCAACTGGGGCTGTTCGGCAACCTGCGTCCGGCGCTGCTGTATCCGCAGCTGGCCGAAGCGTCGAGTTTGAAGCCGGAGATCGTTGCCGGCCTGGATATCCTCATCGTGCGTGAGTTGACCGGCGGTATCTATTTTGGCCAGCCGCGTGAAAGCAAAGTGTTGGAGAACGGCGAGCGTATGGCCTACGACACTCTGCCTTACAGCGAGAGCGAAATCCGCCGTATCGCCAAGGTCGGTTTCGACATGGCCATGGTGCGCAACAAGAAGCTCTGCTCGGTGGACAAGGCCAACGTGCTGGCCTCCAGCCAGTTGTGGCGTGCGGTAGTGGAAGAGGTCGGCAAAGATTATCCGGACGTCAAGCTCAGCCATATGTATGTCGATAATGCCGCCATGCAGCTGGTCCGCGCGCCCAAGCAGTTCGACGTGATCGTTACCGATAACATGTTCGGCGACATCCTGTCCGACGAGGCTTCCATGCTCACCGGTTCCATCGGCATGCTGCCGTCGGCGTCGCTGGATGCTAACAACAAGGGCATGTACGAGCCTTGCCATGGCTCGGCGCCAGATATCGCTGGCAAGGGCATCGCCAATCCGCTGGCGACCATCCTTTCGGTATCGATGATGCTGCGCTACAGCTTTAATCAGGTGGCGGCGGCCGATGCCATTGAGCGAGCGGTCAGCGACGTGCTCGACCAAGGCCTGCGCACCGGCGACATCTGGTCCGATGGCTGTAACAAGGTCGGCACTCAGGCAATGGGCGATGCGGTAGTCGCGGCGCTCGCGAAGTTGTAATCTCTTGGCCCGCTCTCAAAGCGGGTGGGTCACTTTATATAGGTGTAGTTGCGATGAAACGTGTAGGTCTGATCGGTTGGCGCGGCATGGTCGGTTCCGTGCTCATGCAGCGGATGCTGGAAGAGCGGGACTTCGACCTGATCGAGCCGGTGTTCTTTACCACTTCCAACGTAGGCGGTCAGGGGCCTTCGATCGGCAAGGACATCGCGCCGCTCAAGGATGCCTACAGCGTCGATGAGCTGAAAAGCCTCGACGTGATCCTGACCTGTCAGGGTGGCGACTACACCAACGAAGTATTCCCCAAGCTGCGCGAAGCCGGCTGGAATGGGTACTGGATCGACGCTGCCTCCGCCCTGCGCATGCAGGACGATGCGGTCATTGTGCTGGACCCGGTCAACCGCAAGGTGATCGACCAGCAGCTCGATGCCGGCACTCGCAACTATATTGGTGGCAACTGCACCGTCAGCCTGATGCTGATGGGGCTCGGCGGCCTGTTCGAGAACGGTCTGGTCGAGTGGATGAGCGCTATGACCTACCAGGCGGCGTCCGGCGCCGGTGCGCAGAACATGCGCGAGCTGATCAAGCAGATGGGCACCATCAACGCTGCGGTTGCCGATGAACTGGCCGACCCGGCCAGTGCGATTCTGGAGATCGACCGCAAGGTCGCAGAGAGCCAGCGTTCCGAGTCCTTCCCGGTAGATAACTTCGGCGTGCCGCTGGCCGGTAGCCTGATTCCCTATATCGATAAGGAACTGCCCAACGGGCAGAGCCGCGAGGAGTGGAAGGCACAGGCCGAAACCAACAAGATCCTCGGGCGCTTCAAGAATCCGATTCCGGTCGACGGCATCTGCGTGCGCATCGGCGCCATGCGTTGCCATAGCCAGGCGCTGACTATCAAGCTGAACAAGGATGTGCCGATCTCGGATATAGAGGGCATGATCAGCCAGCACAACCCTTGGGTTAAGCTGATTCCGAATCATCGGGACGCCAGCATGCAGGAGCTCAGTCCGACCTCGGTGACCGGCACGCTGAACGTACCTGTCGGTCGTTTGCGCAAGCTGAACATGGGTTCTCATTACCTGGGCGCCTTCACCGTGGGCGACCAGCTGCTCTGGGGCGCCGCGGAACCCTTGCGGCGGATGTTGCGCATCCTTCTGGAACGCTAAACCGCAAGGAAGGAAACACCGAAGCGCCTCGGCACAGCCGCGGCGCTTTTTTTATCTGGTCGAAGCTGCCTAGCTGAGCGTTCCGCAGCGAGGGCTCTGCATGGCGCGTTCGTCGGATTTAGGCTTAACCTCGCTGCGGGACGATCTGCTTCGGCTACAGTGACGCCCTTCGGAACGGCTCACCATGTGTCGGTATCGACGCGGTTAAGGGCTGTTTTTCGTTTCCATATTTAGGTGGCGGGCCGATAGATATTGCTTCAATAACTACACCGCCAGGGTTTCGCATTGTTTCGTTGAGCGTCTTGTTCGGAATTGAAGTACAAGGGCTACCGGTTCGCGAGCAGGCTGCAGCTTCGTTGAAACAGGCGAACGCGAATTGTGGATTGTGTCTGATAACGTGGCAAAAGGCGTGGCGGGCCATGCAGTGCGGTCTGGTGAGTTATTGATAAAACACTATCTGTAAAAGATACTTACCGGCGATTCGAATAACTATTCTAGCTAGCTGCGCTGTTTAGGCTTATCGCTGACGGGGGGCCGCCATCTGGCGGGCACGGGCAGCGTCTATAAGACCCTTCTCGAAGATCCGAGAAAAGTTAAAAAACAAGGGATTACATAATGGTTCGGGTTCGCAATCTGGTGCTGGCAATCGCGGCTGCTACCGCGCTGACTTCCGAAATGGCGTACGCGCTGGGGCTGGGAGAGGTCACGCTGAAGTCGGCACTGAATCAACCGCTGGTGGCTGAAATCGAATTGCTGGATGCGAAAACTCTGGCGCCGGGTGAAGTGGTCCCGGTTCTGGCATCTGCGGAAGATTTCAATCGGGCGGGTGTTGACCGGCAGTATTTCCTGACGGACCTGACCTTTACCCCTGTTTTGCGCCCTGATGGCAAGAGCGTTATCCGGGTCTCATCGACCAAGCCGGTTCGCGAACCCTACCTGAACTTCCTCATCGAGGTGCTCTGGCCCAACGGTCGGCTACTGCGCGAATACACGCTCCTGCTGGACCCGCCGCTTTATTCGCCGGAAATCGCTGCTTCCGTTGCCCCTCAGTTGCCTATTGCAGCGCCAATCGTTCGGTCCGAGACGGCGCCGCGAGTCGCAACGCGGCCTGCTTCAGCGCCTACCGGCGCTTCCGCGCTGCAAGGTGAGCAATATAAAGTCACGCCTAATGACACGCTGTGGGAAATTGCCGAGCGCGCCCGCCAAGGTGGCACCGTTCATCAGACCATGCTGGCCATTCAAGACCTGAACCCTGACGCCTTCATCGCTGGCAACATCAACCGAATGAAGAACGGTCAGGTGCTTCGCCTGCCGAATGCCGAGCAAATCGGTAGCCGGTCACAAGCTGAGGCGATTCAGCAAGTCGCGCAACAGAACGCAAGTTGGCGTCAGGCTGCCGCCTCCGGCGCAACAGGCACGCGCCAGCTGGATGCGACCCAGCGTGATTCGGTGGGAGCGGCACCATCGCGTAGCGAGCAGGGCGATAATCTCCGCTTGGTCGCACCGGAAGCCGACGAAGCCACAGCGGGTAGTGATAGTGGAAACGGAGCCGACGCTCAGGCGTTGCGTGACAAGCTCGCGGTTACCGAGGAAAGCCTTGATTCCAGTCGTCGCGAAAATCTGGATCTCAAGGACCGTCTCAACGATCTCCAGGGGCAACTCGACAAGCTGCAGCGCCTGATGCAGCTCAAGGACGACCAGTTGGCCAAGCTACAAGCTCAACTGGCAACGGGGGCCGAGCCGGGAGTCGATGCGACATCCGCACTGCCTTCGTCCAGTGAAACTGATTCAAACTCTAACGTTGCGCCGGAATCGCCCGAAGTAGTAACCGAAACCACTGCCGAGCCCGAAGTTGCTGGTGCTGAGGTGGTGGCCCCGGCAGCGACCCAAGGAGAGGCAGCGGCAGGTACGGAGCCGGCGGCACAGGCGCCAGTCACACCGGCTCCCGCAGTATCGGCTCCAGCGGTACAAGAGCCTGAAGCCGATAGCTACGTCGACGAGCTGTTGGCCAATCCCATTCTCCTCGGCGCCTTGGGTGGCGGAGCCCTTTTGCTATTGCTGGTCGGGCTGATGGCGTTGTCCCGCCGCAACGCTTTGAAGGAAGCTGAGCTGCAGGAAAGCCTGCTTGCCGATAGTTCACCTGACACGTTCTACATGGCGCAGCAGGATCTCGACTCGTCCGCTGTGGAGTCGACCGAGAAAGACAGCGGTGAACATTCGGCTGACTCGCTCGCTGCCGCCACCAACGACCCGTTGGCTGAGGCCGATATCTACATCGCTTATGGACGTTTCAATCAGGCTGCCGACCTGCTGCAGAATGCATTGAATGATGAGCCGCAGCGCAGTGACCTGCGATTGAAGCTGATGGAAGTCTATGCCGAACTTGGTGATCGGGATGGTTTCGCTCGGCAAGAGGCGGAGCTCCGCGAAATCGGGGGCTCGTTGGACGCAATTGAACAGACGAAGCTCCGTTATCCGGCAATGGCTGCAGCAACTGGCTTCGCTGCGGCAACCGCCGCGACAAGCGCCAATGATTTTGAGAGCTTCAGCCTGGATGATCTCCAGCTTAACGAACCGGCTTCGGCGCCGGCTGCTGATCAAGTGTCGGATGATGCCTTTGACCTGAGTCTGGACGATCTTGAACTCGATGATGAGCTGACTCGAACAGCCGTAGCCCCGGCTGGCGAGACATCAGAGGAGCTTGACGAGCTCAATTTCGACGACCTCAATCTTGAAGCCGCTGCGCAGGAGCAGGCCGCCGACGAGTTCGCATTTGACCTAGACAAATCGTCCGAAGCGGATATGCAATCCCTTGAAGCCGAACTTGCCGGTTTCTCGCTCGATCTTGAAGATCAGCCGAAAGCGCCTACTGCCGATGACGATGTGCTGTTAGACCTCGACGAAGAACTGTCGAAGCCAGTAGCGGGCGAGCCTGCTGCCGAGGACTTTGATTTTCAGCTCTCCGATCCTATCCAGTCTGCGGACATGCCGGATGAGTTCGATCTGTCAGTTCCTGACGAGACCAGCGGCGGAGCGGTATCTGAAACGTTTATCTCCGAGTTCGATGAGGTCGAAACTGAGCCTGAAGTCTTGGCGCGAGACATGGATGAGCCGCTCGACCGACCAGAGCCGGAGGCAGCGATTGAGGTCGAGTCAACCTCGGAAGCGCTTGACGATGATTTCGATTTCTTCGCCGACACCGATGAAACCACCACCAAGCTGGACCTTGCCCGCGCCTATATCGATATGGGTGATGCCGAAGGCGCTCGCGACATCCTCGATGAGGTCATGAACGAGGGCAGCGATACCCAGCAGCAAGAGGCGCGAGAGATGCTCGCCAAACTAGCCTGACCATGATCGAAGCAGTACCTGAAGCGGCAGCCCTATCGGCTGCCGCTGACGTTTTCAGAATTGCCCTTGGCGTGGAATATAAGGGTTCCCGTTATCGTGGGTTTCAACGGCAACGCGATGGCGTGCCGTCGATTCAGCTCTCACTGGAAAATGCCTTGAGCAAGGTAGCCGGCGGGCACCCGGTGACGCTAAGTTGTGCCGGGCGTACCGATGCGCTCGTTCATGCCTGCGCCCAGGTGGTGCATTTCGATACGCCAGTGACGCGGTCCATGCACGCCTGGGTAATGGGCGCGAACATGAACCTGCCGGGTGATATCAGCGTGACCTGGGCCAAGGAAATGCCCAAGAGCTTCGATGCGCGTTTCAGCGCCATGGCGCGCCGTTATCGTTACGTCATCTACAACGACCAGATTCGCCCGGCTCATCTCGCCGAAGAAGTAACTTGGAACCACCGGCCACTGGATATCACGCATATGCGTGAAGCGGCGAAAGCATTCGTCGGGACTCACGACTTCAGTGCTTTCAGAGCGCGCCAGTGCCAGGCGAAATCACCGATCAAAACCATCCACCATCTGGAGCTGCTCGAGTATGGCAGGCTGATCGTGATCGACGTTCGTGCCAATGCCTTTCTGCACCACATGGTGCGTAACTTCGCCGGTGTGTTGATGACTATCGGGGCAGGCGAACGCCCGGTGGAATGGGCAAGGGAAGTGTTGGAGTCGCGCGTAAGGCGGACAGGGGGTGTTACCGCGCATCCCTATGGCTTGTACCTCGTTCAAGTGGATTATCCGGAGCAGTTCGAATTGCCTGAGCGTTATCTTGGACCGCATTTCCTGTCTGGCCTGCCGGATGTGCGAAATCATTCGACCTGATGCCAGCGGCGGGACAAGCGGCGGGTCATCCTTCGGAAACGGACGATAAAGTGATGCGGGTTGCAGCCTGTGGCGCTTTTGTTACCATCCGGGGTCTTCTATCGCAGGTGCCTGCCGTTGCCTATTGTTCGTAGCAAGATATGTGGAATCACCCGGGTTGAGGACGCGCTCGTAGCCGCCGAAGCCGGTGCGGATGCGATTGGCCTGGTGTTCTATGCGAAGAGCCCGCGCGCGGTAAATATCCAGCAGGCTCGGGCCATCATTGCCGCTCTGCCGCCTTTCGTCACCACTGTAGGCTTGTTCGTCAACGCATCGCGTTGCGAAATCAATGAAACACTGGATGCCGTGTCGCTGGATGTACTGCAATTTCATGGTGACGAAACGCCGGCAGACTGCGAAGGCTTTCATCGGCCGTGGTACAAGGCGCTCAGAGTCAAGGCGGGTGAGGATGTCCGGGCGCAGGTCGCACGCTACGTTGGGGCTAGCGCAATTCTGCTCGATACCTTTGTTGCCGGAGTTCCTGGCGGGACGGGCGAGGTGTTCGATTGGTCCCTGATCCCTGCAGATCTGCCCAAACCGCTGATATTGGCTGGCGGGCTGACTTCGCAAAATGTTCGTCAGGCGCTGGCCGAGGTACGTCCGTTCGCCGTCGACGTGAGTGGGGGAGTAGAGCTGAGCAAGGGCGTCAAAGATGCGCAGAAAGTGCAGGACTTCGTTCGGTCGGTAAGAGCTTCGATGTGACGAGCACCGGATCATTGCCGTCCAGTTACCATTCGCTGGTTTGGCGAAACTCGCCACTGTTACCGATCTGGTGCCAGACGGCGATCAGACTTCAGCGATAGCGCTTCCTCGGCTATCGCCTACGCGACGCAGTGAGCTCCGACTGGAGACCGGTCGCAACGATGAATTTTGCCGGTGCGTGCAGTCGTTACGCGCGGGACTGACAAGCTGTGGAGAATAAAAGCATGAGCAACTGGCTAGTAGACAAGCTGATCCCTTCGATCATGCGCTCGGAAACGCAGAAGAGTTCAGTGCCCGAGGGCTTGTGGCACAAATGTCCGTCCTGCGAGGCGGTGCTGTATCGCCCGGAGCTGGAAAAAACGCTGGATGTCTGCCCGAAATGCCAGCATCACATGCGCATCGACGCACGTACGCGTCTGGATATTTTTCTCGACAAGGAGGAGCGCGAAGAGATCGGCGCCGACCTCGAGCCTGTCGACCGACTGAAGTTTCGCGATAGCAAGAAATATAAGGATCGCCTGTCCGCCGCGCAGAAACAGACCGGCGAAAAGGATGCGCTGGTCGCCATGCGGGGTACGTTGATGAACATGCCGGTCGTGGCCTGCGCGTTCGAGTTCTCCTTCATGGGTGGTTCCATGGGTGCGATCGTCGGGGAGCGCTTCGTTCAGGCCGCCAATGCCGCGCTTGAGCAGCGTTGTCCGCTGATTTGCTTCGCTGCTTCCGGTGGTGCCCGCATGCAGGAAGCATTGATCTCCCTTATGCAGATGGCCAAGACCTCCGCAGTGCTGGCCCGCATGCGCGAAGAAGGATTGCCGTTCATTTCCGTACTTACCGACCCGGTTTACGGCGGCGTATCGGCAAGTTTGGCCATGCTAGGCGATGTCATCGTCGCCGAGCCCAAGGCCCTGATCGGCTTTGCCGGGCCGCGCGTGATCGAGCAGACGGTGCGTGAAAAGCTACCGGAAGGTTTTCAGCGCAGTGAGTTCCTGCTTGACCACGGTGCTATCGACCTGATCGTCCCGCGCTCCGAGTTGCGTCCCCGCTTGTCGCGTCTTCTCGCTCAGTTGCAACATCTGCCGACCCCGGCGGAGCCTGCCTTGGTAACGGCCAGCGCATGAGCCGGCGGAGTTTGCAGAACTGGCTCGATTATCTTGAGCAGCTGCATCCCACTACTATCGATATGGGCCTTGATCGCTGCCGTGAGGTGGCGACAAAGCTTGGTCTCAAGCGCCCGGCTCCCCAGGTGGTCACTGTCACCGGCACCAATGGCAAGGGGTCGACCTGCGCTTTCATCGCCCAGATGCTCGCTGGGCAGGGCAAGAAGGTGGGTGTCTACAGCTCGCCTCATCTGCTGCGTTACAACGAGCGCGTTCGTCTCAACGGGACGGATGCCAGTGACGAGGCGTTATGTGAAGCATTCGAGGCGGTCGAGCAAGCACGAGGTTCAGTGTCACTGACCTATTTCGAAATGGGCACGCTCGCCGCTTTCTGGCTTTTCGAACGTGAGGCGCTGGACGCCGTGGTGCTGGAAGTCGGGCTGGGTGGCCGTCTCGATGCGGTGAATCTGGTCGATGCCGACGTGGCGGTCGTCACCAATATCGGACTGGACCATGCCGAATGGCTTGGCAATACACGCGAAAGCGTGGCGTTTGAAAAAGCTGGAATATTCCGCCCTGCAACGCCTGCCGTATGTGGTGATCCGGCTCCGCCAGACTCTATGCTGAAGAACGCGACTGAGGCGGCTGTGCCGTTGCTGGTCCGTGGACGTGATTTCGATCTGGCGGTGGAGACGACCCGTTGGCACTGGCGTGGCCGAGACGGGGCGGGTAACCCGTTGGAGCTGCGGAATTTGCCGATGCTGGCATTGCCTCTGGAAAATGCAGCCGTGGCGTTACAAGCGTTTGCATTGCTCCAGTCGTCCTGGCAACCGGAGCGGGTGGTCGAGGCTCTGCTGAGTACGCGTGTCACCGGGCGTCTGGATCGTCGTACGATCCGTTGGCAGGGGCGTGAGTTGTCGATATTGCTTGATGTCGGGCACAACCCGCACGCGGCAGAATATCTAGCCAGACACCTGCAGCGACAACCGAAGCCTGGTCGTCGGCTGGCGGTATTCGGTCTGCTGGCCGACAAGGATTTGGCTGGCGTAATCGATGCGTTGTTACCCGTGGTCGACGTCTGGGCGGTTGCGCCACTGGTTACGCCGCGCTCACGCTCGGCAGTCGAGTTGAGTAAGGCATTGATGGAGCGCAACGCAAGCGTCACTATCTATCCGGGGATATTCCAAGCGCTCGAAGGGCAGTGCGATCTGGCTGTCGATGGCGATGAGATATTGCTGTTCGGGTCTTTTTACTGTGTGGCCGATGCGCTGAGCTGGATTGATCGGCACGCAACCAGTGGAGAACATGGTCTTGGTAGATAGGGGATTGTTGCAGCGTATCGTTGGCGCCTTGGTGCTTCTGGCACTGGCGGTAATATTCGTTCCGATGCTGTTCAACCGCGAAGATGCCGGCCGGCAAATAGTCGTGGATGCGCCGAGTATGCCCGAAGCGCCTGCTGCGCCTGTTATCGAGGCGCAACCTGTGGAAGTGCCTGAGCCGGAGGTCGAGCCTTTCCCGGAAGAGTTCGAAATCATTGAGGAGAATGCAGCTTCCCAGCCCGAAGCGCCTGCGACTCCTATCAAGCCGGCTCCAGCCCCTGCCGAGCCGGCGCCCGCGCCAGCAACACCTGAGCCGGTAACCGTCGAGGCGCCGTCGGCCGCTCCAGAAGAGAAACGACTGGACACGGCCAATTTGCCGATCAGCTGGTCGGTGCAGTTGGCCAGCCTGTCGAGTCGCGAGAATGCCGACAAGCTGCAGAAGACGCTGCGTTCCCAGGGGTATAACGCTTATATACGTACCGCAGACGGGATGAACCGGGTCTTCGTCGGGCCGCTTGTCGAGCGAGCGGAAGCCAACCGCCTTCGTGATCAACTACAACGCCAGCAGAAGCTGAACGGGTTCGTCGTTCGTTTCAAGCCTGAACAGGGTTAAGCAAGGGGACCTCAGCTTGTCGCTGGTCGTCCCGCAGCTCCGCGGGTAAGCATGATTGTCTGCTTACCCCTTTGCGGGCGCTCTGCTAAAATGCGCCGCCTTTCTCCTTAGCAGGAAACCCTGTGACGCTCACCTGGGTCGATTGGGCGTTTATCGCCGTTGTGGTCATCTCCAGCCTGATCAGCTTGAAACGCGGCTTCGTCAAGGAAGCGCTTTCGCTGCTCACCTGGATCATTGCTGGCGTGGTTGCCTGGATGTTCGGTGGTGCGCTGTCCCATCATCTTGCCGAGTTCATCAGTACCCCTTCTTTTCAGGTCATCGCGGCATGCGCGATTCTGTTCATCGTGACGCTACTGGTCGGCGCGCTGGTTAATTTCCTCATCGGGGAGCTGGTCCGGGTAACCGGCTTGTCAGGCACGGATCGCTTTCTTGGAATGGTATTCGGTGCGGCTCGTGGCGGGCTTTTGATCGTTGTGCTCGTTGGTTTGCTCAGCCTCGCGCCTGTACAACAGGATCCGTGGTGGCGTGAATCGACACTGCTGCCCCATTTTCTATTGGTTGCCGACTGGTCGAAAAACCTGATTCTCGGGTTTGGAAGCCAGTGGGTAGCCGGCTCGCTCGATGCTTCCGGCTGAGACGAGCATTTTTCAACGGGTGTGCCGAGGGCCTTCAGGTCTGTGTCATGTCCGGGTCAGCCTGTATTAACTGAGAGGTTCCTTGCATGTGTGGCATTGTCGGCATCGTCGGTAAGTCGAACGTCAATCAGGCGTTATATGACGCACTTACCGTACTGCAACATCGTGGGCAGGATGCGGCCGGAATCGTAACCAGTGACGGCGGCAAGCTGTTTCTGCGCAAGGACAACGGGTTGGTCCGCGACGTCTTTCAACAGCGTCACATGCAGCGCCTAGTCGGTAACATGGGAATCGGTCACGTACGTTATCCCACTGCGGGCAGCTCCAGTTCAGCGGAGGCGCAGCCGTTCTATGTGAACTCCCCGTATGGCATTACGCTGGCGCACAACGGCAACCTGACCAACGTCGATCAGCTGACCAAGGAAATCTACGAATCCGACCTGCGCCATGTGAACACCAACTCCGATTCGGAAGTGCTGCTCAACGTGTTCGCTCATGAGTTGGCGGTGCGCGGCAAGCTGCAGCCCACCGAAGAGGACGTTTTCGCGGCCGTGGCCAAGGTCCATGAGCGTTGTGTCGGCGGCTACGCGGTGGTGGCCATGGTGACGGGCTACGGCATCGTCGGTTTCCGCGACCCGAATGCCATTCGCCCAATCGTGTTCGGGCAGCGGCATACCGAGCACGGCGTCGAATACATGATCGCCTCCGAAAGCGTCGCGCTGGATGTGCTGGGCTTCTCGTTGATCCGGGATCTCGCGCCCGGCGAAGCGGTTTACATCACATCGGACGGCAAGCTGCATACCCGTCAGTGCGCGCCGAACCCCCATTACGCGCCTTGCATCTTCGAGCACGTCTACCTTGCGCGTTCGGATTCCCTGATGGATGGCGTGTCGGTATACAAGGCCCGTCTGCGGATGGGCGAAAAGCTGGCCGACAAGATTCTTCGCGAACGTCCAGATCACGATATTGACGTGGTCATTCCGATTCCTGACACCAGCCGTACTGCGGCGCTGGAGCTGGCTAACCGGCTGGGAGTGAAGTTTCGAGAAGGCTTCGTCAAGAACCGCTACATCGGCCGGACCTTCATCATGCCGGGTCAGGCGGCGCGCAAGAAATCGGTGCGACAGAAGCTCAATGCCATCGATCTCGAGTTCCGTGGCAAGAACGTCATGCTGGTGGATGACTCCATCGTCCGCGGCACCACCTGCAAGCAGATCATCCAGATGGCCCGCGAAGCAGGGGCGAAGAATGTCTATTTCTGCTCCGCCGCACCGGCCGTTCGCTACCCGAACGTGTACGGCATCGACATGCCCAGCGCCCACGAGCTCATCGCACATAATCGCAGCACTGAGGAAGTCGCAGAACTGATCGGCGCCGACTGGCTGGTTTATCAGGATCTGGATGATCTGATCGATGCGGTCGGTGGCGGCAAGGTGAAGATCGAGAATTTCGATTGCGCGGTGTTCGATGGCAAGTACGTGACCGGCGATATCGACGAGGTCTACTTGCACAAAATCGAGCAGGCACGTAACGACTTGAGCAAAAGCAAGAGCATCACGGGCAGCGCTATCATCGATCTACATAACAACTGATCGACAACCCGGCGGCTTGCCGCCTCCGTTCAGGGTGGACAATTTATGACAACTGACTGGGACGCAGGCCGGCTGGACAGTGATCTGTCCGGAGTGGGCATGGATACACTGGCTGTTCGTGCAGGGCAGCACCGCTCGCCAGAAGGTGAGCATGGCGAGCCGCTGTTCTTCACATCCAGCTATGTGTTCCGGAGTGCCGCCGACGCCGCCGCACGTTTTGCCGGCGAAGTGCCGGGAAATGTCTATTCGCGCTACACCAACCCCACTGTGCGTGCGTTCGAAGAGCGTATCGCCGCGATGGAAGGTGCCGAGCAGGCCGTAGCGACCGCATCTGGGATGGCTGCGATCCTGGCAACGGTGATGAGCCTGTGCTCCGCCGGCGATCATGTGCTCGTTTCGCGCAGCGTCTTCGGTGCGACGGTTTCGTTGTTCGAGAAGTATCTGAAACGCTTCGGGCTAGAAGTCGACTACGTCCCGCTCACGCAAGTTGACGTTTGGGAGCCCGCATTCAAATCCAATACCCGCCTGGTATTCGTCGAGTCACCTTCGAACCCGCTTGCCGAGTTGGTCGATATCGAGGCGTTGGCCGAACTCTGCCATGCCAAGGGCGCGATGCTGGCGGTGGATAACTGTTTTTGCACACCGGTCCTGCAGCAACCGTTGGCGCTCGGTGCTGACATCGTTATTCATTCCGCCACTAAGTACATCGACGGCCAGGGGCGCTGTTTGGGCGGCGTAGTGGCCGGTCGAGCCGAGCAGATGAAAGAAGTGGTGGGCTTTCTGCGCACCGCGGGTCCAACGCTGAGCCCGTTCAATGCGTGGGTATTTCTCAAGGGGCTGGAAACCTTGCGGCTGCGTATGCAGGCGCATTGTGCGAGCGCGCAGACGCTCGCTGAGTGGCTCGAGCAGCAACCGAATGTTGAAAAGGTCTACTACGCCGGCCTGCCAAGTCATCCTCAGCACGAGCTGGCCAAACGCCAACAGAAAGGCTTTGGGGCGGTGCTAAGCTTCGAGGTGGCGGGAGGCAAGGAGGGTGCGTGGCGTTTCATCGACGCGACCCGGTTGATCTCTATCACCGCGAATCTGGGCGACAGCAAGACCACCATCACTCATCCGGGATCAACCACGCACGGTCGGCTTTCGCCAGAAGATCGCGCAACGGCCGGAATCCGTGACAGTCTGATTCGTGTGGCCGTGGGTTTGGAAGATGTGGCTGATTTGAAGGCTGACCTCGCCCGAGGGTTGGCTGCACTGTGATACTGAATTGAGGACGAAGGTTCGTCCTCAATACGGATTGCAGGGATATCTCAGTTGTCTCCAGCTTCAAAATTCACTACGAAGCCATCCAGGCGCTGTTCCTCGGAGAGCTGGTCGCGGACCCGGCTGGCTTCCTGGCGCTGTTCCATTGGCCCGACGAATATGCGATGTGTTCGGCCTGTCGTTCTGATATAGGCATCGAACCCTTCATTGACCAGCTTGCTCCGTAGCGCTTCGGCGCTGTCGCGGTTCTGCAGGCTGGCTACCTGAACGGCCCAGCCCGAACGAATCGTTGTCTGTTCCGGTTGCGACAGGGGAGCGGAGACCGCCGGGGCCCGTTGCGTTGCGGGCGCTTTGGGAATCGCACGGCGCTGCTCCGGTTCGTTGGAGCGGAGGTCGATCGCCGGTGCTGGCTGACCTTGACCGTCGAACAGCCGCTCGGGTGTGGCTGGAAGGATGGTCGGGCTTTCCGATCCAGTCTCGATGACCCGGATATCGCTATATTTCTTGCCGGACAGGGCCGCCAGCCCAGCACGATCTCGGATAACGGTCGGCCGCAGAAACACCATCAGATTGCGCTTGACGTGGCTTTCCTGCGTGGAGCGGAACAGCGCGCCGAGCAGCGGAATGTCACCAAGCAGCGGAACCTTGGAGTTGGTCTGGGTCACGTCATCCTGGATGAGTCCACCCAGCACGATCACCTGACCATCTTCGGCGAGAATGGTGCTCTTGATAGAACGCTTGTTGGTTACCAAATCGACCGCCTGCGCTGAAAGGCTTGCCGATGGTGCGATCGAGGAGATTTCCTGTTCGATTTCCAGACGTAGCGTGGCGCCGTCGTTGATGTGCGGTATCACCTTCAGCGTCACGCCAATATCCTGCCGCTCGATCGTGGTGAAGGGGTTGTTTGCACCGGAAGAGTCCGTCGTGTAACTGCCGGTCTGAAAGGGCACGTTCTGCCCGACAAGAATTTCGGCTTCCTGGTTGTCGAGCGTCAGCAGACTGGGCGTCGACAACAAGTTGCTCTTGCTGTTGGCCGACAGCGCAGTGATCAAGGCACCGAAGCTGCGTGTGCCGACGCCGATGATGGCCCCATCGGGAAGGTTGCTTGGAATCTCGTTCTCGTTGATCGCATTGAGCACGCTGCCAATGGATATGCCGGTATTGCCGAAGCTGACGCCACCGGCTCCGCCTGTGCCGCCACGCGCATCGACCGCCCATTGAACGCCGAGTGCGTCGGTGATATCTCCGGATACTTCAACGATGGCAGCCTCGACCATAACCTGCGCACGCGGAATATCGAGCTGACGCACGATCGATTCCAGGGTGCCGATCAGCTCGGGTTCGGCGAGCATGACAAGGGCGTTGAGGCTTTCATCGGCGCGAATCAGGATGTTCTGCGAACGGCCGCCCTGAACCTCGCCATCCACTGGTGTCGCCAGACCTTCGGAAATATCGCCGAGGGTCTCGGCCAAGGACTTGGCATCGTTATGGCGCAGGCGGATGACGCGCGTATTGGCCGATCGGGTGCTTGGCGTATCGAGCGTCTTCGCCAGATTGGCGAGTTTCTGTCGCGCCTGCTCCGGCCCGGTAAAGATCAGTCGATTGGTGCGCGAATCAGCAATGATCTGCGCGCCCGCGGTATCCCGGGCTTCGCCTCGTGACAGAGTGTTGCGCAGCACCTCGGCAATGTCTACGGCCCAGCCGTATTGCAAATTGACCACGCTGTGGTCATCGGTTTGGGCGCGGTCGAGCTGACGGACCAGATCTTCGATGCGTGCGATGTTTGCACTGCGATCACTGATGATCAGTGCGTTGGCCGAACCAACCGCGGCGAGGTGACCATATTGCGGGACCAGCGGGCGAATAAGTGGAATCAATTCTGTGGCGGAGGTGTGCTGGACCTGAATGACGCGGGTTTCAAGCAGATCGCCGCCGGCCGGGCCTCCGCCTGCCTCCGATTTCGCTTCGGCATTCGGCACGATTCGCGTGACTTCGCCCTGGGTGAGTACGCTGAAACCGTGAGTCGCCATGACCGACAGGAACAGCTGGTAGACCTCTGCTAGCGAGAGCGTCGTCGATGACACGACACTGACCTGTCCCTTGACCCGTGGGTCCACGATGAAGGTCTGCCCCGTCAGTTGACTGATCTGATCGACGAAGGCGCGAATGTCGGCGTCCTTGAGGTTGATCGTCCAGCCGTCCTGTTGGGTTTCGCTCGGCTCGATTCCGGGATCGACCGCCAGTAAGGGCAGGGGAGCGGCGAGTACGCCAACGGCGATCAGTGCAATCAACGGGCGAGAGGAAAAAGGCAGCATCAGTCAGTCGTCTTCCGTGGGCTGTTCATCGGTGGGCATGGCTTCTGGGGGGCTGGTGGCCCCTTCCATCTGTTGGCGGAGTGCTTCCATCTGCTGTTGCAGCATTTCCGCTTGCGGATCGACGTAATCCGTCTCCGCAGGGTCGCTGTAGTCCGGCAGGTTGTCAGGTACCGCCGTAGCGGAGCGAACGCTCGGGAAATACAGGCTTTCGACGCGGCCGCCTCTCAGTATTTCGACTCTGTCAGGGTGAACGCTGTACAGGCTGACATCCGGTTCCAGTTCCTCTTCGACCCGATATAGCTGTGGTGGGAAGCCGCTCAGCTGGATTATTGCCGTGGAACGGGCTGGATCGGCATGTACGAAGCTGCCTAGCAAGATCAGATCGGAATTCGATGTCCCGGCTGTGTAGCTCTGGCTGGTGGACACAGGGGTGCCGAATAGGCTTTCCATGCGTTGCAGATCCGGCGCGACACCCGCTGGCTGACTGCTCTGCGCGGCAGCCGCCGAAGGTGCCTGGGTTAGTTGCAGCCATTCCCTGATCTGACCAGCCAGATAGAGACCGAAGAGCACGATCATAGCCGCGCTGACGATCAGCGGCGCGTATTGGCGAACGTTCTGCAGGGCGGCGGTGGAAGCCAAGCCAGGCACTCCGTGATACTGAATAAGGGTGAACGTTATTGGATAGCGGTTGGTGGGTACCGTCGATGTCCAGCATGCCTGGAGTCTAGACCAGACCATAACAACTGAAGCACCTAAAATAGCCAGTGCAAATGACTGTTTTTGGGGCAAAAGGTGCCCGGCGGCATGCGATTACTGGCTGTGATTGCAAATGGCCGGATTTTTTCTGAAAAAAACGCTGCGCACAGTTGACTTGGCTGTGGTGGGTGCGTAAATTGCGCGCCTCGCAAGGCGATCAACCGGTTGCTTACTCAGTTGGTCAGTGCTTAACAGCAAGCCTTGCGATTCGGACGAAAGTCCGGCCGACGCGCAGCGGTAGTTCAGTCGGTTAGAATACCGGCCTGTCACGCCGGGGGTCGCGGGTTCGAGTCCCGTCCGCTGCGCCATATTTACTTCCTGGCCATGTCTGTCGGGAAGTCTCGCAAAAAGCGACCTTAGGGTCGCTTTTTGCGTTTCTGATTTCTGATTCGCCACGATTAGCGTATCCATTCGAGAGCGTTCTGGCTGGCTTTGGCTCCTTTGGTCGCGCCGCTCTGCCGTGCGGATAAGTAATTGATTACCGCCCAGCTTTCTTAGTTACGCATCCGCTCTCTGCATATAGGGGCGTCGCCTGATCGCACCGTGCAGCGATGTTTACGCACTCCTGTTCTCTTGGTCTGCACTGTTATGACGCGTTCTGGGGTCCAGTGACGCGGTTGACGAGCGATAGAGCGCACCCTTGCGGTTTCTTGCTGTCAGTAATGCGTGACGACATCCATATGCCAGGGGCACGCGGCTAACTGACGAGGGGCCTTGAATGTTCGGTTTGGAAGCTCTCGAGCTTGCGCGGATCCAATTCGCTTTCACCATTTCCTTTCACATTATCTTCCCGGCGATAACCATCGGGCTGGCCAGTTTTCTCGCTGTGCTGGAAGGTCTGTGGCTCAAGACCAAACGTGGTGTGTATCGCGACCTCTACCACTTCTGGCTGAAGATCTTCGCCGTCAACTTCGGCATGGGCGTAGTCTCCGGCATCGTTATGGCTTATCAGTTCGGCACCAACTGGAGCGCGTTCTCAGAGTTCGCCGGCAGCGTGACCGGGCCATTGCTGGCCTATGAGGTTTTGACCGCGTTCTTCCTTGAGGCCGGGTTCCTCGGCGTCATGCTTTTTGGCTGGAACCGTGTTGGGCCGGGTCTGCACTTCTTTTCCACGATCATGGTGGCGGTCGGCACTTTGATTTCAACCTTCTGGATTCTCGCTTCCAACAGCTGGATGCACACCCCTCAGGGCCACGAGATTATCAATGGCATCGTGGTACCGGTGGACTGGTTCGCCATCGTCTTCAATCCATCGTTTCCATACCGGCTGACGCACATGGCAATCGCGGCGTTCCTCGCCACGGCTTTCATGGTGGGCGCTTCGGCGGCTTGGCACCTGCTGCGTGGACGAGATAATCCGGCGGTTCGCAAGATGCTGTCCATGGCCATGTGGATGGCGCTGATCGTCGCCCCGATTCAGGCCGTGGTCGGCGATTTTCATGGGCTGAATACGCTCGAACACCAACCCGCAAAGATCGCTGCGATGGAAGGGCACTGGGATAACTCGTCTGGCGAGCCAACCCCTCTGCTGCTGTTTGGCTGGCCTGACATGGAGCGTGAAGAGACGCGCTTCAAGGTGGAAATTCCGTACCTCGGCAGCCTGATCCTCAAACACAGCCTGACCGAGCCCATTCCGGCCCTCAAAGATTTCCCCCCAGAAGACCGGCCCAACTCGACCATCGTGTTTTGGACGTTCCGGATAATGGTCGCGCTGGGTTTTCTGATGATCCTCACTGGCGTGTGGAGTCTTTTGCTGCGGCGCAGCGGCAAGTTGTATGAGTCACGTGCGTTTCTGCGGCTGGCATTGTGCATGGGGCCTTCGGGGATCATCGCAATTCTCGCCGGTTGGTTCACGACGGAAATCGGGCGGCAGCCATGGGTGATTTACGGCGTGATGCGCACCGCCGACGCAGTCTCGAATCATGGTGCCGAACAGCTGGGCCTGACGTTGGCGTTGTTCGTGCTCATCTACTTCGCAGTGTTCGGCATCGGTTTCGTCTACGTGCTGCGGCTGATTGCGAAGGGGCCGGTCACCCACGAAGGCAAAGAGAAGGGTGCAGGTGGGCCCGGTGAAAATAGAACGCCGATGCGGCCGATTTCCGCCGCCGACGAGGCGATTCCCCACGAGCACGGCGATCAACTGGGCGAGAGGAACTGAATATGGGCGTCGATCTTTCGCTGATCTGGGCCGTGATCATTATTTTCGGGATCATGATGTACGTCGTGATGGACGGCTTCGACCTGGGGATCGGAATTCTCTTTCCGTTCCTTGCTGACAGTTCCGAGCGTGACGTCGCGATGAACACCGTGGCGCCGATCTGGGATGGCAACGAGACCTGGCTGGTGCTGGGTGGCGCCGGGCTATTCGCGGCCTTCCCGCTCGCTTATTCAGTCGTGCTGTCCGCTCTGTATCTGCCGATCATTTTCATGCTGATGGGGCTGATTTTTCGTGGTGTCGCCTTCGAGTTTCGTTTCAAGGCGAGCGCTGCGCGCCAACATATCTGGGACAAGGCCTTCATTGGTGGCTCGCTCGCCGCAACCTTTTTCCAAGGCGTCGCGCTGGGCGCCTTCATTCACGGCTTTCCGGTGGCCGATCGGGCCTATGCCGGTGGCCCGCTGGATTGGTTGACGCCGTTCTCGGTGTTCTGCGGGCTGGCCTTGATCGTCGCTTATGCCTTGTTGGGTTGCACCTGGCTGATCATGAAAACCGGCGGTGATCTGCAGCGGCGCATGCACGATATCGGTGTGCCGCTAGTTTGGGCCTTATTGGCAGTGACCGGTGTCGTGAGTATCTGGACTCCTCTAACGCATCCAGATATCGCCGAGCGTTGGTTCAGCATGCCGAACCTGTTTCTCTTCATGCCGGTGCCAATCCTGGTACTGCTGTGCACATACGGGTTGCTGCGGTCGATCGCGCGCTACGCCCATTATTCGCCGTTCCTGTTTACCCTGGCGCTGATCTTTCTTGGTTACAGCGGGCTGGGCATCAGCCTCTGGCCGAACATCATTCCGCCGTCGGTTAGCATTTGGGACGCTGCTGCGCCGCCGCAGAGTCAGGGTTTCACGCTGGTCGGGGCGCTGCTGATCATTCCACTGATCCTGATGTACACGGCTTGGAGCTACTACGTATTCAGGGGAAAGGTCAGTGCCGAAGATGGCTATCACTGAGTTGGTTTCGTCATGAAGCAACCGATGCAGAAAAAGCACGAAAGCAGTGCATCAGAGCCCAAACCGTTATGGAAGCGCATGACTTGGCTCGTGCTGATCTGGTCAACAAGCGTGTTGGCGCTTGGCGTAGTCGCCTGGTTGCTGCGTCAGTTCATGACGGCCGCTGGGCTGACAACTCCATGAGCGTCGCGCCAAGTGCGTGCTGTGCGGCGTTTAGGCGCGTTGTGGTGGCGGTGAGCTTGAGCTATTCAGATATTCCAATATCGGTGCGCAACGGTTCATGTTTCGGTCATGTACTCGCGTTAGCGTGCTGGTACGGATTTGTCGAATAGAGACCCAATACGAGGAGCGCTCCTATGGATGACTACCAAGACGAAATACTCGAATGGCACGCCGCCGAGCAGGATGGTCCCGAGCCGGCCGAAGACGCCTTCGAACTTTAGCTAATCAGCCGGCACGCCGTTGCTGGCGCCGGTATTCGCCGGGCGTTTGCCCGCTCCAGCGCTTGAATGCGCGCTGAAAAGCTTCCGCCGAGGAAAAGCCCAGAAGCCAGGCGATTTCGCCGAACGCCAATTCGGTGTCGCGAATATAGGTCATCGCCAGGTCGCGGCGTGTGTCGTTGAGGATCGCCCGGTAACTAGTGCCTTCCTCTTCCAGCTTGCGCCGCAACGTCCAGGATGGCAGCCGCAGCCGGCTGGCGATCTGCTGCAGGTCCGGCTCCCCGCCTTTGAGCATCGGCCCCAGAAGTTGCGTGACCCGCTCGCGCAGGCTGCGTGTCCGGGTCCGCTGTTCCAGTTCCGCCTCGCAAAACTCCAATAGCTGGCGCCAGGTGCCGGGACAATGTTCCGGATTGCGCAGCGCCAGTGTGGCTTTGTCCAGTCGCAGTTGATTGTGCTCGGCCGCGAACTCGATGGGTTTCGTGAAGACTGGCTCGTATCGCGCGGCATAGTCGGGACGTTCGAACTCGATATGAATCGCCACTGGCGTTATCGGACACGCAGCAACAGTGGCCAATTGCGTGACCCAGCTAGCCAGTACCGTATCCACGACGAACTGGTTGTAGCTGTTGTAGGGACTGATCGAATAGAAGCGCAGCCAAGCCCCTCCGGCGTCCTCATGAAACGCCGAAGCGCCCCGGTAGTTGGATGCGTACAGCGGCTCGTAGCGAATCAGGGTGCGTGCCGCTTCGCGAACGGTTGGCGCCTGGGCGGAGGTTATTCCGACCAGACCCAGATGACCGGCCTTGCGCAGTCGCCCCATTTCTAGGCCCAGGCTCGGGTCTCCAGTCAGCTGGATAGCCGCGTGGCCGAGGCGCATATAACGCGGAATGGACAGCCGCGCGCGTGGCTCGGACAGGCGCGCCAGGTCCAGACCGTAAGCGTCCAGCAGCGGCTGCGGATCGATTTGTTTTTCCTGTAGGGCACTGCTCAGGCTGTGCACGAAGCCAACCGAGAGGTCACCGAGGCGCACCCGTTGGCGATTCACGAGCGCTCCGGCAGCCACAGATTGTTCAGTTGCACTGGCGTGTTGTAATGCTGCGGTGCGGGTCGACGGGGCGAGCCGACCAGATTCCAGGGCAGCCCGAACGTGCGTACTTCCATGCGGGGCAGCGACGTGTGCGGCATGGGTGCGGTTGCGCAACTGGCGTGCGGGTCATGGCGCGCACCGGGGAGGGCGAGCAGCTCCGCGTCGGCAGGTGGCTGGCGGATATAGCCGTCGCAGCCGATCAGCACAGCCAGGCGCCCGGCCGGCGTGAACAGCGTAGACGATGGTACGTCAGGTGCCTGGCTGTAGCGACGCTCATAGCGGCTTAAGGCAATCTTGTATTGCAACGGACCAATGGGCTGGCCGTCTGCGGAGAAACTGAGACTGACCTGCCGCAACGGACCATCGCCAATCCGTAGACGGCCATCCTCGAGGCGCGGCTCGGGCAGCACGATAGAGCCGGCGACCAGCGTGACGCCGTAGTCGCGCGCGAGATTGCCGAAGATAAGTTGATAGTCGGCGGCCATTTGCCGCCCCTTGATTTTCAGCACGGCCTCGGTGCGGTGGTCGCCGCCCTCGTTGGCAAACAGTGCGCGCAGATAGTCCCAGGGGTTGCTCAATGCCATCCACTGCATGGCATCGCGCAGCGTACGTGCCTGCTGTACTTCGGGCTTTTCACCCAAGGCAAACAGACCGGTACCGACATGCTCCGGTAGCACGACGACCGTTCGCGGGTTCAACAGACCGGCATCGCGCGCCTGATCGAGGTAGGTGGTGAACTTCAGCTGCAGCCGCTCCCTGCTCTGATAATCGGCCGGCAACAGCCGCGTTTCTATCCCCAGCAGATTACCTGCAGTCCCCGGCTGGCCCTGGCTATTAATCGGCAGCGTGCGCAGATCGGACAGCAATGGGCCGCTGCGTCGGTCACCCGTCCAGTCTAGATAGATGACGAGCGCGGCAAGGGCGAGGGCGGTCAAACCGAGCAGTTTGCTGTAGGTACGCATGGAAAAACGCTACTGAGGGCATGTGCGGAAGACTAGGTATATCGTTCACGATTGCCAAGTGTTTTGCACGCTAGGGTCAGGCAGTTGTGAGTTTCGATCATTGAGCGCATCGCGGCGCCTGTTTATCTTCGCCGCATAGCGACCACGATCCCATGAGACGTGGCGACTTTACCGATGATTACAGCGCACCACTCTCGCGCCGCCTGACCGAGGATTGACCATGACCGCTTTTCCGCACCTGCTTGCCCCGTTGGATCTGGGTTTCACCACGTTGCGCAACCGTACGCTGATGGGGTCGATGCATACCGGTCTCGAGGAAATGCCCAACGGTTTCGAGCGCATGGCGGCGTTTTTTGCCGAACGGGCACGTGGTGGTGTCGGCCTGATCGTCACCGGCGGTGTAGGCCCAAACGAAGAGGGCTCGGTGCGTGCGGGGGCGGCCAAGCTGTCGACCACCGCGGAAGCCGAAGAGCACAAGATAGTCACCCAAGCCGTCCATGAGGCGGGCGGCAAGATCTGCATGCAGATCCTCCATGCCGGCCGTTATGCGTATAGCCCGCAACTGGTAGCGCCCAGCGCCATCCAGGCGCCGATCAACCCCTTCACGCCGCGCGAGCTGGACGAAGAGGGGATCGAAAAGCAGATCCGTGACTTCGTCAATTGCGCGAGCCTGGCCCAGCAGGCCGGCTATGATGGCGTGGAGATCATGGGTTCGGAAGGCTACTTCATCAACCAGTTCCTGGTCGCCCATACCAACCACCGCACGGACGGCTGGGGTGGCAGTTACGAAAACCGCATGCGCCTGCCCGTGGAAATCGTGCGCCGGGTGAGGGAAGCGGTGGGGCCTGAGTTCATCATCATCTACCGCCTGTCCATGCTCGATCTGATGGAAGGCGGCAGCGCCTGGGAAGAAGTCGTGACGTTGGCCAAAGCCATCGAGCGGGCCGGCGCGACACTGATTAACACCGGCATCGGTTGGCACGAGGCGCGTATTCCCACCATCGCCACCAAAGTGCCGCGCGCGGCGTTCACCAAAGTAACGGCGAAGCTGCGCGGCGAGGTGAGCATTCCGCTGGTGACCACCAACCGCATCAATACGCCGGAAGTTGCCGAGCAGGTGCTGGCCGAAGGCGACGCCGACATGGTATCGATGGCGCGCCCGTTCCTGGCCGATCCGGATTTCGTCAACAAAGCGGCTGCCGATCGCAGCGATACCATCAACACCTGCATCGGTTGCAACCAGGCCTGTCTCGACCATACATTCAGCGGCAAGCTCACAACCTGTCTGGTCAATCCGCGGGCCTGCTACGAGACCGAGCTGAACTACATTCCCACCGCAGCGGTGAAAAAGATTGCCGTGGTCGGCGCAGGCCCGGCCGGTCTGGCGGCGGCTACCGTCGCCGCCGAGCGTGGCCATCAGGTAACCCTGTTCGATTCGGGTAGCGAAATCGGCGGCCAGTTCAACGTGGCCAAGCGCGTCCCGGGCAAGGAAGAGTTCTACGAAACCCTGCGTTATTTCGACAGCAAACTGAAAAGCACCGGTGTCGATGTTCGCCTGAATACCCGTGTCGGTGCGGCGGATCTGCTGGCCGGCGGTTACGACGAGATCATCCTCGCCACCGGCATCGCGCCGCGCACGCCAGCGATTCCGGGCATGGAGCATCCGATGGTGATCGGTTACCTCGATGCGATCCTGCAACGTAAACCGGTGGGGCAACGCGTTGCCGTCATCGGAGCTGGCGGTATCGGCTTCGACGTTTCGGAATTCATCACCCATCAAGGCCAGTCGACCAGTCTGGACCGTGAGGCGTTCTGGAAAGAGTGGGGGATCGACCCTGGGCTCGAAGCGCGTGGCGGGGTGGCCGGCATTCAACCGGTACCGCACGCGCCGGCACGCCAGGTCTTTCTGCTGCAGCGCAAGAAATCCAAGGTCGGAAATGGGCTGGGCAAGACCACCGGTTGGATTCATCGCACCGGCTTGAAGAACAAGCAGGTGCAGATGATCAGCTCCGTGGAATACCTCAAGGTGGACGACCAGGGCCTGCATATCCGCGTCGCCGGAGGCGAACCGCAAGTCCTGCCGGTGGATACCGTGATCGTCTGTGCAGGGCAGGATCCGTTGCGTGAGCTTCAGGCCGAACTCGAGGCGGCGGGCGCCAAGGTGCATCTGATCGGTGGAGCGGATGTCGCCGCAGAGCTGGATGCCAAACGCGCCATCAATCAGGGCTCGCGCCTCGCTGCTGAGATCTGAGTTACCCGACCCCCGCTTCGAGCGGGGCCGCTTTTCACAGGAGCCTCGTATGCACATCGCACTTTCGTTGCAACCGCCCGCTGCATCTACGCTCCAGCGCTGGCATCAGATGATCGAAGCCGCCGATCTCAGCCGTCTGCCAGAGTTGCTACATCCGCACGCCGTGTTTCGCTCGCCGATGGCCTTCAATCCCTATGAGAGCGCGGCCACGGTCAGTCTGATTCTCAATACGGTGGTGAAGGTCTTCGAGGATTTTGCTTATCACCGCGAGCTGGCCAGTGCGGACGGCTTGAGCGTCGTGCTGGAATTCAGCGCGCGTGTCGGCGACCGAGAGCTCAAGGGCATCGACATGATTCGCTTCGACGAGTCCGGCCTGATCACCGATTTCGAAGTTATGGTGCGCCCAATGAGCGGGTTACAGGCGCTCGGCGAAGAAATGGGCAGGCGTTTGGCGCCTCAGCTTGCGGCGATGAAAACCTGACGGGCTTCCAACTCAGTCACAGTTTTCCTCCTGCGCAACTCAGGGGTTGCGGGCACCGGACTCGCTGCCAACCCAATCACATCGTCCGTTTCGATTTTTCTCCTACACTTGCGCCCGACAATAGAGAAGCGGCGTGATGCGACCGCCTCATGGAAACATTCGCTAGCTGATCAGGCCTTTGAGGGTGCGAGCATGCAGATCAAACCGCAGACGGTCGAAGCCGTACTGTTCTTCAATGATGGCGGCGTCTGTAAGGAAATGCTCTATCCGGAATTCGAGGCCATGCTCGATGGCGTGGTGAGCATGTCGGAGTTCGCCGATCAGCAGATGCGTGTCGCCTACGTCTTGATCAATACCCGGTTGCAGATTCGTGCGGCGGTGTTCTTTTATCTGGATTTCAACGAAGACGGCTCGGCTGACAGCGGCTGGAACATTCCGCTGCGCAATCTGGCCGAACGCACCGGACGTGGGCCTGACCTGGGCGCCGGCCCCATTCGCCTGGCATGCCGCAGTCAGTGTCCGGTGTCCTGGTATCAGATGCATCTCTGGGACCCGGAGCTGACCCAGGGCCGGAATCACCTCGTCATGTTGCGTGACCGAATCAGGCGCAACCAGCTCGGCCTGCTGGTCGAGGAGGAAGTGCCTCAGATAGTACCGGCCGAGCGCTTGCAGATGGTCGCCGAGGACGCCTGGTATGCGGCCGATTCGGCCAAACAAGGGACCACCGAACGAGCCGAAAAGCGCGAGCAGGAGCAGCGCCTCAAGGCCGCACAGCTGATCAAGCAGCAGCGCCTGCGCATCGCCAATCTCGAGCAGCAGCGCGAGGCCGATATCACCCGACTACGGGATTTGGCTGCACAGCAGCAGGCCAGGCTGTTGGAAGAGGTTGCCCAGTTACGCCAGGAGCTCCTGCACAAGGAGCAGCTCGCCGAACAACTTCGCTCGCAGCTCGCCGAGCAGGCGGAGGGGTTCCAAAAAAACCGTGAAGAAATGAGCCGGCAGCTGCGGGCGCTGGAGCACAACAGCCGCGCCGAAGCGCAAGCCACGCAGGCGCAGTTCGATGAAGAGCTGAAGCGGCAGATCGCAGCAGCGGTCGCCGAATACAAAGAGCAAGTGTCCATCCGTGATGTGGAACTGGCCTACCGCAACGAACTGGACTCCCAACTCCAGGAAGAGATCGAGCAACTCCAAAAGCAGCGTGATGCACTCGTCGAGCAAAGCGGTGAGCAAGTACTCAAGCGTCTATCAGGACTTGGCGTGACGTTCATGGCTTATCACCCCGGTGCGGGCCACCTGACCATTCCGCTGCATGACATGGCGCGCTATCAGCAAAACCCTCTCGCCTATGCCGCAGCCAAATGTGCTGTTTCCGAAGAGCAGTACGGCCAGTGGGTGCAGCATTATCAGCAGCCGACCTGCGTCGCTACCTTGTCCAGTGGAGAGCGCTGCAATATGCCGCTGGACAAAGTGGAAGCCCCCAGCCGTTTTTTCATTGGTGAGTCCAACTGCTGTGCCAGACATAGAGCGCAGGACCGGCTGCGCACGGGTAGCTGACGATTTGCCGGCATTGTCATCATCATTTCCAGAGTTACGGCCCGCACCATTGCAGCTCATCGACTTGTCTTGGCTGCGACAAGCCCAGGTGCAGGTCGCTGTATTGCGCCTGGATCTAGTCGATCCCGAGCTGTCCGGAAACAAATGGTTCAAGCTCACCCACCATCTGCAGGCCGCACGGGCGGCCGATGCACCTGGGCTTATCAGCCTTGGTGGCCCCCATTCGAATCATCTACACGCGCTGGCGGCGGCTGCCAAACGCAGCGGGTTGGCCAGTGTCGGTCTGCTGCGCGGGCAACCACAGCGCACGGCGACCGTCGATGATTTACAGGGCTTCGGAATGCAGCTCCATTGGCTGGGCTACGGTGGTTATCGTGAGCGGCACCAACCGGGGTTCTTCGATTCCTGGTGCGAGCGCTATCCCGGTTATTACTGCGTACCGGAAGGCGGTGGCGGCCTTGCTGGCGCTCTGGGTTGCGCGCCGCTGGTGACACGCGTGCGGGAGCAACTGGCCGCGATTGGCTGGGACGATCACGACGGCTGGTGGCTGGCCGCTGGAACCGGTACGACCCTCGCAGGACTGGTGATCGGCGAGGCCGAGCAGGGCGAGCGCCGCGTCTACGGCGCGCTGGCAGGGCCGCCGTCTCATGGTGTTGCGCAGGAAGTCGCCAGGCTGCTCGGCGAGGCTGAAGTCTCCAGCACAAACTATCAGCTGATCGATGCGAGTCGCGGCGGTTTCGGTCGGTTCGACGAGGCGCTTGCGCGCTTCATGGTGGAAACCGAGCGTGCCACCGGGTTGCCGTTGGAGCCGGTGTATACGACTAAGGCGATGATGGCATTGCGCCTTTATATCGAGCGCGGCTATTTTACGCCCGGCACGCGGCTCATCTTCGTGCATACCGGTGGCTTGCAGGGCCGGCGAGCTGCGCAGGCGCAGCTGGACGAGCTGCTGCGCTGACTTTCCCGTCTTCTGGAACTATGGATGAACAAGCCGCTGCGTCCCGATCAGTTAGGTAGTCTGATTCCGCTCAACGCGCTCTCGCCTCGTCGACTGCAGACGCTTCGCGCGCAATTGATTCCGCGACTGCTGCTCGCCGATGAGCTGTTGTTCGATGACGAGACAGACACTGGATCCTGCTACTTCCTACTCACCGGCGCCTTGTCTATGTATGGGCAAGACGGCAAGCAATGGCGGATGGCCGCTGGCGCGGCGGAAAGCTGCCATGCATTCGGCCCCGGTCCCCGCCTGAGCCAGGTGCGGGCGCTGGAAGTCTGCAGTGTATTGATGGTCGATAGCGCCCAGCTGGATCGTTTACTGTCCTGGCATCAGACCCATGCCGATCTACTGCTGGAGCTGTCCACGGCTGGCGAACTGACTGACTGGCTCGAAGCGCTGCTGGACAATCCGCTGTTCGCCAAGGTGCCGCCGGAAAACGTGCGAAAGATGCTTGACCGGCTCGAGTCGATCGAGCTACCTGCCGGTTACGTACTGCTGCATGAAGGTGATGCCGGCGACTGCTGTTACTTCCTCAAGAGCGGTCGAGCCGAGGTCATGTCTGGCCTTGGCGGTGTAGAGCAGGTCGTGGCGGAACTGGACGTCGGCGCCTGCTTCGGCGAAGAAGCTTTGCTCACCGAATGCCCTCGCAACGCCACCGTGACGCTGCTCGAGGATGCTCAGGTGCTGCGCCTGGCGCGGCGGGATTTCATCGCCCTGCTGAAGGCGCCGGTAGTGGCCGAGCTTGACCTTGCCGAGGCGAACGAACTGATCGCGAAGGGCGCCCAATGGCTGGATGTTCGGCTGCTGGAGGAATACCAGCGCGGCCATGCGCTGCAGGCACTGCATATGCCGCTGCATCTGTTGCGTCTTAAGACACGCCTGTTGGCTCAGGATCGGATCTATCTCTGCTACTGCGACAGCGGCAAGCGCAGCGCCAGCGCGGTCTTTATGCTGACCCAACTGGGTTTCACCGCGTATCCGCTGCGTGACGGTCTCGATGGGCTGTCTGCTGAGCAATACACGACCTTGATCTGTGAGCAGGGCAGCGGCTATTTGGCGCGTTCCGGCGGTCGCACTGAACGCAGCGGCTGAGCCGAAACCTCTGGCGAACGATCAAGACACCGCGGCGATAGCCCAGCCTGCAAGACCGCCCACCAGCACGACCAGCCAGGGCGGTAGCTTCCCGGCCATCAAGGCGACCAGCGCGACCAGCGCCAGAGCGAAGTCGCTGGGGCTAAATATGGCGCTGGTCCAGACTGGATCATAAAGCGCCGCCAGTAGCAGGCCGACCACCGCGGCGTTCACTCCACCCAGCGCTGCCTGGACACGGCGGTTGGCGCGTAGTCGATCCCAGAACGGTATGACGCCGAACACCAGAAGAAACGAAGGGATGAATATCGCCACGAGGCATACGGCTGCGTTTATCAGACCGGCGCTGCCAGTACCGATGGACCCGCCGAGAAATGCCGAAAAAGTGAACAGAGGCCCCGGCACCGCCTGTGCGGCGCCATAGCCGGCGAGGAATATGTCGTTGCTGACCCAGCCATTAGGTACGACTTCGGCCTGCAGCAGCGGAAGCACCACGTGCCCCCCACCGAAGACCAGCGCGCCGGCGCGGTAGAAGGTGTCGAGCAATTCCAACAACTGATTGCTGGAAGCGGCGGCCAGCGCGGGTAACGTCATCAGCAGCGCGAAGAACAAGAACAAAAAGACGCCGGCAACCGAGCGATCCCGACGGCCCTGATGAGGCGCGGGAGACCCCTTCGATGTAGGGCGAAACAACATCACCCCGATCAGGCCTGCCAGCGCGATAACGCCGAGTTGTGCCCAGGCGTTGTGCAGAATCAATACCGCGCATGCGGCGAACAGCGCGATGGTGATGCGCGCACGGTCGGTGCACAGGTTTCGAGCCATGCCCCATACCGCCTGGACCACCACCGCAACCGCAACGATCTTCAGGCCATGCAGAAGCCCTTCCGGAACGGCTTCGGCCCAACTGCTGATGCCGAACGCGAAGAGCATCAGAGCTATCGCCGACGGCAAGGTGAACCCGGCCCAAGCGGCTAGCGAGCCGCGATAACCACCGCGTAGCAAACCGATGGCAATGCCGACCTGGCTGCTCGCCGGCCCCGGCAGGAACTGGCAGAGCGCGACCAGATCGGCATACCCCGCTTCATCCAGCCAGCGGCGGCGGTTGACGAACTCTTCGCGGAAATAGCCGAGATGAGCCACCGGACCACCAAAGGAGGTCAACCCCAGACGCAGAAACACTAGAAAGATGGTCCAGGCGCTTGAGTGCTGGAGCAGGGCAGAGTTGGCTTGTGCTGACGACATTGATGGACCGCTTCTGTTGCAGGAGATCAGTCTGGTGGGCGCAGCAGTGTGCACCACACAAATGACAATTTGATGAGAAGGATGTGTCGATCACCCGGGCCAGTTATCGGGCACCACGAACAGTCGTTCGCGCTCGACCCAGCGCCCATCCGCATCGGGTTCCATGCGGGCAAGCAGCCGTGCCTGGGTGCGATCGGCATTGGCAATCCACTGCTGGACGCCCTCGGGTTGCCAGAGCTGGCTGTCGTCCAGTTGTGCCGGTGCCAGCCAGGCCTGACGGGGCAGCGGCTGCCAACGGGCGTCGCCCTCGGTGACAGCCGAATGCAGCCAATCGCACAGCCGCAGCCAATGCCCGCCGAGATGCGTTGGATTGGCGCCAGCGGGGAGTTCACATCCGTCCTGCCAGGGTTGGAACAGGTAGCCGCCGAGCCACAACGCGCTTTTGATCTGGCGGCAGGTTAGCTCGGTCAGCAGTGCCTGTGCCTGGTGGCTGGACGAGAGTCGTAGCTGGTGCTCGCAAAGGCGTTGCAACTTGATATCCAGCCGATCATGACTGCCGGGGCCCAGCCAGTGGTCGTGTTGGCGGCGATCGCCGGTCTGCAGGCCCAGGTAGAATTTCACCGCGAGTTCAAGGTGATGCACGCCTTCGGCATCGCGCAGGATCAGATCCAGTTCGCCCAGCGTCTGGCCACCTTGTCGGATCGGCAGATTGGCCACCACCAGCTCAACGTCCGGCGCCTGGGCCAAGGCGAACTGCCAGAGACGTTCGTAATACAGGCCCAGCCGGCGAATGCTGTGTTGTGCCAGCCACGCCTGGAGTATCGCCGGCTGTCTGTCATGCAGCAGCAACCAGTTGCTCAGCGCTGCGGAATCATCGGCCCAGCGACTGGCCGCAAGTGGATGGCGCTGGGGTGACGGGGCATCGATTAAGAGCGGCGGCGAAAGGATCGCCCAGGCGAGATCTCGCACCTGTGGGTGCCGTAAGCTGGGCAACAAATCGGCAAGATGGGGAAGACTCATGCAGCAAGCATAGCCGGGATGGTTTGCTGCGCCTCTGACCTTTCGCCCATAATCCTCGCGCCGCACCGCAACGGGGTCGGCCAACGCGGTGTTGAACTCAAACGCGCCCGCGCGACACCAATCTAGAGCCTGTTAGGCTCTGCCCGGCCCGCTGCCGCTCGACGCGTGCCGGCCTGTCACCCGCCACGCTATCAGGGAGCTTCAATGGACCAGTTCCGCAACATCGGCATCATCGGCCGCCTGGGCAGTTCCCAGGTGCTGGACACCATTCGCCGACTGAAGAAATTCCTCGTGGAGCGCCACCTGCACGTCATCCTCGAAGAAAACATCGCCGAGGTGCTGCCGGGGCATGGCATGCAGACCTCGTCGCGGCAACGGCTGGGCGACTCCTGTGATCTGGTGATTGTCGTCGGCGGTGACGGCAGTTTGCTTGGCGCGGCGCGAGCGCTGGCTAAGCATCGCGTTCCGGTGCTTGGAATCAACCGGGGCAGCCTGGGCTTTCTCACCGATATTCGCCCCGACGAATTGGAAGAGAAGGTCGCTGAAGTGCTGAGTGGGCAATACACCCTGGAAAATCGCTTCCTGCTCGAAGCTCAGGTCAGGCGCTTCGAGGAGTCCATCGGAGAAGGCGACGCGCTCAACGATGTGGTGCTGCATCCCGGCAAATCGACTCGGATGATCGAGTTCGAGCTGTACATCGACGGCCAGTTCGTCTGCAGCCAGAAGGCCGATGGCCTGATCATCGCCACGCCCACCGGCTCGACGGCCTATTCGCTGTCCGCTGGCGGGCCGATCATGCACCCACGGCTGGATGCAATTGTCGTCGTGCCGATGTATCCACATACCCTGTCCAGCCGGCCGATCGTGGTGGATGGCAACAGCGAGCTGAAGATCGTGGTCTCGCCGAACATGCAGATCTATCCGCAGGTCTCCTGTGACGGCCAGAATCATTTCACCTGTGCGCCGGGCGATACCGTCACGGTGCGCAAGAAGCCGCAGAAGCTGCACCTGATCCATCCGCTGGATCACAATTATTACGAGGTCTGCCGCACCAAGCTTGGCTGGGGCAGTCGCCTCGGTGGAGGGGAATAGTGATCGTCGATCCGGAGCGCAGCTACGACCTCATCGGGGACGTGCACGGTTGCGCTCGTACCCTGGAGCGGCTGCTCGATCAGCTCGGCTATCGCCGGCATGGCGATGTATGGCGGCATCCGCGCCGGCAGGTGATATTCCTCGGCGACATTATTGACCGCGGCCCACGCATTCGTGAGGCGTTGCATCTGGTGCATGCGATGGTCGAGGCGGAGCAGGCCTACTGCATCATGGGAAACCATGAGTTCAACGCACTGGGCTGGTACACCCCGGCACCACCGGGAAGCGGCAAGACCTTCGTCCGCGAGCATACCCCGCGCTACGAGACGCTGCTGCAGGAAACCTTCCAACAGTTCGAGCACTATCCGGATGAATGGCGAGCGTTCCGCGAGTGGTTCATGGAGCTGCCGCTGTTTCTTCAAAGCGAGCGTTTCCGGGTGGTTCACGCCTGCTGGGATAACACCGTCATCGATCAGCTTCGCCAGCGTTTGAGCCACGGCTGTGTCGATCCAGAATTCTTGCGCGATGCCGCGTTCAGCGACGGATTCGCGGCCAAGGCACTCGACCGTCTACTGCGTGGCACCGACATGCCGCTGCCCCAGGGCCTGACGTTGACCAGTGCCGAGGGATTCACTCGCAGCTTCTTCCGCACCAAGTTCTGGGAAGAGAACCCCAGAACTTATGGCGACATCGTGTTCCAGCCCGACGGCCTGCCGGAAAAGGCGGCGCGCCTGCCGCTCAGCGAAAGCCAGAAGAGCCGCTTGTTCCTGTACGGGCCCGACGATCCGCTGCTGTTCGTCGGCCATTACTGGCGTAGCGGCGAGCCCGCGCCCATACGCCATAACCTGGCTTGCCTGGATTACAGCGCGGTGAAATACGGCAAGCTGGTCGCCTACCGGCTCGACCAGGAAACCCGACTCGACCCGGCGAAATTCGTCTGGGTGAATGTGGAGCGCTAGATGGTGGTTGTCGAGGCGTTGCGCCTGCCGTTATCCGAAGACCTGAGTGGTTTCGTCGCGCTGCTGCGGCGCCTGCAGGTGCCTTGCCGCGTTTCCGAAGAGTCGGGCGAGCAGGTACTGCGCGTGCCGGCTGAAACCGCCGAACAGGTCCGTGAACTCTATCAGCGTTACCCGCAAGGTGATGGCGCGGTCGTCGCCGAGCAACCGCCACGCCGCGGTGGGGGATTCGTCGCCAGTATGCGCCGCAGCCCGTTGACCGCCGCGGTGTTGCTGCTGACGCTGATCGCGGCGGCGATTACCATGCTCGGCGAAAATTTCGAGACCATTCGCTGGTTCAGTTTCAGCGATTTTCGCATCGACGGCGAATACGCCTATTTCGCGACGCTCGAACAGACTCTCGCAGAAGGGCAGTGGTGGCGGCTGGTGACGCCGATCTTCGTGCATTTCGGCTTCCTGCACTTGGCGATGAATTCCATGTGGTACTGGGAACTGGGGCGGCGCATCGAATATCGCCAGGGCGCGCTGATGCTGCTCGGGTTCACGCTGCTGTTCGGCATCGTGTCCAACCTGGCGCAGTACCTGTTCGGCGGGCCGAGCATCTTTGGCGGGTTGTCCGGCGTCTTGTACGGGCTGCTCGGCCACTGTTGGCTGTTCCAGAAGCTGTCGCCGGACGAAGCCTACCGACTGCCGCCCGGTGTGGTGGTGCTGATGCTGATCTGGCTGGTGGTATGCCTGACCGGTGTGATCGAAGTGGTGAGCTTCGGTGCATTGGCGATCGCCAATGCGGCCCACGTCGGCGGGCTGGTCGCTGGCTGCCTGACCGGTATCCTAGGTGGGCTGCTGGCGCGCCGCAGGGCCGCGGGCCAAGGCAACTGAAAGGCTGATCGTTTTCCCTAAAGCAGCGCCGCTCGGTAGAATGCGCGCTTGTTTCCCCGGGAGCCGGCCATGTCGTCCTTTATCGAAGCCATCGAAAACATCACCCCCGAAATCTACGAAAATCTGAAAACCGCCGTCGAGCTGGGCAAGTGGAGCGACGGTCGCAAGCTGACGCCCGAGCAGAAGGAAACCTGCCTCGGCGCGATGATTGCCTGGGAAATCCAGAACCTGCCTGAAGAAGAACGCACCGGCTACATGGGTGGCCAGGAGTGCGCGTCCAAGAGCAAGAACAAGGCGCCGATTGACACCAGTCTATTCGCACCTGCTTCCGGAACCCGTCACTGATGCTGGAATTGGGACGCGGCGCGCTGAGCAAGATGTCGATTCAGCTGGGTGCCCAGGCGCAATACTCCTTCCGCCTGAACGACGAACTGGTGCCGGTCAATCCACTGATCGGCAAGACCCTGCGGCTGGAATACCTCGGCGCCATCAATTGCACGCATTGCGGACGCAAGACCAACAAGAGTTTTAGCCAGGGCTATTGCTATCCCTGCTTCAAGAAACTGCCGCAGTGCGACATCTGCATCATGAGCCCGGAAAAATGCCACCACGATTTCGGCACTTGCCGCGATCCGCAGTGGGGCATGGATTTCTGCATGACCGATCACGTGGTCTACCTGGCTAACTCGTCAGGCATCAAGGTGGGCATCACCCGCGCCACGCAATTGCCGACCCGTTGGCTCGACCAGGGCGCGAGCCAGGCGCTGCCGATCATGCGTGTCGCTACCCGCCAGCAGTCGGGCATGGTCGAGGATCTGTTGCGTAGCCAGGTCGCTGACCGCACGAACTGGCGCGCGCTGCTCAAGGGCGATGCCGAGCCTATCGACCTGATCAAGATTCGCGAGCAGATATTCGATGCCTGTGCCGAAGGCCTGCGGGGCCTGCAGCAGCGCTACGGGCTACAGGCGATTCAACCGGTTGCAGATGCCGAGGTGCTTGAAATTCGCTACCCGGTCGATGCCTACCCGACCAAGATCGTCAGTCTAGACTTGGAAAAGACGCCCGTAGTGGAAGGCACCCTGCGCGGTATCAAGGGTCAATACCTGATCCTGGACACCGGCGTGATCAACATCCGCAAGTTCACCGCTTATCAAATAGCCGCAAGCTGCACGCCGTAAATTTCAGGCTTGACCCGCGAAGGCTTGATTCCGGGTGTCGGCGGCAGCCACGGCACATTTACTTGCAGCTTCAAGCTTGCGGCTTGTAGCTGCCTCGAAGAGGCTTTTACCGATGCGCACCGAACAACCGAAAGTCATTCATCTCAAGGATTATCAGGCCCCCGAGTACCTGATCGATGAAACACACCTGACCTTCGAACTGTACGAAGACCGCACCCTGGTGCATGCGCAACTGGTGATGCGCCGCAACCCCGAAGCGGGCACTGACCTGCCGCCGCTGCAGTTGCATGGCCAGGATCTCGAGTTAATGTCCCTGTCGCTGAACGATCGTCAGCTGGGCCTGGGCGATTACGAGGTCGCCGGGGAAAGTCTGACCCTGCAGCCCGATAGCGCCGCGTTCACGCTCGACAGCACTGTGGTAATCCATCCGGAAAGCAACACGGCGCTGGAAGGCCTCTACAAGTCCGGCAGCATGTTCTGCACCCAATGTGAGGCTGAGGGCTTTCGCAAGATCACCTACTACCTCGACCGCCCGGATGTGATGAGCAAATTCACCACCACGGTCAGCGCCGAAAAGCATGCTTATCCGATCCTCCTGTCCAACGGCAACCCGATCGCCAGCGGCGAAGAGGACGACGGCCGCCACTGGGCGACGTGGGAAGATCCGTTCAAGAAGCCGGCTTATTTGTTCGCACTGGTGGCCGGTGATCTGTGGTGTGTCGAGGACAGCTTCACCACCATGAGCGGCCGCGATGTAGCGCTGCGTATCTACGTCGAGCCCGAGAACATCGACAAATGCCAGCACGCTATGGACAGCTTGAAGAAGTCCATGAAGTGGGACGAGGAGGCCTATGGTCGCGAGTACGACCTGGACATCTTCATGATCGTCGCAGTCAACGACTTCAATATGGGCGCGATGGAGAACAAAGGCCTCAACATCTTCAATTCGAGCGCCGTGCTGGCGCGCGCCGAGACCGCTACCGACGCTGCTCACCAGCGTGTCGAGGCCATCGTTGCCCACGAATATTTTCATAACTGGACCGGCAACCGCGTGACGTGCCGCGACTGGTTCCAGCTGTCGCTCAAGGAAGGTTTCACTGTCTTTCGCGATGCGCAGTTCTCCTCCGACATGAATTCGGAGACGGTCAAGCGCGTCGAGGATGTGTCCTACCTGCGTACCCATCAGTTCGCTGAAGATGCCGGGCCGATGGCCCACTCGGTTCGCCCCGAGTCATTCATCGAGATCTCCAACTTCTACACCCTGACCGTTTACGAGAAGGGTGCCGAAGTGGTGCGCATGATCCAGACGTTGCTGGGCGAAGAGGGCTTCCGCAAGGGCAGCGATCTGTACTTCGAGCGGCATGACGGCCAGGCGGTAACCGTCGATGATTTCGTCAAAGCCATGGAAGACGCCAACGGCGCCGACCTGACTCAGTTCAAGCGCTGGTACAGCCAGGCCGGCACGCCGCGCCTCGCCGTTAGTGAGCAATACGATGCAGCGACCAAGACCTACAGCCTGACGTTCCGCCAGAGTTGCCCGCCGACGCCGGGTCAGAGTGAAAAATTGCCGTTCGTGATCCCGGTTTCGCTGGGTCTGCTGGATGGCCAGGGCAATGAGATTGCACTACGCCTGCAAGGCGAGGATGCCGCCGTCGGCACCACTCGCGTGCTAGCGGTCGATCAGGCCGAACAGACGTTCACCTTTATCGACGTTCCCGAGCAGCCGTTGCCCTCGTTGCTGCGCGGTTTCTCCGCGCCGGTGAAGCTTGAATTTCCGTATAGCCGTGATCAGCTGATGTTCCTGATGCAGCATGATTCCGACGGTTTCAACCGCTGGGAAGCCGGGCAGCAGTTGTCGGTGCAGGTGCTGCAGGAAATGATCGGGCAGCATCAGCGCGGCGAAGCGCTGCAACTGGACCAGCGTCTGGTCGCAGCGCTGCGCAGCTTGCTGGAGGACGAACGCCTCGACCCGGCGATGGTCGCCGAAATGCTGTCGCTGCCGAGCGAGGCCTACCTCACCGAGATCAGCGAAGTGGCGGATGTCGATGCCATTCATGCGGCGCGCGATTTCGCCCGCCAGGGCATCGCCACGGCGCTGTTCGATTTGCTCTGGAAGCGCTACCAGGCCAACCGCGAACTGTCTCGGCAGACGCCTTACGTTGCCGAAGCCACTCACTTCGCCCGTCGTGCGCTGCAAAACATCGCCCTGTCGTACCTGATGCTGAGCGGACAATCGGAAGTGGTTGCCGCCTGCGTCGAGCAATACGAGCAGGCCGACAACATGACCGAGCGCCTGACGGCACTGGCCGTGCTGGTCAATTCGAACTTCGAGGCCGAGCGCGACAAAGCACTCGAAGCTTTTGCCGAGCACTTCAAGGACAACCCGCTGGTGATGGATCAGTGGTTCAGCGTGCAGGCCGGCAACACTCAACCGGGCGGGTTGGAGCGTGTCCAGCAGCTGATGCAGCATCCGGCGTTCACGCTGAAGAACCCGAACAAGGTCCGCGCCTTGATCGGCGCCTTCGCCAATCAGAACCTGGTCAACTTCCATCGCGCCGATGGTGCCGGTTATCGGTTCCTGGCCGATCAGATCATCGTATTGAACGGGCTCAATCCGCAGATCGCCTCGCGCCTTCTGGCGCCGCTGACCCGCTGGCGCAAATACGACGCCGGTCGGCAGGGCCTGATGAAGGGCGAGCTGGAACGGATTCTGGCCTCGGGCGAGCTATCCAGCGATGTCTACGAGGTGGTCAGCAAGAGTCTCGCCTGACTCGGTGTAGCCGTCTGCAAGGCGATATGAACCACCCCGAATCCCGTGCAATGTCACGGGATTCGTTCTTTCCGGGGGTTCTCATCGAAGATCGGATCGTTTCCGTGAAACGGAATGCGAGGCGGCAGCGAGATGCTTTGCCATAAAGCCTACTAATCAAGCAACATCAATCAGCCTGGCTTAACAAAACATAACGTCCAGACAATTGCCGCCGCTTTCGAAAGCCCTATAGCATGGCTCCGCCTGGTACTTAACGCAGGTCTTACCTTAATAAGAATAAAGGGGGTATGTATGAGTGAGCCCGTCATGTGGCGCACCCGGTTCGGCCGTGCGGAAAAAACACCCCGCAAGTCGAATTTCAATTATTCGCCGCTTGCAAGAACGCTCTCGCTCTGCAGTGTTCTATCCATCCTGTTTCTCGCCACTGCTACCGCTCATGCGCAAAGCGCTGAGCCAGCGACCCGCTATGCGATCGAATCGGAGAAGGCCGCATCGGCTCTTCTGCTCGATATCACTTATGCGGGTAAGCGCTTGGTCGCAGCTGGTGATCGCGGGCATATCCTCTTTTCCGATGACGCCGGCGCTACGTGGTCCCAGGCCAAGGTTCCGACCCGTCAGATGCTCACGGCTGTTTATTTCGTCGATGACAAACATGGCTGGGCGGTCGGCCACGACGCGCTGATCCTGGCGACCAGCGATGGCGGTGAAACCTGGACACAGCAATACGAAAATCGCGAAGGCGAAGTGCCTTTACTTGACGTCTGGTTCGAGAATTCGGAGCACGGCTTCGCCACGGGTGCTTATGGCGTGCTGCTGGAAACCGCTGACGGCGGCCAGAATTGGGAAGATATCGCTGATCGCCTCGACAACGAGGACGGCGCTCACCTGAACGCCATCACCCATATTCAGGGCTCGGGTCTGTTCGTCGTTGGCGAAATGGGCGGAATGTTCCGTTCCAGCGACATGGGTGAGACCTGGGAGCGCGTCGAGTCGCCCTATCAGGGATCCTTGTTCGGCGTCGTGAGTGGCGGCGAACCCGGAGTGGTTGTGGCGTTCGGCCTGCGTGGTCATCTGTTCCGTTCCGCCGACTTCGGCGATAGCTGGCAAGCAATCGATCTGCTCGACGGAAGCGATGCCCTCGAGTCGGGGCTGGCGGACGGCAATCTGCTGCCGGATGGTCGTATCGTCGTGGTCGGCCACGGCGGCACCGTGCTTAGTAGCGAGGACCAAGGACAGAGCTTCAAGCTGTTCAGTCGCCCGGATCGACGCTCGCTGTCAGGCGTCGTCTCCAACCCGGACGGCAATCTGGTCCTCGTCGGGCAGAGCGGCGTCAGGGTCGTTTCCCCGACCGGCGCCAACTTGCCCGCACAACAACAATAAGCCGGAGCCAACATGACCAAGCATCAGCAGAAGCCGGCGTCCTTTCTAGAACGCCTGATTTTCAACAATCGACCGGCAGTGATCCTTGTCTGCCTGTTGATCAGCGTATTCCTGTTCTACCAGGCTGCTCAGGTCCGTCCTTCGACCAGCTTCGAAAAGATGATCCCGCTGGGGCACCCTTACATTCAGAACATGCTCCAGCATCGTGATGATCTGGCCAACCTGGGCAACACGGTGCGGATATCCGTCGCGGCCAAGGATGGTGACATCTTCTCCAAGGAGTACATGGAAACGCTGCGTCAGATCCATGACGAAGTGTTCTACATCCAGGGTGTCGACCGCTCGAACATGAAGTCGCTGTGGAGCCCCAGTGTTCGCTGGACCGAGGTGACAGAGCAGGGCTTCGCCGGTGGCGAGGTCATCCCGCAGACCTATGACGGCTCGCCTGAAAGCCTCGACGATTTGCGTAACAACATTCTCAAGTCCGGTCAGATCGGCCGTCTGGTGGCCAACGACTTCAAGTCCAGCATCATCGACGTGCCGCTGATGGAGTCCTATTCGGACCCGGACGACCGTAGCAAGCAGATCACTCTCGACTACCAGACGTTTTCCCACGAGCTCGAAGAGAAGATTCGTGACAAGTACGAGGCGCAGAATCCGAACGTGGAGATCCACATCATCGGTTTCGCCAAGAAGGTAGGCGATCTGATCGATGGGCTGGTCGGTGTCGCGTTGTTCTTCTTCGTTGCTATCGGCATCACCCTAGCGCTGCTGCTGTGGTTCACCCGCTGCTTCAAGAGCACCATCGCGGTGGTGGTGACTACGCTGATCGCCGTGGCCTGGCAGCTCGGCTTGCTGCACACGCTGGGCTTCGGGCTCGATCCCTATTCGATGCTGGTGCCGTTCCTGGTGTTCGCCATCGGTATTTCCCACGGCGTTCAGAAGATCAACGGCATCGCCATGGCGTCGGGCGAAACCGATGATCCGCTGGCGGCTGCACGCATGGCGTTCCGTCAGTTGTTCATCCCCGGCATGGTGGCGCTGGCGTCTGATGCCGTTGGTTTCGTGACGCTGCTGCTGATCGATATTGGTGTGATTCGCGAGTTGGCGATTGGCGCTTCGCTGGGCGTGGCGGTGATCATCCTGACCAACCTGATTCTGCTGCCGGTGGCGATTTCCTACATGGGTATCAGCCAGCGCGCGGTCAAACAGGCTCGCGAGGAAGCGGCGCGCAACCACCCGTTCTGGCGGTTGCTGTCGAATTTCGCCAACCCGGTGGTCGCGCCGATCTCCATCGTCATTGCCTTGCTCGCCGTGGGCGGCGGGCTTTGGTACGGGCAGAACCTGAAGATTGGCGATCTCGACCAGGGCGCACCGGAACTGCACCCGGATTCGCGCTACAACCTGGACAATGATTTCGTCATCCGCAACTACTCGACCAGCTCCGACGTGCTGGTGGTAATGGTCAAGACGGCGCCTGAAGGCTGCGCCCATTACGACACGCTCGCCGCCATGGACGAGTTGATGTGGAAGATGGAGAACACAGAGGGCGTGCAGTCGGCGGTGTCGATGGTCACCGTCGCGCGGCAGAGCATCAAGGGTATGAACGAGGGCAGCCTGAAATGGGAAACCCTGTCGCGTAACCAGTTCGTCCTGAACAGCTCCATCGCTCGTGCTGAGGGCATGTACAACGGCGATTGCTCGTTGGCGCCGGTGCTGGTGTTCCTCAACGATCACAAGGCTGAAACGCTGGAGCACGTCGTAGCCGCGGCGCGTGAGTTCGCCGAGGAGAACAACCGTGAAGGGTTGGAGTTTGTCCTTGCTGCCGGTAACGCCGGTATCGAAGCGGCTACTAACGAAGTCATCGCAGCCTCCGAAACCACGATGCTGATTGCGGTTTATGCGGCGGTGAGCTTCATGTGCCTGCTGACTTTCCGCTCCGTTGCCGCGACGCTCTGCGTGATTCTGCCGCTGGTGCTGACCTCGATCCTCGGCAATGCGCTGATGGCTTTCATGGGCATTGGTGTAAAGGTGGCGACATTGCCAGTAATCGCCTTGGGCGTGGGTATCGGTGTGGATTACGGCATCTACATCTATAGCCGGCTGGAGACGTATCTGCGCCAAGGCATGACGTTGCAGGAAGCCTACTATCAGACCTTGAAATCCACTGGCAAGGCGGTGATCTTCACCGGCGTCTGCCTGGCGATCGGCGTATTCACCTGGGTGTTCTCAGCGATCAAGTTCCAGGCGGACATGGGCCTGATGCTCACCTTCATGTTCCTCTGGAACATGGTCGGCGCGATCTGGCTGCTGCCAGCCCTGGCGCGCTTCCTTATCAAGCCGGAGAAGCTGCAGCAGAAGGCGTGATGCTTCGGCAATAAGCAAAACCGCGGCCCATGGGTCGCGGTTTTTTTTGGGGCGGAAGTGTTCGGTTCCGTGATGCGAAGCGTCTGGGTGCGCCCACTAGAAGCGTAGAAACGGTCACGAAAAACCAGCGCTGTACGCAACGCGAGCGTCTGTCGGACTGATCGACATCGCAAAGGAATTGAAAGAGATAGCTTACGGATTGGCAGAAAGCAGAACGCCCCGAGCCGGGGCGTTCTGCTTCTAGATCGAGCGTGTCAGAGCGCGGCAAACCCCGCCTGCTGTACCAGCTCCAGCAACGGCTGCGGATAAACCCCGAGGAAGAACGCAAGCAGGGCAATCGCCAGCAACATGATGCCGCCCGCACGCTGTCCCCAATTGATCGGGGCGTCGTGGCGGCGAATGCCCGGCTCGACCAGGTACAGCGTCACCATCACCCGCAGGTAATAGAACAGGCCCACGGCGCTGCCGATGATCAGCGCGCCCAGCAACCACCACAGCTGGGATTCGACACCGGAGGCGATCACGTAGAACTTGCCGATGAAGCCTGCCGTCAGAGGAATGCCGGCCAGCGACAGCATCATCACAGTGAGCACTGCGGTGAGGTAGGGACGGCGCCAGAACAGACCACGGTATTCGTAGAGCGCATCGGCATCGCGGCCCTGGAACGGGCTCGACATCAGGGTGATCACACCGAAGGCGCCGAGGGTGGTCAGCACGTAGGTCACCAGGTAGACGCCGATGGCTTCTACCGCCAGGCCCTTGCTGGCGATCAGCGCCACCAGCAGGTAGCCGAAGTGGGCGATGGAGGAGTAACCCAGCAGGCGCTTGAGATTGCTCTGGTTCAGCGCCAGCAGGTTGCCGATCAGGATCGAAGCAATGGCGATCAGGCTCAGCGCATCGTTCAGCCAGCCACCGCTGGTGGCCGGCGACAGCTGATACAGGCGCAGCAAAACCGCGAACACCGCCACCTTGCTGACGGTAGCCAGGAAGGTCGCCACCGGAGCCGGAGCGCCTTCGTAGACATCCGGCGTCCACAAGTGGAAGGGAGCCAACGAGAGTTTGAAGCCGAGGCCGATCAGCATCATGCCGATGCCCGCTTGCACCAGTGCTGACGAGCCCTGCGCGGCCAGGCTGGCGCCAATACCGGCGAAGCTGAGGCTGCCCGATTCGGCGTAAAGCAGCGCCATGCCGAACAGCAGGAACGCGCTAGCGGCGGCGGAAAGCACCATGTACTTGATACCGGCTTCCAGCGAGCGTTTGTTGAAGAAGGCGTAGGCGACCAGCCCGTAAACCGGCACCGAGAGCAACTCCAGGCCGATGAAGAACCCGGCCAGGTGTTGCGCGCTGACCAGCACCAGCCCGCCTGCTGCCGACAGTGCCATCAGCAGGTAAAGCTCCTCGCGATTACCGGGAAAGCCTTCGGAGCCGGCTTTCTCGCCCAGGTAGGCATGGGCCAGGGTCACGCAGGCCAGGGTCGCGACCAGCACCACGGAGCTATAGAAATAGGCGAAGGAGTCCAACCGCAGCAGCGGCGTCACATCCAGTGCGCCGACCCGCAGCGCCGGTACTATGGACAACAAGGCTAGCGTGAGGCCCACCGAAGTGACGATGAAACTGAGCCCGTGATTGCGCCGCCAGGCAATGGCCAGCATCACCGCGATGGCGGTGGCGCCGGTGATCAGCAAAGGCAGCAGGGCGATGAAGTGTTGCTGTGAGAATTCCATAGCGAGACTACCGGGCCAAAACTGTTGGGGAGAAAGCGGTATCGATCCATTGCTGCACACCATTCATGGTGGCGAGCGAGGTGTCGAATACCGGCTGCGGATAAACGCCGAGCAGCACCAGCAGTACGGCCAGCAACAGCACCATGCCGATCTCGCGTGCGTCCAGACCCTGCAACAGCCCTTCGGCCTTGGTTGGGCCGAAGTAGGCGCGATGAATCATTGCCAGCGAATAGATGGACGACAGCACCAGGCCGAAGGTGGCGATCACCACCACCCATGGCGAATTGGCGAAGGCGCCGAACAGCACCACGAATTCACCGATGAAGTTGCCTGTGCCGGGCAGACCCAGCGAGGCGGCGGCGAAGAACAGGCTCAACGGCGGCAGCCAGGGCAGACGTGACCACAGGCCGCCCATCTCACGCATGTCCCGCGTGTGCAGGCGCTCGTAGAGCTGGCCGCTGAGGATGAACAGCGCCGCGGCCGAGAGGCCGTGAGCGATCATCAGTACCACCGCGCCCTGCAGGGCAAGCTCACTGCCCGAGTAGATGCCGATCAGCACGAAGCCCATGTGCGAGACGCTGGAATAGGCGATCAGGCGCTTGATATCGGTCTGCGCGAACGAAAGCACCGCACCGTAGAAGATGCCGAGCAGGCCGAGGCCCATGGCGATGGGCGCGAAGTCCATCGAGGCGTCGGGGAACAGCGGCAGAGCGAAGCGGATCATGCCGTAGGCAGCGGTCTTCAGCAGGATACCGGCCAGGTCGACGGAGCCGGCGGTAGGCGCCTGAGCGTGGGCGTCGGGCAGCCAGGAGTGCAGCGGCACGATGGGAAACTTCACCGCGAAGGCGATGAAGAAGCCCAGCATCAGCAGGTACTCGACGCCCGGTGCGAGGTCGGCCTGGAGCAGCAGCTCGTAGTCGAAAGTCAGCACCCCGGTGTTGTGGAAGTTGGCCAGTACCAGGCCGAGAATGGCCACCAGCATGATCAGGCCGCTGGCTTGGGTGTAGATGAAGAACTTGGTCGCCGCGTTGATCCGCGAGCGCTTGCCTTCCGAGCTGTGCCCCCAGAGCGCGATGAGGAAGTACATCGGCACCAGCATCATTTCCCAGAAGAAGAAGAACAGGAACAGGTCCAGGGCGAGGAACACCCCGACCACGCCGCCGAGAATCCACATCAGGTTGAGGTGGAAGAAGCCGACGTGGCGCTGGATTTCCTTCCAGGAGCAGAGTACCGAGAGCACGCCGAGCAGGCCGGTGAGCATGATCATCAGCAGCGACAGGCCATCGAGCGCCAGGTGCAGGTTGATGCCGAAGCGCTCGATCCAGACGTGCTTGAATTCCACAGCCCAGTTGGCCTCGGCGCCGGGCGCGGGGGCGAGCTGGTAATTGCCGCCCGCCCACAGCCAGAGGCCGAGCACCAGCAGCAGCGACATGGTGAGCAGGGCGATCCAGCGCGGCATGCTTTTGTCGAAACGTTCGACGAACCAGCAGAGCAGGCCGCCGATGAAGGGAATCAGGATTAGCCAGGGCAGAATCACGATTTCGAGTCCTTGCGCAAATTCAGAGCAGAACGATGCCGAGCAACAGCACGGCTCCGCCAACGATGGACAGGGCGTACCAGCGCAACTGGCCGGTTTCGCTGCGGCTTAGCAGCACATGGCTACCCCGTGCCGTACGCGGTACCAATCCGATGGTGGCGTCGATGGGGTCGCGTCCCAGCAGGCGGGTAAGCCACAGGTAGGGCCGCACGAAAAGCTTGTCGTAAAGCCAGTCGAAGCCCCAGGCGGCGTACCACCAGGCCGAGAGGAAACGCCCCGGCGCGCTTTGTGCGATGGCGCTGACCAGGCCGCGCTTGCCGAGGAACAGCAGCGCCGCGAGTAGAATGCCGGCCAGGGCGATGGCGCCGGAGGCGATCTCCAGGCTGTGTTTGGCTTCGCCACCGGCATGGCCGACGCTCTGCGGCAGCACGCCGGCCAGCGGCGGCACGATCAGCGCGCCGACGAAGGTCGAGAGCACGATCAGCACCACCAGCGGCAGGTTGTGAGCCAGGCCGCGCCCGGCATGCGCCTCGGTCTTCGCCTCGCCGTGGAAGGCGATGAATATCAGGCGGAAGGTGTACAGCGAGGTCAGGAAGGCACCGGCCAACCCCGCGTAAAGCAGGCCGCTGTGACCGCTGGCGAAGGCTTCCCAGAGAATTTCGTCCTTGGAATAGAAGCCTGCGGTAATTAGCGGCAGTGCCGCCAGCGCCGCGCCTCCGACGATGAAGCTGGCGTAGGCCAGCGGCAGCTTCTTCCACAGCCCGCCCATCCTGAAGATGTTCTGCTCGTGGTGGCAGGAGCTGATCACCGAACCGGAGGCGAGGAACAGCAGCGCCTTGAAGAAGGCATGGGTCATCAAGTGGAAGATCGCCGCGTCCCAGGCGCCTACGCCCAGCGCCAGGAACATGTAGCCGATCTGGCTCATGGTCGAGTAGGCGAGGATGCGCTTGATGTCGGTCTGCACCAGCGCGGCGAAGCCGGCCAGTACCAGGGTCACGCCACCGACGATGCCCACCAGTTCCAGCACGTCCGGCGCCAGCAGGAACAAGCCGTGGGTGCGGGCGATCAGGTAGACGCCGGCAGTAACCATGGTCGCCGCATGGATCAGTGCGGAAACCGGCGTCGGGCCAGCCATGGCGTCGGCCAGCCAGGTCTGCAACGGCAGTTGAGCGGACTTGCCCACGGCGCCGCCCAGCAGCGCCAGGGTCGCAAGGGTGATCCACAGATCGCCTTCGGCGAACTTCTGGGGTGCCAGCGCTAGCAATTCCGGGATATTCAGCGTGCCGAGCTGGACGAACAGGATGAACAAACCGAAGGCCATCAGCACATCGCCGACACGGGTAACGATGAAGGCCTTGAGCGCGGCGTTGCCGTTCTTGCGTTCCTTGAAGTAGAAGCCGATCAGCAGGTAGGAGCACAGCCCCACACCTTCCCAGCCGAAGTACAGCAGCAGCAGGTTGTCGCCCAGCACCAGCAACAACATGCTGAAGATGAACAGGTTGGTGTAGGCGAAGAAGCGCGAGTAACCCTCTTCACCGCGCATGTACCAGCTGGCGAACAGGTGGATCAGGAAACCCACGCCGGTGACCACGCCGAGCATAGTCAGCGACAGGCCGTCCAGGTGCAGGCCGAAGGCGACGCTGAAGCCGGCCACATCCAGCCATTGCCATAAATGCTGGTTGAACACGCCGCCCGCGGGGGGCGAGCTGTTGAACTGCCAGATGCACAGCGCGCTGATCACCGCCGACAGGCCGACCGAGCCGACGCCGATCACAGCTGCCAGGTTTTCGGAGATACGCCCGCGCGAGAACGCCAGCAGGAAGTAGCCGAGCAGCGGGAAAACGAAGGTCAGGAATAGTAGGTTCATCCGCGCATCTCGCTTGCAGCATCGACATCGAGGGTGTTGAAGCGGCGATACAGCTGCAGCAGGATCGCCAAGCCGATAGCGGCCTCGGCGGCGGCCAGGGTGATCACCAGGATGAACATGATTTGCCCATCCGGCTGCGCCCAGCGGCTACCGGCCACGACGAAGGCCAGGCCCGCGGCGTTCATCATCACTTCCAGGCTCATCAGCATGAACAGGATGTTGCGCCGCACCATCAGTCCGACCAGGCCCAGACAGAACAGCACGGCGGCGATGGCCAGGCCGTGCTCCATTGGAATCGAATGCATGGCTTACTCCTTCGCCTCGTGGCGGCCCAGATGGAAGGCGGCGACCAGTGCTGCCAGCAGCAGCATTGAAGCCAACTCGACAGCCAGCAGGTAAGGCCCGAACAGGGCGATGCCGACTTCCTTGGGGCCGACGGTGGTCAGGCCTGCCGGTGCGTATTCCGGCGCCGAGAACAAGGCCCAGAGCAACTGCGCCAGTAGGATCGCCGCCAGCAGCGACGGGCCTATCCAGACGCGCGGCGCCATCCAGGCGCGCTCCTGGCCGGCGGTGTTGCGCCCCAGGTTGAGCATCATCACCACGAACACGAAGAGCACCATGATGGCGCCGGCATAGACGATGATTTCCAGCGCACCGGCAAAAGGCGCGCCGAGGGCGAAGAAGCACATCGACACGGCCAGCAGCGAGGTGATCAGGTAGAGCAGGGCGTGCACCGGATTGCTGCCGGTGATCACCCGTAGCGTGGCGACCACTGCCACGCCGGCAGAAAAGTAGAAAGCGAATTCCATCAACGCATCCTCGACCGATGAGCGTCCGGCGCGAAGCCGGCATGCGGGAAACCTGCGAATCGACACGGCGTCATGGCAACAACCCCTTGACGTTGATTGGCTCCGCCTCGTTCTGCGCGGCGCCCTTCGGTTTGCCGGCAATGGCCAGGCCCGAGACGCGGTAGAAGTTGTAGTCGTGATACTTGCCCGTGCCGGAAATCAGCAGGTCTTCCTTCTCGTACACCAGATCCTGGCGCTTGTATTCGCCCATCTCGAAATCCGGGGTGAGCTGGATCGCGTTGGTCGGGCAGGCTTCCTCGCAGAGGCCGCAGAAGATGCAGCGCGAGAAGTTGATGCGAAAGAACTCGGGATACCAACGACCTTCGTCGGTTTCGGCCTTCTGCAACGAGATGCAGCCCACCGGGCAAGCTACTGCGCAGAGGTTGCAGGCCACGCAGCGTTCTTCGCCGTCGGGATCACGGGTCAGGACGATGCGACCGCGATAGCGCGGCGGCAGATAAACCTGCTCTTCCGGGTATTGCAGGGTGTCGCGCTTGCGAAAGCCGTGGCTGAAGACCATCACCAGGCTGCGCAGTTGGGTGTAGGTGCCGTGGAGCACCGCGCCAATGTACTTGAACATCGAATTTTCTCCTTACTGGGCCGCGGCCAGCACGAGCGCGCCGGTTACCAGCAGGTTGATCAGGGTCAGCGGCAGGCAGAACTTCCAGCCGAAGGCCATCACCTGGTCGTAGCGTGGGCGCGGCAGCGAGGCGCGCAACAGCACGAACAGCATGATGAAGAAGCCGGTCTTGATCGCGAAATAGAAGAACGACAGCCAGGGCAGGCTATCCAGGAAGGGGCCGTGCCAGCCGCCGAAGAACAGCGTAGTCAGCAGCGCCGAGATGGTCACGATGCCGATGTATTCGCCGACGAAGAACATGCCCCATTTCATCCCGGCGTACTCGACGTGGTAGCCGTCGGCCAGTTCCTGTTCGGCTTCCGGCTGGTCGAACGGGTGACGGTGGGTGACCGCGACGCCAGCAATGAAGAAGGTACAGAAGCCGAGGAACTGCGGAATGATGAACCACAGGTTCTGCTGCTGGTACTCGACGATGTCGCGCATGTTGAACGAGCCGACCTGGGCGACGATGCCCATCAGCGAAAGCCCGAGGAACACCTCGTAGGACACCGTCTGCGCCGAGGCGCGCAGGGCGCCGAGCAGGGCGAACTTGTTGTTGCTCGCCCAGCCGGCGAACAGCACCGCGTACACCGTGAGGCCGGCCATGGCGAAGAAGAACAGCAGGCCGATGTTCAGGTCCGCCACGCCCCAGGTCGGGGTGATCGGTACGATGACGAAGGCCAGCAACAGCGAACTCATCGCCACAACTGGCGCCAGCGTGAAGATCAGGCGGTCCGAGAACGGCGGGTTCCAGTCCTCCTTGAAGAACATCTTCAGCATGTCGGCAGCGATCTGGAACATGCCGAACGGCCCGACCCGGTTGGGGCCGTAGCGGTCTTGCCACCAGCCCAGCAGGCGACGTTCGACGAAGCTCAGCAAGGCGCCGCACACCACCACCGCCAGCATGATCACCAGCGCTTTGACGACGGCGATGATCACGTCGATCACTTCGGGAGTCAGCCAGTTCATCGCGACGCCTCCAGTTCAGTGGCCAGGCAGGCGCTGTTCAGTACCGGAATGCCTTCGAGGCCGACCGGCAGCCCGACCAGGCCGAGGCCGAGCGATTCATCGATACGCACCGGCAGCTGCAGGTGCCGATCAGCGATCCGCAGGCTGATCGGCTCGCCTTCAACCACGCCAAGGCGCTGGGCTTCGGCTTCGGCCAGGGCGACATAGGGCTGCGGGATGCGGCTCTGGATAGGTGCGGCGAGCGCCGTGGTCTCTTCGCTGCCGAACAGATGATGCAGCGGCACCACCTGCCAGCTGCCGAGTGCGGGGGCGAAGGCGGCGGGCGCGGTTTTCCAGGCCAGGTCCTGACGAACGTCGTCGAGCAGGCGTACACCCGGGTCACCGGCACGCAGGTGGCCGCCGACTTCGTCCTGGAACTTGTTCCAGGCCTGCGGCGAGTTCCAGCCCGGCGACCAGGCGAAGGGGATCTGCTGACGATCCTCGGCGCTGCCGGAATAGCCTTCCATGGAATAGGCGAACGGCGAGTCCTGGTCCTGCGGCTGACGCGGTTCGTGCACGCTGATGTTGGCGCGCATGGCGGTACGGCCGCTGTAGCGCAGCGGCTCGCGGGCCATTTTCAGGCCCTTGATGCGGAACGAGGAAAGCGGCGCAGCGGCCAGAATACCCTGCAGTTGCGGGTTGGCCGCGGCGCAATCGGCGGTGGCCTGATCCAGGTTGGTCCAGTCCACGGCCTTGCCCTGCAGCGTGCATTGCAGCGCGTGCATCCAGCGCCAGCCTTCGCGTACCAGTATCTTGCCGTCGTAATAGCTGGGCTCGAAGACCTGGAAGAAACGCTGCGCGCGCCCTTCCTGGCTGACCAGGGTGCCGTCGGCTTCGGCGAAGCTGGCGGCCGAGAGCACCAGATGGGCCTTGGCGGTGGTGGCGGTCTGCTGGTGATCGGCGACGATTACGGCCTGGGCGGCGGCCAGGGCCTTGTCCACCTTGGCCTGATCGGCGCGGCGGTAGAGGTCGTTTTCCAGCACGATCACGGCCTCAGCCTCTCCGGTGATCAGCGCATCCAGCGCGGCATCCACGGATTCGCCACCGAGCAGCGCCACGCCGAGGCTGTTGGCTTCCGGCACGACGAGGCTGAGGGAGGCGCTCTTCTCGCGGTTCTTCAGCGCCTGGGCAATGTTGCCGGCGGCTTCGATCAGGCTTTTCTCGCCCAGCGAAGCGCCGCTGATCAGCAAAGGACGCTTGGCGGCGAGCAGGGCGTCGGCGACCTGCTGCACCAGCTCGCGGGCTTCGGCTTCCAGGCCATCCACCGCCGGCGCGCTGGGGTCGATGGCGTGGGCCACGGCGAAACCAAGACGGGCCAGATCGACCGGTGCGGCATGTACGCTCTGCTCGGCGATGTCGTCGAGACGGGTTTCGCTGACGCTGGCGATGAATACTGGATGAAGGGCGCCTTGTGCGACGTTCTGCACCGCGGCGATGTGCCAGTCCTGAATCTTCATCGAGGCGGCGATCTCGGTGGCCTTGCCCTTGGCGGCCTGGCGCACAGACAGCGCCATGCGCGCGGCCGTCTGGGTCAGGTCCTCGCCGAGGATGAACACCGCATCGTGGTTTTCGATATCGCGCATCGTCGGCACCGGCAGCGGCCCGTTCTGCAGCAGTTGGCGGATCAGCCGGATAATCTCCAGCTCGGCGGCAGCGATGCCGCTGAAAGAATTGTCCGCGCCGACCAGCGCACGCAGGGCATGGTTGCTTTCCAGACTGGCGCGTGGCGAGCCGATGCCGATCACACGCTTGCCGCGAAGCAGTTCGGCGGCGTTATCCAGGGCAGCGTCGATGCCTAGCTTATCCGCACCCAGTGACGGCTGGCGTGGGCGATCGCTGCGGTTGACGTAGCCATAGCCGAAGCGCCCGCGGTCGCAGAGGAAGTAGTGGTTCACGTCGCCGTTGAAACGGTTCTCGATGCGGCGGATTTCGCCGTAGCGCTCGCCGGGGCTGATGTTGCAGCCGGACGCGCAGCCATGACAGATGCTCGGCGCGAACTGCATGTCCCACTTGCGGTTGTAGCGCTCCGAATGAGTCTTGTCGGTGAACACGCCGGTGGGGCAGACCTCGGTGAGGTTGCCGGAGAATTCGCTTTCCAGCACGCCGTCTTCGACACGGCCGAAATAGACGTTGTCATGGGCGCCGAATACGCCGAGGTCGGTGCCGCCAGCGTAATCCTTGTAGTAGCGCGTGCAGCGGTAGCAGGCGATGCAGCGGTTCATCTCGTGGGCGATGAAAGGGCCGAGTTCCTGGTTCTGGTGGGTGCGCTTGGAGAAACGGTAACGGCGCTGGTTGTGGCCGGTCATCACCGTCATGTCCTGCAGGTGGCAGTGACCGCCTTCCTCGCACACCGGGCAGTCGTGCGGGTGGTTGATCATCAGCCATTCCACCACGCTGGCGCGGAAGGCCTTGGCTTCCTCGTCTTCGATGGAGATCCAGCTGTTGTCGGTGGTGGGTGTCATGCACGACATGACCAGGCGACCGCGGGTGTCGTTCTCGTCGCTGTACTGCTTGACCGCGCACTGGCGGCAGGCACCGACGCTGCCCAGCGCCGGGTGCCAGCAGAAATAGGGGACATCGAGGCCGAGGGACAGACAGGCCTGCAGCAGGTTGTCCGCCCCATCGACTTCGTAGTCTTTGCCGTCTACGTGGATAGTGGCCATTTCTAGGTCTTCTCATCCCGCTTGCGCGGGTCTGGCTAATAGGAAACTTTTTCCGCTGAAGGTCGAGATCAGGGCTGGACGAGGCCGTACGGCTCGTTCGTCCAGCGTTCAGCCTTCAGCGTCTTTCAATTCTTCATGCCGGCTGCGGAGGCGCGGTTGCCGCCTGGGCGACACCCGCCTCGAATTCGTCCCGGAAGTACTTGATCGCGGCGCCCAGCGGCTCTACCGCGCCGGGTGCGTGGGCGCAGAAGGTCTTGCCCGGGCCGAGGAAGTCCACCAGCCGCAGCAGGATGTCCAGGTCCTGGCGCGTGCCCTGGCCGCGCTCCAGTGCGCGCAGGGTCTTCACGCTCCAGGGCAGGCCGTCACGGCACGGCGTGCACCAGCCGCAGGATTCGCGGGCGAAGAACTCTTCCATGTTGCGCAGCAGCGAGACCATGCTGACGGTGTGGTCGACGGCCAGCGCCAGGCCGGTGCCCATGCGCGTGCCGACCTTGGCGATGCCGCCGGCGTACATCTGCGCCTCGAGGTGCTCGGGCAACAGGAAACCGGTGCCAGCGCCGCCGGGCTGCCAGCATTTGAGGGTGTAGCCATCCTTCATGCCGCCGGCGTAGTCCTCGAAGAGCTCGCGCGCGGTGATGCCGAAGGGCAGTTCCCAGATGCCGGGGTTCTTCACCTTGCCGGAGAAGCCCATCAGCTTGCTGCCGTGGTCTTCGCTGCCGGGGCGCGCCAGCGACTTGTACCACTCCACGCCGTTGCCGATGATTGCCGGCACGTTGCACAGGGTCTCGACGTTGTTGACGCAGGTTGGCTTGCCCCAGACGCCGACGGCGGCGGGGAAGGGCGGCTTGGCGCGGGGGTTGGCTCGACGGCCTTCCAGCGAGTTGATCAGCGCGGTTTCTTCGCCGCAGATGTAGCGGCCGGCGCCGGTATGCACGAACAGCTCGAAATCGAAGCCCGAGCCCAGAATGTTCTTGCCCAGCAGGCCGGCGGCCTTGGCCTCAAGGATGGCGCGGTTGAGGTTGCGCGCCGCGTCGACGTATTCGCCGCGCAGGAAAATGTAGCCTCGGTAGGCCTTGAGCGCGCGGGCGCTGATGATCATGCCTTCCACCAGCAGGTGCGGCAGTTGCTCCATCAGCAGCCGATCCTTCCAGGTGTTGGGCTCCATCTCGTCCGCGTTGCACAGCAGGTAGCGGATATTTAGCGATTCGTCGGTGGGCATCAGGCCCCACTTCACGCCCGTGGGAAAGCCGGCGCCGCCACGGCCCTTGAGGCCGGATTCCTTCACCGTTTGCACGATATCGGCCTGGGCCATGTCGGCCAACGCCTTGCGCAGCGCGTTGTAGCCGTTCTTCTGGCGATACTCGTCGAGCCATACCGGCTGGCCGTCGTCACGCAGGCGCCAGGTCAGCGGATGGGTTTCTTCGCTACGGGCAATGCGGTTGGCCGGGCCGAAAGATGCCAATTGCTTCATGACGCTCATTGATAGGCCTCCAGCAACTGGGCGACGCCGCCGGGCTGAACGTCACCGAAGGTGTCGTCGTCGACCATCAGCGCGGGGGCCTTGTCGCAGTTGCCCAGGCAGCACACCGGAATCAGGGTGAAGCGGCCATCGGCGGAAGTCTGGCCGGGCTCGATGCCGATTTCATTCCTGATGCTGTCGAGCACGTTTTCATGGCCGCCGATGTAGCAGGTCATGCTGTCGCAGACGCGGATGATGTGGCGGCCCACCGGCACGCGGAAGATCTGACTATAGAAGGTGGCCACGCCTTCGACGTCGCTGGCCGGGATGCCGAGCACCTCGCCGATGGCATCGCAGGCGCCGTCCGGTACCCAGCCGCGCTGCTGCTGGACGATCTTCAGCGCTTCGATGCTGGCCGCGCGCGAATCTTCGTAATGGTGCATCTCGTGCTCGATGGCCGAGCGTTCGGTTTCGCTGAGGACGAAACGGTCAGTCTTGATAACAGTGCTCATATCAGCGGTCCACGTCGGCCATAACGAAATCGATGCTGCCCAGATAGGCGATCAGGTCCGGGATCATGCTGCCGCGGATCACCGAGGGGATCTGCTGCAGATGCGGGAAGCTGGGCGTCCGAATGCGCGTGCGGTAGCTCATGGTGCTGCCGTCGCTGGTCAGGTAGTAGCTGTTGATGCCCTTGGTCGCTTCGATCATCTGGAAGCTCTCGTTGGCCGGCATCACCGGACCCCAGGAGACCTGCAGGAAGTGCGTGATCAGGGTCTCGATGTGCTCCAGCGTGCGCTCTTTCGGCGGCGGCGTGGTCAGCGGGTGGTCGGCCTTGTAGGGGCCTTCGGGCATGTGCTTGAGGCACTGCTCGATGATCTTCAGGCTCTCGCGCATCTCGCCCATCTTCACCATGCAACGGTCGTAGGCGTCGCCGTTGACCGCCAGCGGCACTTCAAAGTCGAAATGCTGGTAGCCGGAGTAGGGGCGTGCCTTGCGAATGTCGAAGTCGCAGCCGGTGGCGCGCAGGCCGGCACCGGTGGTGCCCCATTCGAGGGCTTCCTTGGTGTTGTAGGCGGCTACGCCCTTGGTACGACCGATGAGGATGCTGTTCTTCAGCGCGGCCTTTTCGTACTCGGCGAGGCGCTTGGGCATCCAGTCGAGGAATTCGCGCACCAGCTTGTCCCAGCCGCGCGGCAGGTCGTGGGCGACGCCGCCGATGCGGTACCAGGCCGGGTGCATGCGGAAACCGGTGATGGCCTCGATCACCTGGTAGGCGCGCTGGCGGTCGGTGAAGGTGAAGAACACCGGTGTCATGGCGCCGACGTCCTGGATGTAGGTGCCGAGGTAGAGCAGGTGGTTCTGGATGCGGAAGAACTCGGCCATCATCACGCGGATGAAGTCGACGCGGTCCGGCACCTTGATGCCGGCGAGTTTCTCCACCGCCAGCACGTAGGGCAGGTTGTTCATCACCCCGCCGAGGTAGTCGATGCGGTCGGTGTAGGGGATGAAGCTGTGCCAGCTCTGGCGCTCGGCCATCTTTTCGGCGCCGCGATGGTGGTAGCCGATCTCCGGTACGCAATCGAGGATTTCCTCGCCATCGAGCTGCAGGATGATGCGGAAAGCGCCATGGGCCGAAGGGTGGTTCGGGCCGAGGTTGAGGAACATGTAGTCCTCGTGCTCGCTGTGGCGCTGCATGCCCCAGTCCTCGGGTTTGAAGCGCAGGGCTTCCTGCTCCAGGTCCTGCTTGGCGGCATTCAGGCTGTAGGGATCGAACTCGGTGGCGCGCGCCGGGTAGTCCTTGCGCAGCGGATGGCCTTCCCAGGTCGGCGGCATCAGCATGCGAGTGAGGAACGGGTGGCCATCGAAGGTGATGCCGAACATGTCCCAGATTTCGCGCTCGTACCAGTTGGCGTTGGGCCAGACGGAGACGGCGGTGGGCAGGTTCATGTCGCCTTCGCGGAGCGCGACCTTGATCATCACATCGCTGTTTCGCTCCAGCGACATCAGGTGATAGAAGACGCTGAAGTCGGCGGCAGGCAGGCCGCGGCGCTGAGTGCGCAGGCGCTCGTCGGTGGCGCTCAGGTCGTAGAGCATCACGTAGGGCTTGCTCACCTGGCGCAGGAAGCTCAGCACCTCGATGAGCTTTTCGCGGGGTACCCAGAGCACCGGCATGCCGGTCAGGCTGGGTTGCAGCGTGAAGGTCTCGGCGCCGAAGCGCGCGTTCAGTTCGACGACGATATCCTGGTCGTCAGCCTTGTAGGGCGGGATGTACAGAGCATTGCCTGCAGTCATGATCTCGGTCGCTTTCGGTCAACGTTTGGGTGTGCGGGTGCCTTCCGTGGGGAAGGCCGGAATCACACGTCGTCGGGGCTGCGCAGGTTGGTGACCTGGATACGCTGTTCGCGTCGCTGTTCCTTCTGCGACGGCATCTCGGCGCGATAAACGCCTTGATCACCGACGACCCAGGAAAGCGGGCGGCGCTCCTTGCCGATGGACTCCTGCAGCAGTTGTAAGCCTTGCAGGAACGCCTCGGGGCGGGGCGGGCAGCCGGGTATGTACACGTCCACGGGGAGGAACTTGTCGACCCCCTGAACGACCGAGTAGATGTCGTACATACCACCGGAATTGGCGCACGAACCCATGGAGATGACCCACTTGGGTTCGAGCATCTGTTCGTAGAGGCGCTGGATGATGGGCGCCATTTTGATGAAGCAGGTGCCGGCAATGACCATAAAGTCGGCCTGGCGCGGCGAAGCGCGGATCACCTCGGCACCGAAGCGGGCGATGTCATGAGGCGCGGTGAAGGCCGTGGTCATCTCCACATAGCAGCACGACAGGCCGAAGTTGTACGGCCAGAGGGAATTCTTGCGCCCCCAGTTGACCGCGCCACTCAGCACGTCTTCCAGCTTGCCCATGTAGATGTTGCGATGAACCTGGTCTTCTAGTGGATCGGCAACAGTCTCCTGCTGGCCGATCGGATAACGGTCATTGACCGCATCCGGATCGATCCGGGTAAGTTTGTATTGCATGTGAAGAGCCTCATTGTTTTAGCTTCGCCTGTCGCTCGCGACGGCTGGATGGCGCCCAATCGAGCGCACCCACCCGCCAAAGGTAGACAAGACCCGCCAACAGAATTGCTATGAATACGGTAGCTTCAATGAGGCCCGCCCAGCCGCTTTCGCGCACCGAGACAGCCCAGGCAAAGAGATATAGGGCTTCAACGTCGAAGATCACGAAGAGCATCGCGACCAGATAGAATTTTGCGGAGAAACGCAGCCGGGCGTTGCCCGTGGGGAGAATGCCTGACTCGAAGGGCTCGTTCTTGGCGCGGCCCCAGGCTTTGCTGCCGAGCAGGCTGGATACGCCAAGCATGAATGCGCATAGCGCGATAACGCCGAGAACAAATACAGCGAAGCCCCAATTATGGGACAGGGATACATCAGGCATGCCGGGCCCCTTAGCGGAACGGCTTTATTATGTCCAGCTTGCGACAGCGACCAAGCGTCGCAACCCCTAATGGCCGGGCATTCTATGCCTACCTAAAGTTAAAGTACATGTTTCTACATGAAACATATTGAAGTATTTCTGACGTTTATTTGATGTCACTCAATAGTTGCAGGCCGCGAAACGGCGCCGGGCCGGCCTTCTGCAGAGGCAGTGACCGGCTGTCGCAATCTTCGCGTGGTTGGGCCTGTGCATCTGTTTACTTATGCTACGCAGTCATCGAGCATGGCCTTCGTGTACGCAGCAACCTCACCGATTACGAGAATTGCCGGACTTTTTAGCTGAAAGGCCAGGGCATCGCGGCACATGTCCGCCAGGCTGGAGCGGCATTCGCGTTGCTGCGTAAGGGAGGCGTTTTCGATCATCGCGACGGCGGTCCACGCCGGCAGACCGCCTTCGATCAGGCCAGCCTGTACCTGATGCAGGCTGCTGACGCCCATGTAGACGACCAGTGTCGTGCCGGTTTTCGCCAGCGCGTGCCACTCGGGACTGCTGTTATCCAGCGTATGTGCTGTAACCAAGGTAACGCCACGGGCGACGCCGCGATGGGTCAGCGAAATACCGCATTGAGTCGCGCCGGCAAGGCCTGCGGTTATGCCATTGACGATCTCCACTTCGACGCCACGCTCCGCCAGCCATTCCGCTTCTTCACCGCCGCGTCCGAAAATGCACGGATCGCCGCCTTTCAGGCGCACCACACACTTGCCCTGGCGTGCGTAGCGCAACATCAATCTATGGATGAAGGCCTGCGGCGTCGAGCGGCAGCCACCGCGCTTGCCCACCGGGATCACCCGCGCGTTCGGGCAGTGTTGGAGTACGGCGGGATTGACCAGATCGTCGATCAGCACCACCTGCGCCTCGCCCAAGGCCCGCACGGCCTTTAGTGTCAGTAGTTCCGGGTCACCGGGACCTGCGCCCACCAGCCATACTTTTGCGCTCATGTATCTACCTCTCATGCTGCTGCGATCATGTTGGCCATGCGCTATGCATCGCCTGTTCCGCCATGGATTTTGTTCAGGCCATCGTTGGCTGTTTCATCAGCAGTCGCCTGATTTCCGGTACGCAGGAACCACAGCTGGTTCCACAGCCCAGTTCACGCTTCAAACCATCCAAATCGAGGCCCCGCTCCATTCCCGCACAGACCGCGTCCTGGCTGACGTTCATGCAGTTGCATAGAATCTTGCTGGCGCGAATATCACCGCCAGGCGGCTTGCTTAGCGGGGCGAGTAACCAGCGGCGCAGCGCCGGATCGGCCTTTCCGTCGAGCCAGAGCTGCTTCAGCCAGTGGCGTGCGGCGGTTTCGCCGGAAAGGCTGATGGCGACGATGCGGTCCTCTTCGATGCGCACCCGCTTGCCAACGCTGCGTCGCGGGTCGTCGTAGATCAGCACCGGACCTTCATCCAGTCGCAGCAATTGATTGAGCTGCGCCAGTAACGCTGTGCTCGGCGCCTCGCTACCAGCGGCGCGGATCACCAACGCTGCCCGGTCGCGCCCGGCAAGGCTGAAACTGGCGTAGGCGAACCCCTCGAACAATGGGCGCAGCGCCTCGAAACGTTGCTGCACCGAGCCTTCGACGAGGGCGAAGAACTGCCAGGGCAGCTCGATCTTTTCCACCTCGACACCGGCGTGCTTGAGTTCGGGTTGCTTCGAAATCGGGTCGAATGCCGGCAACGTGAGCCGGTTGACGCCCAGCCCCTTGAGGAAGCGATCACCCCAATGCATCGGCAGGAAGACCTGGCCAGTACGCAGGCCGTCATCCTCGCGTACCGGCAACAGCAATTCGCCACGGCGGCTGCGAACCTTGACCAGTTGGCCATCGAGCAGCCGACGGCTACGCATGTCCTCGACGCTCATGCTCAGCAGCGCTTCTTCGACATGGCCGAACAGGCGCGCTGCGGTGCCGGTGCGGCTCATGCCATGCCAGTGATCGCGCAGGCGACCCGTGTTCAGCGTAAGCGGGAACTGGGTTTCGCGTTTCTCCTTCGGCGCCTGATAGTGCTCGGCGATAAAGCGTGCGCGGCCGTCATCGGTCGGGAACACGCCGTCGCCGTAGAGCCGCGGCGTGCCTCGCTGGCTGCCGGCAGGGAAGGGCCATTGTTGCGGGCCGAGCTGATCAATCACCGCATGACTGAGACCGGACAGGTCCAGGTCACGGCCCTGGGTGAGCAGTTTGTATTCCTCGAACAGCGCGGCGGCGGTGTCGAACGCGAACAGGCTCGCCTGATCGGGGCGCATCAGGCTTTCCAGACGGCGAGCAAAATCACAGGTGATCGACCAATCGGCGCGCGCCTCGCCCGGTGCGGGAATGGCGCGTCGCACATGGCTGACACGGCGCTCGGAGTTGGTCACGGTGCCGTCCTTCTCGCCCCAACTGGCCGCGGGCAGCAGCAAATCAGCGTAGCGGCAGGTCTCGGTGGTAAAGAAAGCTTCCTGGACGACCACGAAAGGGCACGCCGCCAGCGCTTGATGAATGCTCTGCTGGTCCGGCATCGACTGCGCGGGATTGGTGCAGGCGATCCACAGCGCCTTGACCTTGCCGCTGCGTACGGCATCGAACAGCTCTATCGCGGACAGGCCCGACGTATCAGGCAGCGCCGGGACGTTCCAATAATTAGCGACTTCGGCACGATGCCCCGCGTTGCCAGATTCGCGATGGCCTGGCAACAGGTTGGACAGGCTGCCGGTTTCGCGTCCGCCCATGGCGTTGGGCTGGCCCGTCAGCGAGAAGGGGCCGGCGCCGGGTTTGCCGATCTGGCCCATGGCGAGGTGCAGATTGATCAGCGCGCTGTTCTTGGCGCTGCCGGAGGTCGACTGGTTTACGCCCATGCACCACAGCGAAAGAAAGCTAGGCGCGCTACCAATCAGGCGAGCACAGGTCTGCAACTCTTCGACGCTGATGCCGCACAGGTCCGCTACCTTGGCCGAACTGTACTCATCCACCATATGCCTGAGTTCTTCGAAGCCGTCGGTGTGGGTCTCGATGAAGTCCCGATCGATCCGGCCTTCGTCCAAGAGTATGTGCAGAATGCCGTGGAACAGCGCGACATCGCTGCCCGGCAGGATCGCCAGGTGCAGGTCGGCCAGGCCACAGGTGTCGGTGCGTCGCGGGTCGACCACGATGACTTTCATTTGCGGCCTCTTCGCCTTGGCTTCCTCCAGGCGACGAAACAGCACCGGGTGGGCATAGGCCATGTTGCTGCCGACGATCAGCAGGCAGTCGCTCTGTTCGATGTCTTCGTAGCTGCACGGCGGCGCGTCAGCGCCGAGGCTGCGCTTGTAACCGGCCACGGCGGACGACATGCACAGGCGCGAGTTGGAGTCGATGTTGTTGGTGCCAACCAGCGCGCGGGCGAGCTTGTTGAACGCGTAGTAATCCTCGGTCAGCAACTGGCCGGAGATGTAGAAGGCGACGCTGTCCGGGCCGTGTTTGGTGATCGTCTCGGCGAATACATGGGCGGCATGGTCGAGCGCGCTATCCCAGTCGGTGCGGGTACGGGCCAGGTCTTTGCCCAGGCGCAACTCGGGGTAGAGCGCGCGAGCGTCCAAATCACCGGTCAGGTGCAAGGTCGACCCCTTGCTGCACAGCTTGCCGAAGTTGGCTGGATGATTCGGGTCGCCGGCGACATTAAGGATGCGCTCGCCGTCGTGCTCGATCAGCACGCCGCAGCCGACGCCGCAGTAGCAGCAGGTGGAGGCAGTGGTCTGGCGCATAGCGTTTTCTCTCCTGACCTGGTGGGCTTGGTGCGCTGTCACGCACATTCGGTTGTGCTATCGGGTGACAACCGAACGGATTCACTATTGCTGCGTAGCGCCTCGCTCTCCACGCCCGAAGCGGGCTGGCCTAAGCCGGTCGCACCAAACATCAGGCAATCGCGAATATCACTGACGTTCTGACCTTCGCGCACCTGGCGAAAATACCAGCCGGCATCGGAGGTATCGCCGTACAGGCAGGCGCCGACGAGGACGTCGTCCTTGATCACCAGTTTTTTGTACACGCCGCCGATGGGGTCGGAGAGGGTGATGGTTTCGGTGCCTTCACCGCCGATGAAATCACCGGCGGAGAACAGGTCGATTCCGGTGACCTTCAGCTTGGTCGACGTCACCGAACCCGGGTAACGGGAGAATCCCAGCATCGCCAGGTGATTGGCGCAGACCCTTGCCTGTTCGAACAAGGGCGCGACCAGCCCGTAGGCGGTGCCCCGATGGCTGGCGCATTCACCAACGGCATAGATGCGGGGGTCAAAGGTTTGCAGGGTGTCGTTGACCAGAATGCCGCGGTCGCAGGGGATTCCGGCTTGCTCCGCCAGCGCACTATTGGGACGAATACCAGCAGCCATGACCACCAGATCGGCGTCGATCACCTCACCATCGGCGAAGCGTACGGCCTGGACCCGCCCCTGATCGTTACCGATCAGTTCGGCGGTCTGCTTGTTCATCTTGAAGGTCAGCCCGCGGCTTTCCAATGCCTTCTGCAGCAGGGTGCCGGCGCTTTGGTCGAGCTGGCGCTCCATCGGCCATTCGCCGAGGTGCACTACGGTCACCTGCATACCGCGCGCCGTCAGGCCGTTGGCCGCTTCCAGCCCGAGTAATCCGCCGCCGATTACCACAGCGTGCCTGTGGTTCCTGGCGGCGCCCAGCATCGCCTGGGTGTCGGCGATATCGCGATAGCCGATCACCCCGTCGAGCTGATTGCCGGGTATCGGCAGGATGAAGGGTGTCGAACCGGTGGCGATGAGCAGGCGGTCATACTCGGCTTCGCTGCCGTCTTCGGCGATCACCCGACGCCTGATCCGGTCGATCTGAATCACCTTGCGGTTGAGTAGCAGGCGGATGCCGTTCTTCGCATACCAGTCGAGGTCGTTGAGCACGATCTCCTCGAAGGTTTGCTCGCCGGCCAATACCGGCGAAAGCAGGATACGGTTGTAGTTGGGATGGGGCTCGGCGCCGAATACCGTGATGTCGTAGAGATCAGGGGCGAGCTTGAGCAGTTCCTCCAGGGTACGAACCCCGGCCATGCCATTGCCGATCATCACGAGTCTGAGTTTTTTCATACCGTTCTCCGCGCGAGCTGGGCGTCAACGAAAAAGGCGCCCCCACCAGTTAACCGGTGAGGACGCCTTTGTCCTTGTTCCGTATTCGGAGCCCGGCCCTCCACATTGAAGGCCCGGCTTGATGTTGCTCTTGACAATGCAGGGGCTGTGCCAACCCTGTGTAGGCTTGCTTTCCGCCGCTTAGCGCCAGCGACGGGGCGTGGTGAGACTGTGTTTTTGCACCGCTATGATGCGCGCCGTGCAGCACTGGTGCAGCCAAACTATCTAGCACGCGGAAAATTCGCCGTTGACAGCACCCGTGTCGCTTTTTATTGTTTCGCCTCATGCGCCGATTTAGTCAGCTACTTGCGGGGCGCCTGGAGCCGAAGGCTTCGAAATACCGCTAAAGCGCTGGTTCGGTGTCGCCTCCCACCGCTGCCCAGCGGAATCCTCGAGGCGGGATATCTTTCATGAATGCATCGCAACGCACCTCTCTACGTTTGGCCCCCATCACCAGCGGGCTGGTCCGCAGCAATCCGAAAATTCTCCTTGGTGGCAATCATCAGCCGTCGCTGTTGCGCTATTTGGACGGTTGGCCGAAGCGCTGGGGAAAGCCGCGCGCTTTTCTCGTTCAATTCACCGGTGCCGATGAATCGCTGGCGCATTTCGCCACGAATAATTTCGATCTGGCAGTCATCCAGGCGCCGAGCGGCGAACGGCTTGAGGAGTGCGTGCGCGAGCTGACCCGTGTTGCGCGCCAGGGGCTGATCGTTCGGCGTTGATCGCTAGCCGTTTTTACCTAGCCACGCCAGCAGAGCCAGATTCAACAACAGCGAGAGCAGGGCGATGCCGCGCCAGACCTTCAACGGTTCGCGTTCGAGCAATGGCCGCGACGGCGTGCTGTTTGCCAGGCGCTCACCCTGTTCCAGTACCAATAGCCATTCTTCGGCTGTTTCGAAGCGCTGTGCGGGCTCTGCCGCGACGGCGCGCTTGAGCATGTCATCCAGCCATTGGGGCAGATCGGGTCGATAGCGACTGGCCGGCACAGCGTTGCCGAAACGGGGCCGTTGGAAGGCTTCCACCTCGCCGTAGGGGTAGTGACCGGTGAGCAGGTAGTAGAGCGTGACGCCAGCTGCGTAGATGTCCTGTTCCCGGCTTGGCGCCGCGCCGGCAAAGGCTTCAGGGGCGATATAGCTCGGCGTGCCCGGCAAGTTGTGCGGCTGGTCCTCGGACAGCCCCGGGCAATAGGCCAGGCCGAAATCCAGCAGGCGCAGCTCGCCGGCGTCATCCAGGTGCAGGTTTTCCGGTTTGATGTCGCGGTGCAGGATGTTGCGTCGGTGCAGCATACCCAGCGCGCGGATCAGGCGTGGCGCCATCTGCAACCAGTCGGGCAGCGACATCGGGCCTTGTTGAGTGAAGCGCTGTACGAGGGTCTGCCCACTGTATTCGCGCTGCACGTAATACAGGTGCTGGCGCCGGGGCAGGTCATGGAGCTCGGGGTAATGGCGGCCTGCGACCCGGCGCAGAAACCATTCCTCCTGCAGCAACGCTGGTCCGGCTTCGAGTTCGTCCGCCCGGCTCGGTGGCAAAGTCTTGAGCAGCCAGGGCTGACCCTGTTGATCGCGCACACGGTAGACCAGCGACTGGCGCGATTCGCCCAGCAACGCCTCGATGTACCAGCCTTCGAATGTCTGGCCGAGCCGCAATCGGGGTGGCAACGGCCAATCGGCCAGCTGAGCGAGCGAATCGGCAAGTACCGCTTCTGACAGTTCGTCGACCCGCAGCAGCAGGGCGCTGGCGTTGTCTTGGCTGCCGTTCTGGTGCGCGAGATCGACCAACGTTCTGGCTGCGCTGGTTAGATCAGTTTCGGAACCGAGAATGTTCCGGATATCGCGCTCGGCGATGCTGGCCCAGACGCCGTCGCTCAGCAGCACGAAGGTTTCGCCGAGGCGCAGCTCGCCGTCGAGGTAATCCATCACCAGGTGCTGATCCAGGCCCATGGCACGCTTGAGCACGTGCTGCATGTTCGGCTGGTCCCACACATGGTCTTCGCTCAACCGCTGTAGCTGGCCGTCATACCAGCGATAAGCCCGGCAGTCACCGACGTGGGCAAGGGTAAAGCGCCGCCCACGCAGCACCAGCGCGGTCAATGTGGTCAGCAGCGGCTGCCCGCCACCGTTGGCTTGCAGCCAGCGATTGTGGGCAACCAGTACTCGGTCGAGCGACTGCGCGACGGTCCAGGTTTCCGGTGTGGCGTAGTAATCAGTGGCCAGTGCCTGCAGCGTCGCCCGCGCCGCCAGGCCGCCGTCCGCGCACTGGCTGACACCGTCGGCGATAGCGAACAGCGCACCCTTGCTAGCCGCGAGGCCTAGCGTTGGCGTGACGATACGCAGCGCGTCCTGATTTTCTGCACGCGGACCGGTTGCGGTGGCTTCGCCGAAGGAAAGTTGAAGGGGCATAAGTCGATCCGATGCGATCAGGTTTAGCCTGAAGCTAGAAGCTAGAAGCTAGAAGCTAAATGCACCTCTTCCAGCTTCCAGCTTTTAGCTGCTCCCTCTATACCCTTGCCACTGTCATTGCCGCCGAACCCCAGGTGGTTCTCCAGCGACGCTTCACGCCATAGAGGCCGAACCAGGCCAACGCACCCAGGCTGGCGAACAGCCAGAGACCCAGCTGGTAGTCGCCGGTGGCCTGCTTGACGGCGCCCAAACCTGCGGTGAGCAAGAAGCCACCGATGCCGCCGGCCATGCCGACTAGCCCGGTCATCACGCCGATTTCCTTGTTGAAGCGCTGCGGCACCAACTGGAACACCGCGCCGTTGCCGGCCCCAAGGCTGAGCATGGCAACGACGAACAACGCCAGCGCAGCCGTCGAGCTTGGCAGATTGAACCCGACGATAAACAAGCAGATAGCCGTCACGGTATACATCACCAGCAGCGAGCGGATGCCGCCGATACGGTCGGCCAGCGCGCCGCCCAGCGGCCGCAACAAGCTGCCGGCGAATACGCAGGCGGCGGTGTAGTAGCCGGCCTTGACCGGGTCGAACGCGTACTGGTCGTGAAAATAGCCGGGCAGGGTGCTGGCCAGTCCGAGGAAGCCGCCGAACGTCACGCTGTAGAAGAACATGAACCACCAGCTGTCGCGGTCACCCAGTGCCTTCATGTAGTCGGCGAAGGACTTCGGCGCGGGACGGTTCGGCGCATTCTTGGCCACACTGGCGAAGATAAACAGCGTCAGCACCAGCGGGATCAGTGCCAGGCCGAATACGTTGCTCCAGCCGAACATCGTAGCCAGCACTGGCGCGAACAGCGCCGCGAGCACGGTCCCGGAGTTGCCGGCACCGGCAATGCCCATCGCCTTGCCCTGATGCTGCGGCGGATACCACTGTGACGCCAACGGCAGCGCCACGGCGAAGGAGGCACCGGCCATGCCGAGGAACAGGCCGAGCAGCAGCGCCTGCTCATAGTTGTGGATGCCGTGGAGCCAGGCTACGAACAGCGCGGCGATCACCACGATCTGGCCGAACAGCCCGGCTGCCTTCGGTGAGGTGCGGTCGGCCAGCATACCCAGCACCAGGCGCAGAACGGCGCCGGAGAGGATCGGCGTAGCCACCATAAAGGCGCGCTGCTGCGTGGTCAGCCCGAGATCGGCAGCGATCTGCACGCCCATCGGGCCGAGTACGTACCAGACCATGAAACTCAAATCGAAGTAGAGAAAGGCAGAGAACAGCGTCGGCGTATGGCCGGCTTTCCAGAAACTCGTATTCATCGAACACCTCACTAGACGCTAGACAAGTGCAGCCGACGCGCCGAAATGGGCGGCGGATATGCGATGACCGCCCAGCCGATCCGGCTGCGGCAGTGCTCGAAGCAGTTGCGAGTGGCGGGGTCGTTGCCATTCGCGCCCCGATCCCTGGGGCAAACGAAAAAGCGCCGCGAAACCGCCGTCAGTCTCAACGGGGCAACGCGACGCCTTTGTCATGTCTGTGAGTAACCGCCTTTGGCTACCTGATGTGTACTAAGCATTAGCTGTGCCAAAGAGCCGAAGCCTGACATTTCAAGGCTTCGCGCGCAGCCAGGGCTTCGCTGCCGAGCGAAATGGGCGCACCTCAGGTGCGTCGTGCTTCGAAGTGGAGCGTTTTTCAGCTGATGCGGTTGACCTTGGGGAACTTGGCGTCGAACTCGCTGGGCATCGGTACGACGCGCTTGTTCAGATAGTCGTAGAAAACGAAACCGGACTTGGCCATGGCGATCAAGGTGCCATCGGCGGGGCGGGTGATGCGGAAGGTGATGTCGCCACCATAGCGGTTGAAGTCCATCACGCCGACTTCGAACAGCAGCACATCGCGCGCATGGGCTTCGGCTTTGTAGGTAGTGGCGAGGTCGGTGACGATGATGCCGTTTCCGTCCTTTCTGGTCTCGGCGATGCCGTAGGCGAACAGAAAGCGCGCGCGGGCCTCGGAGATCATCGAGATCATCGAATCGTTGGCCAGATGATTACCGGCGTTGATGTCGGTGATGCGTACGGTCAGTTGCGTGGTGAAGCAGAATTGGTCTTCGGGAAACTGCAAAGTGAGGCGGGCCATGAAATGCTCGGCTGGTGATCGAAGGCGCGCATTCTAGCGTAGCCACTATGTCCGCCACAGCTAACGCCGGAGCACAGCGCGAGCGCCATCGGCTCGCCACAGCAGCGCTGCAAGTAACGTGCGAGAGCTCATGGTCTATTGTGCGGAGCGCCGAATCTCATACAGATGCTTTCCAGTCGCGCTTTGTTTTAGTGCGTAGCGCTTCGACTCGCTGATGATGCTGTGCGCTTGCAATCCGGTTCAGGTAATGGCCGAGCAATGCCAGCAGGCAGGCAATTACCAAGGTCGCGATCATGGCCATTCAGATATCCTTCTTTTTTGTTCGATCAGCGTTTGGAGCGAATCTCATTGAGGCTTGTGCTGTTCAGCACCCCTCTGTCAGCCGGCGTTGTGCGTGGTTAATGCTACGTGAAGGCAGGCAAGACTCTTGCCAATGAGCAGCATCAATGCCGCTTGACTCTGCGGCCAAGATAATGGGGTGCCTTTCAGCGAAGCATGGCCGCTCAGCTCGTCTTGCTGAGGCGAAACGCCCAGCGGTGGTGCAACGTTGAAGCTGCGCGCACCTTTGCCGGACAGTCGTTACCGATCGAGCAGTTCGTTCATGGCGATGATCTGCTCGGCTACCTGTATCAGCTTCTGCTGGCGGCTCATGGCCTGGCGGCGCATCAATGTATAGGCGTCTTCCTCGTTGCAGCTTTTCATTTTCATCAGCATGCCCTTGGCCAGCTCGATGCGCTTGCGCTCGACCAACTGTTGATCGCGCGCCTGCAGTTGCGCACGAATGGCCTGATCGCTTTCGAAGCGGGCCATCGCCACATCCAGGATCGGTTTGAGGCGTTGAGCCTGGATGCCTTCGACGATATAGGCGCTGACGCCGGCGCGAATCGCCTGGCGCATGGCGTCGGGGTTGTCGTCGTCGGTGAACATGACGATGGGCCGCGGCTGATCGCGGCTGACCATCACCACCTGCTCCATCACGTCTCGGCCAGGTGAGTCGGTGTCGATCAGCACTACGTCGGGGCGAATCGCTTCGACTCGTTCGGGCAGGTCGATGGTCAGGCCGGATTCCTCAATCACCTCGAAGCCGGCTTCCATCAGCGCGGCGCGCAGGCGACCAACCTTGCGAGGCGTATCGTCGATCAGCAGGACGCGAAGCATGGCTTTCTCCCTTAGCTCGGCTCGAGCAGCGCGGCGGTTTCGGTTAGGCCATCCAAGGCGAAACTGCGTGCATAGACGGCCGGATCGCTGCCGTCCCAGCGACTGCCATCCATCAGCACGGCGCTGCGCATGACCGAGTCCGGCACTGAAATGTTCAATGTCGTCGCCGCATCGCGGTAGAGGCTGGTTTGCTGCACCTTCTGCGCAATGGCGAGGTAGTCCGGATCTTCGCGCAACAGGCCCCAGCGGCGCAGTTGGGTCATGAACCAGAGGCCGTCGGAATGGTAGGGCATGTTCACCTCGCCATTGCCGAAGAAGCGTAGCGGGTGCTCGTCCTGCCAGGCGCGCCCCAGGCCGTCTTCATACTGGCCGAGAAAACGCGGCTCGATGGCGGCCACCGGTGCATCGACGTAGCCGCTGCCGGCGATCAACTGCGCGGTGCTGCGCCGATTCTCCTGGCTCTCGTCGATAAAGCGACTGGCTTCGAGGATCGCCATGACCAGTGCACGGGCAGTGTTGGGATATTGCTCGACGAAGGCGCGTGTGCAGCCCAGCACCTTTTCCGGATGGGCGGGCCAGATCGATTGGCTGGTGGCCAGAGTGAAGCCGATGTCTTCCCGTATCGCCTGTGCGCCCCAGGGCTCGCCGGCGCAGAAGCCATCGATGCGACCTGCCCGCAGGTGCGCCACCATTTGTGAAGGCGGCACCACCAGCGTACGTACGTCTTTCAGTGGATGGATGCCGTGGGCGGCCAGCCAGTAGTACAGCCAGAGGGCATGCGTGCCGGTGGGGAAGGTCTGCGCCAGGACGAGTTTTGCACCGCTCTGGCGCACGCTGCGGCTGAGCGCTTCGGGATCGGTCACGCCAGACGACTTGAGTGTGCTTGACAAGTTGATGCTCTGGCCGTTCTGAGCCAGACCCATGAGCACCGCCATGTCGACCGGCGCGCTGCCGCCGATACCCAGATGCACGGCATAGATCAGGCCGTACAAGCCATGCGCGGCGTCCAGTTCACCTTCGATCAACTTGTCGCGAATATTCGACCAGGACGTCTGCCGCTGCAGGTTGAGAGTCAAGCCGTAGGGTTGAGCAAAGCCTTGCGTGGCGGCAACGATCAGCGATGCGGCATCGGTCAGGGCCATGAAGCCGAGATTGACGACGTGCTTTTCCGGCGCATCGCTGCCTGCGACCCAGGCCAATGGGTTGGGCCGTGGCGGCGTGTTGGGATGAGTCATGCGAACGGGACCTTTGACATGCTAGACGAGCGGATCGTCGTCGGGAGGCGGCTGATGCGCTGAGAGATCATGTCCCTGACGAAGCAAGCCACATGCCAAAGGGAAGAGAAGAGCTGCCCGCTCGCGGTTGAGGCGGCGGGCCATACATCAACCGCTGCGCTTTTGAGCTTTTAGCGCGGATACAAGGGCGGCAAGGCGCCGGCTTCCGCCTCGGTGACGGCTGGTTGAGCAGTCGGCAGGTTCTGGATGGCCTGCCATAGCGCCTCGCCCTGCCAGCGCTGACCGGTCTCGCTGTAGAGCGCGCCGTTCAAGCCATCCAGAGCATCGGACAGCGGGACGAAGCGTGCGGCCATGTCCGCCAGCGTTTCGGGTTGCTGGCGTGCCCAGGCGTCGAGCGCGTGGCGGGTCGCTTGGGTGTCGTTGGCCAGACAGGCGCGCTTGAGGTCGTCGAGCAGGCTGCGCGGTGTCGGACCACTCTGCACCGTGCGGATGACCGCCGGCTGGCTGCGTGCCCGCAGCCACAGGCCGAAGCCGAGCAGGGTGGTCAGTGCAAGTACCGCGCTGCTCAGCTGCCACGGCCATAGCCGTGTTTCGGTCTGCGCCTGCGGCGTGTCTGGATGCGTAATCGGTGCTTGTTGAAACTCGGAATTTTCCGCCACCTGAAGCATTCGCTCGGGCAAGGTGCTGCGCTCCAGGCGATCTTCGACGGTGTTCCACCAGACCAGCTCCACGCTGGGCAGTACATACTCTCCGGCGCCTGTCGCAACGAGCGCCTCACGCTGCTCACGGCTGCCACTGACGCCTTTGTCGGTGACCTCGTCGTTCAGGCTTGGCTGGTCGGGATAACGCCGCAATCCAGCCACCGGCGGCGATTCGAGCGGTGGCAGCTGAGTGCTGGACAGACCTTCGGCTTTCAGCATCAGGCTGCGCGTCAGGGCCTCGCCCAGCTGGGCGTCCTGCGGTTGCGGGCTCCAGGCTTCGACCAGGGTCAGATCGGTCGCCGGAAGCCAGGGCGCATCGGCGGGATATTCGACCGGCTTGGCTTTGACCTCCAGCGGAATCTCGGGGGATTTGACCTGGGTGGATTTCCCGAAGCGAGAACCGTAAAAGGCACCGTTAGACGCCACGGTGGTCGCACTGAACAGCTGCGCGGGAATGCTCAACGTGCCGCTTTTCTGCGGGAACAGCGCATAGCGGATCTCGATGACGCCGTGACGTATTCCATTGATGTCCTTTTCGTAAGTGCGCGGTTCGCCGAGTCGCTCGACCAGCGCATCGCTCATCTGCAAGGGTGAGAGCGTGCTGTCATCGTAGAGCGACACGGAATGGTAGATGCGCAGGGTCAGCACCACCTGCGCCTGAACGTAAACGCTGTCCTGATCGAGGCTGGAGTCGATGAATATCGGCGCCAGCGTGTCGCTGCCTTCGTTCCCAGGCTCGCTGACATGCAGCGTGATGGGTTCGCTGCGCCAGTCGCCCAGCTGCAATGGCGGAATCACCACGTAGCCGGTCTGTAGCGGCTGAAGCGTGATCAACCATCGTGTGGTGGTACGCGCCTCGCCGTTCGCACCGGACAGCTGGTTGACCTGGCGGCTGTCGAACACCTTGAACAGGCCATCGAGCGGCTGCAGGTTCGGTCTGCCGAACGCCGTGATATCCCCGGTTTCGAGCGTCAACTCGACGGTTTCATCCAGGCTCAGCTGGGTGCGATCGACCCGCGCGACCAGCGCAGAGGCGCTCGCCTGGCAGCCGAGCATGAGCAGAAACACCAGTGTCATCAGCCGCGTCATCTAATCGTTTCCTGGCGCTTGCGTTGTTCGTAAAGGAATTTGCGGCGTAGCAACTCGCCGGGGTTGTCGGGAATCTTGCGCAGCCATTGATCCATCGCCTGATCCTGCTCGGGATCGAGTGAGCCCAGCTGGGAGTGGGCAAGTGATTCCTCCGTTTCGCCCTGTTCGATCGGATCTGGCGCCGCGGCGGGTGTGGCGTTTTCGCCGTTATCGCTGGCTTCATCCGCGTCGACCGGCTCGGTGGCTTCGGGTCGACTGGCCGCCGAACCGCTGGTCGAAGGCTTTTGCTCGGCATCGGGCGACGCATCCTGGGCAGTCTGGTCGTCGGGGGCTTGCTCCTGCTGTGTCTGTTGCTGGCGCTGGCGCAGGATTTCTTCGACGGTGGCCTTGTTACGTTGGGCGTGTTCCAGCGCCGGGTCGAGCGCCAATGCCTGATCGTAGGCTTCGATCGCCGCTTCCAGCTCGTCGTTGCGCGCCAGTGCGTTACCCCGGTTGTAATGGTCCGCGGCGGTATCACCCTTACCGAATTGCTCGGCGGCACCGGCAAAATCGCCGGCCTGGTAAAGAGCGTAGCCTCGCCATTGCGGGTTTTCGAAGCGCTCTGCGGCTTCGGCGGGACGTTCGGATTCGAGCAGGCGTATGCCTTGCTGATCCGGGCGCGACCACAGATCTTGCATGCCCGATGCGCTGGACGGTTGCGGCATGAAGACGATCAGCGGCAAACAGAACAACCAGCCGCGACGGCCGGCACAGGCGGCCAGCAACAGCAACGGCAGCAGCAGCCAATGCCCTTGATCCAGCCAGGCGCTGAGGCGAGTGGTGTCGTCTCGGGTCACGATCTCGCCGGTGCGTGCCAGTAATCCCAGCGCATGCAAGTCGCTTTCATCGAGCCGCGCCTGCTGATAGCGCCCGCCGATTTCGCTGGCGAAGCGGCGCAAACCACTGTCGTCGAGCCTTGGAATCAGAATGGCGCCGTTGTCATCCTTCAAAAAGCTGCCGTCTTCGCGGGCGATCGGCGCGCCTTGCTCGGTGCCGATGCCCAGTGTCAGCAGCTGCACGGAACTGTCCTCCAGCAGCGTGGCGATCGCGGAGCGCTCCCGTTCGTCCAGCTGGCTACCGATCAGCAACAACCGGCCACGTTCATGGCCACCCTGAGCGAGCAAGCCGATGCCATGGGCAACGGCCAGATCCGCCCGGTGACCCGACTCCGGCATCAGCTCGGGCTGGAGGGCGTCCAGCAGGTTCTGGGTCGTGGCGATATCGTTGGTCAGCGGCACCAGCGTGTGAGCACTGCCGGCGAACGCCACCACTGCGGTCTGTGCATCCGGGCGGGCCTGCAACAGATCGAGGATCTCGTGTTTGGCCTGTCCCAGGCGGGTGGGCCGGACGTCGGCGGCGAGCATGGCGGGCGTGGTGTCGAGCAGTACCACCAGCGGATCGGCGCGTGACAGGCTCGGCTGCTCGGCTTGTTGCCAACTCGGTCCGAGCAGCGCCAGACAGGCAAGCAGCCAGGCCGCGCCGAGCACCAGCCAGGGGCGTCGGCTGTTGCGCAACCTGCCGCGTGTCAGCAAGGCGGCGTGAAATGCTTCGGGCAACAGGCGCTGCCAGCGGCCGATCTGCCGCTGGCGATGCCAGAGCCGCCACAGCAGCCAGATTGGCAACGGCAGAATCAGTAACCAGAAGGGTCGAAGCAGCTGCGGCAAAAACTCTATCATGGCCGCTCTCCACGCCAGAACAGGCGTTGCAGCGATGAGTGCCAGAGGCTGTTTGCAACCAGCAGCAGGCTGATCAGCAAGGCGGCGGACAATGGCCAGACATAGAGCGCATCGGCGACTCGCGCCTGGGTCGGTTGTTGCGCGGCGGGTTCGAGCTGATCGAGTGCCGCGCCGACGGCGACCAATTCGCTGCTCGAACGCGCCCGGAAGTATTCGCCACCGGTTTGTTCAGCGATTGCCCGTAGCGTCGGCTCGTCCAGTTCGGCGCCGACATTGAAGCCGAAACGCTGGAGCACGCCGCCGCTTTCCGCGTCGGCGCCGATGCCGATGGTATGCACCTTGATGCCTTGCGTCGCAGCCAGGCGAGCGGCCAGTAGCGGCTCGATCTCGCCACCGTTGTTGGCGCCGTCGGTGACCAGTACCAGCACGCGGCTGTCTGCTGGGCGCTCACGCAGCCGTTTGACCGCCAGACCTATGGCATCGCCGATGGCGGTGTTACCGCCAGCGATGCCGATGGCGGCCTCGTCGAGCCAGGCGCGCACGGTTTGCCGATCGAAGGTCAGCGGAGCCTGCAAATAGGCCTGGCTACCGAACAGGATCAGGCCGACGCGGTCTCCGCGCCGCTCGATGATGAAGTCACCGAGCAAGTGCTTGACCAGTTCAAGCCGGCTGATTTCCTCGCCCTGCCATTGCATGTCGGGGTAGTCCATCGATCCGGAAACATCCACCGCTAGTAGCAGGTCGCGGCCACTGGTGGGCAGTGGTAGCGGCTCGCCGAGCCATTGCGGCCTGGCAGCGGCGAACAGCAGCAGCAACCAGACCAGCAGATACGGAAGTTGCTGGCGCCACGCCGGCAGCGTGACCATGGCGCGGCGACCGGCCAGTGTTTCCAGGTCGTCGAGAAAGCTGACCTTCAAGGCCGCATCGCCACTGTCGGCGGCCGGCAACAGCCAGCGCAGCATCCAGGGCAGCGGCAGCAGCAGAAAGACCCACGGCCATGCCAGATCAAACATGTTTGCGAATCCAGATCTGCACGGCCTGCTCCAACCCTTGGATGGCTTTGTCGTCCAGCCGGCATTCGGCGCGATAGACGCCTTCGACCAGCACCATCCAGCGCGTCAGTCCAGCCGCCGGGCAGCGATTGTCGAGAAACGCCAGCCAGGCACGCCCGCTGAGCGTATGCGGATGGGCGTCCGGATAACGGGTTCGACAGAGGCGCTTGAGCAGTGCATTAAGCTGCTGCAGCCACAGGTTGGCCGGCTGGCCGCCGTAGGGTTTGTTCAGCTGTGCGAGTTCGTCGAGGGCGATCTGTCGTTGAGGTTCGAGCGGCGACTCGGCTTCGGTCGTGTCCTCTCGCTTCCAACGCTGCCAGGGACGTAAACGTACGAGCAGAACGAGGCTGAGCAGCAACGCAGCGAGAAACCACCAGCCGGGCGCGGGTGGCCAGGCGCTTATCGGAGCAGGAGCCATAAGGGGTTCGAGTTGATCGAGCGAGCTCATCGGGGCGCCCCGGGATGCTGCACGCTGAGGTGTTCACGCAGCTGCTCGATTAGCTCGCGCTGGGTGTCGAGCGGCATCAACGGCAGTCGCAGGCGATCTGCCAGACGGCGCCACCTAGCGGTGCGGGCCTCGCCCTGGCTGCGGTAGGCCTGACGTATGGCGGCATCGTGGCTGTCCAGCTCCAGCCGTGCGCCGGACTGGGCGAAGCGCAGCAGGCCGGCAGCGGGCAGGGCGTGGTCGAGCGGATCGAACACCGGAATCAGCAACAGGTCGACGTGGCGGGCGAGTAGGGTCAGCTGCTGTTCGGCGGCATCGCTCAGGGTGCGCTCGTCGCAGACGATCACCGCCAGACTGCCGGGGCGCAGCACCTCGCGGGCGCGCCTCAATGCCATGCCGAAGGCATCGGCATCGCAGCGTTGATCTGCATGCAACTCGGCATTGGCGCGGGATAGACGATCGAGCAGCTGCAACAGGCTCTGCTTGCTGCGCCGGGGTTTGATCTCGTGTTGCTCTCCGCAGCCAAAGACCAGGCCGCCGACGCGATCGTTGTGACTCAGCGCGGCCCAGCCGACCAGGCTGGCAGCCCGAGCGGCCAGCACCGATTTGAAGGCCAGACCGCTGCCGAAGAACAAGCGGGGGCTCTGTTCCACAAGGATGTAAATGGGCCGTTCGCGCTCCTCGTGGAACAGTTTGGTATGGGGCTCCTGAGTGCGCGCTGTTACCCGCCAGTCGATGGTGCGCACGTCGTCGCCCGCCTGATAGATGCGCACCTGGTCGAAATCCACGCCGCGCCCGCGGAGCTTGGAGTGATGCAGACCGACCAGCGGACTGCGACGGTGCGGGCTGGAGAACAGCGGGACTTCCCTGACGCGGTGACGCATGTCGATCAGCTCGGCCAGGCTCAGGCGAATGCCCGCTTCAGGCGAGGGCGTCGCGTCGCTGCCAGGCGATGGCGAGGGTTGCATCAGGCCACCGCGACCACGTCGAGGATGCGTTGCAGCACTCGATCCTGATCGATGCCGGCGGCTTCCGCTTCGAACGAGAGAATCAGACGATGGCGCAGCACATCGAACAGCATGGCCTGGATGTCTTCCGGGCTGACGAAATCGCGGCCCGCCAGCCAAGCGTGGGCGCGGGCGCAGCGGTCCAGCGAGATCGAACCGCGCGGGCTGGCGCCATAAGCGATCCAGCCGGCCAGCTCGGCATCGAACTTGGCCGGCGTGCGGGTCGCCATCACCAATTGCACCAGGTATTCCTCCACCGCATCGGCCATGTACAGGCCGAGTATTTCCTTGCGCGCAGCGAAGATGGCTTGCTGCGAGACGCGGTGTTCCGGAGGAGTTTCGCCATTGATGGCCTCGCCACGGGCCTGCTGAAGGATGCGCCGCTCCACCGAGGCATCGGGAAAGCCCAACTTAACGTGCATCAGAAAGCGGTCGAGCTGCGCTTCCGGCAGTGGGTAGGTGCCCTCCTGCTCGATGGGGTTCTGCGTGGCCATTACCAGAAACAGCGGCGATAGATCGTAGGTGCTGCGACCGACGCTGACCTGTCGCTCGGCCATGGCTTCGAGCAGCGCCGACTGGACCTTTGCCGGGGCGCGATTGATTTCGTCGGCCAGTACCAGGTTGTGAAAGATCGGGCCCTGTTGGAACACGAAGCTACCGGTTTCCGGGCGGTAGATTTCCGTGCCGGTGATGTCGGCCGGAAGCAGGTCCGGGGTGAACTGAATACGATGGAATTCGGCCTCCAGGCCACCGGCCAGCTCCTTGATAGCGCGGGTCTTGGCCAAGCCCGGAGCGCCTTCGACGAGCAAATGCCCGTCGGCCAGCAAAGCGATCAGCAGCCGCTCGATCAGCCGTTCCTGGCCGAGGATCTGGGTTGAAAGGAACTGTCGCAAGGCGACTATTGCTTCACGGTGGACCATCGCTGAGCTCTTCTGCTGGGAATGTCGGGGCGGGGCGCTCGACGTCGCGACTTTAATTCATTTGCCGGGGAGCGAGCTATGCGCGGCTCGGCAACTTCGTCGCCTCAGGAGGTACCAACGCATTGGAAACAGCTTGGCAGCGCCTATGGCTCGCCGGGCCGGGCAGGCTCATATTGATGCAATCCTTGTCTGCTGAACTACCGTTGAACTTGAACGTTGCGCTGCCAGTCTGGTGCCGCGACTGCCCTAACAGAATCTCAAGCCAGAATGGAGCAAACCAATGGCGTTCTTTACCGCTGCCAGCAAAGCCGACTTTCAGCAACAACTGCAAGTGGCCCTGGCGCAGCATGTCGACGAGAGACTCCTGCCACAAGTGGGACTTTTCGCCGAGCAGTTCTTCGGAATTGTCGCCCTGCCCGAACTCACCCAGCGACGCATGACCGATCTCGTCGGTTCGACACTTGCCAGTTGGCGTCTGTTGGAGCGTTTTGATCCGGCCAGTCCGGAGGTGCATGTCTTCAATCCTGACTACGAGAAGCACGGTTGGCAGTCGACCCATAGTGTGGTCGAGGTGCTGCATCCGGATATGCCGTTCCTGGTGGACTCGGTACGGATGGAGCTGACCCGCCGCGGTTATGCGATTCATACACTACAGAACAGCGTGCTACAGGTTCGCCGGAACGCCGATGGCAGCCTGATCGAGCTGCTGCCTAAAGGGCGCTCCGCCGAGGACAGCAAGGCCGAGTCGTTGATTTTCGTCGAGATAGACCGCTGCGCCAGTGCCGCTGCCTTGCGCGAACTGGAGCAGTCGCTGCATGCCGTGCTCGCCGACGTGCGTATTGCCGTGAACGACTTCCCGCCCATGAAGGCCAAGGCCGAGGAGCATTGCGCCCGGCTGAGCGCATTGCCGCAGCAGGCCGGCGACGGGCAGCTGACGGAGATCATGGATTTCATGCGCTGGCTCGCCGATGACCACTTCACCTTCCTCGGTTATGAAGAATTCACCGTGGTGGATCAGGGTGACGGCGGGCGCATCGTGTATGACGAGTCGTCACTGCTGGGCTTGTCACGCACGCTGCGCACCGGGTTGGAGGAAAGCGATCAGCTGATCATGTCGCCGGCCCTGGCCTATCTACGCGAGCCGCTGCTGCTGTCGTTCGCCAAGGCAGCGACGCCGAGCCGGGTGCATCGCCCGGCCTATCCCGATTTCGTTTCCATCCGCGAGCTCGACGAACAGGGGCGGGTGGTCAAGGAATGTCGTTTCCTCGGGCTCTTCACCTCGTCGGTCTACACCCAGAGCGTGCGGCGGATTCCCTATATCCGCAGCAAGGTCGCGCAGGTGGTCGAGCGCTCTCACTTCGACGACTCGGCGCATCTGGCCAAGGAGCTGATCCAGGTACTCGAAGTGCTGCCGCGCGATGAGCTGTTCCAGATGACCCTGGATCAGTTGTTCGACACCGCGATCGCCATCGTGCAGATCCAGGAGCGGAACAAACTGCGGTTGTTCCTGCGCACCGACCCTTACCGCCGCTTCTTCTACTGCCTGGTCTATGTTCCGCGTGACAGTTATTCGACCGAAACGCGATTGCGCATTCAACAGGTGCTGATGGATCGGCTGGAAGCTAGCGGCTGCGAATTCTCCACTTACTTCTCCGAATCCGTGCTGATTCGCGTGCAATTCCTGCTGCGTGTGGATCCGGGCAAGCAAGTGCAGTTCGACGCGGCGCAACTGGAACGGGAAATCGTGCAGGCCTGCCGCACCTGGCAGGACGATTATTCCAGCGTAGTGATCGAGCGCTTCGGCGAGGGGCAGGGCACCGGCATCCTTGCCGATTTTGCCAAGGGTTTTCCGGCTGGCTACCGCGAACGCTTTGCGCCGCATTCGGCTGCGGTGGACATGCAGCATGTGCTGAGCCTGAGCGAAGAACGGCCGCTGGTAATGAGCTTCTACCAGCCGATCACCGCCGCCGAGAATCGCCTGCACTGCAAGCTGTACCACCTCGACACGCCTCTGCCTTTGTCGGACATGCTGCCCATCCTGGAAAATCTCGGCCTGCGGGTGCTCGGCGAGTTTCCCTTCCATCTGCGGCACAAAAATGGGCGCGAATACTGGATTCACGATTTCGCCTTTACCTACGCCGAAGGTCTGGAAATCGACCTGATGGAGATCAACGAGCCGCTACAGGATGCCTTCATTGCCATACACAACGGCCAAGCGGAAAACGATGCCTTCAACCGACTGGTGCTGACCGCCGGCCTGACCTGGCGTGAAGTGGCGCTGCTGCGCGCCTATGGACGCTATCTCAAGCAGATCCGCATGGGCTTCGATCTGGGATACATCGCCAGCGCACTGCTCAACCACACCGACATCGCCCGCGAACTGGTACGCCTATTCAAGATGCGTTTCTACCTGGCGCGCAAGCTCGGCGAAGAAGATCTGGCCGACAAGCAGGCACGCTTGGAGCAGGCCATCGTCACTGCTCTGGATGATGTCGCGGTACTGAACGAAGACCGCATCCTGCGGCGCTACCTGGCGCTGATCAAGGCGACGCTGCGGACCAACTTCTACCAGACCGATGCCAGCGGGAAATTGAAAAGCTATTTCAGCTTCAAGCTCGATCCCCGCTCGATTCCGGAGATGCCGCGACCGGCACCGAAATTCGAGATATTCGTCTATTCGCCCCGGGTCGAAGGCGTTCATCTGCGAGGTGGCAAGGTGGCGCGTGGTGGGCTGCGCTGGTCGGATCGTGAAGAGGATTACCGCACCGAGGTGTTGGGGCTGGTGAAGGCGCAGCAGGTAAAGAACGCGATCATCGTGCCGGGCGGTGCCAAGGGCGGCTTCGTTCCGCGCCGGCTGCCGACAAGCGGCTCGCGCGACGAGGTGTTGGCCGAAGGGATCGCCTGCTATCGGATTTTCATCAGTGGCTTGCTGGACATAACCGACAACCTCAAGGACGGCAACGTCGTCCCGCCGGCCAACGTGTTGCGTTATGACGAAGACGATCCCTATCTGGTAGTGGCGGCCGACAAGGGCACCGCGACCTTTTCCGATATCGCCAATGGAATTGCCGCCGAGTACGACTTCTGGCTCGGCGATGCCTTCGCCTCCGGTGGCTCGGCGGGTTACGACCACAAGAAGATGGGTATCACTGCCAGAGGGGCCTGGGTCTCGGTGCAGCGGCATTTCCGCGAACGTGGCATCGACGTTCAGCGCGATCCGGTCAGCGTGATCGGCATCGGCGATATGGCCGGTGATGTTTTCGGCAACGGCTTGCTGATGTCCGAAACCCTGCAGATGGTCGCGGCGTTCAACCACCTGCACATCTTCATCGACCCCGATCCGGATGCCGCGCGCAGCTTCATCGAGCGCAAGCGTCTGTTCGATCTGCCGCGTTCGTCCTGGGCCGATTACGATGTCTCGCTGATTTCGGCGGGCGGCGGCGTTTTTTCGCGGTCAGCCAAGCGCATCGCGATCACCCCGCAGATGAAAGCGCGTTTCGACATCGCCGCGGATCAGCTCACACCTGCCGAACTGATTCATGCATTGCTCAAGGCGCCGGTCGATCTGCTCTGGAACGGCGGTATCGGTACCTACATCAAGAGCAGCATGGAGAGCCACGCCGATGTAGGCGACAAGGCCAACGACGTGCTGCGCGTCAACGGTAACGAAGTGCGGGCCAAAGTGATCGGAGAGGGCGGCAACCTGGGCGTCACGCAACTGGGGCGGGTCGAATACGGCCTGCACGGTGGTGCCTCGAACACCGACTTCATCGATAACGCCGGTGGGGTCAACTGCTCCGACCATGAGGTCAACATCAAGATCCTGCTCAACGAGATCGTCAGCGCCGGCGACATGACTGGCAAGCAGCGTGATCAGTTGCTGTTCGAGATGACCGATGCGGTGGCCGAACTGGTGTTGCATGACAACTACAAGCAGACCCAGGCGCTGTCGCAAGCGCAGCACCGTGCCCGTGAAGGCGGCGGTGAGTACAAGCGGTTGATCAGCGGCCTTGAAGCCGATGGATTGCTGGATCGTGCGCTGGAATTCCTACCGAGCGACGAGGCGTTGGCTGAGCGCGCAAGCCAGGGCCAGGGGCTGACGCGCGCCGAGCTGTCGGTGCTCATTTCGTACAGCAAGATCGATCTGAAAGAGGCGCTGCTGCAGTCACGCGTGCCGGACGATGCCTATCTGGCGCGGGAGATGGAGAGCGCATTCCCGCAGCTGCTGAGCGAGCGTTATCGTCAGCCGATGCTGCAGCATCGCCTCAAGCGCGAGATCGTCAGCACGCAGATCGCCAACGACCTGATCAACAATATGGGCATCACCTTCGTGCAGCGCCTCAGAGAGGCCACCGGCCTGAGCGCCGCGAACGTCGCTGGCGCCTACGTGATCGTGCGGGACATCTTCCATCTGCCGCACTGGTTCCGCCAGATCGAAGCGCTGGATTACAAGGTGCCGGCCGAGCTGCAGCTCAATCTGATGAATGAGCTCATGCGACTGGGCCGCCGTGCGACTCGCTGGTTCCTGCGCAACCGTCGCAACGAACTGGACGCGGCACGTGACATCGCTCATTTCGGACCGCGTGTGGCGGCGCTAGGCCTTAAGCTCGACGCGCTGCTGCAAGGCGGTACGCGTGAGTTGTGGCAGGGCCGTTACGAGCGTTACACCGAGGCAGGCGTCCCCGAGTTGCTGGCGCGGATGGTGGCTGGCACCAACCACCTGTACACCTTGTTGCCAATCCTCGAAGCCGCCGACAAGACCGGCCAACCACCGACTGACGTCGCCGCGGCCTATTTTGCCGTCGGCGGCGCGCTGGAGTTGCCCTGGTATCTGCAGCAGATCACCGCGCTTCCGGTCGAGAACAACTGGCAGGCGCTGGCGCGGGAGAGCTTCCGCGATGATCTCGATGCTCAGCAGCGTGCGATCACGGTGTCGGTGCTGCAGATGAGTGACGCACCGGAAGATCTGGATGAGCGGGTTCAGCTCTGGCTGGCGCAGCGTGAGTATCAGGTCCAGCGCTGGCGGCGGATGCTGGTCGAGTTGCAGGGCGCCAGCAGTGTCGACTACGCAATGTACGCCGTCGCTGGTCGCGAGTTGCAGGACTTGGCGCTGAACAGCACGCAGCAGTAGGTAACGGCTGGCTGCCGGACTGCTCTGCAGTTGGTTGCGCTTACTGAAACGCCGGTGCATTTGCACCGGCGTTTTTGTGTGATCGAGCTGTGGTCACGCGTTGGGTTCGTCTCGTATCGCTGCTCCCGCGACAGGAACGGCGTCCAGTTCCCTTGTGCGGGTTAGTTGCCCAGCCGAAAACGGGTTATCTGAGGCAGCGTGTGTAGATAACGCACCATGTCCGGCGCTCCGGCCAGTTTCAGCCCTTCGCCAAGGGCATTGGCGGCCGGCTGTCGCTTGTCCAGCAGGAGCAATTCAGTGTTGTTGGCGTTTCGCAAAAGCGTCAAGCGGGCGTACGGGATCTTCGCTTCCAGCAGCAGCCCCATGAATTCACGATCGTTCCAGGCCTGCGCTGGCATGGTGATGGCGTGGTATTCATTATCCAGCGTATGCAGTCCGCCCGCGTCGAGCCGGTAGTCGGTCAGCTCGCAGGGCAGGCTCACCTCCAGACCACGCAGTCGCGCATAGGCGATGGCACAGGCGAAGGCTTCGGCATGGTATTCACCCGACCAGTAGATGCGCTCGCCCAGCCAACTGGCCTGACGAAGCTCAATCGGAGCCCGAGTTAGAAAATCGGGCAGGGCGGTGGTAATGGTCCGCACGAAATCCTTATAACTGATCACGCGGAGTTGACGGCAGGCTGGTGTGGTAGCCAGGGCTTCGAACGTTGGATAGGCCATTCCGTCGGCGCTTTGGCCACCGAGCCCGTCGATCTGTCGCAGGTCGATTGCCCGATGGCTGCTCTGCTCCTGACGCACGAGCCGCATCAGTGCCGTGCGAGCTCTCGCCTTGTCTTCCTGTACCGGGCCGGATAAAGCGCTTCTAGGGAGGTCGACGAATCGCTGCAGGCACGGTCCGTCGTTCCAGAAGATGCTCGGTGCCGGTTCGCAGAGAGGGGCGAACGGCAATCGGATCTGGCTGGCGTGCTCAAGAATCTGGCGCGGCGATTTGCCGGTCAGCCCAAGGCGCTGGGCAAATCTGGCGATTCGGGAAGTCACGAGTGGCATCGGCTCGGGCAAGCTCATCATTGTGGATGAACGCATGGGGCAACGGTCGAAGTGTGGCAGAGCGGACGAGACCGTGCACCGTGTTTGCCGAGCTTTTGCTCGAAGATGAGATATTCGGATACCGGAGATGTATCTTCCGCAGGGCGCCAGTATGGCAAAATCGCTGAGCTGATCAATGAGGAGCCTCCATGCCAAGCCTCGTGCTGGATATCGCGCTGCCTGCCGAAAAACTGTTGGCTGTCTATCAGGGCCGCGCCAATCGCATCCTAATCAAGAGCCGGGAAGGAAGAAATGTCAGCTTGCCGGCCCATCATCTGCGACCTTTTCTGACAAGTGCGGGCGTGTTTGGTTCATTCGAGATGGAATTCGCTCCGGAGGGCCAGCTGATTCGCTTGCGCCGCCTCGATTAACTCTTGCTCGAATAAGGGCGAGCGGTGCGGTCGAACTGCGTTTCGCCCAGCTGAGAAGACCTCCTGCCTGCTATACTCCCGCGCCACACTTTCCAGGATCTAGGCTGCGTATGTATAACCTGGCTCGCCAGCTGCTGTTCAAGTTCACTCCCGAGACGTCCCATGAGCTATCGCTCGATCTTATCGGTGCCGGCGGTCGTCTGGGGCTCAATGCGCTGCTGAACAAGACGCCGGCGGCGTTACCGGTGCGCGTGATGGGCCTGGATTTTCCCAATCCGGTGGGGCTGGCAGCCGGACTGGATAAAAATGGCGAAGCGATCTGCGGAATGTCCCAGCTGGGATTCGGTTTCGTCGAAGTGGGTACCGTGACGCCGAGGCCGCAGCCGGGCAACCCGAAGCCGCGTATCTTCCGCCTGCCTGAGGCCGAAGCCATCATCAATCGCATGGGGTTCAACAACCATGGGGTCGATGCGCTGCTGGACAGGGTCGATGCTGCGCGATTCAAAGGCATTTTGGGTATCAACATCGGCAAGAATTTCGATACGCCGGTCGAGCGTGCCCAGGACGACTACCTGCTGTGCCTGGACAAGGTTTATCACCAGGCAAGCTATGTCACCGTCAACGTCAGTTCCCCCAATACGCCGGGACTGCGCAGCCTGCAGTTCGGTGATTCGCTCAAGCAACTGCTCGACGCGCTTCGCCAGCGCCGTGAAGATCTGGAAATATTGCATGGCAAGCGCGTACCGCTGGCTATCAAAATCGCGCCGGACATGACCGACGAGGAAACCGTGCTAGTGGCCGAAGCGGTGTTTCAGGCCGGGATGGACGCAATCATCGCGACCAACACCACGCTGAGCCGCGAAGGCGTCGCGGGGCTTGCCCATGCCGACGAAGCCGGTGGGCTTTCCGGGGCTCCGGTGCGAGAGAAAAGCACCCATACCGTCAAGGTGTTGGCTGAAACCCTGGCTGGTCGTCTGCCAATCATTGCGGTCGGCGGGATCACGGAAGGCCGGCACGCGGCGGAAAAGATCGAAGCCGGAGCGAGCCTCGTTCAGCTGTATTCGGGCTTTATTTACAAGGGGCCGGCATTGATACGCGAGGCGGTGGATGCCATCGCTGCACTGCAATCAAGGAAGGAAGTGAATCGCTGATTGGTTGCCCGGTGGGGCTCCCTTAGGGAGCCCCGGGCTTCAAGCCCGCCGCCCGGGTGGGGCGTGCCAGTTGAGGTCGGCGATCGTGTCAGCCGACCGCGTGGAGTTCGTTCAGTCGATGAAGACCGGCGGCGCCGGTCAGACCATCCCAGTTGTCGCCGCGACCCTCCCGCCAGCCGTTAATCCAGGCTTGGCGTACTTCGGGATGGGAAAAAGGACAGAGGTCGCGAGATTTACCGTGTATGCCATGCTGATAACCGCGTAGAAATGCTCGTTCCATCGGATCACGCTTGAGTCTTCTCATTGGGTATTGCCCTCAGTGGTTGACTGGTGTTCCTGTTGACCTCATGGCGAGGTCGGCAGATAGACTGCCAGCGAAGTCCGCTGCCGGCGTGGCGGACCTCTGCCGGACATCGTTGCGATACCGGGCTGAGTCGAGTTCTAACCTAATGACTCCGAGGCGGGAATGATCGTTTTGTCATAAGCAGGTAACCAAACAGTAGCGCTGCCCATAAGGCAGGCAAGACGCAGCTTTCCGGCGCCCCATTGCGTCTGATTCACAGTAAGTCATATTGACTGCGCCACCTATCGAACGAGATCCGGAGCGGGAATCCCCAACCGGTCGCACATATTCTCTGGACCATGCCATGACCGATCGTCACGAACTCATCCTCACATGCCCGAAAGGGCTGGAAGGCCTGCTGCTTGAAGAAGCCACCGAGCTCGGACTTGAAGAGGCGCGCGAGCAGACCGCTGCGATCCGCGGGTTCGCCGGCATGGATGTGGCGTATCGGTTGTGTCTCTGGTCGCGCCTGGCCAACCGGGTGTTGTTGGTGATCGATCGTTTCGCCACAGAAAACGCCGAAACACTGTATGACGGCGTTCATCGGATCGATTGGTCGGAGCACCTCGAAGCGAGCGGCAGCCTGGCGGTCGAGTTCAGCGGTCACGGATCGGGGATCGACAACACTCACTTCGGCGCATTGAAGGTCAAGGATGCGATTGTCGACCGCCTTCGCACGGCCACTGGCGAGCGCCCGAACGTCGATAAGCTGAATCCTGACTTGCGTATCCATTTGCGCCTGGATCGTGGTCAGGCGGTTCTTTCGCTGGATCTTTCCGGGCACAGCCTTCACCAACGTGGTTATCGCCTGCAGCAGGGCGCCGCGCCGCTAAAAGAGAACTTGGCGGCTGCGGTACTGATTCGTGCTGGCTGGCCGCGCATCGCCGCAGCCGGCGGAGCCTTGACGGACCCCATGTGCGGCGTCGGCACCTTCCTTATCGAAGGCGCCATGATGGCGGCGGACATTGCGCCGAACCTACGTCGTGAGCGCTGGGGGTTCAGCGCCTGGCTCGGCCACGTTCCGGCCATCTGGAGCCGCCTGCATGCAGAAGCGCAGGCGCGGGCAGAGGCGGGTATGGCCCGGCAGCCGTTGTGGATACGCGGCTATGAAGCGGACCCGCGGCTGATACAGCCGGCCAAGAACAATATCGAGCGAGCGGGGCTAGCGAGCTGGATTCGTGTATATCAAGGGGATGTAGCCACATTCGAGCCTCGTCCAGACCAGAATCAGAAAGGCCTGGTGATCTCCAATCCGCCCTACGGCGAGCGTCTGGGTGATGAGGCGAGCCTTGTCTATCTCTACCAGAACCTCGGCGAGCGGCTGCGACAGGCCTGCCTCGGTTGGGAGGCTGCGGTCCTGACCTCGGCGCCCGATCTCGGCAAGCGCATGGGCATTCGCAGCCACAAGCAATACGCGTTCTGGAACGGTGCGTTGCCGTGCAAGCTATTGCTGATCAAGGTCGAGCTGGATCAGTTCGTCACTGGTCAGCGCAAAGCGTCCACTGAAAACAAGCCTGAGCAGGAGCCCGCCATGGAACTGGCGCGCCTCAGCGAGGGTGGCCAGATGTTCGCCAACCGCTTGCAGAAAAATCTGCGCCAGCTTGGCAAGTGGGCACGTAAGGAGGGCATCCAGTGCTATCGGCTATATGACGCCGACATGCCCGAATACGCCCTGGCCATCGATCTGTACGGTGACTGGGTGCATGTGCAGGAATATGCGCCGCCGCGCTCGATCGATCCGGAGAAAGCCCAGGCGCGCCTATACGATGCACTGAGTGCGATCCCGCAGGCACTGGGCGTTTCTCGCGAGCGCGTGGTGGTCAAGCGACGCGAGCGTCAGAGCGGGACGCGTCAGTATGAGCGTCAGGCCAGTCAGGGCGAGTTTCTGGAGGTCAGGGAAGGCGACGTCAAGCTGCTGGTGAATCTCACCGATTATCTCGATACCGGGCTGTTTCTGGATCATCGCCCGATGCGCCTGCGCATCGCTCGGGAAGCGGCCGGTAAGCGCTTCCTGAATCTTTATTGCTATACGGCGACTGCCACCGTGCACGCGGCCAAGGGCGGTGCGCGCAGCACGACCAGTGTCGATCTGTCGAAAACCTATCTGGACTGGGCACGGCGCAACCTTGCGCTGAACGGCCTGTCCGATCGGCAGCGTCTGGAGCAGGGCGATGTGATGGCCTGGCTGGAAGAGGATCGTGGCGAGTACGACCTGATCTTCATCGACCCGCCGACCTTCTCGAACTCCAAGCGTATGGAAGGCGTTTTTGACGTCCAGCGCGACCATATCGCTTTGCTCGACTTGGCCATGGCGCGGTTGGCAGCAGGCGGTACGCTGTATTTCTCCAACAACTTCCGCAAGTTCGTGCTCGACCCGGGTATCGCCGAGCGCTACGCCGTTGAAGAGATCACCAGTGCCACGCTGGACGAGGATTTCCGTCGCAACAGCAAGATTCACCGTGCCTGGAAGCTCCAGGCGCGCTGAAGCTTTCGCAGAAGATGATCGGCTCGCCGTTTCAGGCGAACCCGTGCCGGCGGCGCCAACCGCCGGCACGCCGGGTTAACGTTGCGCGGTGCTTTCGTTTCCTGGGCGGTTGTACAGACTGACCAGTAGCTGATCCAACACCGAAGACGCGCCCCAGGGCCGGGGGTGGTTGAGAATCGCGACGACTGCCCAGGTGTTGCCATCGTTGTCGCGGCTATAACCGGCGATTGCTCGTACGTTGTTCAACGTGCCGGTCTTGATATGTGCTTTGCCGGCGACGCCAGTGTTGCGCAGGCGCTTGCGCATGGTGCCGTCAATCGCGGCGAGTGGCATCGAGGAAATGAATTCTGCAGCGTAGGGGCTCTGCCATGCAGCCTGGAGCAAGCTCGCCAGTTCCCGTGCGCTAACGCGTTCGGCACGCGATAGGCCTGAGCCGTTCTCGATGACCAGATGCGGTGAAATCAGTCCCTTCTTCGCCAGCCACTGACGGATCACCCGCTGCGCAGCCATGGAATCATCCGCGTCCGTTTCGTTGCGAAATTCTGCACCCAGGCTTAGAAACAACTGCCGCGCCATAGTGTTGTTACTGTATTTGTTGATGTCGCGGATTATTTCGACCAGATCCGGCGAGTAAGCACGAGCGATCATCCGCGCGTCGTTGGGTACCGGGGCGACGCGATCCTCACCGAGGATGCTGCCACCGAGTTCCTTCCAGATCGCACGCACGGCGCCTGCGGCGTAGCGTTGATGATCGAGTAGCGCCAGATAGGTCTGGCCGCTGCAGCCGGCCGGAAGCTTGCCGGTGACGACGACCGTAACGCCTTCGGCATCTTCGATCGGGTTGTAACGAATATCAGGCCAGCCTGGACACTTGGCCTTCGGCAACGCCTGAATGCGATTGTCGATACGAACCGAGGCGATCGGTGGCTCGACGACGACGTTCACGTTGCCGGCATCGTTACGGGCGATGAAGCGAAGCGCCTTGAGGTTGACCAGCAGCGAGTCCGGTGCGACCAGGAAGGGCTTGTTCTTGTCATTGCCATCGTCATCGAAAATCGGAAGGGCTGGCTGAACGAAGTGGCTGCGATCCAATACCAAATTCCCGGTCACGGTCTGCACGCCGTTGACGCGTAGGTCTCGTAGCAAAAGCCAGAGTTTCTCCATGTTGAGCTTGGGATCGCCGCCACCCTTGAGATACAGATTGCCATTGAGCGTGCCGTTCTCAATCGGGCCGTCGGCGTAGAATTCCGTTTTCCATTGATGATTGGGCCCCAGCAGCTCCAGCGCGGCATAGGTCGTGACCAGTTTCATGGTCGAGGCGGGGTTTACCGATACGTCGGCATTCACGAACGTCGGGGTCGCGTTGGTGTTGAGCGGCAGCATGACGACGGACAGCGCGCTGCTCTCGATCTTGTTTGCCTTGAGTGCCTGCGCGACGCGTGAGGGCAGGGTCTGGTTGATGGCTTCGGCGTAAACCGAGAATGCCAGCGGTAGCGTCAGTGCGGCGGCGGCGACACGGCCTAGAAATCTTCCGATTGCGCTGCCCCGATTGGCTGGGGCAGTTCTTGCGAGAATCAATGACATGGAGGTTCCCTACTACGTTCAGGGAAAATGGCGGGCCATTATGCCCATGACCGAGAAGTGACGTACTTCTCATCCGACAAGCGTAGACGGCGATGTCGAGAGTCTGCAAAAAGACGATGAGCAGTGCGGCCTGATGCAATCGCACAAGCGCGGCGTTGCTGTTAGAGTGCGCGCCGTCATCTCGTTAGAAAAAGGACCGATTCAATGGCTACCAATCGCTCGCGTCGTTTGCGCAAGAAACTCTGTGTCGACGAATTCCAGGAACTGGGTTTTGAAGTGACTCTGACCTACGGTGAGGGTCTTGATGCCAAGGCGGTGGACGATTTCCTCGAAGCCTTTCTGACCGAGGCCATCGAAACCAACGGTCTGGGCTATATCGGTGGTGAGGATTACGGTTTCGTTTGCCTGGCCAGCCGTGGCTCGGTCAACGAAGAGCAGCGCGGTCAGGTCGAGGCGTGGCTCAAAGGGCGCAACGAGTTGTCTGAATTCAACGTAAGCCCGCTGATGGACGTCTGGTACCCGGAAAACGAGATCAACGCTAAGGCATGATCGAGTCGTTCTTGTCCTGATCGGTTGTGGCTGTTTGCCCGCGTTTGCGCAATGCAATCCGGGCAAACAGCCTACGCAGCATATACACCAGCAACGTAACGGCTAATGCTACGCCCACGCCAATCACAGCGTTGATCAGGCGCAGTTGTGGCAATTCCCAGTCTTGCGCCAGGGTTTCGGCCAGTAACAGGAAACTTAGGGTCGTCTGCAAGACGAAAAGCCCATAGTGATGTGCCTGGAACGCCCGGCTGAGCATGACCAGCGGCAGCATGATCATGACCATCATCGGCGGATCGGCCAGGCTGTGGCCCATGTAGATCAACACCGCCGCTGCACAAAGAATCCCGACCCCGGCCTGCAGAGCCCGAGTGAGGCTGCGTTGTAGATCCATCTGCAGCGTGGTGAAAACCGCCAGCGTCAGCCAATAGCCTCGTGGAAGATCGGCAATGTTGACGATCAGACCGCCTGCGGCAGCTGCGATCATGTAGGTGAGCGCATGCAGCCGCCACTGACGAATCGGTGTGCGCCGCGCTCGGCGGCGCAGCACTTTCATCAAACTGAGCAGGCGCGGCATGTACGGCCACATACGTAAGCCATGCATCCCGCGTAAGCCGAAGGCGAGCAGAGTGACCCAGAGACCACCCAGCGCGAACAGAGTGGCAATCGCCTGGGGGTTGTTGAAATCCCCGATGCCGTACTGGCCCTGGCCGAGGCAGAGACAGATGGCCAAGCCGATCCCGAGCTTGCCGGCTTCGCTGCCGTAACGTTGCAACCATGCCAACAACAGACCGTAAAAGGCGAACAGGCCAAGGCTGATCAATGGATGAGTCGCCGACCAGAACCCGAGACCGGCGCTGCCGGCGCCAAGGGCTATCAGCAACAGCATTCGCAACATTCCGAGACGGTGCAGCGGATTCGCCTTGGCTGCCTGGAAGGCCCCGACAGTGGCCCAGAGAAAACCCGGATGGCCGCTGAACAGGCCGAGCAGAAGCGGCAATGCGCAGCCCAGGCCCGCCACGGCCGCCGCACCCCAGGCGGGGCGGCCAGGCTGCCATCCGACGATCTTCCACAACGGTTTTTTCATCTGGCTCACGTCGGGCTCGAGCGTCCAGTCATTTCGCTGGCCATCTCGGTCGCGTAGCTGTCGGTCATACCGGCGATAAAGTCGATCATCCGCACGAAGGATTGATACAGCGGCCAGTCGGGGTCTGGAGCGTTGCTGCCAAGCAGATCCAAAATGCGGCGATTCTTGAATGACGGGGTGCGCCCGCCGTGTTGCTCCAGCGCCGCGCCACAGAAGGCGTTGAGCAGTATCTCGAGCGTCGTATAGGCGCCGATTTCATGCAGCGTCTTACGTTTGTCCTGAAAGATTTTCTGCCGCGCCAGGGCTTTGGCCTGCACCACGCAGCGCTTGGCGGGGCCGTGCATATGCTCGACCAGATCCCCGGTGAGTTGGCCTGCCAGTAGTGCCTGTTGCTGTTCGACAAAGGCGTGTGCCGCTGCGTTGGTAAGGTGTTCGATGGCCTTGCCTCTGAGAATCGCCAGCTTGCGTCTACGCGAGTCGCCAGGACCGAGCTGCCGGTAGGTTTCCGGCAAATCCTCGCCCACCAGATCCAGCAGCAGCGCCTCGACCTCGGGATAGTCGAGCAGGTCCATTTCGAGCCCGTCTTCTAGATCGATAAGGCCGTAGCAGATGTCATCTGCCGCTTCCATCAGATAGACCAATGGATGGCGCGCCCACCGTTGCTCGTCCAGCTTCGGTAGGCCGAGTTTCGACGCAATCTGCTCGAGCAGGGGCAGCTCGCTCTGATAGCAGCCGAATTTATGTTTCTTGTAGCCGAGCGCCTCGGCATGGCGCGATGTCCAGGGATACTTAAGGTAGGTGCCGAGCGTTGCGTAGGTCAGCCGGGTGCCACCGTCGAACTGATGGTATTCGAGTTGTGTAAGCACCCTGAAGCCTTGGGCGTTGCCCTCGAAGTTGAGAAAGTCGGCTCGCTCGGCGTCGCTCATGTCATCGAGCCAGCCACGCCCGGCGGCCTGCTGGAACCAGTGGCGAATGGCATCTTCGCCAGAATGACCGAACGGCGGGTTACCAATGTCATGCGCGAGACACGCCGACTGAATGACCATGCCGAGATCGGCCGGGCTGCACCATTCCGGCAGGTCTTCCCGCAGCACCTCACCCACGCGCATGCCGAGTGAGCGCCCAACGCAGCTAACCTCTAGCGAATGGGTTAGGCGGGTGTGGATGTGATCGTTACTTGAGACCGGATGCACCTGGGTCTTGCGACCAAGCCTGCGGAACGCGCCGGAGAAGATGATCCTGTCGTGATCCTTGTGGAATGGACTTCGACCAAGTTCTTCATTGCTGTGGACGGATTTCCCGAGCCGTTCACGATTGAGCAGGGTGTTCCAGTCCAAAGAGCAACTCCTTGTGATGCCGTCAGTGGGGACCGATAGGCCAAGCGGCGCCATTCCGTCAGCGAGAGCGCATCCTGCCGGGGAGTGTTCACGCCAGGCAGCAGCCTACCGTATTTCCTAACCGCTAGGCGCTGTCACACCACTAATGCCGCAGCTTGCGAACCACCGGATACAGAAGGAGACCCAGCCGCGCGAGTTTGCCAACTTTCCCCAAACGACGTCCGAAGAGCGTCATGGCCAAGGTTGCGGCAACCATCAGTGGTGCTTTTGTGTGCTGATCGGATCCGGTACCTCTATTCGCCACCATCCCCTTGATTCGCTGGAAGGGATGAGCCAAGGGCTGTGAGTGGTATAGGATTTGTTGCCGGTTCATTTCCATGCGCAACCGAATCAAATCCTTGCGCATGGTCAGATCGCTGGCATTACTAAGAGGCAGGCTCATGGCAGTAGACGCTCCCGATTGCGGGCTAATTCTTCGACCGTCGCCTGGAAGGGCGAAGCGCTCGCCTTGGCGAGGCGGATTGCACGGCTGACACATACCGCTAGTACAACCGCGTATGCCGCACAGAGAACAAGAATCGCCGCGATAGGGTTGCTATCCCAGAAAGCGATCACGATCGCCGCCGAAAGCCCTACCAGGATCAGCAAGCCTAGTATCAGGCTGATGCTGGCCAGCAGAAACAGTTTGAAGACCCGTACCCGTTCTTCCTGCAGCTCTATTCCGACAAGCTCTAGATGCCCCTGAATGAGGCCGGCAAGCGCGCTGCCCATCTTTTTGATGGAAGGGGCAGGGGCCTCATCGGAATATTTGGTTTCCATTGGATCGGTCCCCCACATCAGCGGCGGGTGATCAGGCCGAAGAGAAAGCCGACCCCAGCCGCGATGCCCAGCGACTGCCAGGGATGGGTGTGGACATATTCCTCGGTGCACTGAATAGCCGCCTGGCCTTGCTCACGCAGCGAGCCTTCCTGCTCCTTGAGCATCTGCCGAGCGCGCGTCAGGTTCGCGTTGATCTTGCCGCGCAACTCTTCGGTCTGGGTGCCTGCGGTGTCCTGCGTATGTTTCAGCAGACGCTCCGTATCGCCGATCAACGTATGAAACTCTTCGATGAGCGCAGCCTGAGCGGCCTGAAGGTTGCGGCGGTGTGCGGATTTGTCGAACAGGGGTGAGGACGTTCCCGTGGTTGCGTCGGGAATCGGGGTGTTGTCATTGGTGCCGAAAGTCGATTCGGTAGACATCTGCAGCTCCTCTTTAATCGCGCAGGGACGACAGGTCCCGGTGCCTAGAGTTTTCGAGCATGGGGTTGGCGCAAGGTTCCCGTTTCGGTTAGTCAATTCGCGTTGTGAACGAGTTAAGGCCGGCGTGCCAGTTTCAGATTGGCTTCGCAGTAGTGTGGAGTGTCAGAAAAAAGAAAACCCGCCGAAGCGGGTTTTCTATCTACTGCATTTGCATGCGGTAGCCGCTATTACATCAGCGGGATGGTGTAGCTGACGATCAGACGGTTCTGGTCGATATCCTTATCGCCGTTATTGCTGCTGCGATAGGTACCGTTACGCCATTTCACGCCGAGGTTCTTCAGGGTGCCTTCCTGGAAAACGTAGCCGATGTCGGTATTACGCTCCCACTCCTTGCCATTTCCGCCAACGCCAAAGTCGTCGCCAGTGACATAGCGAGTCATGAAGGTTAGGCCAGGAATACCCATGGCGGCGAAGTTGTAATCATAACGCGCTTGCCAGGACTTTTCGTCAGCGTTGGCAAAGTCCGCGCTAAGCATTACATAGTTGACCAGGAATGGATCGGTGCTGGTCCCAGCGTAGGCGAAGCCGGTATCGCCGCTCATTTTCTGATAGCCGAGTCCAAAGCTGTGGCCGCTTACAGAATACGTGACCATGGCTCCGAAAGCCTTGTTGTCAACAGTAGAGGAGCCATCATCAGTCGAACGCGCGTAGCGGAGGTCAGTCTTCAGGGACTGGTCTTCACCGAGCGGCAATACATGAACCAAGTTGAACGAATGCTGCTTATACACTTCCTCCAGGTTGCTGTAGTAATACGCACCTGTGAGGTTCTCCATCAGCGAGTAGGTCGCGCCAGCGAAAATGAAATCATCTGGCTCGCCGTCAGCACCGCCTTTGCCTGCGTAGGCGATGTCTTCGTAATTAGAGGAGTTGCGGTTGTTCTGCTCGGTCAGGTACCCCACGTCCAGGGTAAGCCCATCGACTTCCTTCGAAACCAGCTGTGCGCCCTGGAAGGTTTGCGGCAGAAGACGAGAGTCGCTACGGGCGATAGCCATGTTCTTAGGCTCTATCGCGCCGACCTTCAAAATTGTCTTGGAGACCTTCATCTTCGCGGTGGCGTGAAGAGAGGAATAGTCGTCCGGTGCTTCACTGCCAGTGGGGAAATCGCCTGGGAGAAGGCCGGTGCCTACGCGATCGCCACTCGAATCCAGCTTGACGCCCAACAAGCCTAGCGCATCAACACCAAATCCAACCGTGCCTTCAGTGAAGCCAGACTCAACGCGCAGAATGAACCCTTGCGCCCATTCTTCCGACTTCGACTGTGCAGTAGAGGCGTTGGTGCGGTTGTCGGAGTTGTAGTAGAAGTTACGTAGTTCCAGGTTAGCCTTGGTATCTTCGATAAAGGCAGCCTGAGCCATGGACGGGATTGCCAGTGTTGCTCCCAGAGTGGCGAGTGCCACGCCCCGGGCGATTGGGGTCTTGAGCATTTCTTATTTCTCCTCGTTGGATGATGCTCTGAAGTCGCTCTTTACGGCGCTGTGCAATAAAGCACTACATAGATATTTCAGCCCTTAGACCTTAGTCTTTAAGGCTCGAGTGCGAAAGTGTCGGTTCAGCTGGGCGGTAGTTGCATCGGATGATTTGATATCAGCATCAAGCGCTACCGTTAAGCACGAACACTTTCGGGCCCTACAGCTCTGTGGCCGCTTGGGTTCGCGCATCCTAGCCGTTTGCCGGCCTCGCGTCGATTACCTAAACCAAACCATCGTTTGAGTGGGGTCAAGATCACACTTTCTTGTTCGTTACGGCAAAGAATGAGGTTGGTTCGCGGCAGTCGGATCAGGGTGAGGCTGCTAGAATTGCGTACAGCCAGTTTCAATGAGCAGCGCTTTATGTATCTTCCTGAATGCCAACTGTTTGGAACGTTGGGCTGCCATCTATGTGAGCAGGCCGAGGCAGTCGTGTTGCCGTTGGTGGAGCATGGTCTGCTGGTGGAATTGATGGATATAGCGGACAGGCCTGAATGGGTCGACGACTATGGGCTGCGTATACCCGTGCTCCGGCGAGTCGATACGGGGGCTGAATTGGATTGGCCATTTGAAACCGAACAGGTCGTCTGGTTTCTGCGTCAATGAGCCGCTGCGTCTGAAGCGCTATTGAGTGAGAGAGGTACGAAAGTTAGTAGTCGCCGAGCTTCAGGGCGCTGTGTTGCCAGATCCTGGCTGCTCTAACCGAGAGAACGAAAAGCACAAAACTGAGAGACAAAAAAACCGGCCATTAGCCGGTTTTGTATATATCAGACTGTTTATCCAATATCGGGATTTTGGTCGGAGCGACTGGATTCGAACCAGCGACCTTCTCGTCCCGAACGAGACGCGCTACCAAGCTGCGCTACGCTCCGAAGATGGCGCGCATTTTACATAAAAACTTTTGCTTCACAAGAGGTTAGAACGAGCTATTTGGTGGTGCCCGGCAGGCCGCCTGGCACCAGAAGGGCGGTTTTTAAAGTTCCTTGACGGTACGAACCTGATCCTTGTTGACTCTGCCCGGCTTGCCATCGAGGCCTTCGTACTCGTAAAAGCCGGCTTCATCGTCATAATGGGGATGGTCCATTGTCTGGATTTCGCGGCCATCGTTTAGGGTGATGACGCTGGGGTTCGAGCAGCCCGCTAGCAGGGTCAGTCCGACCAACAATGCCAAGGCGGGTCCGGTTGCTGCGCGCATAGTGCTTCTCCTCTTGGTTAGTTGCGTCTGTGACGGCGTTCGAGGGCGCTAAGTTCAATCTGGAGGCGTTTGTTCCGATAGCAGTTCGGGTGAGTTCAGATTGGCAAGCCGAGGATCATGCTCATCAAGCTCGAGAGCGCGAGATCGTAGCGTCATCAGTATCTTGCGATTGCTTCGCTCGCCGGCCCGCCAGGCCTCCTCGACGGCAGAAGCAAGACTGACCGGGATGACGCAAAACAGCGGTTCCCATTGCTCACCTCGCCGAACCATTACGGGTACGTTTGATTCCGCTCGAGCCGCTGCATGCAGGGCTGCGGGCAGTGCGCCATCGATCAGCGGTGCGTCGCATGGCAGTACCAAGAGCCAGCGATGACGAGCCGCCGCGAGGCCTGCGCGTATGCCCGCAAGCGGTCCGGGAAAGTCCGGCTCGGCGTCGCTAACCACTCGATCCGCGAAGGCTGCGTATCGCTGATGGTTGCGGTTGCAGGAAATAAGCAGATCATCCGTTAATGGCCGTACGATCCGATGCGGCCAGGCTATGAGCGGCTTGCCATGCCACTCGACCAAACCTTTGTCCTGGCCTCCCATCCGCTGCCCGCGACCACCCGCCAGCAGCAGGATTGAGCAATCGGCAAGCATGCTTCGTTGCATCAAGGGCTCCATTAAAAGCTTGTGATATAACACCCGGCATTCAGACCAACAACCGGAATGCCCCTATGAGCCACCTCGCCGATCAATCATTCGTTCCGCTGAATATCGCTGTCCTGACGGTCAGTGACACTCGCTCGCTGGAAACCGATACCTCCGGGCAGTTACTCGTCGACCGTCTGCAGGCTGCCGGTCATCGACTCGCTTCGCGTGTGCTGCTCAAGGATGATATGTATCGGATCCGAGCGCAGGTCGCGAGCTGGATCGCCGAGGACATGGTGCAGGTCGTATTGATCACTGGAGGCACTGGTTTTACAGGTCGCGACAGTACGCCGGAGGCGGTTGGATGCCTATTGGACAAGCAGGTCGATGGCTTTGGCGAACTGTTTCGCCAGATATCGGTTAGCGATATCGGTAGTTCGACTGTTCAATCTCGCGCATTGGCCGGATTGTCGAACTCGACCCTTGTCTGCTGCTTGCCGGGGTCGACTAATGCGTGCAGAACCGCCTGGGATGGCATTCTCGCTGAGCAGCTCGATGCGCGTCATCGTCCGTGCAATTTCGTGCCGCATCTCAAGCAGGCCGAGCCATGCGAGAGCCGCTCATGACGTTGACCGACTCGCCAGCGCTGATGCCTGTGGAACAGGCGCTCAATGCTTTGCTCACGCAAGCAGAAAGCACTGCAATCAAAGACGTCGAGAGCGTTTCGATCGAGGATGCGGTTGGACGAATACTGGCCGAACCACTGGTTGCGCAACTGGATTTGCCACCCTGGCCGAACAGCGCAATGGATGGTTACGCCATCCGCGAAAGCGATCTTCGAGGCCAACCGCTTCGGGTCAGTCAGAAGATTTTCGCCGGTAGCCAGCCTGAGCCTTTGGAGCCCGGCAGCTGTGCGCGGATTTTCACCGGCGCGCCGATGCCGGACGGCGCCGATAGCGTGGAAATGCAGGAAAACGTCGAGGTGCTCGACGATGGCCGAGTGCGCTTCCTTGAGCCAGTGAGGCGAGGGCAACACGTTCGTCCCCAGGGTGGCGAGGCGCGAACGGGAGATGAGGTACTAGCAGCCGGCGCTCGGCTGGGGCCGATCGAGCTGGGGCTCGCTGCGTCATTAGGCGTATCGCGGCTGAGCGTGAGCCGAAAGCTCAAGGTTGCGCTGCTGTCCACGGGTGACGAGCTGGTCGAGCCGGGTGAAACGCTGCAGCCGGGACAGATCTACAACAGCAATCGCATGCTGTTGCGTCATTGGCTGCAACGCCTGGGATGCGAGGTTATAGACGCCGGGATCGTGCCGGATGATTTGGTAAGGGTTCGCCAGTGCCTGGCGGATCTGCATGAGGTCGATCTGATTCTCTCTACCGGAGGCGTTTCGGTTGGTGAGGCAGATTTTCTTGGGCAGGTGCTGCGAGAAGAGGGCGAACTGTCACTGTGGAAGCTGGCCATCAAGCCTGGCAAACCCTTGACTTGCGGAAGTTATCAAGGTGTTGCCGTCATTGGCTTGCCAGGCAATCCTGCTTCCACGCTGGTCACCTTTGGTCTGTTGGCGCGCCCTTACCTGTTGCGCCGAATGGGTGCGGTACAGGTTGAGCCGCTGAGCTTTCAGATTCCTGCGAGCTTCGATTGGCCCAGGCCTGGCAAGCGACGGGAATATCTGCGGGCGCGTCTCGAATCGGGCAAGGCAGTGCTGTATTCCAACCAGAGTTCGTCGATTCTACGTAGCGCCGCCTGGGCGGATGGGTTGGTCGAGGTGCGCGAGCACAGACAACTGAAAGATGGCGATTTGGTGCCCTTTATCTCATTCGCCGAATTGCTCGGCTGAGTTCAACGCTCGCGCTTGATCCAGGCGCCGAAGTTGTGTCGCATTCCGTCGGGAATAGCAGCGGCTCGGCGCCTATATCAAACGGATCGCTTTTTTCCTTGTCTACCCTTCCCATCTGCGCCAGGTCTGGCTGCGATGTGTCTGGTATTACCCATAACAAGGAGAATGTGATGCAGGAGAGAAATCCCTGGGTCGATTACGCCAAAGCCATTGGGATCATTCTGGTTGTCTACGGACATGTCGCGCGCGGGGTGTTCAATGCCGGGCTGCCGATGGATGAAGATAACTATCTTCTCGTCGATAGCATCATTTACAGCTTCCACATGCCGCTGTTTTTCTTTTTATCCGGTTTGTTTTTTTACGATTCGCTGATCAAGCGTGGAAGGGCGGGACTGATAGTCAACAAGGTGGACACCATCGTCTATCCCTTCATCGTATGGTCCTTACTGCAGGGCCTGCTTGAGGTAGTGCTGTCGAACTACACCAACGGAGAGGTCACGTTAGGACAGGTGTTCTCGCTGCTTTGGTCGCCTCGTGCGCAGTTCTGGTTCCTCTACGCGCTATTCCTGGTATTCGTGGTGTGTTCCTTTATCTACGCCAAGGTCGATCGCCGTTATTTCCTTCCTGTATTTCTGGCTTTCGGCGCGCTTTATGTCTTCAAGCAGGACATGGCAATGGGGAATATTGGCCGATTCATTTTCGGCAATGCGGTTTTCTTCGCGCTAGGCGTTTGGTTCAACGAAATCAAGGCGTTTTTCCTGGCCCGTTATGTTTCGCTCACCTTGTTGTTCGGCGCGTTATTCGTTGCTGGCCAATATTTGTTTCACATCACCTTCGGCTTGAATTGGGAAGTGGGCGGCCTGCCGGTACTGGTGTTGGCGACTGTTTCGATCTTCTTCATGATCGCGCTGTCGATGTGCCTGGGCCAGTTTCGTATGGACTGGCTGCTGTTCATCGGCGCTTCTTCGATGACTATTTATCTGGCGCATATTCTGGCCGGAAGTGGAGTTCGAGTCATCCTTGGCAGCTTTATGGGTATTGATTCGATCCCGGTGCATTTGGTAGTTGGCACTCTGGTCGGGCTACTTGGGCCGTTGCTGGCTCAGATCATCATCAAAAGATATGACCTTTATTTCCTGTTAACCCCGCCCAAACCTTTGTCAGCGACCGGCCTGCGGACACGCAGGGCAGTGGCTCAGTAGCGGTACGCTATCGCCAGCGCAGGTGCCATGCCGCTCAGGCACCTACGCAGCCATACACCGTGGCTATGGTCGGATCAGCCGCAGCTAACTCGCTGCACTGTCAGTGCCTCGTCTGTCGTGAGCGTTAAACGATGCGCGTTGTATTCCAGCGTGACGATGTCCCCGGGGCGAATGATGCGAGCGACCGTAGCCCCGCTTTCGCGACGGGCCCGATCGAGCAGTTCCGGACTCGCCTGTTCTCCAACAAGCTTCTCCACGACGGATGTATCGCATCGGTCGGCTGAGCCGTTGGGCGAATGTGCAGGTTCGGGGGACGATGATTGGCAACCGGCCAGAATGGTGCAGCACAGCGTCAGCGTTATCGAACAGGTAGTTTTCATGCGTTTTCCTTGTTTTGGGAACATCACGCCGTTTGACGCGATGTGTGTGAATCCGTGGCAGGTAAGTCGGACGTTTCTGTCTGCGAAACCATAACGCTCAAAGGGAACTGGCGGAACAGAGACGCCGTCTTATTGCTGACGGCCCGAGCACACTACGCTGGGCTAACGAATAAGGAGTTCCGCCATGTTCAACTCGTCCGTGATGAAGCGTGTCGCCACACTTTTGGCCGCGTTGCATTTCATGCTGTTTGCACAAATTCCGCTGGCCCAGGCAACCATGATCGGCACCCCGGAGGTTATCGCTGAGCATCAACAGCAGGTGGATCGCCAGCAATTGCTGACGATGCTCGAAGATGAAGACGTTCAGAAAAAGTTGGTGTCGATGGGCGTCGAGCGGGATCAGGTTGAGCAGCGAATCAACAGCCTGACACCGGCGGAACTCGCACAGTTCAATCAACAACTTGATCAGGCACCTGCCGGTGCCGGAGTGGTTGGGGTCATCGTTCTGTTTCTGGTGATTTTCATCATCACGGACATGCTGTGCGCCACCAACATTTTTAACTTCATCAACTGTATCAATCGTTGATCAGGCAGCTAATCCTGCTGTTAGCGATAGTCCTTCTCGGGGCGTGTGCGCGGGCGCCGATCATTCCGATCGGTTCCGTAGGGCTCCCCGAGCGGGTTGAATTGGATGAGGTTCCTTTCTTCCCGCAGGAAGACTATCAATGCGGACCTGCAGCGCTTGCCACAATGCTTACCCAACGTGGCGTTGCGACCGCGCCGGAAGATCTCGTTCCGAGGGTCTATCTTCCGCAGCGCAAGGGCAGCCTGCAGGTCGAAATGGTAGCCGCTGCCCGAGCGCATGATTTGCTGGTTTATCCGTTGGAGCCTCGGCTGGAGGCGGTGTTGGCCGAAGTGGCGGCGGGGAACCCTGTTCTGGTGCTGCAAAATCTTGCTTTCGATCGCTGGCCTCAGTGGCACTTTGCGGTCGTGGTGGGATATGACCTTGCGGCTCAGACTGTCGTACTGCGTTCCGGGACCACTCGACGCTGGACCGGCAGCTTTCATCAGTTCGAACGAAGCTGGGCCAAGGGAAAACGCTGGGCCGTAGTGACCGTGGCGCCTGATCAACTGCCTCGCACTGCCAGGGAGACGGTTTGGCTGAAGGCTGCGAACGATCTTGAGCAAACGGATCATGAGGATGCGGCAATGAGTGCTTACGAGACTGCAGCCGAGCATTGGGACAGCGGGTTGGCCTGGTTTGCGCTGGCCAATGCTCAATATGCGCAAGGTGACAAACATGCCGCCGAGCGAGCGCTGCGGACCAGTGTTCAGCGCGATGATACTTTTGCGGCTGGCTGGTTCAACCTCTCGCAGGTATTGGTGGAGCGGGGATGCCCTGCGCAGTCATCCGCCGCTCGTGCATGCGCCGCACGGCTCGTGCCAGACGACGAGCGATTCAAGGCGGAGCTGCCTCCAAGACACGGCGAAGCTATTGCGTGCCAGGAGCCTCCGCCGTGTCCGGTGTTGTGATCGGTCAGAACCCAATTCTGTCTCGCAGGCTGTAGTAGAGCGCGCCGAGCGCGCTGAGCGGTGCGCTGAAGGTTTGTCCTCCAGGGAATGGGTAATGAGGCAGGCTAGCAAAGGCATCGAAGCGTTCGGCCTGTCCCCGTAAAGCCTCGGCGATTACCTTTCCCGCCACATGGGTATAGGTGACGCCGTGGCCGCTGCACCCTTGGGAATAATAGAGGTTGTCATCTAGCCGGCCGACTTGAGGTAAGCGGGACAGCGTCAGCAGAAAGTTGCCAGTCCAGGCGTAGTCCGTCTTGATGTTTTGCAATTGAGGGAACGTCTTGAGCATCTTGGGTCGGATGACCGAATCGACATCGGCTGGATCACGCGCGCCGTAGACCACTCCGCCACCGTAGATCAGGCGTTTGTCAGCGGAGAGGCGGAAATAATCGAGCAAGTAATTGCAATCCTCGACACAGTAATCCTGTGGCAACAAGCTCGCCGCGAGCTCAGGGTCGAGGGGCTCGGTAGCGATGACTTGCGTACCGCAGGGCATGGATTTCGCCGCCAACTCGGGAACCAGCGCTCCAAGATAAGCATTTCCGGCAATCACTACGAACTTAGCCGTCACCTGCCCGTTTGGAGTATGCACACGCGGGTTGCTTCCTCGATCGATACGGATTGCCGGGCTCTGCTCATAGATAACGCCACCGAGCGATTCGATCGCCGCCGCTTCGCCCAGGGCGAGGTTGAGTGGGTGAATATGGCCGCCACCGTGATCGAGCATGCCGCCGATATAACGATCGCAGGACACGACATTTCGAATGCCGTCGTGATCGAGCATCTCCAGCTGATCGTAACCGTAGCGTTCCCAGAGCGATTTTTGAGCTTCCAGATGACGCATCTGCTTGGGATTGAACGCCGCGAACACGCCTCCGTTCTTCAGATCGCAATCAATGCCATAACGCGCGACTCGCTCGCGAATGATTCGTCCGCCTTCGAATGCCATCGCTCCGATCAGGCGTGCTTCGTCGCTCCCGGCGCTGCGTTCGACCGCGTCGATATCGCGACTGTAGCTATTGACGATCTGGCCGCCATTGCGCCCGGATGCGCCGAAGCCGACTTTCGCCGCCTCCAGAACGACGACCCGAAAGTCTTGCTCCAGCAGGAACAGTGCGCTTGACAGTCCTGTATAGCCTGCGCCGATGACGCAAACGTCAGTTTCGATACTACTGTCCAGGGCGCCGCGCGCGGGTGCTGGATTCGCCGAAGCTGCGTAATACGAAGACGGGTACGGTATGTTCGACATTCTGAGTGTCCTGTTCCAAATATTTGACGAGGATGCTAGCGCTGCCGGAACTGTGATGCCATATCAAAGAAGAAGGGCGCCCCTGATTCCAAAAATATCAGTGGTTTAGCTAAAAAGCGCTTGACTCCCTCCGGCGGATCTCTAGAATGCGCGTCCATCGGAGGCACATAGCTCAGTTGGTTAGAGCACCACCTTGACATGGTGGGGGTCGTTGGTTCGAATCCAATTGTGCCTACCAAATTCCGAGAAAGGGTCGCGCCAGCGACCCTTTTTTTATGCCTTGCTTGTCTGTGCGGCGGCTTTCTGAAAGCATCCGTGCTCCCGTACTTCCAGTGACTTCGGTCCGCCTCGATCAGCCTTAGGGCTCCTGCCACCGTGCGGCAGGTTATCCGGCAGGCCGCTTTCCTGGCTCATCCCAACCCATGTGGCCTTTGGTAGGGGTCACCACTAGGAGAGGAGGCGCCATGCCCATCGTTACTCTTCCTGACGGCAGTCAGCGTTCATTCGATCATCCGGTTTCTATTGCTGAAGTAGCGCAGTCCATCGGTGCGGGCCTGGCCAAGGCAACCGTAGCCGGCAAGATTGACGGCAGGCTCGTCGATGCTTGTGATCTGATCGAGCAGGACGCTTCTCTGCAGATCATTACGCCAAAGGACGAGGAGGGGCTGGAGATCATTCGCCACTCCTGTGCGCACTTGGTCGGGCACGCGGTCAAGCAGCTCTATCCGACCGCTAAGATGGTCATCGGGCCGGTAATTGCGGAAGGTTTCTATTACGACATCGCCTACGAGCGCCCCTTTACCCCGGACGATATGGCTGCAATCGAGCAGCGCATGAAGCAGCTGATCGATACCGAGTACGACGTGATCAAGAAGGTCACGCCCCGCGCGGAAGTCATCGAGGTGTTCCAGGCGCGCGGTGAAGATTACAAGCTGCGTCTGGTTGAAGACATGCCAGACGAGCAGGCCATGGGGCTGTACTACCACGAAGAATACGTCGACATGTGCCGCGGGCCGCACGTGCCTAACACGCGCTTCCTCAAGTCCTTCAAGCTGACCAAGCTGTCGGGTGCTTATTGGCGCGGTGATGCGAAGAACGAGCAGCTGCAGCGCGTGTATGGCACCGCCTGGGCTGACAAGAAGCAGCTGGCGGCATACATCCAGCGTATCGAGGAAGCCGAGAAGCGCGATCACCGCAAGATAGGCAAGCGTCTGGACCTGTTCCATACCCAGGAAGAAGCGCCGGGCATGGTGTTCTGGCACCCGAATGGCTGGACCCTGTATCAAGTGCTTGAGCAATACATGCGTGTCGTGCAGCGTGAAAACGGCTATCAGGAGATTCGCACGCCTCAGGTCGTTGATCGCAGTTTGTGGGAGAAGTCCGGGCACTGGGCCAACTACGCCGAGAATATGTTCACCACCGAATCGGAGAGTCGCGACTACGCGATCAAGCCGATGAACTGCCCGTGCCACGTGCAGGTGTACAACCAGGGCTTGAAGAGCTACCGCGAACTGCCGCTGCGCCTGGCTGAATTCGGGGCCTGTCACCGTAACGAGCCGTCGGGTGCGCTGCATGGCATCATGCGGGTGCGCGGCTTCACTCAGGACGATGCGCATATCTTCTGTACCGAAGAGCAGATGCAATCCGAGTCGGCGGCCTTCATCAAGCTGACTCAGTCGGTTTATTCGGACTTCGGCTTTCAGGACATCGAGCTGAAGCTCTCCACGCGTCCAGAGAAGCGTGTCGGTTCCGATGAGCTGTGGGATCGCGCCGAAGCGGCATTGGCGGCGGCGCTCGACAGTGCTGGTCTGCCGTACGATCTGCAGCCGGGCGAGGGCGCCTTTTATGGGCCGAAGATTGAGTTTTCGCTGAAGGATTGTCTGGGGCGTGTTTGGCAGTGCGGCACTCTGCAGTTGGACTTCAATTTGCCGATCCGCCTGGGCGCCGAATACGTCAGCGAGAACAACGATCGCCAGCATCCGGTCATGCTGCACCGTGCCATTCTCGGCTCGTTCGAGCGGTTTATCGGTATTCTCATCGAACACTACGAGGGCGCTTTCCCCGCTTGGCTGGCTCCGACGCAAGCTGTGGTGATGAATATCACTGACAAGCAGGCTGATTTCGCTCTGGAAGTGGAGAAAACACTCAATCAAAGCGGCTTCCGTGCCAAGTCCGACTTGAGAAACGAAAAGATCGGCTTTAAAATCCGCGAGCATACCTTGCTCAAGGTTCCCTATCTCTTGGTTATCGGAGACAGGGAAGTCGAGACACGAGCCGTTGCTGTGCGCACCCGTGAAGGCGTCGATTTGGGCTCCATGCCCCTGGATGACTTTACCCAGTTGCTGGCACAAGCGGTTTCCCGGCGTGGTCGCCAAGAATTGGAGTAATGACTATTAAGCGTGAAATGAGACAGGATAAACGAGCTGCACCCAAGGCCCCGATCAACGAGAATATCTCGGCTCGTGAGGTCCGTTTGATTGGTGCTGATGGCGAGCAGGTTGGCATCGTCTCTATTGATGAAGCGCTTCGTATAGCTGAAGAAGCCAAATTGGATCTGGTGGAAATTTCCGCCGATGCGGTTCCTCCCGTTTGCCGGATCATGGATTACGGCAAGCACCTGTTCGAGAAGAAGAAGCAGGTCGCTGCGGCGAAGAAGAACCAGAAGCAGATCCAGGTTAAAGAAGTAAAGTTTCGTCCAGGGACGGAAGAAGGCGACTACCAGGTCAAGCTACGCAACCTGGTACGTTTCCTGAGTGACGGGGACAGGGCCAAGGTTTCGTTGAGATTCCGCGGTCGTGAGATGGCCCATCAGGAGCTGGGGATGGAACTGTTGAAGCGGGTCGAAGGTGACCTGGCTGAATACGGTTCGGTCGAACAGCATCCTAAGATGGAAGGACGCCAGCTGATCATGGTCATCGCTCCCAAGAAGAAAAAGTAACCACCAGGGCACTGGCAGGCCTTGCGGTTATTTGAAATCACCCACACTGTGGAGTACCGAACATGCCAAAGATGAAGACTAAAAGTGGCGCTGCGAAGCGCTTCAAGAAGACGGCGAATGGCTACAAGCACAAACACGCTTTCAAGAGCCACATCCTGACCAAAATGTCTACCAAGCGTAAGCGTCAGCTGCGTGGTACATCTCTGATGCACCCGTCTGACAACGCAAAAGTAGAGCGCATGCTGCGCGTTCGTTAATTCGGTCAAGACTCAGAGGAATAACTCATGGCTCGTGTTAAGCGTGGCGTCGTCGCTCGTCGCCGTCACAAGAAAATTCTGAAACTCGCCAAAGGCTACTACGGCGCTCGTTCGCGTGTGTTCCGTGTTGCCAAGCAGGCGGTGATCAAGGCTGGCCAATATGCCTACCGTGACCGCCGTCAGCGGAAGCGTCAGTTCCGCGCTCTTTGGATCGCTCGTATCAACGCCGGCGCTCGTGTAAATGGTCTGTCCTACAGCCGTTTCATCGCTGGCCTGAAAAAAGCGGCTATCGAGATCGACCGTAAGGTTCTGGCCGAGTTGGCAGTGAACGAAAAAGCAGCTTTTGCTGCCATTGTCGAAAAAGCCAAAGCTTCTCTGGCCTAAGCCCATCGACAATCGAATCTTCGGATTCGTAGCGTCACCGATAGGGGAAGAGCCTTGTGCTCTTCCCCTATTTCGTATCTGAAGGGGCATTTGCAAAAATGCACCGCGCGTACAGCCTGTGTGCTGATCGTCTGGTGCGGTTCTGCAAGAACCTCTGGAGGTTGTACATGGAAAACCTGGATGCACTGGTCTCGCAAGCGCTTGAGGCGGTGCAACATAGTCAAGACATCAACGCCCTGGAGCAGATCCGGGTTCAGTATCTCGGCAAGAAAGGCGAGCTGACCCAAGTTATGCAAACGCTGGGCAAACTGTCCGCGGATGAGCGTCCCAAGGCCGGTGCGCTCATCAATGCGGCGAAGAGCCGTGTTCAGGATGAGTTGAATGCCAAGAAGGCGGATCTTGAGCAAGCTGCGCTGAGCGCCAAGCTCGCCGCCGAGCGGATCGATGTGACATTGCCAGGCCGGGGAGAGGCCTCCGGTGGACTGCATCCGGTGACGCGAACACTAGAGCGGATCGAACAGTTCTTCAGCCATATCGGCTATAGCGTTGCCGGGGGGCCTGAAGTCGAAGACGACTACCACAACTTCGAAGCGCTCAATATCCCCGGCCATCATCCTGCCCGGGCGATGCACGACACCTTCTATTTCAACGCCAACATGCTGTTGCGTACCCATACCTCGCCGGTTCAGGTGCGCACGATGGAGTCGCAGCAGCCCCCAATCCGCATCGTCTGCCCGGGGCGTGTCTATCGATGCGATTCGGATATCACCCATTCCCCGATGTTCCATCAGGTCGAAGGTTTGCTCGTTGACGAGGGCATCAGCTTTGCAGACCTGAAAGGCACCATTGAGCAGTTCCTGCGCGTGTTTTTCGAAAAGCCGCTGGGCGTCCGTTTCCGGCCCTCGTTCTTTCCGTTCACCGAGCCGTCGGCCGAAGTGGACATGCAGTGCGTCATGTGCAGCGGAAAGGGATGTCGCGTCTGCAAACAGACCGGTTGGCTCGAGGTGATGGGCTGCGGCATGGTGCATCCGAATGTGCTGCGCATGTCCGGTATCGATCCGGAGAAATATCAGGGTTTCGCTTTCGGTATGGGAGCCGAGCGGCTTGCCATGCTGCGTTATGGCGTCAACGACTTACGCCTGTTCTTCGATAACGACCTGAGGTTCCTGGCGCAATTCCGCTAGGTCCAGAGTCCAGTCAAAGAAATACTAGGAGAGCAGGATGAAATTCAGCGAGCAGTGGTTGCGTACGTGGGTCAATCCGCAAGTTTCCCGTGAGGAACTGGTAGCGCGGCTGTCAATGGTAGGCCTCGAAGTGGATGCGGTCACCCCCGTGGCTGGTGAGTTCAGTGGCGTTATCGTGGGCGAGGTGCTGAGCACCGAGCAACATCCGGATGCGGACAAGCTGCGCGTCTGCCAGGTCAGCAATGGCAGCGAAACCTTTCAGGTAGTCTGTGGTGCGCCCAATGTGCGCCAGGGGCTGAAGATTCCTTTTGCGCAGATCGGCGCGCAGCTGCCGGGCGACTTCAAGATCAAGAAAGCGAAGCTTCGCGGCGTCGAATCCAACGGCATGCTCTGCTCGGAAACCGAGTTGCAGGTTGGTACAGACGACAGTGGACTGATGGAGCTGGCTGGTGATGCCCCCGTTGGTAGCGATCTTCGAGTGTATCTCGGCCTGGATGATGCGAGCATCGAGATAGGCTTGACGCCAAACCGTGGCGACTGCCTCTCTATCGCGGGGCTTGCACGTGAGGTAGGCGCCATCTACGGCGCGAAGGTCGCTCCAGTCGATATCGTTCCGGTGGCTGCGAGCCACGATGAGGTACGTCCCGTAGAGGTGTTGGCGCCCACAGCTTGTCCGCGCTACCTCGGACGCGTGATTCGTAATGTGGACCTGTCGCGACCCACTCCGCTGTGGATGGTCGAGCGGTTGCGTCGTTCCGATATCCGCAGTATTGATGCGGTGGTAGATGTCACCAACTACGTGATGCTCGAACTTGGGCAGCCGCTGCACGCATTCGACCTAGCCGAGATTCAAGGAGGGATCAGGGTTCGGATGGCTGAGGATCAGGAGAAACTCGTCCTGCTTGATGGGCAGGAAGTGACTCTGCGCAGCGATACCTTGGTCATCGCCGACCACCAGCGTGCCCTCGCGATTGCTGGGGTCATGGGGGGTGAGCACAGCGGTGTGAGTGGCGCGACACAGGATCTGTTCCTGGAGAGTGCCTTCTTCGACACCATTGCCCTTGCCGGCAAGGCGCGCTCCTATGGTCTACATACCGACGCCTCGCATCGCTACGAGCGAGGGGTTGATTCCCAGCTGGCTCGTAGGGCCATGGAGCGGGCCACTACGCTGCTGCTGGAGATAGTCGGCGGCAGCGCCGGGCCCGTAATCGAAGTCGCTAGCGAAGCCGATCTCCCCCGCGTTGCACCGGTTCTGTTGCGCAAGGATCGAATAGAACAGATGCTGGGGTTAAGCATGGCGGGCGATCAGGTCGTCTCGCTATTGTCAGCGCTGGGTCTGGGTGTTGCTGAGCTGGGAGATGAGTCTTGGGAAGTCAGCGTGCCCAGCCACCGATTCGATATCAGCCTCGAAGTAGATCTGATCGAGGAATTGGGCCGTCTGTATGGTTACGACCGCTTACCGGTGCGTTATCCCCAGGCACGTCTGGCCCCCGAAGCCAACCCTGAATCCCGAGCCGAGTTGCCCGCTCTGCGCCGCTTGCTGGTTGCCCGTGGCTACCAGGAAGCGATCACCTACAGCTTCATCGATCCGAAAATGTTCGAGCTGTTTAGCCCTGGTGTCGAGCCGCTGCAATTGGCCAACCCGATTTCCTCGGACATGGCGGCGATGCGCGCGACGCTATGGCCAGGGTTGATCAAGGCATTGCAATACAACCTGAACCGGCAGCAGACGCGGGTGCGTCTGTTCGAGAGCGGCCTACGTTTTGTCGGTCAGCTTGGCGAGTTGAAGCAGGAGCCGATGTTGGCGGGTGTCATCACCGGCAGCCGGTTGCCGGAGGGTTGGGGCAACGATAGAGCCGCAGCTGACTTCTATGACATAAAAGCCGACGTAGAAGCCTTACTCGGGTATGCCGGTGACTCTGCCTCCTATCGTTTTTCCGCCGCCGAGCATCCTGCTTTACATCCTGGACAGACTGCTCGAATCGAGCGGGAAGGGCGTCTGGTCGGATATATCGGAAGTCTTCATCCTGAACTGGCCGCCACGCTGGGTATCGATCAGCCCGTCTATCTGTTTGAGCTGCTGGTCGCCGAAATCAGCGAGGGTCGGCTACCGCGTTTCAGTGAGCTATCCCGCTTCCCTGAAGTGCGTCGCGACCTGGCGATTCTGGTGGCACGTGAAGTTCCGGCTGATGATGTGTTGCTATGCATTCGTAAGGCCGCAGGCGAGAATCTGACAGACCTCAAGCTATTTGATGTGTATCAGGGTAAAGGTATTGATCCCCTTAGCAAAAGTGTGGCAGTCGGCTTGACCTGGCAACACCCTTCGCGCACTCTAAACGAGGACGAGGTGAGTGGTGCGATGCAGCAAATCCTCTCCTCCCTGGAAGAAAGGTTCAACGCCACGTTAAGGAAATAGCGTATGGGGGCTCTGACGAAAGCTGAAATGGCGGAACGTCTATATGAAGAGCTAGGCTTGAATAAGCGCGAGGCCAAGGAGTTGGTCGAGCTGTTTTTCGAAGAAATCCGTCAGGCGCTCGAGCATAACGAACAGGTAAAGTTGTCCGGTTTCGGCAACTTCGACTTGCGCGATAAGCGACAGCGCCCCGGGCGTAATCCGAAAACCGGCGAGGAAATCCCAATCACGGCGCGTCGTGTCGTGACATTCCGGCCAGGCCAAAAATTAAAAGCCAGAGTCGAAGCGTATGCTGGAACCAAGTCATAACGACGAATTGCCGACGATACCTGGCAAGCGCTACTTCACTATCGGTGAGGTAAGTGAGCTGTGTGCGGTAAAACCACACGTGCTGCGCTATTGGGAGCAGGAATTTCCCCAGCTGAACCCGGTGAAGCGGCGAGGCAACCGACGCTATTACCAGCGTCAGGACGTCCTCTTGATTCGGCAGATCCGGTCGCTGCTTTACGAGCAGGGATTCACTATCGGAGGGGCTCGTCAGCGAATGTCTGGTGATGAGGCCCGAGATGACACCACTCAGTACAAACAACTGATCCGGCAAGTGATTACCGAACTTGAGGATGTGCTTCAACTCCTCAAGAACTAAGCGATGCTGCATAAAAAACTTTCACATATTCAGATGCTTAATGTATAGTTCGATCCGCTTTCAGCAGTGCTGATGGCAACAGTCGGGGCGTAGCGCAGCCTGGTAGCGCACTTGCATGGGGTGCAAGGGGTCGAGTGTTCGAATCACTCCGTCCCGACCAAAACCTAAAATCCAGTCACTTAGCGGTGACTGGATTTTTTTATGGGCGCCTAGCTTAAGAAACGTCAGATTTTTACTCCGCTTCGATCACAACAGTCCAGGGCGAACGTCACGCGCAGGCGGTCACATCATCACAGCGAAATCCAAAGCCGTCCGAACACCGACGGGTGTTGCTCTCCTCCACGGCTACTCGGTCTTCATGACGACGCGCTGCCCCCAGGTTGCTTTCGCCTCCTCTCCAGTCGCAGGTTGTGGTCGCGCATGGCTCGATCAACCCGCTTCATCAGCCACCGGTTCGGCCTACCTGCGCAGAGGTGCCCAGACCCGGCGTTAGCTATAGCCTGGGCAAGTTGGAGATCGCAGATTTTATCCTCCACCAGAGCCTTATCGTCAGGGATACGCCGACGACGAGCTCTCTAGTCTTCATTGGCTTGCTTGATTCGAGCCGTCAGTTGCGAGCGCGACACACCGAGACTTTCACTAACAGCTTCAATGGTCGTCCCCCGGCAACAAGGGTGAGTGGGCGCAATTCTTTTCGCGAACGGGCGATCTCCACAGCCTCCTTGAGAGCTTTCGCTTTCATGGTCTCTTGCCTGCATGCGTTGCAGCTCGCGGATCTGCTTCATCGCATCGGCCAACTGCTAAGCAGGTACCAAAGCCTCACCGCCAATAACCGCCGACAGGCTGCCGTCCTGATAAAGCTGCGCCAGTGAATAACTGGTTGGGTTGATGCCGTTGCGCCGAGCCACGACGGAAGCGCTTTGCCCCGGCGCGAACCATAACGACCTTCTCTTCGACACTCCAGCGGCGATGCTCTGGGCCGAGCACTTCTATATGTCAGTCGTTGCTGTGGTCATAAACACGACCGTTTGCCTATCCCTTATGGTAAGGGGGAAGGCGTCGGTGTTTTAGTGGGCTCGTTCACCTGGACTTGCCCTTATCAAACCGGATACTGCGGTCCGTTAGATTGATGTTGCGCTCACTGCCTGAACTTCCGAGGTGAACGGTACTTCAGAGAACAGTGTGGATCGCAGCCTGGGAAATTGGTCCGCCCCTCCTGAATGGCAGCATCCTTTTGGATATTCCACCGAGACCGTCTGCTCTCTTCATAAAAAGGCCTAAGTGATCGTGAGCAGCGCGTCCTTCGTGCCGGCTGTCGTGGATGCTCTGGTTGCTCCCGCCTTGCGCAGCTTCCAGCCCGAGACAGTCGCAGAACGATGATAGTCGTCCGTTATCGCGTCCTTTTGGTTCGTATATCAGTGGAGCTCGAGCGCGGCGTGGTCTGATGACGGCGTGCTCGTAAGTCGGACAAAAGATCAAAGGCCCATTAGCCATCCATGCTGGGCGCCCATGTTGCCGAAACGGTCGGCTGCAGTGTCTTGCAGTCGGCTAGTGTTTTATGTCGAGATGCCTAATCCACCGTTTCGCTTCTCTCGTCTCTATCGCTGAAATGGACTGTCCTGCATATCCGCTCGTCGGGCGAATATGTAGTGTTTACTGCGCCCAGCGTTTCGGTTATTCAAAAAACCGGCGCCGATAAATTGTTTGTTGTTACGGTTCCATCGAGTTTTGTTCCGCTTGGCTTTGATATCAAAGTGCCTTTTTACTACTGGCCTTTTAGCAGCTCTGACGCAAAAACGTCGTTTGTTTGACGATCTAAAGTAGTCAAAAAAATTTTGAGAATTCATATAAACCTATTATAAAGGCGCCACGCAACGGATTGCCGGGTTTCACCACGGTGATCCGGCATCCTTTGCAATACGGTTCGTCCGGTTGCGCAAAGACAGTTAGCTGCCCCAGTAAGCGCCGCACGACTCAATTACAACTCCCGCCACTTGTTTAAAGGCTTCGGCCTTTTGAAGTATTAAGTTCCGGAGAGACTGAATGTCTATCAATGTACTTGCTGGTGCCCCCAAGGCGCTTGTTCGCTCCATCGCGCTTGCTGCGGTATTTAGTGTTGTAACTTTCACGAGTCATGTGGCTGCTGCCTCGACAGTAAGTGCATCTGTCGCGTCTGCATTTACTTCCCCGATCAATAAGTTCAATAGTAGTGAGTTCCTTAATGGTGTTTGGCGCAACTCTGCTGCGCTGTCCGTGCCAGCCACTTCAGCTTCTATTGCTGCATTCAAGCCGGGCGTTCAGATTAAGTTTGCAGATGGTCAGGTCCGCAAGATCTCTAGGGTTTACAAGGTTGGTACCAACCTCAGCATTTATGTAGATGGCGGTCTGTTGGACGGTGGCAAAGTTGGTGCGCCGCGCACTGTCAGTACGGTCGTACCGACTGCCGTAGCGCCGAGCGTTCCGGCTGTTACCGCACCTGTCGTGACTGCACCTGGCGTGCCGAGCAGCTCCTACACCGCTTCGATGAATAGCTTTACCAACTCCGATTGGGATAACGGGATTTATCGCAAGGCGGCGGGTTTTTCGATTCCCAATACTGGTGCTAATAAATCCGCCTTCGTGGTTGGGGCTTCGGTCAAACTGGCTGATGGTCAAGTGCGCAAAGTCGCGGCTGTTTACGACGTTGGTGCCCACCTCTCGGTAATGCTCAGCGGCTCGGCGCTCTCCGCTGCCAGTGTCGGCTATCCGAAAACCATCAGCGTTGTCTCCGGCACTTCGACCAGCGCTCCAGTAGCAGTGGCGCCGACTCCTGCGCCAACTCCGGCACCGAGCCCAGCTCCAGCGCCGGTTCCTACCACCCCAGTGGTCAGTGACGGCAGCGGCATCGATCTGGTTGGCGTCAACTTCGGTTCCGGCGTGTTCGATCCGGGCACCGTTCCGGGCATTTACAACAAGGGCTACACGTACGCCGACGAGTCCTACTACAAGCGTCACAGCGAGCTGGGCTTCAAGCTGGTCCGTCTGGGCTTCCTGTGGGAACGTATTCAGCCCAAGCTCGGTACCGACCTGAACGCAGCTGAGCTGGGGCGCATCAAGCTATCGCTGGATCATGCACATAAGCACGGCATCAAAGTCATCCTTGATATGCACAACTACTACCGCTACTACGGCAAGGTGATCAACTCACCGGAAGTACCGCGGGCGCAGTTTGCCGAGACCTGGCGCAAGATTGCCGTGGAGCTGTCCAGGCACCCGGCGCTGTATGGCTACGGTCTGATGAACGAGCCGTACAACACTGGCAATAACATGTGGCCGCAAACTGCCCAGGCAGCTGGTCAAGCGATCCGCAAAATCGACCCCACCAAGTGGATCATGATTGCCGGCGATCGTTATTCCAGCGCCTTCCACTGGCAGAAGTACAACACCCAGCTGATCAACGATCCGTGGATGCGCGATCCGAAGAACAACCTGGTCTATGAGGCGCACCAGTATCTGGACTTCGATTACTCGGGTACCTATACCAAACGCGCCGAAACCTTCCATCCGATGCTTGGCGTCGAGCGGGTCAAGCCTTGGGTGGAGTGGCTGAAGAAGAACAAGCTGCGTGGTTATATTGGCGAGCATGGCATTCCGGACTTCTCTCCCTCTGCCGTGGTCGCTACCGACAATCTACTGGCTTACTTGAACGAGAACTGCATTCCAAGCACTTACTGGGCGGCCGGCCCTCGCTGGGGTGAGAACATTATGTCTCTGGATGTTCGGAGTGGTAAGCACCGTCCTCAGTTGGCACCGCTGCAAAAGCATGCCAAGGCCAAGAAGTCTTGTTCCACCATCGGTCCGCTGTAATAACAGCGGAAAAAAGGGCCTTCGGGCCCTTTTCGTATTCCTGGAAAGTGCAGTTTCGCTTGGTAACGAGCATCTGCCGCAATACCTGTAGCCACCGACGCCATCATTGAGGACATTTAGTTAAAGTGCACCTCTGATGCTGCGAGCAAGCCAACAGTACTCCTGATAGGTCGTTGGCCTGTTGGCCCCATTCAGTTTCCCCAGCTCCGCCACCGAGTTACCAAGCGCCAATCGCTCTCGCAGCTGCCTGTGCTCTGGGGCTAATAACTCATCTCGGCGACCGCCTGCTCATGCAGCCGCTGTTCACCTTGTACAACTTCATTCCAGAGACCTGCTCATCCCGTGAAAGAGGACCGTGGTGCATTTTCATGTTCATGGGCACTACATTTGAGCTTTAGCCGCTTGGTGTCATCGTGTGATTTGGCGCAGATAGGTTAAGAGCGCTTATGACGTGTTCCAGTGCGATATTGATGGTCCGGGCGTGACACGTATTCGTCGCGCCGCTAAGCCGAGAGGCTCCGTGACGGGAAGTTGTCTACCGGTATTCGTTTAACGGGACAGTTCAACATCTGTCTGCAACGAGCGACACCGTGTGCTCGTCTATCCTTCTAAGCTGACTATCAGCCAGCACCCGCCAGACAGCGAGTGCTCGTTCTCATACACAAGAAGAAGGAATGGGCACCATGCATCTGCTCCACCTATCCAACCTGACCCTTTGTGTGGCGATTGTCGTCACCAGTCATGCCGCTCTCGGAGCTAGCCTCGAAGGCGGTGCGGTCGCGGCTCCTGATGAGTACAGCGCTAAGGTCGCCGCGCAAGTATTAAGGAGCGGGGGCAACGCGGTGGATGCAGCGGTGGCGACAGCCTTCACGCTCGCCGTTACCTACCCCGAGGCCGGTAATATCGGCGGTGGTGGATTCATGACGTTGTACATGAACGGCAAACCCTATTTCCTGGATTACCGTGAAGTAGCGCCCAAGGCAGCGAGCAAGACCATGTATCTCGATGACAAAGGTGAGGTGATCGAGAACCTCAGCTTGGTCGGTGCCAAGGCGGCCGGCGTTCCAGGGACGGTATTGGGCATGTGGGAGGCGCATCGACGCTTTGGCAAGCTGCCCTGGAGCGAGCTGATCACACCTGCAATCGGCTATGCGCGGGAAGGCTTCAAAGTTGCCGATCAGCAGTTTCAGTACCGTGAGGACGCTATAGGGCTATTCAATGGACAGACCAACTTCGAAGACTACTTCGGCGCCATGAGTCCAGGGGCCAGCTTCCGCCAGCCAGAACTGGCCGAGACGCTGGAACGTATCGCCGACCGAGGGCCTGATGACTTCTACAAAGGTAAGACGGCCGAACTTCTGGTCGCCCAGATGCGTCGTGACGACGGGCTTATCACCAAAGAGGACTTGGCCGACTACCGTATTAAATGGCGCGAGCCGATGCGCGTTGACTGGCGGGGCAACAGTCTTTACACCGCACCGCTGCCCAGCTCTGGTGGCATCGCGCTTGCCCAGCTAATTGGCATCAAGGAACGGCGCGCCGAAGATTTCAAGGGAGTTGAGCTGAACTCGGCACGTTACATCCATTTGTTGGCGGAAATCGAGAAAAGGGTCTTTGCCGACCGTGCCGATTACCTTGGCGACCCGGACTTTTCCGACGTGCCGGTAGCGCAGCTGATCGCCCCTGATTACCTGGAGCAGCGCGCGGCCGAGATTAACCCTTCGGCTATCTCTGCGACCGAAAAGGTGCGTCCTGGCTTGGAACCGCGGCAAACCACTCACTTCTCGATCGTCGATGCCGATGGTAATGCGGTCAGTAATACCTACACGCTGAACTGGGACTTTGGCAGCGGGGTCGTGGTCCAGGGGGCTGGGTTTCTGCTCAACGATGAGATGGATGATTTCAGCGCAAAGCCGGGCGTTGCAAATGCCTTCGGCGTGGTTGGCAGTGATGCCAACGCCATCGAGCCGGGCAAGCGCATGCTTTCTTCCATGAGCCCGAGCATCGTCACGCGCGATGGAAAGGTAAGCCTGGTGCTCGGTACGCCCGGCGGCTCGCGGATCTTCACGTCCATCTTCCAGGTGCTGAACAACGTCTTTGACTTTGGTCTTCCCTTGGAGAAAGCCGTGGCCGCACAGCGCGTACATCATCAGTTGCTGCCCAAGGACACTATTTATTACGACGCCTATGCACCGCTAACGGGCGAGGTTGCGGACGAACTGAAAGCCATGGGCTACATACTTGAAGATCAGGGCTGGTCGATGGGGGATATCCAGGCGATATGGGTGGATGAAAAAAACCTGCAGACCGCGTCGGACCCTCGTGGTCGAGGCGTTGGGATAGTCATTAAACCGTGATGGTTGAGTCGAGCCTTGTGGCTTCGTTTCGCGACTCGGCACTCGGCCCGCCTTGTGCTGAGGGGCTGCCGGCTCGATATAGTCAGAACAGTTTCACGAAGCCAAGTGCCGTATTAGTCGACGTGCGGACTGCACGAACATGGTTGTGTTATCTCAAACGTAAGAGCCATCAAACTCAACCGGAGATAGCCCTATGAGCATTGATCCACTCGACAGGCCCCATGATCAGCAGCCGGTCCCAGGGCAAAGTCAGAACCCGAGTCATTCCCCTGAGCCGGATTTCATTACTGATAATCCAGACGTGCAAAGAGGTCCTGGCAATCACGGAAATCCGGCTGAACAGCCGGCTGGTGTGCCGGATTCAGATACCTCTAGCGGTAGCGAGCCAAATATTTATGACCCGAACGAGCCTGGTCTCGGTAACCCGCTTCCCTGATTGGATCGCGAAGCGAACCCGGCCTTCCAAGCTTGCTTGTATGCCTTGGGAATACGCCGGGTGCGATGATCGGCGAGGTCGATGTGGCCGGGTTAGATCAAGGCTGGCGGAACGTATTTGCTGATTTTGGCGTAGCGACCCAATCGTTGAGGCTTCTACTTGGTTACGGTCTTGATGTGCACTTCGAACGCCGCGTGTCACTGAAAATCTCGACTACGTACATCCAGCCCTGTCAGTAACGCCGTAAGGTCGTTTAAGCGTCCGGCAATGACATGGCGTACTCCGTTAGCCGACTCCAGGTGACCATCGATGCGCAGCATCTGGGACTGGATCAATACGCGCCGTTGGCGCTCTGCCAGGTCGCGCCAGACTACGACGTTGATCATGCCGAACTCGTCCTCCAGCGTGACGAAGATGATTCCGCTGGCGGTTTGTGGGCGTTGGCGACCGATGACCAGGCCGGCAACGCTGATAGGGCGGCCATGCTCTATGGTGACCAGCTCGCGAGAGCTGCGGCAGCGCTTTGCTCTCAACTGATCACGTAGCAGCGCCAACGGGTGCGGGCCAAGCGTAGTGCCGAGCGTGGCGTAGTCGGTCAGCAGATCTTCGCCGACCGTGGGCAGCGGTAAAGGGACCGGGACTTCCTGCTGCGTGGATTGACCTGCGAATAGCGGCAGTTGTGGCTCGTACCCAGCCACCGCCCAGCGGGCTCGATGGCGATGCCCCGCGAGGCCTCTCAGGGCGCCTGAATCGGCTAGGTGCTCGCGAGCACGGATATCCAGCCTGGCACGCGTGCATAGGTCATGGATGTCAGTAAAGGGCCGAGCCTGACGGGCCTCCTCGATGCGTTGTGCATCCACTTCGCGAAAACCACGTACCAAGCGCAAGCCCAGACGAATCGCAGGTTGCTCGCTGTCGCTCGGCTCCAGGCTGCAATCCCAATCGCTGTGATGGACATCTACGGGCCGGATCTCCAGCTTATGCCGGCGGGCATCCTGAAGAATCTGGTCGGGATTGTAGAAACCCATCGGCCAGCTGTTAATCAGCGCGCAGGCATAGGCGGCTGGCTCATGACATTTCAGCCAGCAGCTGGCATAGGTGAGCAGGGCGAAACTGGCGGCATGGGATTCGGGAAAGCCGTAGCTGCCGAATCCTTTGATCTGCTCGAAGATGCGAGCGATGAATTCAGATTTGTAGCCACGGGCAAGCATGCGTTCGGTCAGCCGTACGCGATGCGGCTCCAGGCTGCCATGGCGCTTCCAGGCGGCCATTGCGCGGCGGAGTCTGTCGGCTTCATCGGGGGTGTATTCGGCGGCTACGATCGCCAGCTCCATCACCTGCTCTTGAAACAGGGGTACGCCGAGGGTGCGTTCGAAAACAGGCTTTAGTTCTTCGGAAGGATAGTCCTCGGGTTCCTCGCGATTGCGCCGACGCAGGTAGGGATGAACCATGTCGCCCTGAATCGGCCCCGGCCGCACGATGGCGACCTGGATCACCAAGTCGTAAAAGGTTCTGGGGCGCAGCCGCGGCAACATCGCCATCTGTGCCCGCGATTCGATTTGGAATACACCGACGGTATCGGCGCGGCTGATCATGTCGTAGGTTGCACTGTCTTCCTGGGGCAGGGTGGCTATGGTCCAGCGCGTGCCGCGATAGTGTTCGATCAGGTTGAAGCAGCGGCGTAGGGCACTGAGCATGCCGAGGGCGAGTACATCGACCTTAAGCAGGCCGACCAGATCGAGATCGTCCTTGTCCCACTGGATCACGGTGCGTTCGGCCATGCTGGCATTTTCGACGGGCACCAGCGTTTCCAGTGAATGCTCGGAAATAACGAAGCCGCCTGGATGTTGGGACAGGTGACGGGGGAAGCCGATCAATTCGCCAGTCAGCACCAATACCCGGCGCAGCACCGGACTGTCGGGATCGAAACCGGCTTCGCGCAGGCGCTCGTCGTCGGGAACCCGATCGCTCCAACGTCCACAGCAATCGGCCAGTGCATTGACTTGATCAGACGGCAGGCTGAGTGCCTTGGCCACGTCACGCAATGCTCCCGTGGCGTGGTAAGTGCTGGCTACGGCCGTCAGCGCGGCGCGATCACGACCGTAGCGGCGGAATACGTATTGGATGACTTCCTCGCGACGATCATGCTCGAAGTCGACGTCGATATCAGGCGGCTCCTTGCGTTCGCGTGAGAGGAAGCGTTCGAATAGCAGCTTGGTATGCGCTGGATCGAGTTCGGTGATGCCTAGCACGAAACACACCGTCGAGTTGGCTGCCGAACCTCGACCTTGGCAGAGAATGCCGCGCTCACGAGCAAAGCGAACGAGGTCGTGCACCGTGAGGAAGTAACTTTCGTACTCCAGTTCAGCGATCAGTTGCAGCTCGTGCTCGAGCTGTGCGCGGGCTTTCGCCGTTACGCCTTCTGGCCAGCGCCAGCGGATGCCGTCTTCGACCAGCTCGCGCAGCCAGGACGTGGCGTTGTGGCCTGCGGGCACCAGTTCGTGAGGATATTGATAGCGCAATTGGTCAAGAGCGAACTGGCACCGCTCGGCAATGCGCAGCGTCTCGGCGAGCAGCTCGGGTGGATAGAGCTGCGCCAGATCTTCGCGTTGGCGCAGGTGGCGTTCGCCATTAGGAAAAAGATGGCGTCCTGCTTCGGATACCGGCAGATGGTGGCGAATCGCAGTCATGCAATCCTGCAGGGCGCGACGGCCGCGCGCGTGCATGTGTACATCGCCGCAAGCTACAGCAGGTATGCTCAAGCGCGCAGCCAGCGCCTGCCATTGTTCCAGGCGCAACCTGTCGTCCGGCCCGCGGTGCAGTTCGATACCCAGCCAGAGGCGATCGCCGAAGCGCTCGTGCAACCGGCGGCCCTCAGCATCAGCGTTAGCTTGTTTGGCGAGCCAGATAGCCAGCAGCCCGTCCAATGGCTCGCTCAAATCTTCTGGCAGCAGTTGATAACAGCCTTTCTCGGCGCGGCGTCGTGCGCGGGTGATCAGACGGCATAGCGCCTGGTAGCCGGCCAGGTTTTCCGCCAGCAAGACCAGCTTTGGTCCTCCCTCGATCTGGACCTCGCTGCCGATGATCAGAGGCAGGCCAACCTCCTTCGAGGCTTGCCAGGCACGCACGATGCCAGCCAGGGTGCATTCGTCGGTAATGGCCAGTGCTCGGTAACCAAGGCGGACGGCGCGCTCGAATAATTCGCGGGCACTGGAGGCGCCCCGCTGGAAGCTGAAATTGGACAGGCAGTGCAGTTCGGCGTAATCGGCTGTCATGCGAACCAGCCGTGCAACAACAGCGGCCCTCCATCCGTTATCGAACGAAAGGCCCAGCCACGCTGGCCGGCACGGGTTTCCACTAGGTAATAGTCGCGGCGCACATCGCTGCCGTCCCACCAGCCGGACTCGATTCGCTCGGGGCCAGCGAGAATGCGCAATGAGGCTTCGTGCAACGGCTTCGATTCGGCCAACAGCCAGCTGGGGCGTGGCGCGGTGCTGAATGAAGGTTCGTTCCGGTCAGCGTGCTGTGATCGCCAGGCACACTCGGGGCGATGGTCGTAGCGAGCCCCGAGTCCTTGCACGGCATCGTCACCCAGCCGGGCCCGCAGACGTTCGCGCAGCTGTTCCCAGGGTAGTGATTGATGTGGCCGTTCATCGAACAATTCGCGGTGCTTGGGGGTGAAGGCCGGTAGCTCGCGCGCTATCAGGCGTATCGCCAATACCGGGGCCGGCAATTGCAGATTCTCCAGACGTCCACGGGACAATTCGAACAACATGGCCGGATCACGCTCGGCGCTAAGCAGGCCGACCGGCACTTGACTGTCCGCCAGGTTGCGGTGTTCCAGGTGCAAGGCGAAGCGCTGCACGCCACTGTCGCGTCCGGCCAGATAGGCGGCGAGATCGGCTGTCAGGCGGCGCAGCGGGAATAGCAATGCCTGATGCGACTCGACTTCGAAGTTCAGCTCGAGTCGAGCCTTGAACACGTCTGGCGGTCGATGGAAGTCCAGCGCCAATGGCTGATGGCCGAGCAGGGTGTCGATGTGTTTCAGCGCGCCGGTCGGAAAGCGCTGCGCCAGGCCATGTCGAGGCATTTCAAGAATCTGCTTCAGTGTTCGCAGACCCATGCGTGAAAGGGCGGTCGCCACTTCACGGGGCACTCCGATGCGCTCTACGGGCAATGCAGCGAGCACGCCAGGCAGCGTTTCGGTATCCATCACCGCCAGACCGTCATGCGCGTTGGCCAAGACTCGCGCGGCGGCAGGGTTCGGCGCCAGGGTAATGCGATGCTGAAAACCCAGCATATTCAATTCTTCGCGTAAGCGTATCTCCAAACGAGGCCAGGGTCCGAACAGGCCGAGACTGGATTGCACTTCCAAAAGCAGGCAACGCGGATAGTGCAGGCTGACCTGCGAGCTAAAGCCGTAGGCCCAGGCGGCGAGAAATTGTTGCCAGCGCTCGATCGACGCCAGGTCATATTCAGCCGTGGCAAAGGCGTGAGTCAGCGCCTGGGCAGCGATCAACGATTGTCCTGGCTTGAGGCCGAGAGCCCGAGCAGCGGGATTGACTGCCTGCAGCACACGGCGTTGTGGTGTGCCGCTCAAGAGCGCCAGCGGCGATTCGGCATCGGCTCGGCTTCGCAGCACGCCGTCCATGGCCAGTTGAGGCAGCAATATGCAGACCCACAGCATGCTGACCTCAGCCCAACGCCGCAGCGGAAATGGGTAGCGTTCTGGGCAGGCCGCCGCGGCACTTGAGAACGCGCAGCTGCGACGGTCGGGTTTCGACCGCCAGGCGCAGCGCTGCCGGGGAAGGATTGGCCTCTTCGCGTAGCGGACGATAGGCGAAGGCCAATGTCTGGCCTGTTTCAGCCGCAACCTGCAGGCGGCGCAGAGCGCGATCATCGACCTGTTGCGGCCAGCACAACACCGCACCGCAACTGCCCGAGCGCAGGCATTGTTCGGTAGCCCACAAGGCGTCACGGCCCCGTGCGTTGATAATGAACAGCTGACGCAGATCTATGCCGGCAGCCAGCCAAGCTTGGGGATAAGGCACATAGGGCGGGGCCACCAGCACTACGCGCTCGCCGGCGGCGGTGAGGCGCGCCAGGGTGGGCCAAAGCAGGCGTAACTCGCCGATTCCGGTAGTGGCGAAGAGAATCTCGCTCAATGCCGATTCAGGCCAGCCGCCACCGGGTAATACTTCATCCAGCGCAGCATGCCCGGTTGGCTGGGCGTTGGGTGTAAGGACTTTGGTCTGGCCGCGCCAGAGCCGGCGCGTATCGATCAGGTGATTAAGGGCGACCACGGACGTCATGGTGGTGAATAATCCTAATACTGTATATAGGTACAGTATTCTGGCTGCCGGCTACAGGTCAAGGTGAAACGATGAAGAACGCTTTTTCAAATCTAAAACTGAAGCCCAGCTTGCAGACGCTGCCAGCACGCCTAGTGCCACTGATCACTGCATTCGTCCGTATCGAGTGCGGCAGACGGGCTTTGCTTGTGCTGAAAAAATCAGTCGATTAGGATTCGCGCCCGGGTATGAGTGCGAGCGCGAATGACGCTGCATATTCATGCCGAATGTTGAAGCCCGGCTCGAAGATGACCGGGCTTTTTCATGCGCCGGCTCGTAGCCATGAGCGGGCCGGTTCTGTCCCTGGTTATCCAGGGTGCCAGTCAAGAACAGAGAGGATTGCCATGCGCGAACGCTTGTTGGCCGCGGAAAAAGTGAAGGCTATCGAGTGGCAGGACGGGCAGTTGCGTTTGCTCGACCAGCGCAAACTGCCGCTGGAAGAGCTATGGCACACCTATGATTCTGCTGCGGCTGTCGCCAAGGCTATCCGTGAGATGGTCGTGCGCGGCGCGCCAGCGATTGGGATCAGCGCGGCGTATGGACTGGTTCTGGGACTCAGGGCGCGGCTCGCCGAGGGAGGTGACTGGCGCGCGGCGTTGGAGGCAGACTTCGAGGTGCTTGCCGACTCCCGTCCGACCGCCGTCAATCTGTTCTGGGCATTGAATCAGATGCGCGAACGGCTCGGCCGTCTGAAACCGGGCGAAGACCCGTTGACAGCGGCCGAGGCCCAGGCGACCTCCATTCACGACAGCGACCGCGAAGCCAATCTCACCATGGCGCAGTTCGGGGTCGACCTGATCCGCAAGCATCAAGGTAATCCGCAAAACCTGCTCACCCACTGTAATACCGGTGCGCTTGCCACCGGTGGTTTCGGCACTGCCCTCGGCGTGATCCGCGCTGCGCATCTGGAAGGGCTTGTCGAGCGTGTTTATGCCGATGAAACCCGTCCCTGGCTGCAGGGTTCGAGGCTGACCGCATGGGAGCTGGCCGGCGAAGGCGTGCCGGTGACGTTGAATGCCGACTCGGCTGCCGCGCACCTAATGAAAACGCGAGGTATCACCTGGGTGATTGTCGGGGCCGACCGGATCACCGCTAATGGCGACGTCGCCAACAAGATCGGTACCTATCAGCTCGCCGTACTTGCCATGCATCACGGGGTGCGGTTCATGGTCGTGGCGCCCAGTTCGACCATCGACATGGAGCTAGAATCTGGCGATGACATTCCCATCGAGGAGCGTGCCGGCAGCGAGTTGCTGGAAGTGAACGGCCAGCGGTTGGCGGCGGAGGTCGAAGCCTTCAACCCGGTATTCGATGTGACCCCGGCGGATCTCATCGATGCCATCGTGACCGAGAAGGGCGTCGTCGAGCGGCCAAGCGCGGCTAAACTCGCGGCCCTGATGAGCCGTAAGCGGTTGCATTAAGGTGCAAGATGACTAAAGCGGCTGGAGGCTAGGGGCGGCACGTTCCTTTGTAGTTGGCGCGTGCCTTTCCCATCGAGAAGCGGCGCGATCGAGCGCTTTCTTCGTTACGCCTCCAGCCTCCAGCGACCTCCCGCCTTGTGATACCATCCCGCGCTTAATCGCAGGACCCTGCTGACTATAAGGAACCAGGCTTCCATGGGCGAACTGGCCAAAGAAATCCTCCCGGTCAATATCGAAGACGAACTCAAACAGTCCTACCTCGACTACGCCATGAGTGTAATCGTCGGTCGTGCGCTGCCGGATGCGCGCGACGGACTGAAGCCCGTGCATCGCCGTGTGCTTTTTGCCATGAGTGAGCTGGGTAACGACTGGAATAAACCGTACAAAAAATCCGCCCGTGTGGTCGGTGACGTCATTGGTAAATATCACCCTCACGGTGATTCTGCTGTCTATGACACCATCGTGCGGATGGCGCAGCCATTCTCGCTGCGCTACCTGCTGGTCGATGGCCAGGGCAACTTCGGTTCGGTCGATGGCGACAGCGCCGCGGCCATGCGATACACCGAAGTGCGCATGGCCAAGCTGGCCCATGAGCTGCTGGCCGATCTGCACAAGGAAACTGTCGACTGGGTGCCGAACTACGACGGCACCGAACAGATCCCTGCAGTCATGCCGACCAAGATCCCGAACCTGCTGGTCAACGGCTCCAGCGGTATCGCGGTGGGCATGGCGACCAACATTCCTCCCCATAACCTGGGCGAAGTGATCGATGGCTGTCTGGCGCTGATCGCCAATCCGGATATCACTATCGATGAGCTGATGACCCATATCCCCGGTCCGGATTTCCCGACCGCAGGTATCATCAATGGCCGTGCTGGGGTCATCGAGGCTTATCGCACCGGCCGCGGTCGCATCTATATGCGTGCCCGCTCGACCATCGAAGACATCGACAAGGTTGGTGGTCGTCAACAGATCGTCATTACCGAGCTGCCTTATCAGCTGAACAAGGCGCGTCTGATTGAGAAGATCGCCGAGCTGGTAAAGGAGAAGAAGCTCGAAGGCATCACTGAGCTGCGCGACGAGTCCGACAAGGACGGTATGCGCGTAGTGATCGAGCTGCGCCGCGGCGAAGTGCCGGAAGTCATCCTCAACAATCTCTATGCTCAGACGCAGCTGCAGAGCGTGTTCGGTATCAACGTGGTGGCGCTGGTCGATGGTCAGCCGCGCACCTTGAATCTCAAGGAGCTGCTGGAAGCCTTCGTACGCCACCGTCGCGAAGTGGTCACCCGCCGCACGGTATTCGAACTGCGCAAGGCGCGCGAACGCGGTCATATTCTCGAAGGTCAGGCGGTCGCGCTTTCCAATATCGACCCGGTCATCGCGCTGATCAAAGCCTCGCCGACGCCGGCCGAAGCCAAGGAAGCGCTGATCGCTACCGCCTGGGAATCCAGTGCGGTGGAAGCCATGGTCGAGCGCGCCGGAGCCGATGCCTGCCGCCCGGAAGACCTCGATCCGCAATTCGGGCTGCGCGATGGCCGTTACTACCTGTCGCCGGAGCAGGCGCAGGCCATCCTTGACCTGCGCTTGCATCGCCTGACGGGACTCGAGCACGAGAAGCTGCTCAGCGAATATCAGGAAATTCTCACCCAGATCGGCGAGCTGATCCGCATCCTGACCAGCCCGGTGCGGCTGATGGAAGTCATCTGCGAGGAATTGGAAGGTGTTAAGGCCGAGTTCGGCGATGCGCGTCGAACCGAGATTCTCGAAGCGCGTTTGGATCTGACGCTGGCCGACCTGATCACCGAAGAAGAACGTGTCGTCACGATTTCCCATGGCGGCTACGCCAAGTCCCAGCCGCTGGCTGCCTATCAGGCGCAGCGCCGGGGCGGTCGCGGCAAGGCGGCAACTGGGGTCAAGGAAGAGGATTACGTCGAGCATTTGCTCGTCGCCAACAGCCACACCACGCTGCTGCTGTTCTCCAGCAAGGGCAAGGTGTACTGGCTCAAGACCTACGAGATTCCCGAGGCCTCACGCACTTCGCGCGGTCGTCCGCTGGTGAACCTGCTACCGCTTTCCGAAGGCGAGCACATCACCGCGATGCTGCAGGTCGACATCGAAGCAGCGCGCCAGCAGCAACTGAACGGCGATGAAGATATCGAAGACGCTGAAATCATCAGCGAAAGCGATGAAGTGGAAGAGTCGCTCGACGGTGAGGACGCCGACGAGTCGGTGGACGAGCCGACCGGTACCTACATCTTTATGGCGACCGCCAAGGGCACCGTCAAAAAGACTCCGCTTTCGCAATTCAGTCGTCCACGCAGCGTTGGCCTGATCGCGCTCGGCCTGGAGGAGGGCGACACGCTGATCGCCGCTGCGGTTACCGATGGTGCGCGCGAAGTGATGCTGTTCTCCGATGGCGGCAAGGTGATTCGCTTCAAAGAGAAACACGTTCGCACCATGGGCCGTACCGCCCGCGGCGTTCGTGGCATGCGTCTACCGGAAGGCCAGCGTCTGATTTCCATGCTGATTCCCGAGCCCGATGCGCAGATCCTCACCGCGAGCCTCAATGGCTACGGCAAGCGCACGGTGATCGACGAGTTCCCGCGTCGCGGTCGCGGTGGTCAGGGTGTTATCGCCATGGTGACCAATGAACGCAACGGTCCGCTGGTCGGTGCCGTTCAGGTGCAGCAGGGCGAGGAAATCATGCTGATTTCCGATCAGGGCACATTGGTGCGTACGCGTGTCGATGAGGTTTCATCGCTGGGGCGCAATACCCAGGGTGTAACGTTGATCAAGCTGGGTAAGAACGAGCACCTGGTTGGTCTCGAAAGGGTTCAGGAACCATCCGAAGAAGATGTCCTGGAAGATATCGAGGCGGTTCTTGATGACGAGGCGCTGGATAAGGAAATGCCTGTCGTCAGCACCGAGCCCAGCGAGGACGAGCTGCTTGGTGGGGGCGGGGACGTTCCTCCGGATGTAGTGCCTACCGACGACGAAAACTGATTCGGCAGATGCGGCGCCCAAGGGCGTCGCGCGTATCGATCGGCAACCCGCTACGGGTGAAGAAATTGCAAGCGCTGGACCTGAGCGCCTCGGCGACGGGCGGAGCGAGCATGGTATCGACCGTTTTTTGAGAGAACGAAGATGAGCAAACGCGCCTTTAATTTCTGTGCCGGTCCGGCCTCGCTTCCCGAAGCCGTGCTGCAGCGCGCCCAGGCTGAACTCCTTGACTGGCAGGGCCGAGGCCTGTCGGTAATGGAAATGAGCCACCGCAGCGACGAATACACGGCCATCGCCGAGAAGGCTGAGCAGGATCTGCGCGATTTGCTGAACATTCCCACCAACTACAAGGTGTTGTTCCTGCAGGGTGGCGCCAGCCAGCAATTCGCTGAAATCCCGTTAAATCTGTTGCCAGAAGACGGCGTCGCCGATTACATCGATACGGGTATCTGGTCGCGCAAAGGCATCGAAGAGGCTAGACGTTTCGGTCATATCAATGTCGCTGCCAGCGCCAAACCCTACGACTATTTCGCGATTCCAGGGCAGAACGAGTGGGCGCTCAGCGACAACGCGGCCTATCTGCATTACGCCAGTAATGAAACCATCGGCGGACTGCAGTTCGACTGGACGCCCGAACTGGGCGACACGCCGTTAGTGGTGGACATGTCTTCGGACATCCTCTCGCGTCCCATCGATGTGTCGAAGTTCGGCCTGATCTATGCCGGGGCGCAGAAAAACATTGGCCCGTCGGGCCTAGTGGTGGTGATCGTTCGCGAGGACTTGCTCGGTCGCGCGCGTTCCAGCTGCCCGACCATGCTCGATTACAAGATCGCAGCTGACAACGGCTCGATGTATAACACGCCAGCGACCTTTTCCTGGTATCTCTCCGGCCTGGTGTTCGAGTGGCTGAAGGAGCAGGGTGGCGTCGAAGCGATGGAGAAGCGCAATCGCGCCAAGAAGGACATGCTTTACGGCGCGATCGATTCCAGCGACTTCTATTCCAACCCGATTGCCAGCAATGCCCGCTCCTGGATGAACGTACCCTTCAGGCTGGCCGATGAGAAACTGGACAAGGCCTTTCTGGCAGGGGCCGATGCGCGCGGCCTGCTCAACCTGAAAGGCCATCGCTCGGTTGGTGGCATGCGTGCCTCCATCTATAACGCGGTCGGGCTGGATGCCGTCGAGGCACTCATCGCCTACATGTGCGAATTCGAGAAGGAGCAGGGCTGATGAGCGATGCCGATCGGCTGAAGGCACTGCGCGTCCGCATCGACAGCCTCGACGAGAGAATCCTCGAGCTGATCAGCGAGCGCGCTCGGTGTGCCCAGGACGTGGCCCGTGTCAAAACGGCTTCGCTGGCGGAAGGCGAGGAGGCGGTTTTCTACCGTCCCGAGCGCGAAGCCTGGGTGCTCAAACACATCATGGAGCTGAACAAGGGTCCGCTGGACAACGAGGAAATGGCGCGCCTGTTTCGCGAAATCATGTCCTCATGCCTAGCGCTGGAGCAGCCGTTGCGGGTCGCTTATCTCGGACCTGAAGGCACCTTCTCACAGGCGGCGGCGCTCAAGCATTTTGGCCACTCGGTGGTTAGCAAGCCCATGGCCGCCATTGATGAGGTCTTCCGCGAGGTGGTCGCCGGTGCGGTGAACTTCGGCGTAGTGCCGGTGGAAAATTCCACCGAAGGCGCCGTCAACCACACGCTGGATAGTTTCCTTGAGCATGACATCGTCATCTGCGGCGAGGTCGAGCTGCGTATTCACCATCACTTGCTGGTGGGTGAGACGACCAAGACCGACCGCATCACGCGCATCTATTCCCATGCGCAGTCGCTGGCGCAATGTCGCAAATGGCTGGATGCCCATTATCCAAGCGTCGAGCGCGTAGCGGTTTCCAGCAATGCCGATGCGGCCAAGCGCGTGAAGAGCGAGTGGAACTCCGCAGCGATCGCCGGTGACATGGCCGCTCAGCTTTACGGTCTGAGCAAGATTGCCGAAAAGATCGAAGACCGTCCGGACAACTCCACGCGCTTCCTGATCATCGGTAGCCAGGAAGTACCGCCTACCGGCGACGACAAGACTTCGATCATCGTCTCCATGCGCAACAAGCCGGGCGCGCTGCATGAGCTGCTGATGCCGTTCCATTCCAACGGCATTGATCTTACGCGGATCGAAACCCGCCCTTCGCGCAGCGGTAAATGGACCTATGTATTCTTCATCGACTGCATCGGCCACCATCAGGACCCGTTGATCAAGGACGTTCTGGAGAAAATCGGTCGTGAAGCGGTGGCGTTGAAGGTGCTGGGGTCGTATCCCAAGGCGGTACTTTAATAAGCAGCTGGAAGCCGGAAGCTGGAAGCCGGAACTTTGGGCAATGCGGATTGCTTCAAGCTTCAAGCTTCAAGCTTCGAGTTTTCAGCTTCAGCGGAGCTGAATATGTCCTGTGATTTCCTCGCCCTGGCACAGCCGGGCGTTCAGAAGCTGTCGCCCTACGTACCCGGTAAGCCCGTGGATGAGCTGGCTCGGGAGCTCAATCTCGATCCGCAGTCGATCATCAAGCTGGCCAGTAATGAAAATCCGCTGGGTCCCAGTCCGAACGTCATCAATGCGATCAGGGCTCAGCTCGACGAATTGACCCGCTATCCCGACGGCAACGGTTTTGTGCTCAAGCAAAAGCTGGCCGAGCGATGCGGCGTCAATATTGACCAGGTCACCCTCGGCAACGGCTCCAACGATATCCTTGAGCTGGTTGCGCGTGCCTACCTCGCGCCCGGGCTCAACGCGGTATTCAGCGAGCACGCCTTTGCGGTCTATCCGATTGCTACCCAGGCCGTCGGTGCACAGGCGAAGGCTGTGCCCGCCAAGCACTGGGGCCACGATCTCGAAGCCATGCTGGCAGCTATCGATGAGAACACCCGCGTCGTGTTCATTGCCAACCCCAATAACCCAACGGGTACCTGGTTCGATGCCGACGCGCTCGGCAGCTTCCTCGCAAGTGTTCCAGCGCACGTTCTGGTCGTTCTGGATGAGGCGTATATCGAATACGCGGAGGGTGGCGAGCTGCCGGATGGGTTGACCTTTCTGGCTTCGCATTCCAACTTGCTGGTGTCCCGCACCTTCTCTAAAGCCTACGGTCTGGCTGCGTTGCGTGTGGGATATGCGATCTGTTCGGCGCGGATTGCCGATGTGCTGAATCGTGTTCGTCAGCCGTTCAACGTCAACAGCCTCGCTCTTGCGGCCGCCTGCGCCGCACTTGACGATACCGAGTATCTGAGCCAGAGCAGGGCATACAATACCGCAGGCATGCAGCAGCTCGAGACGGGGTTCAAGCAGCTGGGACTGGACTGGATACCGTCTAGGGGGAACTTCATCGCGGTTGATTTTGGGCGTGATGCGTCACCGATCAACCAGGCGTTGCTGCGCGATGGTGTCATCGTTCGGCCTATGGCTGGCTATGGAATGCCAACTTTCCTTCGTGTGTCGATCGGAACCGAAGCCGAAAATGCACGATTTCTCGACGTTCTGCGCAAGGCGCTCGGGCGTTGAGTCGCGAAGTTGGAATGGCGAGCGCCGACGTACCGCTGGTGCGTCGTCTGGCTGTGATCGGTCTCGGACTGATTGGTGGCTCGTTCGCCAAAGGGCTGCGTGAGCGTGGGCTGTGTGGTGAGGTGGTGGGCTTCGATCTCGATGCCCGTTCTCGCGAGCTTGCCGTCGAACTTGGTGTGGTGGATCGCTGCGCAGACAGCCTTGCGGACGCTTGCCAGGGCGCGGATGTCATTCAGTTGGCCGTCCCGATCCTGGCGATGGAGCGTCTGCTGGCGGAGCTTGCAATGCTCGATCTCGGAAGTGCGGTGCTTACCGATGTTGGCAGCGCCAAGGGCAATGTGGTGCGTTGTGCTCGTGAGCGATTCGGGCGGATGCCGCCGCGTTTCGTGCCGGGCCATCCGATAGCTGGCTCGGAACAGAGCGGCGTCACCGCTGCCGAAAGCACGCTTTTTCGTCGGCACAAGGTGATCCTCACGCCATTGGAGGACACAGACCCTGCCGCGCTAACACTTGTGGATGGCTTGTGGCGGGCGTTGGGCGCCGATGTTGAACATATGGATATTCAGCATCACGACGAAGTGCTCGCAGCGACCAGCCATCTACCCCACCTGTTGGCGTTTGGTCTGGTGGATTCGTTGGCCAAACGCAACGAAAATCTAGAGATTTTCCGTTATGCGGCAGGTGGGTTTCGTGATTTTACTCGTATAGCAGGTAGTGATCCGGTTATGTGGCACGACATCTTCCTCGCCAATCGCGAGGCCGTGCTGCATACCCTTGATGATTTTCGTGCCGACCTCGATGCGCTACGCGCCGCGGTCGATGAAGGAGACGGGCATATGTTGTTGGGCGTATTCACGCGCGCCAGGGCTGCCCGAGAACATTTCAGCAAAATACTGGCTCGCAGAGCCTATGTGGACGTTATGCATTCCAAAGATCTGATCTTCCTCGCCAATCCTGGCGGCAGCCTTAGCGGCACACTTCGAGTACCAGGCGACAAATCCATTTCCCACCGATCGATCATGCTCGGCTCGCTTGCCGATGGGATCACCGAAGTGGAAGGATTTCTCGAGGGTGAGGATGCCCTTGCGACCATTCAGGCATTCCGCGACATGGGTGTGGTGATCGAGGGGCCGAACCAAGGGCGCGTCACTGTTCATGGTGTTGGCCTGCATGGTTTGAAACCCCCGCCAGGTCCGATCTACCTTGGTAATTCCGGAACCTCGATGCGTCTGCTGTCCGGTTTGTTGGCGGCGCAGCCGTTCGACACCACGCTGACCGGCGATGCCTCTCTGTCCAAGCGCCCGATGAATCGCGTCGCAAAGCCCCTGCGTGATATGGGTGCAGTGATCGAGACGGCCGCCGAGGGGCGTCCGCCGCTAACCATTCGTGGCGGGCAGAAGCTTTCCGGGATGCATTACGAAATGCCGATGGCCAGTGCTCAGGTCAAGTCCTGCCTGTTACTGGCGGGACTGTATGCTGCCGGGCGGACGTCCGTGACCGAGCCAGCCCCTACCCGTGACCATACCGAGCGGATGCTCCAGGGCTTCGGTTATCCGGTTATGGGGGAGGCCTGCACCGCTGCCGTCGAATCGGGCCATAAACTGCACGCCACGCAGATCGAGGTGCCTGCGGACATCTCTTCTGCGGCCTTCTTCATGGTCGCTGCCAGCATTGCGGAAGGTTCGGACGTCACCCTCGAGCACGTGGGGATCAACCCGACGCGTACCGGCGTCATCGACATTCTCAAGCTGATGGGCGCCGATATCGAATTGACCAATCAACGTGAGGTAGGCGGCGAACCGGTTGCGGACATACGGGTACGCGCTGCGCAGCTCAAGGGTATCGAGATACCGGAAAACCTCGTCCCGCTCGCCATCGATGAGTTCCCGGTGCTGTTTGTCGCGGCGGCTTGCGCCGAGGGCCGGACGACTTTGCGTGGTGCCGAAGAATTGCGGGTCAAAGAGTCCGACCGTATCCAGGTAATGGCCGACGGTCTGCAAACGCTCGGCGTGCAGGCTGCACCTACGCCGGATGGGATTATCATCGAAGGCGGCGCTGTCTTCGGTGGTGGTGAGGTCTGGGCGCACGGCGATCATCGAATCGCGATGTCTTTCAGTGTCGCTGCGCTTCGCGCCGGTGCTCCGATACGCATACACGATTGCGCTAACGTCGCCACTTCGTTCCCAAACTTCCTGGCGCTGGCCGAGCGGGCTGGGCTGCGGGTGGCTGTGGAGGGTGATTCATGATCAGACAGGTTCCGGTCATAACCATCGACGGTCCTAGCGGTTCCGGCAAGGGCACGGTGGCGGCGCTGCTGGCTGCAAAGCTGGGATGGAATTTCCTTGATTCCGGTGCGCTTTATCGTCTGCTTGCCTTCGCTGCACGCAACCATGGAGTCGATCTGACCAATGAAGAAGCGCTAAAGCTGCTCGCGGCTCATCTTGACGTCCAGTTCGGCGCAGGGGGTGGCCATGGCATGCAGATCATTCTTGAAGGAGAGGACGTCACCAGCGCGATTCGCAACGAGCAGGTCGGCGCTGGTGCGTCCCAGGTGGCCGCGCTACCGGTCGTTCGAGATGCACTCTTGCAGCGTCAAAAGGCCTTTCGTGAGCCGCCCGGGCTCGTCGCGGATGGGCGAGACATGGGGACCGTGGTGTTTCCGGACGCTCCGCTGAAGATTTTTCTCACCGCCAGTGCCGAGGAAAGGGCACGCCGGCGCTTCCTGCAGTTGAAGGCCAAGGGTGATGATGTTAATCTCGCGAGTCTTCTCGATGAGATAAGGGTGCGCGATGAGCGTGATACCCAACGTGAAGTGGCTCCGCTGAAGCCGGCAGACGATGCGGTACAGCTGGACTCTACTGATCTTTCCATCGAGCAGGTGTTAGGACAGATTCTGAGCGAAGTCGCCAAGCGCGATTTCGCCTGAAGAGCCACCGCCGAGGTGCGGTCCGACGGTTCTTGTTTAGAGAGCTGTTAACAAGGAGGCATGTGGGAGACCAGATCCAGTCCCGCAGGCCTTTTTTTATATGAATGAACCCACGTTATCTGGGGCGTGGAGATAGGGCGGATCCTCGCCCGAAAACAGCAGGAATAAACATGAGCGAAAGCTTTGCAGAACTTTTTGAAGAAAGCCTGAAATCCCTCGACATGCAGCCGGGCGCCATCATCACCGGCATCGTGGTCGACATCGATGGTGACTGGGTCACTGTCCATGCCGGTCTGAAGTCCGAGGGCGTCATCCCGGTCGAGCAGTTCTACAACGAGCAGGGCGAGCTGACCATCAGCGTGGGTGACGAAGTTCACGTGGCGCTGGACGCGGTTGAAGATGGCTTCGGTGAAACCAAGCTGTCCCGCGAGAAAGCCAAGCGTGCCGAGTGCTGGATTGTTCTGGAAGCGGCTTTCGCAGCTGAGGAAGTGGTTAAGGGCGTTATCAACGGTAAGGTTAAGGGCGGCTTCACTGTCGACGTTAACGGCATCCGTGCGTTCCTGCCAGGTTCCTTGGTTGACGTTCGTCCAGTGCGTGATACCACTCACCTGGAAGGCAAGGAACTCGAGTTCAAGGTCATCAAGCTGGACCAGAAGCGCAACAATGTTGTCGTTTCCCGTCGTAGCGTTCTGGAAGCCGAGAACAGCGCCGAGCGTGAAGCTCTGCTGGAATCGTTGCAGGAAGGCCAGCAGGTCAAGGGTATCGTCAAGAACCTCACCGACTACGGCGCGTTCGTGGATCTGGGTGGCGTCGACGGCTTGCTGCACATCACCGATATGGCCTGGAAGCGCATCAAGCATCCGTCCGAGATCGTCAACGTTGGCGACGAGATCGACGTCAAGGTGCTGAAGTTCGATCGCGAGCGTAACCGCGTATCCCTGGGTCTGAAGCAGCTGGGTGAAGACCCATGGGTTGCCATCAAGGCCCGTTACCCGGAAAACACCCGCGTCATGGCCAAGGTCACCAACCTCACCGACTACGGCTGCTTCGCCGAGCTGGAAGAGGGCGTCGAAGGCCTGGTGCACGTGTCCGAAATGGACTGGACCAACAAGAACATCCATCCGTCGAAGGTCGTACAGGTCGGCGACGAAGTGGAAGTCATGGTTCTGGACATCGACGAAGAGCGTCGTCGTATCTCCCTGGGCATCAAGCAGTGCAAGTCCAACCCATGGGAAGACTTCTCTGGCCAGTTCAACAAGGGCGACCGTATCTCCGGCACCATCAAGTCGATCACCGATTTCGGTATCTTCATTGGTCTGGACGGTGGCATCGACGGCCTGGTTCACCTGTCCGACATCTCCTGGAACGAAGCTGGCGAAGAAGCCGTGCGTCGCTTCAAGAAGGGCGACGAGCTGGACACCGTCATCCTGTCGGTCGATCCGGAGCGTGAGCGCATCTCCCTGGGTATCAAGCAGCTGGAAGACGATCCGTTCTCCAACTACGCTGCCGTCAACGACAAGGGCAGCATCGTTCGTGGCACCGTGAAAGAAGTTGATGCCAAAGGCGCCATCATCGATCTGGGCAACGATATCGAAGCAACTCTGAAGGCGTCCGAAATCAGCCGTGACCGCGTTGAAGACGCGCGCAACGTACTGAAGGAAGGCGATGAAGTCGAAGCTAAGATCATCAGCATCGACCGCAAGAGCCGTGTCATCAGCCTGTCCATCAAGTCGAAAGACGTCGAGGACGAGAAGGACGCGATGAAGGAACTGCGTACTAAGCAGGACGTAGAGCCAGCTGCTGGTCCGACCACCATTGGTGATCTGATCCGCGCACAGATGGAAAACCAGAACTAAGTTCTGCAATCCATAGAAAAAGGGCGACTTCGGTCGCCCTTTTTTGTGCTTCGAGTAAGTCGGAGATCGCTTCAAAACCTTCAGGCGCATCTGCGCGCCCAAGGTACTTAATGTCGATTGGTGCTGGTCGCCAGCGTCTGGTTCACTGCAAGCCAGCCGGATACGGCGTCATCGCCTGCCTGTTTGAACGCTCGTTCGAGTAGCCGTACCTGCTCTCGTCTAAGTAACTGTTCCAGCTTGGCGCCCTCTGCGGTGAAGCGCAGTATGCGCTTGCGCTTGTCGTCCTCCGCAGTTCTGCTTTCCACCAAATGCATCTCGATGAGCTGTCGTAGCGGGATATTCAGCGCCTGTTTGCTCACGCCGAGGTAGCCGAGCAGCTCCTTGATGCTGAGGTCTGGATAGCTCGCAATGAAGAAAAGAATGCGGTGATGGACCCGAGAAAGTCCGCGGCGCGCAAGCATCTCGTCTGGCTTGGCTGTGAAGGCCTGATAGCCAAGAAAGAAGCTCTCCATGATCCGGCGCTGAATTGTGCTTTTTTTTAGGTCAGTCATATTGACGTATTCGCAATCGCAGGCGTAATTTTGGTCAAGTAGTCTGACTTATTTTATTCCCTCTTGCATCTGGTGCCCTATGGCCTTCTCCGAACGCGTCGACCGCCTGAAAAGCTCGCTGATCCGTGAAATTCTCGCCGCTGCGCAGCGCCCAGAAGTGATGTCGTTCGCCGGAGGGCTGCCGGCCGAATCGATGCTGCCGAAGGTGGAGTGGGCGCAGATGCCGGCGACCATGGGGCAGTACGGTATGAGCGAGGGAGAACCGGCGCTGCGCGAGGCTATTGCCGCCGAAGCGCGTTCACTCGGTATCGACTGCTCGGCCAGTCAGGTTCTCATCGTCAGCGGCTCCCAGCAGACGCTGGATCTGGCATCGAAGCTATTCATCGATCGCGGTACCGAAGTGTTGCTGGAGGCGCCGACCTATCTGGCGGCGCTGCAGGCTTTCCAACTATTCGGTGCGGACTGTCTGGCGGTACCGCAGGAAGCTGACGGGCCGTCCCTCGCTGCGCTACGCCAACGGCTGGAGCAACACAAGCCGGCTTTCGCCTACCTCATTCCAACCTTTCAGAACCCGTCGGCGGTGCGCTACAGCGAAGAGAAACGCGACGCTGTCGCGGCGCTGCTGGATGAATTCAACGTCACTCTGATCGAGGACGAGCCTTATCGAGAGCTGGTTTTCGACGAAGGTAGCGCCAGGCCCATCGTCAGTCGCATGCGACAGGCAAGCTGGATTTACACCGGTACGGTCTCCAAAACGCTGCTTCCAGGGCTGCGGGTTGGCTATTTAATCGCAACTCCCGATCTGTTTCCTTATCTGCTACGGCTGAAGCAGTCGGCCGACTTGCATACCAACCGCATTGGCCAGTGGCAGGCATTGCAATGGCTGGGGAGCAAGCAATATGAGGCGCATCTGATCGAGTTGCGACGTTTCTATCGTCTGCGCCGCGATGAGATGCAGGCTGCGCTCAAGGCGCATTTTGGTGACCTGGCAGACTGGCAGCTCCCACAGGGCGGGTTGTTCTTCTGGTTGCAGCTGAAGCGTCCGGTAGATACGCGAACCCTGCTCAACTCGGCGCTGGCGCAGGACGTGGTATTCATGCCCGGCGAGCCTTTCTTCGTCGATCCCGAGCAGAACCCGGGATATCTGCGGCTGAACTTCAGTCACGTCGCCCCGGAGCGCCTGGCTGAGGGCGTACGTCGGCTGGCGAGCGTGATTCGAAGTGCCGGAATGGTCGATGCAGCGTAGCTTCATATCGCGGTGATTGCGGCGCCGCACGGAGAATGGATATGGCGTACAAGGTTTATGGCGATTATCGGTCCGGCAACTGCTACAAGGTGAAGCTGATGCTGCATCTGCTCGGTCGGGATTACGAGTGGATACCGGTAGATATTCTTCGCGGCGAAAGTCGTGAAGAGTGGTTCCGAAAAAAGAATCCTAACGGAAAGATACCGGTGCTCGAGCTGGATGACGGTTCCTGTCTATGGGAGTCGAATGCGATTCTCAATTTTCTTGCGGAGGGAACCGAGTTCCTGCCCAAGGATGCGCGTTTGCGCACCCAGGTTCTGCAGTGGCAGTTCTTCGAGCAGTACAGCCACGAGCCGTTCATTGCTGTGGCGCGATTCATCAAGGTCTATCTTGGTTTGCCCGACGATCGTCTCGATGAATATGCTGCCAAGCAACTGGACGGCTACCACGCGTTGGCCGTCATGGAGCAACAGCTACTGCGAACGCCGTATCTTGTTGGCGACCGTTATTCGATTGCGGACATCGCGCTGTATGCCTATACGCACGTAGCGGAAGAGGGTGGATTCAATTTAGAGAGCTACCCGGAAATCTGCGCGTGGCTACAGCGGATTGCCAGTCATCCGCGGCACATCGGGATGTTCGACTAAGGAAGACGAGAAAAAGAGGCTTGAGGCTGGGCGAGAAAGCAGCTGCGCGCCGCAAGCCTCAAGCAGCAAAGAAAGCTTGAAGTCAGCCCAGCCTCGTTTCTCTTATCTGACCAACCCGAGAAATTCGCTGCGGGTGGCGGCGTTTTCCCGGAACTGTCCGAGCATGACCGAGGTGACCATTGAGGAGTTCTGCTTCTCGACGCCACGCATCATCATGCACATGTGCTGGGCTTCAATAACAACAGCCACGCCCCAGGCGCCAGTGATCTTCTGGACCGCATCGGCAATCTCGCGGGTGAGGTTCTCTTGAATCTGCAACCGGCGAGCGTACATCTCGACGATACGCGCCACCTTCGACAGGCCCAGCACCTTGCCGTTGGGCAGGTAAGCAACATGGGCTTTGCCGATGAAGGGGAGCATGTGGTGTTCGCACAAGGAGTACAGCTCGATGTTCTTCACCAGCACCATTTCGCTGTTGTCGGAGCTGAACAGCGCGCCGTTGGTGACTTCTTCAAGCGTCTGCTGGTAACCCTTGCATAGGTACTGCATGGCTTTGGCGGCGCGCTTGGGCGTGTCGAGCAATCCCTCGCGGGTGACGTCTTCTCCGAGCTGGCCAAGGATCTCGGTGTAATTTTGTTCCAGTGACATTGAGCTACCTGTCGGGCTTCATGTGAGCGCAAGCGCGAAGGGTAGGGTGCACCCGCCGCGCTGGCAAGGGGGAAACAGCAAGCTGCACGCTACAAGCCGCAAGAAGAGCGACGGCTCGTTTGGCTTCGAGAGCTCTGTCAGCTTGGCGCTGCTACTCATCCCTCCCTTCGAGCATGGTGCGTTTGAGCATCACATAAACCGCCCCGGTGCCGCCATGTCTTGGCAGACATGAAGAAAAGCCAAGCACTTGGGCATGCTGACGCAGCCAGGTATTGACGTGGCTCTTGATCATTGGGCGTTTGCCGTCGACGCGTGCGGCCTTGCCGTGGGTGACCCGCACGCAGCGAATTTCGAACTTGCCGGCTTCGGCAAGGAAATCCCAGAGCAGCTCGCGTGCCTTCTCGACGCTGAGCCCATGCAGATCCAGGCTGCCTTCGAAGGGGATCTGGCCGGCTTTGAGCTTGCGCATCTGGCTGTCTTGCACACCGTCGCGTGCCCAATACAGCTCGTCTTCCGCTGCGACATCGATGACGAATTGATCGGAAAGCCCATCGATGCGAATTTCGCTGTCGCTGATGACTGCGTTTGCGCGCCGAGTGGCTATCTGCGCTTTATTGCTGCGTGGTTTGCCGGTGTCGGCGCGGTCGTGTTTGATTGGCTTGACGCCATGAACGGCTGATTTGAATAGGGAAAAGTCGTCGTCTTGCATGGGGCCTCCGCGTTGCAGGCGATCTTACCCGAAAGCCTTCGCTTTCAACCTGCTCGAAGCGCAGAGGTCAGCGCTTCTTCTTCAGTCCAGGGGATAGGCTCAGTCCGCCGGGTTCACGCAACCGGCGACGCACGCGGTGTCGGATGAACAGGCCGATCACCAGCAAAGCCAGGCCAAGCACCAGTAGCGTCACTGCTTCTTCATATTCGAACGCCATGTTGGCGAAGGCTGAATGGCTGCCGAACAGAGATGCCGCACCAGATCCCGCCAGAAGCACGCCGAGAATGCTCAGCAGCAATGCCAGCACGCCCCCGAGGCGTGCGCCCCAGCTCCGTTGCTCGCGAGGACGAAGTCGGCGTGCATCGAATCCATCGGTTCGTTTCATTCCGGTTACCTCGTCAGAACAGGCTATGACCGGGGCAGCCCGGTCAGTTTTATTCGCGGTCAGGTAACGCTTACGGCGCGAACGATTACGCCAGTGCTCCTACGTCAGCGACGCAAACAGCGAAGTTGTCCGCGAGAATGGTCATTTCCATGCGATGCACCTGTGCTGCTTCGAGCACACCGTCTCCCATTGGCAGATCGCGGGTGGCGCAGGCTTTGTCAACGAGCGTACAGCGGTACCCATAGTCTTTCGCGGCGCGAACCGTGGTGCTCACGCTGGAGTGGGTCATGAAGCCGCAGACGATGAGGTCGAGGCGGCCATGCTGTTGCAACAGCTCGTGCAATTCAGTGCCGGCGAAGGCGTTGGGCAAGGTCTTGCCGATCACGGTTTCGCCGGGGAGCGGCGCGGCTTCCGGCATGATCTGGCCGCGTAGGCCCTGCGGGTCGAACAGTCCGCCTGGAATACCCAGGTGATGAACATGCACGACGGGTGCACCGGCCGCGCGTGCAGCGCTGACCAGGCTCTTGATTTCCTCCAGCGCTGAGCTCAGGTTCGGTAGCGCAAGAGTCCCTGTCCGATATTCTTCCTGAGCGTCAATGACCACAACGGTCGCATTAGCCAGAGTCGCCGGTGCATAACTGCGGCCACTGAGCTGAAGCATGGTCTGTGGCTTGGACATCACTGACTCCTTGTTTTGAGAGGGGCCTGATTGTGGCGCTAGATGACCGATATGTGAACTGCCCAAGATGATGATTTCGCCAGCGGAGTTGCGCAATCCTGCAATAGACCCATGATCGTTCTATACGATTTGAGAAAGTCGCGAGGCCATCGGCTAAACTCTCGCGCTTTTCAGAAGGAGATGCTGCCGTGACCGCTTCGCCGTCCCAATTGCGCACCTTGCGCGATTACATTCGCTGGGCCGTCAGCCGCTTCCAGGCCGAACAGCTGTTCTTCGGCCACGGTACGGACAATGCGTGGGATGAAGCGCGTCAGCTGGTGCTTGGTGCCCTGCACCTGCCTTGGGAGATGGCTGACAGCTATCTCGACTGCCGGCTGGAAGATGATGAGCGGCAGCATTTGCAGGAACTGCTGCATCGTCGAATCGAGCAACGCGTGCCTACCGCTTACCTGCTGGGGCAGGCCTGGTTCTGCGGGCTGCCGTTCATTGTCGACGAGCGCGTGTTGATTCCGCGTTCACCAATTGGGCAACTGATCGATCGCCGCTTCGAACCCTGGCTGGCGCAGCCTCCGGCCCGGATTCTCGATCTGTGCACCGGCTCCGGTTGTATCGGGATTGCCTGCGCTTATGAGTTTCTCGATGCTGAAGTGGTACTGGCCGACCTGTCATTCGAGGCGCTCGAAGTGGCGAATCGCAATATCGAGCATCATGGCGTGGAGGATCGAGTCTACACCGTGCAGAGCGATGGCTTCGACGGGTTGCCCGGCCAGCGCTTCGATCTGATCGTCTCCAACCCTCCGTATGTGGATGCGGAAGATTTCGCTGACATGCCAGATGAATACCATCATGAGCCGGCTTTGGGGCTAGCCTGCGGGGATGATGGGCTGGATCTGGTGCGGCGCATGCTGGCCGAGGCGGCTGATCACCTGACCGAAACCGGCACTCTGGTTATCGAGGTAGGTAACAGCCAGGTGCACGTCGAAGCGCTTTACCCCGAGGTGAGCTTTACCTGGCTAGAATTCAGCGAAGGCGGGCACGGCGTATTTCTGCTTGCCGCCAGCCAATGCCGCGAGCATCAGGCATTGTTTCGCGAGCGCCTCAAAGGCTAGAAAGCAGCGCCTCGATGTGGGGTGGCACGGGACTCAGCGAGTCGCAATCCAGATCATCAGCCCCGCCTGGAACAGTGAGAAGGCGATCAGGCAGGCAATGGTGAATCGGAGCGTGCCATCTTCCCGGCGGAACTTGTTTAGCCGCTCCTGCAGGTCGCGAATCTTGTTTTCCTGCTCCAGCAGGTTCTGATCGGCCTGCTCCAGCATCGCGGCGGCATCCTTCAGGTCGATGATCTGGACTTTCTCCGGATTCCAGTCGGGGCGCAGTGAGCTGACACGAGACGCGCTATAGGTCGCCTTGAGTTTGCCGGGCTCCGGATAGAGCACATCGAAGCCTTGACTCAACAAGCTCTGGTCACGGCGTAGGCGCATGTCCTCTCCGGTTATGTCCGCGGCGGAAAGGGCGCCGCCTTCGACCAGATAGTGTGCCCAGCGCTTCTGAGCCCAAAGCGCACCCTGCGCCAGCAGAAAGCGTCCTAGGCCACGATTGACTGGTTGCACATGCAGGCCGGAGTCCGGGCCGAAGCGCAGCTCCTTGGCCCGATGATCCGCCCAGACTTCCAGTGCATTGTGCTTCTTCGACAACACCTGGCCCGGGAGTCGAACGAAAAGCTTCAGTAAACTCTGCTGTGGTGTATGCCGTTCGACCTGAGCCAGCTCGACGAACCTTAACGGCCGCGTACCGGTATCCCGGTCGGTCGGAAGTGGCGCCAGGCGCAGCAGTCGAAAACGATCTGGGGCGAGCTCCGCCCAAGGATGCGCCTGCGGCGTTGTTTCAGGCGTTTTGGCCTCGCTGTCGTTAGCGGAAGGCGAGCTGTCGGTCATGTCGGCGTCCATGGGCTCCAGGAGCGATTCGTTGCGTGGGCAAGGAGCGTATCGGCCGGCCCTCGGCTAGCTGGAGGCTGGCAATAAGCCATTCCTGTGCAGGAACTGGCTGATCCGCTCCGTCAGCGCATAGGCGATCGGCAGCTCGGGCTGGTTATAGGAGGCGGTCTGTTCGTTGCGGTCCATCGGTGTGATGCGCAATACATGATTCATCCCCTCGATCAGCGTCAACTCGGCGTCCTTTCGGGCGCGCTGCAAAGCTTCGGCGTCTTCCTGCTCGACTTGGATGTCATGCGTGCCCTGGATGACCAGCGCCGGGGCGGTCGTGTTGGCGAAGGCCTCTGCCGGATCCTGGCCGAACAGGGAAATCAGATAAGGTTGCACGCTTGAGCGGAACAGGATCTGTAGCGCATCAGGCACTTGCTCATGCACTCGTCCCGCCTTGAGTTCGTCGATCAGGTAATGCGCAGTTGCCAGTAGCGGTGGCGGCAGGCGGCCCTGGAGTTGCTCACGCAGCAGTAAGTCGATCGGGCGGCCGCTGCCGGCAATGCTGATCAGTGCGTCGGGCTCGGCGACAGACGTGGCCAGACTGGCGATCAGCGCGCCCTCGCTGTGGCCGATCAGCACGACAGCAGAGAAGCGCGGGTCGGCTTTCAGCATCTGTATCCACGCCGCCGCATCCGCAACGTAGCGTTCCACGTGCAGTTGCCTTTCGTCTGGAGCGACCGCAAGGCTTTGCCCAACGCCCCGTTTGTCATAGCGCAGGCTGGCAATGCCGTGCTTGGTCAGCGATTGTGCCAGCCGCTTGAGGCTGTCGTTGTGGCCCATTGGGCTATTGCCGTTGCGGTCGGTGGGGCCCGACCCGGCAATCAGCAGCGCGACCGGTATAGGTTCGGCGCTTTTGGGAAGCAGCAGGGTGCCATGTAGGCGACCTTCCGGCACTTGCACCGTAACGGCCCGATTCAGCAGCTTCTGAGCTTGGATGTGTGGAGCAAGCATGGCGAGAAGTACAAACAGGAAGAGCGTGCGCATGAGTAGGATCAACCATCGGCGAAGCGGATTGGATGCGATGAGAAGCACTTGGTTCGCCTGTCGATCATTATGCGCAGCCACCGAAGCAGTGAAACCTGCGGCGGCTCGGGTATACTTCCGCCCCCTCGTTTAGGTCGATCGCGGAGCGCCCTGCATGTCCGGCAATACATACGGCAAGCTGTTCACTGTCACCACAGCTGGTGAAAGTCACGGTCCGGCGCTGGTCGCGATCGTCGATGGTTGCCCGCCGGGGTTGGAATTGACCGTCGCCGACCTTCAGCGCGACCTCGATCGGCGTAAGCCCGGTACCAGCCGGCACACAACCCAGCGACAGGAAGCCGACGAGGTCGAGATTCTCTCCGGCGTATTCGAAGGGCGCACGACCGGGTGCCCGATCGGCCTGCTGATCCGTAACACAGACCAGAAGTCCAAGGACTACTCTGCGATCAAAGATCAGTTCCGCCCGGCTCATGCCGACTACAGCTACCACCACAAGTATGGCCTGCGCGACTATCGCGGCGGCGGACGCAGCTCGGCGCGTGAAACCGCGATGCGCGTAGCGGCCGGCGCCATCGCCAAGAAGTACCTGGCGACTCTCGGCATTCAGGTGCGCGGCTACATGAGTCAGCTAGGTCCAATCGAGATCCCTTTCAAGACTTGGAATAGCGTCGAGCAGAACGCGTTCTTCAGCCCCGATCCAGACAAGGTGCCGGAGCTCGAGGCTTATATGGATCAACTACGTCGCGATCAGGATTCGGTCGGTGCGAAGATTTCCGTCGTTGCCGAAGGCGTACCGCCAGGGCTTGGCGAGCCGATTTTCGATCGTCTGGACGCCGACCTGGCCCATGCGCTGATGAGCATCAACGCCGTCAAGGGCGTGGAGATCGGTGCCGGTTTCGCCAGCGTTGTTCAGCGTGGTACCGAGCACCGTGACGAGCTGACCCCGGACGGCTTCCTCTCGAACAATGCCGGCGGCGTGCTCGGCGGAATCTCCAGCGGCCAGCCGATCATCGCCCATTTGGCGCTCAAGCCGACCTCAAGCATCACCACGCCCGGCCGCTCGATCGACATCGACGGCAACCCGGTCGATGTCATCACCAAAGGCCGTCACGACCCCTGCGTTGGCATCCGTGCGACGCCCATCGCCGAAGCGATGATGGCCATCGTCCTGCTGGACCATCTGTTGCGGCATCGTGGTCAAAATGCCGGTGTGCGGGTGACGACTCCGGTGTTAGGGCAGCGATGAGCTTGAAGCTGGACGCTCGAAGCCGGAAATAGGAATTCCATCCTAACGCCACGGTTTCGCTTCCAGCTTCTGGCTTTCAGCTTATGGCTGCTTCCCTTCCTTACTGGCGCCTGTCCAGCTTCTATTTCTTTTACTTCGCGCTGCTCGGCTCCGCTGCGCCGTTTCTTGGGTTGTATTTCGATCACCTGGGATTCAGTGCCGAGCGCATTGGCGAGCTGGTCGCCATACCAATGCTGATGCGCTGCCTAGCACCGAATCTCTGGGGCTGGCTGGGCGACGTCACCGGACAGCGTTTGGCGATCGTTCGCATTGGTGCGCTCTGCACGCTGCTGTCGTTCGGTCTGATCTTCTTCGGCAAGAGCTACGCCTGGCTCGCGCTGGTCATGGCGCTGCATGCGTTCTTCTGGCATGCCGTGCTGCCGCAGTTCGAAGTCATTACGCTCGCGCATCTTCGTGATCAGGCATCGCGCTATAGCCAGATCCGCTTGTGGGGCAGCATCGGTTTCATTGCGGCGGTGGTTGGGCTCGGTGCGCTGTTCGAACGTCTCACCCTGGATATTTATCCCGTGGCGGTGATGGTGGTCATGGTGGGCATCGTCATCGCTAGTATCTGGGTGCCCAATGCCGCGCCGGAACAACGACCGGATCTGGCTGAGCAGGGTGGCTTCCTTCGTCAGCTGTGCCGTCCCGGTGTGCTGGCATTCTTTGTCTGTGTTGGCCTGATGCAGGTCAGTCACGGGCCTTATTACACCTTCTTGAGTATTCATCTCGAGGCGCTTGGTTATAGCCGGAGCACCATCGGCCTATTGTGGGCGCTGGGCGTGGTCGCGGAGATTCTGATTTTCCTGATCATGGCTGCGCTGATGGCGCGCTTTTCGTTGCGTCAGGTCCTGATTGCCAGCTTCGCGCTGGCGGCGATACGTTGGCTGCTGCTTGGCACGCTGGCCGATCATCTTAGCGTGCTGCTGATCGCACAGCTGATGCACGCGGCGACGTTCGGCAGCTTTCATGCGGCGGCGATCCATTTCGTTCAGCGCAGCTTTGGCCACCGTCAGCAAGGACAAGGGCAAGCGTTGTACGCGACGCTGGCGGGTGTCGGCGGGGCGCTGGGAGCGCTTTACTCTGGCTACAGCTGGGCCAGCCTCGGCCCGTTCTGGACCTTCGCCATCGCCAGCCTGGCGGCATTGGCCGCAGCCGTTATCATTGCCATCCCCAAGCAGGAGAACCGGGCATGACAGCCACTCGTGAACACTTGTCGCAGGCCATCATAGACGCGGGTCGTTTTCTCTATGGCCGCGGTTGGTCGCCGGCGACCAGCAGCAACTATTCGGCGCGACTGACCAGCGCCGAGGCGCTACTGACCGTTTCGGGCAAGCACAAGGGTCAGCTGACGGTGGATGATCTGCTGGCTGTCGATATGAACGGGCGCAGCCTGGAAGAGGGCAAGAAGCCCTCGGCGGAAACCCTGCTGCACACGCAGCTGTATCGCTGGCAGCCGGAAATCGGCGCCGTGCTGCATACGCACTCGGTCAACGCCACCGTGCTCTCGCGTGTATGCCTGAGTGACTCGCTGGTATTCGCCGATTACGAATTGCAAAAGGCGTTCAGCGGCATTGCGACCCATGAAGCCCAGGTAGTGGTACCGATCTTCGACAATGATCAGGATATCGAGCGACTCGCCGCGCGCGTTCAGCCCTGGCTCGACGAGCACCCCGACTGCGTTGGTTATCTGATCCGCGGGCACGGTCTCTATACCTGGGGCGCACAGATGAATGATGCGCTGCGCCAGATTGAGGCGTTCGAGTTCCTGTTCGATTGCGAACTGAAGATGCGCATGTTGCAGCGTGTCTGATCGCCGCTTTTCTGCTGCACGCAACGCGTGCCCGAATAATTGATGAGAAACCGGGACAGCACCCGGTTCGGAGACAACCAGTATGAGCATTCTCAGCGTCTATCAGGACACCGCTCCCGAGCAACCACTCAAGGTGCTCACCCATGTCGAAGATATCGCCGCCACATTGGCCGACGTTGGCGTGCGTCTCGAACGCTGGGAGGCTAGTGCGCCGCTTGGTGCCGGCGCCAGCTCGGAGGAGGTAATTGCCGCCTATCGGCCGCAGATCGACCGCCTGATGAACGAGCGTGGCTACGTTACGGTAGACGTCATCAGCCTGAACAGTGATCACCCACAGAAGGCCGAACTGCGGGCCAAGTTTCTCGAGGAGCACCGTCATGCCGAGGATGAGGTGCGTTTCTTCGTCGCCGGGCGCGGACTTTTCACCCTGCATATCGAAGACAAGGTCTATGCCGTGCTGTGCGAAAAGAACGATCTGATCTCCGTGCCCGCCGGGACCCGGCACTGGTTCGACATGGGTGAGAACCCGCATTTCGTGGCCATTCGCCTGTTCAACAATCCCGAAGGCTGGGTCGCGCAATTCACCGGCGAAGACATCGCCGGCCGCTTCCCGCGCCTGGAGGACTGAAGATGCCGATCAAAGCCATCCTCACCGATATAGAAGGCACCACCAGTGCGGTGAGCTTCGTGTTCGACGTGTTGTTTCCCTACGCCCGCGAGCATTTACCGGCGTTCGTGCGTAAGCATGCGGCGGAGCCGACGGTGGCTGCGCAGATCGAGGCCGTGCGCAGCGAAAGCGGCGAGCCGGAGGCCGGCGTGGAGCGAGTCGTCGAAATCCTACAGGAATGGATCGCTGCCGATCGCAAGGCCACGTCGCTGAAAGCGCTGCAGGGAATGGTCTGGGCCGAAGGTTATCGGGCCGGTCAGCTCAAGGGGCATGTCTACCCTGACGCGGTGGACGCGCTGCGCCGCTGGCACGAGCAGGGCTACGCGCTGTATGTGTATTCTTCCGGGTCGATCCAGGCGCAGAAGCTGATTTTCGGTTGTGCCGAAGTAGGGGACCTGACGCCCTTGTTCTCCGGTTACTTCGACACCGGCAGCGGCCACAAGCGTGAGGTCGAATCCTACCGACGAATAGCCGATTCGATCGGCCTGCCGGCAGATGAGATTCTGTTCCTGTCCGATGTGTTGGAAGAGCTGGACGCTGCTCGTCAGGCTGGCATGCATACCTGTGGCCTGGCCCGCGAGGGCGGCGAGCTGACCGGTCATGAAACGCTCCGTAGCTTTGCCGCAATCGACCTGGCCCGTTACTGACGGTGCGTCTTACTGAACCCTCAAACCGCCCAGGCATCCTAATTACGTACTCACTGTAATTGGAGTCTTACCATGACCGATGCCTTCGGCGGTATTTTCGGCCTGCTCATTCTGGCACTGGATGTCTGGGCCATCGTCAGCGTGCTGCGCAGCGACGCCACGACTGGCAAAAAGGCGATGTGGGTGTTGCTGATCGTGATCCTGCCGGTACTGGGTCTGATCATTTGGGGCATCATGGGGCCGCGTGGTAACCGTCCCGACGACAGGAACCTGAGACCCTAAGCCCATGGAAACCTGGAGTGCTCTGCTGGCAGTGGTAGTGCTGGTAGGCGATGTGCTGGCCATCGTTCAGGTGTGGCGCAGTCGTATCGAGGTGGGGCGAAAAATTATCTGGAGCCTCGTTATCCTGCTGCTACCGGTTGTAGGGCTGATCATGTGGTTCGTTGCGGCGGGACACATTGCCAAGGTCAGGTTGTGATCTGTACGGACCAAGTCTCGATCGGTTGGCTGTCCTACTAGCTCTTCGAGGATGTTGGCCTGGCTTTTTCATCCGGTCTTGTTTGCCCCGCCGTGACGCCGTAGTTCTGCCAGATATGTACCGCGGCGTAGGCCCGCCAAGGTCGCCATGCCTGCGATCGAGCCAATAGCTGTTTGGCTGTTATACCCTCGCTTCCCCATAAGGGCGCTTTCAGCAGGCCGAGATCGGCGGCCGGAAAAGCGTCCGCTTCGCCGAATCCTCTCAATGCAATGTACTCGGCGGTCCACGGGCCGATGCCAGGCAACATGCACAGCCTGCGAACAAGTTCGTCCGCACCGTCCTGAACATGAAGTTCGAGCGCACCTTCTGCCACCGCAGCCGCCAAGCGTTGCAGTGTTGCGACGCGCTTGCCAGGCATGCCGATATTGTCCAGTTGGGCCTGCGCTATCGCTTCCGGGCTGGGAAACAAAGTGAGCAAACCGGCGGCTTTGCTCGCCGTTGAGCGGGGCAGCTCGCCGCCGAGCCGCTCTGTCAGCCGTCGAGTGATGGTCACGGCGGCTTTCACCGTGACCTGCTGGCCAATGATGGCGCGCACAGCCTGTTCGAAGGGATCGAAAGCGCTAGGCAGGCGCAACCCAGGATTCCCAACGACCAGCGGCCCAAGCTGTGGATCGTCGATGAAATGCCGCGCTACGGCTGCCGGGTCGATGTCGAGATCGAACATCTTGCGAACCCGAGAAACCAGCGTGGGCGCGTGCTCATGTAACGAGTCGCTCATGGTCAGTTCGATGGCGTCCTGGTCAGGCAACGGTCGCACGCTGATCCAGCCGACACTTCCATCCATGCGAACGGTACGGCTATAGCGGTTGGCATCCAGCGCTTCGACTCCAGGCAACAGCCGCAGCGCGAAGTGCTGGTGAAATTGTGTCCAGCTCCAGGGGGCGATATAGGGCAGGTGTAGAGGCGTCATGGGCCGACCATAGCCGTCGTTGATGGGGTTGTCTTCACCGAATGCGCTTTGAAACGGTATGGTTTCCCCTGTCATGAGACCAAAGTAGAATGCGCCTCTTTGCCCACGGGCAGTCCGTGCGGCCTGCGGGCGGCTTGTCTGTTACGCCATCCATCAGGGAGACACCCCATGAGCGACTATCAGGAAACTCTCTACGAGGGATACGGCCAGCGCTTCAAGATCGACAAGATGCTGCATGAAGTGCGTACCGAACATCAACATTTGGTGATTTTCGAGAATGCCCGAATGGGACGCGTCATGGCGCTCGACGGCGTAATCCAGACCACCGAGGCCGATGAATTCATCTATCACGAAATGCTCACTCACGTACCGATTCTGGCGCATGGCCTGGCGCGCCGCGTGCTGATCATCGGTGGCGGCGATGGCGGAATGCTGCGCGAAGTCACCAAGCATCGCGACGTGGAAAGCATCACCATGGTCGAGATCGACGGCACCGTGGTGGATATGTGCAAGGAATTCCTGCCGGAGCACTCGAAAGGCGCATTCGCTGATCCGCGGCTGAACCTGGTGATCGACGACGGCATGCGCTTCGTTGCGACCACCGAAGAAAAGTTCGACGTGATCATTTCCGACTCGACCGACCCTATCGGCCCCGGCGAGGTGCTGTTCTCGGAGAACTTCTACCAGGCCTGCCGCCGCTGCCTCAACGAAGGCGGAATTCTGGTCACGCAGAACGGCACGCCGTTCATGCAACTGGCCGAAGTGCAGACCACCGCCAAGCGCATGACCGGGCTGTTCCCTGACTGGCATTTCTACCAGGCGGCGGTTCCCACCTACATCGGAGGGGCCATGACCTTTGCTTGGGGCGCTTGTGATTCGGCCAGTCGCAAACTGACGCTTGAAACCCTGAGCCAGCGTTTCGCCGGCAGCGGAATCGTCACCCGCTATTACAACCCACACATCCATATCGGCGCGTTCGCGCTGCCTCAGTATGTGTTGCAGGCCATCAGCAAGCCGAGCAACGATTGAGCGCTTAGCGCCCTGCGGCAGCCCATTTGCTGCAGGGTGCGGGTTGGCTTGATGTCTTTCATGCATCCGATAACGATGAGTACACCGTATGTCGTTGGATGACGGCATGCGGCGCCTGAACCGAACTACTCAGGACTGCTGAGGCCTATTGCTTATACCGCACTCTTTTTCCCGTTGCGGTTTCTTATCTGTTAAAGGTATTTGCGACTGGCTCTAGTCAGTCGATATCCGCAAAGAGGCTGACTCACTATCCATTCCCCCACCGTTTCATCCATGAGTGAGAGGAGGTTGTTTTATGAGTGCCACCTTCCATGAGGATGTAAGCAGCAACGTATTGATGAGGATGAAAGAGGGCGGATTCGATTTCGCCCGCGTCCATCCGATCGAGTTCTATGCCGTGTTTCCTGATCGCGAGTGTGCGTCTGTCGCCGCAAGCCAATTTCGCGGTGAATGCGTCAACGCTCAGATCGCCCCACGTGACGACGGCGCCTGGGACCTACAGGTCAGCAAGGTGATGTACGCCACCTTCGATGGCATTGGTGATTTCGAACAGGATCTGGAAAATCTGATCGAGCCGCTGGGTGGCGTGGTCGATGGCTGGGGTGTGACCCAGGAAATATCCGGCTGCTCCGTCTGATATCACATTCTTAACCACAGCTGAGCCCGCTTTGCAGTGCCTGGTCCCATGGCGGGACCGGGCCGAACCGGTTCTTCAGAAACTCTAGTAGCAACCGGCTGCGGGAGTCGGCTTCCCTGGTTAGGCGCAGGGCGTAGATGCCGCTTGGCTCCGGTTCTGGCAGTCCCTGTTCACAGAACAGCGGCAGCAATTCCCCACGCAGTAGGTGATCGCTGATCAGCCAGGTCGGTAGATGCGCAATACCCAGACCAGCCACGGTGCCGCAAAGCAGCGCTTCGGCATTGTTCGCGATCATCCGCAGGCGTCTCGGCCGTAAAAGCTGCAACTTGCCCTCATGCTCGAATCGCCAAGCGTGGGTTGGTGCCAGTGCATCCCAATCCAACCCATCATGTTCTGGCAGCTCCGAGACCGATATCGGAGTGCCTCGCCGCGTCAGATAGTCGGGGCTGGCGCAGACGATGCGTGTCATCGGCGCCAGTGCCGTCGCGACCAGCCGCGTGTCGGCCAGCGGGCCGATACGCAGTACCAGATCGACTTCGCCCAAGTGCTCGCCCTGCAAATCGACAAAGCTGTCGATCAGGCGTAGCTGGATATCGACGCCCGGATAGGCCTGCAGAAACTCCGCAAGCGCAGGTGCCAGATGCCGGCGGCCGAAAGGCGCTGGCGCATCGATACGGATGCGGCCTTCCGGTGTGCTTTGTAGCGATGTCATTTCGGCGCGTGCCAGGTTGAGTTCCTGAACGATACGTCTGGCGCGCTCGGCAAAGACCTGCCCGGCTGCGGTGGGCTTGATGGAATGGGTGTTGCGGCTGACGAGTTGGCAGACAAGCGAGCGCTCCAGCGCATCGATACGACGGGCAACGGAGGAGGGCGTGAGTCCGTGCAGGCGGCCCGCGGCTGAAAAGCTGGAGGTATCGATCACGGCGAGAAACAGGCGGAACTGATCGGTTAGTGCGTTGGCATCCATGATGCGTTGCTCCGCTTTGCGTAATTTGCAAAGCCATTGTGCAAGTTTGTGCGTGTACCTACTAGGCGTTGGTGAGTAGCATTGCGGTTTTCATCAGGAAGCGATCATGGACTTCGTCGGGTTCGGGCTGAATGTGGTGTTGGGTTTGGCGTTGGGAACACTTGGCGGTCTGTTCGGAATCGGCGGCGGGCTGATTGCGATTCCGGTACTGGGCGTGCTGTTCGGGCTGGATCAACAGGTTGCTCAAGGTACGGCATTGGTGATGGTGGTGCCTAATGTGCTGCTCGCCATCTGGCGTTATCACCAGCGCAACCGCATCGACCCGCGTCACGCCGCGGCGCTGGGCATAGCCAGTTTCTTTTTTGCCATCGCGGGTGCCGCCATTGCGGTTTCGCTCGATGCTGGCCGCATGCGCATCGCTTTTGTCGGCTTCCTCGTCGCCCTGGCCGCCTACACCTTGTTGCGCGTTTTCATCCGGTCGCAACCTGGGAGTACCGAATTGCGTCATCCATGGCCCTGGCTGGGCGTGCTGGGTGCTGGCGCCGGTGCGCTGGGTGGGTTGTTCGGCGTCGGCGGTGCGGTGCTTGCCACGCCGGTGCTTACGGCGGTGTTCGGTACGTCGCAGGTCGTTGCGCAGGGTTTGTCATTGTCGTTGGCGGCGCCAAGCACCGCTGTGACGTTATTCGCCTATGCCACCCACGGGCAGGTCGACTGGTCGCTGGGATTGCCGCTCGCCGTTGGCGGACTGCTCAGTATCAGCCTTGGCGTGAAACTGGCACACGCGCTGCCCGAGCGCCTGTTACGCGTTCTTTTCAGCGGGTTCCTGCTGATGAGCGCGGTAATGTTGGCATTCGAGGTCTGACATGGATCTCGGCGGCTAGGCAGTGGCCTGGCCCGCTTGCTGGCGTATCTCCCGTCGAGCGCTGCGCGCCAGCCGGATGGTGAGCAAGACCGCCGCGCAACTCAGGCCGGCGATCAGTCCTTGCCACAATCCCGCCGGTCCGCTCGGATCGCCGAACCTGTCGGTGAGACCCAGCAGGTAACCTACCGGCAGGCCGATCCCCCAATAAGCGAAAAGCGTGAAAATCATCGTCATACGGGTGTCCTGATACCCCCGTAGCGCGCCGGCTGCGGTGACTTGCACCACGTCGGAAAACTGGAACAGCGCGGCGTAGACGAACAGGCTGGCAGCGACTGCGATTACGGCCGGATCGGTGGTGTAGATGCGGGCGATCTGCTCGCTGAACAGCAGCATGCTGCCGGCCGAGAAGCAGGCATAGACCAGGCTCGATACGATCCCCACACCCGCTACGAAGCGGGCGTCTCGCGGCGCGTTACGTCCCAGTGTCTGGCCGATGCGTACGGTGATGGCCATACCCAGCGACAGCGGAATCATGAAGATCAGCGAGGTGAAGTTCAGCGCGATCTGATGCCCAGCGACGACAGTTGCTCCGAGACTACCGATCAGCAGAGCGATGACCGAGAAGATGCTGGCCTCGGCGAATACCGCAACCCCGATCGGTACACCAACGGAAAGTAGACGGCTCAGTACGGCCCAGTCCGGCCAATTGAAACGGGCAAACAGTTGGTTTGGTTGGTAGTAGTCGGCACGCCGGACCCAGAACAGCATGGCCAGCAGCATGAAGCCCATGACCACGGCAGTGGCCCAGCCGCAACCGACACCGCCCATGGCCGGCAGACCAAGCTTGCCGTAGATAAAGATGTAGTTGAGCGGGATGTTCAATGCCAGCGCAAGAAGCCCTACGACCATGCTAGGGCGCGTGTGTCCGAGGCCGTCGCTGTAGCAGCGCAACACCTGATACAGGGCCACCGCCGGAAAGCCGCAAGCCACCGCTCTCAGATAGGCCATTGCCGGCTCAATCAACGTCTGATCGACCTGCATCAGGTGCAGCACGGGTTCGGCATTCCACATCAAGATCGCCAACAGCGTCCCGATCCCAAAGCCCATCCATAATGCCTGGCGCACCAGCGGGCCGATCTGCTCATGCTGCCCACTGCCGAAGCGCTGTGCGACATTGGGTGTCGTTGCCAGAATGATCCCTGTGAGAAGCAGAAACACAGGGACCCAGATGGAGTTGCCCAGCGCTACGGCAGCGAGATCGCGGGGGCTGACGCGCCCGGCCATCAATGTATCGACGAAGCCCATGGCGGTGTTCGCCAGTTGCGCAATCATCATGGGCAGAGCGAGAGCGAAGAGGGTGCGCAATTCAACGCGAACCCTGCTGAGTTTCGACTCAGTGGGCATTCAGGTGTATCCAATTGTATACAGAGCCGCTCAGTCTACGCCGTGAGAGGTGTTCTCGGAAGGCAGCAGGGCGCTGCGAGGAGGTCTAGAATGGGCCCATCAATGACGGAGCCTGCCAATGCGCATCCTTGCCGATGAAAATATTCCGCTGGTCGAAGCTTTCTTTGCCGAGCACGGCGAGATTCGCCGTATGCCTGGCCGTAGCATCAATAGAGCGTCGCTCGAACACGCAGAGGTGCTTCTGGTTCGTTCAGTCACCCGTGTCGACCGCGAGCTGCTCGAAGGTAGCGCCGTGCGCTTCGTTGGCACCTGCACCATTGGCACCGATCATCTGGATATCGATTATTTCGAGGACGCGGGCATTAGCTGGGCGAGCGCGCCGGGCTGCAATGCCCGGGGCGTCGTCGATTATGTGCTCGGCAGTCTCCTGGCGCTGGCCGAGCGTGAGGGCACGGAGCTGGCTGATCGCCGTTATGGTGTGGTCGGTGGCGGGCAAGTGGGTGGCAGACTGGTGGAGGTGCTGCGCGGTCTGGGTTGGAATGTACGGGTGTGTGATCCGCTGCGGCAGGCCCGTGAGGTGGGTGAGTTCGTCGGTCTGAATGAAATCCTTGCCGAATGCGACGTCATCAGCCTGCACACACCCTTGACGTTGGAGGGCGAGCATTCGACGTTTCACCTGCTGGACCGATCCCGTCTGCAACAGCTGCGCCCGGGCGCCTGGCTGATCAACGCAGCTCGCGGTGCGGTCGTCGACAACGCAGCTCTGCGCGAGCAGCTGACCAGACGGCCCGATATCCAGGCGGTGCTCGACGTTTGGGAAGGGGAGCCGCAGGCTGACGTCGAACTGGCCAGGTTATGTCGGATTGCCACACCGCACATCGCCGGCTACAGCCTGGACGGCAAGTTGCGCGGAACAGCCCAGATATACGAGGCGTTCTGCGCCAGCAAAGGGCTGGCACCCACGGTGGATCTGGCCGAGCTGATGCCGGTCGCGCCGTTGCGTGGGCTGTCCTTCGATGCATCGGCGTCACCCCGTGACGCGCTGGCGACAATATGCCGAGCGGTTTACGACCCGCGTAGCGACGATGCAGCGTTTCGCCGAAGCTTGACCGGCAAAGACGAACAACGTCGCAACGGCTTCGATCTGCTGCGCAAACAGTACCCTCCGCGTCGAGAGATAGAGGGGCTGCACGTCGAGATCAGCGACACCCAGCCGCAGTTGGAGCAGTTGGTACGCGCACTGGGCGCGACCCTGAAGCGTTGACACGACGATGACGTGGTTGCGAGCTGCATCTGCTTGGCTGACGACAGGCCGGATGCAATTTGCGGCCTGCTCCGCTAGCATTACCCGTCCTCTGCTTTCCCCGCGATGGTGTTATGAGTTATCAGGTTCTAGCCCGTAAATGGCGTCCGCGTTCGTTCCGCGAAATGGTCGGGCAGACGCATGTGCTCAAGGCCCTGATCAATGCGCTCGATAGCCAGCGCCTGCATCACGCTTATCTATTTACCGGTACCCGCGGGGTGGGTAAAACCACTATCGCGCGGATCATCGCCAAGTGCTTGAACTGCGAAACAGGCGTCAGCTCCACGCCTTGTGGCGAGTGCTCTGTGTGTCGCGAGATCGATGAAGGCCGTTTCGTCGATCTGATTGAAGTCGATGCTGCGAGCCGCACCAAGGTTGAAGACACACGCGAGTTGCTGGACAACGTGCAGTACGCGCCCAGCCGCGGGCGATTCAAGGTTTACCTGATCGACGAAGTGCACATGCTCTCGTCGCACTCTTTTAACGCGCTGCTGAAGACGCTCGAAGAGCCGCCGCCACACGTCAAGTTCTTGCTGGCCACCACCGATCCGCAGAAGCTGCCCGTCACCATTCTTTCGCGCTGCCTGCAGTTCTCATTGAAGAACATGCCGCCGGAGCGGGTAGTCGAGCACTTGAGCCATGTACTGAGTGCTGAAAACGTACCCTTCGAGCAAGACGCCCTTTGGCTGCTTGGGCGCGCCGCCGACGGTTCGATGCGCGATGCCATGAGCCTGACCGACCAGGCAATCGCCTTTGGTGAGGGCAAGGTGCTGGCCGAGGACGTGCGCAGCATGCTCGGCACCCTGGATCACGGCCAGGTTTACGGGGTAATGCAGGCGCTGCTGGAGGGCGACGCACGCGCCATGCTGGAAGCGGTCCGGCACTTAGCGGAGCAAGGCCCGGACTGGGGCGGCGTGCTGGCCGAAATGCTCAATGTGCTGCACCGCGTCGCCATCGCCCAGGCGCTGCCGGAGGCGGTGGATAACGGCCAGGGCGATCGTGAGCGGGTGCTGGAGTTGGCCCAGGCATTGCCGGCTGAAGACGTGCAGTTCTATTACCAGATGGGCCTGATCGGTCGGCGTGATCTGCCGCTGGCGCCGGACCCACGCAGTGGCTTCGAAATGGTCCTGCTGCGCATGCTGGCGTTTCGACCGGCTGATAGTGAAGACGCACCACGAACACCGCTAAAGAACCTGGGGATCAGTCCGGCCACGGCTGATTCCAGACCAACCGATGTGGCCGGTCCAGCAACATCGGCTGCGCCGGAACCTGAGTCGCGTGTGCTGCCTTCGCCAGCGCCAGCGGCTTCGCCTTCGACGCCCGTTGTCTCTTCATCGCCACCGGAGCCGGTCACCGCTCTGGTGTCAGTCAGCCCCGATCCCGCTCCGACTCCTGCGATCAAGCCCGAGTTGGTGTCCGAACCTGCTCCTTCGGTCGTCGACTTGCCTTGGAATGAGCCCCCCGTTACGCCCCCAGTAGCGGTGGAAAGCGAGGCACTTGAACAGAGAATCGCGCCGACTGGCGAGCCCGAGCATGTGGCCGCAGTCGTCGAGGTGAACGAGCCGGACGATGACGAGCCGCCGTTGACCGATGAGGATTATTTTGAAGTCGAAACTCAGGCCGAAGCCTATCTCGAAGGGCTGGATGACCCGGCATCAGAACCACAGGTCGTCACGCCGGCCCCTGCGGTCGAGCCTGCTACTGGTTTGGCTGCCGAGTGGCTTGATATTTATCTGAAGTTGGGTCTGGGTGGCCTGACAGGCAGCATCGCGGCCAATTGCACGCTGATCTCTGTGAACGATGATCGTTGGCTGATGCACCTGGACCCCGCGCAAAGTGCGCTGTTCAACGCGACCCAGCATCGACGCCTTAACGAGGCGCTGAATCAATACCACGGGCGCACATTGCGGCTGGATATCGAGTTGCAGACGCCGCAGCAGGAAACCCCCGCTCAGGCAGCGGCACGACGCCGTGGTGAGCGCCAGCGGGCGGCCGAGCAGTCGATCCAGGCTGATCCCGTGGTGCAGCAATTGGTGCAACAGTTCGCCGCCGTCATTCGTGACGGTACCATCGAACCCGTAGAACACTCCGAACCCTGATCCGAGGTAAATCCCATGATGAAAGGTGGCATGGCCGGCCTGATGAAGCAGGCGCAGCAGATGCAGGAAAAAATGCAGAAGATGCAGGAGGAGTTGGCCAACGCAGAGGTCACCGGCCAGTCCGGCGCCGGCTTGGTGAGCGTTGTGATGAACGGCCGGCACGACGTCAAACGCGTCAGCCTGGACGACAGCCTGATGCAGGAAGACAAAGAAATCCTTGAAGATCTGATTGCTGCCGCGGTGAACGATGCCGTGCGCAAGATCGAGCAGAACAGCAAGGAAAAAATGGCGGGTATGACCGAAGGCATGCAGTTGCCGCCGGGTTTTAAAATGCCGTTTTAAGAGAAGCCATAAGCTGGAAGCTGGAAGCTTGAGGAAGAGCTTGCAAACCATCCGATTGCCCGCACGCTCGCTTCCAGCTTCCAGCTTCCAGCTTCCAGCTTCCAGCTTCCAGCTTCCAGCTTCCAGCTTCCAGCTTCCAGCTTCCAGCTTCCAGCTTCCAGCTTCCGCTTTTCTCCGAGAACTACATGAGTTTTAGTCCACTTATTCGTCAACTCATCGATGCGCTGCGCGTTCTTCCCGGTGTCGGGCAGAAAACCGCCCAGCGCATGGCGCTCCAGATGCTCGAGCGTGATCGAAGTGGCGGGCTGCGATTGGCGCAAGCGCTTAAACGGGCGATGGAAGAAGTGGGCTATTGCCGGCAATGCCGTACGTTGAGCGAGGACGAAGTCTGTCCGCAATGTGCCGACCCGCGGCGGGACGATTCGCTGCTATGCATCGTCCAAAGCCCGGTGGATGTGTTCGCTGTGGAACAGACCGGTTTTCGTGGACGCTACTTCGTCCTGAAGGGGCACCTATCGCCGCTCGACGGGCTGGGTCCCGAGGCTATTGGTATCCCTGAGTTGCTTGTGCGTGTGGCTGAAGGCAGTTTCAGTGAAGCGATATTGGCAACCAACCCGACTGTCGAAGGTGAGGCGACTGCTCATTACATCGCCCAGCTGTTGATTCCGAAGGGGCTGACGTTGAGCCGCATCGCACATGGCGTGCCGCTTGGTGGAGAGCTCGATCTGGTCGATGGCGGCACGCTTGCCCACGCCTTGGCTGGACGGAAGACGATCACGCTCTGATTTTTTCCGTAGTGCAATCTCAGCAACTTATAACCTCCGGTTTAATGCTTATGGCTGTTAACTAGTGCCGTTCAGAAATAACTTCGTGTAAAGTTCTAAGCCAGAATTGATTTATAACTAAATGAAATAGAAAGCTTTCTTTTGGTTATATGACTAAACGCTGCCTAAGAGCTTGAGGTTGATATGAAGGCAAAACACTGGCTGGTCCCTGCGCTACTGCTACTCAGCGCTTTCGCGCAAGCTCAAGAAAAGTTCAAGGTTGGCTTCATCCGGGTTATGGACGATGCTCAAGCGATGGTTGCCTTCGAAGGCGACTTGTACAAAAAGCATGGACTGGATGTAGAACTAGTCGAATTCAGCTCCGGGACCGATCTGATCAAGGCGATCGTGGGCGGGCAGCTGGATACAGGTGTCCTGGGCTTCACCAACGCGGTCGCCTGGGCTTCAAAAGGCGCCGATCTGAAAGTGGTCGGTGGTGCCCAGCAGGGTTACCACTCGATTCTCGTGCGTAACGAAACCGGTATCGATGATGTGGCCGGTCTCAAGGGCCACAGCTTGGCTTCGCAGCGCGAGGGCAGCACCGCCGATTCGGTACTGCGCGGCGTGACGCTGAAGTCTGCCGGTCTGCAACCTAGTGACGTGAACATCATGGGCGTCAGCCCGGCGGTTGCGGTGCAGTCGCTAGTTTCCGGTCGAGTCGATGCGGCTTTCCTGTTCGAGCCCTATGATCGCATCGCCCAGCTGGTAGCGCCGGTCAAGCAGATCTACGAGATCGGTGAGGTCTGGCCTTTCCCCTGCATGGTTGTGATCACTTCCGGCGAAACGTTGGCCAAGCGCAAGGATGCCGTCTGGAAATCTCTCGATGCCCAGCGTGAGGCCATCGAGTTGCTGGAGAAGCAACCTGCCGAAGCCGCCAAGCTGATCGCCGATTACTTCATTGCCGAACCGACACTCAAGACGCTCGAGCGTGGTGAGTTGTCACGTGAAGTGGTAATCGAGGAAGCCATCGCGACCCAGGACTTCACCGCCAAACTGGACGATGCCGATCTGGCGCGCATCCAGGAGCTGGCCGATATCCTTCAGGAACTGGGTTCGCTGAAAACCCGCGACGGCAAGCCGTTCGATACCAGCGCGATCCTGGATCTTTCCTGGCAGGAAGCACGCGAACTCTGATCGTCGTATCGGCGACCTGTTAATGGCGCTGATCGCTCATTGCCCGGCCACGTGCCGGGCAGTTTTCATTCTGCCGGTCGTTGCCGGTGAAGTTCTTTCAGGTTTTTCATGCAGCTCAGATTCGAAGAAGTAGACAAGCAGTTCGGGCAACTGGAAGTCATCAAGGGTTTCAACGGCGAGTTTGCCCAGGGCGAGCTGGTAGCGTTGGTCGGGCCTTCCGGTTGTGGCAAATCGACCTTGCTGCATCTGGTGGCCGGGCTGGAAAACCCGACTGCAGGACGCGTGTTGGCCGATGGTAAGAAGATTCCCGGGCCGAGCCCGCGGCGCACCCTGGTATTCCAGGAACATGCGCTCTATCCCTGGTTGAGCCTGCAGGCCAATGTAGCCATGGCGCTGGAGCTGCAGGGCGTGGCCAAGGCCTGTGCCTTCGAGCAAGCCGCTGCCTGGTTGGCCCGGGTGAGTCTGGAAGGCTTCGAACATTATTACCCCCATCAGGTTTCGGGCGGCATGCGCCAGCGCACGGCATTGGCGCGTGCCTTCATCGCCAAACCCGAGGTACTGCTGCTCGATGAGCCCTTCGGTGCGCTGGATGCACTGACCCGCATGGCGCTGCAGGACGTGCTGCTGGAGCTGATCAAGGAGCATCAGCCCACCGTGTTGCTGGTGACCCATGACGTCGACGAGGCGCTGTATCTGGCCGACCATGTCCTCGTATTCAGCGCGCGCCCGGCACGGGTGCTAAAAACCTTCAATTTCACCCATTGCGAAAAGAGTCACGATCTCACCGCATTTGCCGCTGAGCGCACCGAGATTTTGCGGTTGCTGGGCATCAAGACGGAGGTCGGTCAGCCATGAGTCAACCTCGTCGTCTAACCGGGCCGAAGAAACATCTTGCCGTGGTGCTGGCGGTCCTGTTCATCCTGCTGATTTGGCAGGCTGCCGCCTGGAGCCTGCCATCGTTTCTGATGCCAGGGATTCCCACGGTGCTCGAACGGCTGTTCGCCACGGTACAAGAGCCCGAGTTCCGCGAAGGTCTATACGGCAGCATGAGCCGTCTCGGGAGTGGCTACGGCTTTGCGCTGCTGTTTGGCATTGGCTTTGGTCTCGTCGGGGGCGTGCTGTTTTTCTTCCGGGAGATCCTGCGCTCGGCCATCGTCATCCTGCAGTCGATTCCCTCGATCGCCTGGGTGCCGCTATTTCTCATCGTCATGGGGTTCGGCAACTTGCCGATCATCGTGGTGGTGGCCCTGGCGGCATTCTTCCCAATGGCCCTGTCGGTGATGAACGCCACCGAAAGCGTGCAGCCGGTACATGTATCGGCCGCGCGGGTAATGGGAGCGTCGCGCTGGCAACTGTTGCGCCGCGTCTATCTACCGGCAGTGATGCCGGAACTGATTACCGGTGCCCAGCTGGCCTTCGGTAACGCTTGGCGTGCGCTGATTTCCGCTGAAATGCTGATCGGCTTCGGGCAGGGACTGGGGCGTTCACTGGCCTATTCCGGCGAGATCGCCGACATGGTCGGGGTGATGATGAATATCCTGGTGATCGCCATTCTTGCCACGCTGATCGATCAGGTGGTGCTGGAAAAATTCAAGCAAAGGATGCTTCGCTACCAGTACGTCTGAGAAGGAGGTGCCGTGAAGTCTCATCTGCTGCGGTTGTTGATCGTGCTGCTGATGCCGGCCAGTGCGCTTGCGGCACCCTTGCAGGCGATGCTAGTCGGCGATTATCGGCCGCTCAAGGCGACTGAAGCGGAGGCGGTTACCGAAGGGTTCGAGGCCGCCTGGCTTGCCAGCTTGGGTGAGGCGTTGGGGAGCGCCATCGACCTCGCCGACGCACAGCCACAGGCACAGGCGGAGCTGCGTATCGGAGCGGTTGGCTCGGGCGCCGTCTATTACTCCAGCGAGATCGCGGCGCTGGCTGCGGCCGAAGCGGGGCCAGCCGAATGGACTGACCTTGCTGGCGCACCCGTCTGCATCGCGGCTGGGAACCCTCATGCCGCTACCGTTGTGTCTCGCTTCGATGGCATTGCCCGCGCTTATCCAAGTGCGGCGCAGACATTGATTGGGTTGAAGCTTGGCGAATGCCAGGCGGTAGTGGGTGATCAGTTGTTGCTCCAGCAGATCGCCGCGCTACCGGAATGGCGTCGCTACAATCGGCTGCTGCCCGTGCTGGAAGAGTCCGTGCCGACACTGAGGATCGAGGCGGACGATGCGCTGCTACAGCAGCGCATCGAGCAGATCCTTTCAAGCGAGCAAGGACAGGAGATGCTGGTTGAAGCCACTCAGTACTGGATCGACGAAGTGGCATTTCAGGCCTATGTCCTAGCCGACACCTTGGATTGCCACTAGGGCTGGTTTTCCCGCCAGAATTGTCACTCGGCTCCGATGATCCGCGGCAGGGCCTGGCGCAGCCCCTCCAGCTTCAAGGGTGCGCGGATGTGGCCGCGCAGGCTGCCATCGGGGCCTACGATGGCTAGATTGCCGCTGTGGCTGACGCTGTAGTCTCCTTCGGTTTGCTTTGCCGGGACGAACGGAAGCCCCAGCGCCTTGGACAGTTTCTGCAGCTGCGCCATGTCGCCTGTCAGACCCTCGAATTCGGCGCGGTAGTAACCGAGATAGGTGCGCAGCACCTCGGGCGTGTCGCGCGCCGGATCGGCAGTGATCAACACCAGCTGGAGCTGTTCACGGACATCAGAAGGCAGTTGGCCGAATAGCCGGCGCATGTCGCTCAGTGTCGTGGGGCAGATATCCGGGCAGGCAGTGAACCCGAAGAACATAAGGTGCCAGCGTCCGCGAAGAGAATCGGTGCTGACGGCCTGGCCTTGCTCGTTTATCAGCTCAAGGGACGGTAACGGCCGCTCGCGCGGCAGAAGCAGCAGATTCGCATCATCGAGTAACGCGTTGCGGTCGAGGGCAAACGACGTGGAGCCGAACGTCACCAGCAAAACTGCGCAGCTGATAATCCTCGTTGCCCTGCGGAACATGATCAGCGCTCGTTCAGCTCGAATGCGGTGAGCGTGAACGTGGGAATGCCCATGTCCTGCAGTTTGCGTGATCCACCCAGTTCGGGCAGATCGATGATTGCGGCGGCTTCATGAACCTGGGCGCCCATGCGGCGAACCAATTGCGCAGCAGCTACCAGCGTGCCGCCGGTGGCGATCAGATCGTCCAGCAGCAACACCGAATCGCCTTCACAAAGACTGTCAGCGTGAACTTCAAGGAAGGCTTCGCCGTACTCAGTGCTGTAGGACGCGGCCAGCACGTCGGCCGGGAGCTTGCCTTTCTTGCGAAACAGGATCAGCGGTCTGTTCAATTCGTAGGCGATAATCGAACCGATGATGAAGCCACGGGCGTCGAGTGCGCCTACATGGCTGAAATTCGTTTCGACATAGCGTTGAATCAGGCTGTCCGCCACCATGCGCAGCGCCTTGGGCGACTGCAGCAGCGGGGTGATATCGCGGAATACCACACCCGGCTTGGGGAAATCGAGGACTGGGCGTATCAGTGTCTTGATGGCAAATTCATCGAAAATCATAACGGGCTCTCGCTACTAGGCGTCCATGTTTCCGCCCGCAAGGGCGCATAACCGGATTGAATCGAGGATACGAACTTCCTTGCCTTCTGCTTCCAGCAGGCCGTTGGCCTGGCAGCGGGTAAACACCCGGGAGACCGTCTCGACCGCCAGCCCCAAGTAATTGCCAATCTCATTGCGCGACATGGGCAGCCGAAACTGGTTCGCGGAAAATCCGCGCGCACTGAAGCGGGCCGACAGGTTGATCAGAAAGGTTGCGATGCGCTCGTCGGCGCTCTTCTTCGAAAGCAACAGCATCATTTGTTGATCATCGCGAATTTCGCGGCTCATGATGCGCATCAACTGACGGCGAAGCTGCGGCAGCAACACGCTGAGTTCATCGAGGCGATCAAAAGGAATTTCGCACACCGAAGTCGTTTCAAGCGCTTGCGCGGTTACCGGATAGGTTTCGGTATCCATGCCGGAAAGGCCTACCAGCTCGCTAGGCAGATGGAAACCGGTGATTTGCTCTTCGCCAGCGTCGGTGACGCTGAACGTGCGCAGGGCGCCGGAGCGGATGGCGAAAACCGAGCTGAACGGCTCACCCTGGCGGAACAACACTTCACCCTTTCGCAGCGGGCGCCCGCGCTTGACGATCTCGTCCAGCGTATCCATGTCCTGCATGTTCAACGAAAGCGGCAAGCAAAGGCCGGAAAGACTGCATTCTTTGCAATGAGCTTGCGGCTGCTTACGGACCTTGATCGACTCGGACATCGGTGGTTCCTGAAAAACCTTACGGGACGTGCAAGATTAACCCAGGCCAGTGACTTAGGCCAATTGGCGCGAGGGTCGCAGGCAAGAGCGACATAAGGTCAGATCGCGCGGGAAAAGAGCCGGGCGGGACGAGGCGGGCGATTGTCGAACTGCATGCACACCGAGCTCGCCAGCAGGCGGCCGGCCGGCAGGATGCTGATGGTGTCTGCCTTGAGTTGAATGAGTCCGTCGGCAGCCATCTGCTCCAGAACTGGCCAGCTGTCCTTGAAATAGGTTTTGAAATCGATCCCGTGGGCGCTTTCGATTTCGTCGAAACGCAGTTCGAAATTACAGATCATCGCTTCGATCACCCGGTGCCTGATCCGGTCGTCCTCGCTGCATCGTAGCCCGCGAACCGTGGCCAGCTGCCCTTGATCCAGCATCTGCTGATAAAGCGTGATATCGCTGTGGTTCTGGCAGTTCAGATCGCCGATCTGGCTGATCGCCGATACGCCGAGACCGATCAGATCGCAATGACCATGTGTGGTGTAGCCCTGAACGTTGCGTTTTAGTGTGCCGTCCTCCTGCGCCATTGCCAGCTCGTCATCAGGCAGGGCGAACTGATCCATGCCGATATAGCGGTAGCCGGAGCGGGTCAGTTGTTCCACGCTGTGTTGCAGCATTGCCAGCTGGTCGCTCGATGCGGGTAGGTCCGTGGCGCTTATTCGTCTCTGCGTCATGTGCCGTTCGGGTAGATGAACGTGATTTGAAACAGATATGCGATCAGGCTGCAGCGCAAGAACAGCTTCTACCGTGCGAGCGAAGCGTTCGCGGGTCTGCAGTGGCAGGCCATAGACGAGGTCCATATGTAGCGAGCGGTATTGCAGGGTCCGAGCTGCCTCGATGATCGTCTGGGTCTGCTCGATCGTCTGCGGCCGATTAATGGCTTGTTGTACATCTGGATCCAGCGCCTGCAGACCCACACTTATCCGATTGAAGCCAAGCTCGCGGAGCAATCCCATCGTCGGCCAGCCCGCTTCGCGGGGATCGATTTCGATACTGAAGTCGGCGTGATCGTCGTCCTGCAGATTGAAATGCTTGCGCAGATGCGCCATCAGTCGTCGCAGATCGTCATGGCTGAGCAAGTTAGGCGTGCCGCCGCCGACATGCAGCTGCTCGACCACCTGATGCGGGGCGAGATGACAGGCAATCATCTCGATTTCCTGTTCCAGCCGTTGCAAATAGGATTGGATGCGGCTGCGGTCGCTCGTGATGACCTTGTTGCGGTGGCAGTGGTAGCAGGCCGTTGCGCAGAACGGTAGATGGATATAAAGCGAAAGCGGGCGGCTGGCCTGTCGACTGCGGCGCAATGCATGCAGCAGATCGAAAGAGCTCAGTCCCCCGCTGAACTGGAACGCCGCGGGATATGACGGGTGGCTCGGCCCAGCCTGACCGTAACGATGGATCAGGTCGGCATCCCAGCGAATGGCGTCGAGCATCATACGGTCTCGGTTTGACTGCGGTGACGGGATTCTAGGACTGGCGCTTCCGCGTAGACTTGACCTGTATCAAGCAAGTCCAGGCCCAGCGGTGGGCGCCGAGACCGGTGGCGCGGACATGGAGATTTATCGCCGAACCGTGGTCGGATTAGTCAAACTAGGGCTTGAACCGAAACCGTTCATCCGCATAGGAGACACACATGCATAGTCGCCAACAAGAGATCGCTGCCGCACTCAACGTTTGCTCACCGTTTGATGGGCCTGCAGCGGTCCAGGCCGATATCGATCGGCGGGTTGCCTTCATCCAGGCATGCCTGCGCGATTCGGGCATGAAAACTCTGGTTCTGGGGATCAGCGGTGGCGTCGATTCGACCACGGCTGGCCTGCTTGCTCAGCGTGCTGTGGAGGGGATGCGTGCTGCCGGGGAGGGCGACGATTACCGCTTCATTGCGGTCCGTCTGCCGTATCAGGTTCAGCATGACGAGGACGAAGCGCAGCTGGCGATTGACTCGATAAAGCCGGATGAATGCCATACGGTCAACATCGGCGCCGCAGTGCAGGGCTTGGCACGGGCGACCGAGGCGCTCGATGACTTGACTCCGGCGAAGCGCGACTTCGTGCTGGGCAACACCAAGGCGCGGATGCGCATGGTAGCTCAGTACACCATTGCTAATGCACGACAAGGTCTGGTGATCGGCACCGATCATGCGGCCGAAGCGGTGATGGGATTCTTCACCAAATTCGGTGATGGCGCCTGTGACCTCACACCGCTGGCTGGGCTGGTCAAGCATCAGGTGCGGGAATTGGCCGCCGCGTTAGGCGCGCCCGAGCAATTGGTCAAGAAGGTGCCGACAGCTGATCTGGAAGAGCTCTCGCCAGGCAAGCCGGACGAAGACGCGCATGGGGTGAGCTATCAGAATATCGATGCGTTCCTGCAAGGCCTGCCGGTTCCTGACGAGGCGGCTCGCATCATCGTCGAGACCTACGACAAGTCGGCACACAAGCGTCAAATGCCGAAAGAGCCGGACTAGAGCAGCTTGAAGCTTGAAGCTTGAAGCTTGAAGCCGGAAGGAAGCTGGATGCACCGCAGGTAAATTAGACGGATTACCTGCCTGCGCTTCTTCCAGCTTCCAGTTAATGACCCATCAACCAGTGCTGATGCGGGCCGGGAAGTGTCCAAACGCCGAAAAGGATTACCGTGATGCCGCCGATCGTTCTCACGCCGCGTTTGCGTAATACCGCGGTGAGTCGTTCGGCGGCCAGGCCGGTCGCCAGGAGTACGGGCCAGGTGCCGATACCGAATGTCAGCATCAGCAGTGCACTGTCCAACGCGTCGCCTTGGCTCGCAGCCCATAGCAATGTGCTGTAGACCAGGCCGCAAGGTAGCCAACCCCAGAGCGTGCCAAGCAGCAAGGCTCGCGGCACGCTGCGGACCGGCATGAGCCGACTGGCGAAAGGTTGGATGTGACGCCAGAGGCCGCGTCCTACTGCTTCGACACGCGTCAGTCCACTCCACCAGCCGGCCAGATAAAGCCCCATGCTGATGAGCAACACCGCGGCTACGACTCGTAGCGCCATGGCGGCTGGGCTATTGGCTACTGCCCAGCCGGCCAGCCCGATGAGCAGACCCGCACTGGCGTAGCTGAGCACTCGTCCCAGGTTGTATGCCAGCAGCAAACGCAGGCGTCTGCCGCGCTGTTGCGCCGGGATTGCCATGGTCAGTGCGCCCATCAGGCCGCCGCACATGCCCAGGCAGTGCCCGCCGCCCAGCAAGCCGAGTACGAATGCCGACACCAGCAGCGGCAATAGCTCAGTCATGATCGTTTTTTCCCTCGTCGCTGCCCTTGTCCGCTTCTTCGATGCCGGCGCGATGCTTGGGGTCTTCCTCGTCGAACAGGATGCTGTGGGCAGGGCCGTCCAGATCGTCGTACTGGCCACTGTCGACCGCCCAGAAAAATACCCAGATAGCCAGTGCGACCAGAACCACGGCGACGGGAATCAGAATGTAAAGTGCGGCCATAGCGGGTCTCCAGATGGGTTCGGCTACGCAGCCTTGGCAGACGCGGACTATCCTACGCCCGGCAGAGCAGAATGTCGGGGCGCAGATGGAGCAGGCAGGCGCGTCAGTCGCAATGCATTGAGCACCACCACCAGTGAACTTGCCGACATGCCCAGGGCTGCCCACAACGGCGTTACCCAGCCGATGGCGGCGAATGGCAGAATCAAGCCGTTATACAGGCTCGCCCAGGCGAGGTTTTCGATGATGATGCGACGGCTGCGGCGCGCCACGGCGAAAGCTTGCACCAGGCTGTCGAGCCGGTTGGTGAGCAGGACGGCATCGGCGCTGGTTTTGGCCAGGTCGGTCGCCGAGCCCATTGCTACGCTGATGTCCGCCGCAGCCAAAACCGGAGCGTCGTTGACGCCATCGCCAAGCATCAGCACGCGACGACCTTCGGCTTGCAGCCTTTGTAGATGGGCGAGTTTGTCGTTCGGGGTCATGCCAGCGTGTGCGTCTTCGATGCCGAGCTGTCGAGCGATTTCGCCAACCATCGGCGAGCTGTCACCGGATAGCAGCACTGTTTTCCAGCCACGGTTTTTGCAAGCTTGCAGCAGTGCAGGCGCATCGCCGCGCAGACGGTCATCGAGCACTAACCACGCGAGTGGTCCCTGCGTGTCGCCAAGCAACAACCATTGGCCCTTGTCGCCCGGAATTTCGGGCGCGACGCCTGCATAGCCGGCCGCAACAAAGCCCGGCTGGCCAATACGCAGAACGCGTCCAGCAACCGATCCCTGCAGGCCCAGCCCAGGAGTGCTGTCCACCGCATCGGCTGCTTGCGGCGCGCGGCCGAACGCTCTGGCGATCGGGTGCTCCGAGCGGTTTTCCAGCGCGGCGGCCAGCTCCAGGCATGCGTTGGCATCTAGCTCGCCCAGTGGCCGGACCTCGCTCAGCGTCAGACGTCCTTCGGTGAGGGTACCGGTCTTGTCGAAAATCACGGTATCGATCTGATTGAGCCCCTCCAGAACGTGCCCGCGGGTGAGCAGCAGCCCGAGCTTGTGCAGCGTCCCGGTGGCGGTAGTCAAGGCGGTCGGGGTGGCCAACGACAGCGCGCAGGGGCAGGTCGCGACCAGCAAGGCGAGAACGATCCAGAACGCGCGTTGAGGATCAATCTGCCACCAGACGATGCCGACAACGGCAGCGGTCAGTAGCACGATCAGCAGGAACCACTGCGCGACACGATCGGCCAGCTCGGCGAGGCGTGGTTTATCCGATTGGGCGCGCTCCAGCAGACCGACGATGGCGGAGAGGCGAGTGTTGTCACCCAGTGCCTGGACTTCTAGAGTCAGGGCGCCTTCGACGTTGAGGGTGCCGGCGGTAACCGCGTCGCCGATACTTCGTGGCTGCGGTAGATACTCTCCGGTAAGAACCGATTCATCGACGCTCGATTGCCCGCTGACGATGCGACCATCGGCCGGGATCAGTGCGCCGGGATGTACCAGCACATGATCGCCGACCTGCAACTCGCTCAGCAGAATGCGTGCCGTCTGGCCTTTTTCGACGAGCTTCAGGCACGACGCCGGTAGCAGATTGACCAGCTGCGCAGTCGCTGCGGCCGTGCGTTCGCGTGCGCGGCGTTCGAGAAAGCGTCCGGCGAGCAGGAACAGGGCAAACATGCCCACGGCGTCGAAGTACAGCTCGCCCTGACCGGTCACTGTCGACCAGATCCCAGCGATGTAGGCTCCTCCGATCGCCAGCGATACCGAAACGTCCATGCTCAGGTGGCGGGTACGCAAGTCCCGCAACGCGCCCTTGAAGAAGTCGGTGCAGCAATAGAAAACGATAGGCGTGGTGAGCACCAGCGCGGTCCAGCGCAGGGTGACGAAGAAGCTTTCTGAAAGATCCAGATTGAATTCCGGCCATGTCGCCATGGTTGCCATCATCACCTGCATCCAGAGCAACCCGGTCACACCCAGTTGACGCATGCTGCGGCGGTTTTCCCGTGCGAGCTGTTCCGCCGCCTGATCGGCCTGGTAAGGATGAGCGGCATAGCCGATGCGCCGAAGTTCGGCGAGCAATTCGCTGAGCGGCAGGGCCGCGTCGTTCCAACGCACCCGCAAGCGATGATTGGAAAGATTGAGGTTGGCTTCGGCGACTCCATCGAATCCCCGCAGGTGTTTTTCGATCAGCCAACCACAAGCCGCGCAACTGATGCCCTCGATCATCAGTGAAGTGTCGGCCAGCTCGCCTTCGTGCTGCACGAACGGCTGTTGCACATCCTTGCGGTCGTAAAGTGCCAGCTCTTCGCTCAGCGCCTGCGGCAGGGCGCCGGGATTGATGGAGGTATCGCTGCGATGCAGATAGTAGCTTTCCAGACCGCCTTGAATGATCGCTTCTGCGACCGCCTGGCAACCTGGACAGCAAAGCGCCCGCTGTTCATTGAGAACGCGGGCGTGAAAGGCGCTGCCGGCGGGAACCGGCAGGCCGCAGTGAAAGCAGGGGGTTGGGTTCGCCATCGACCGGTCAGTAGCTTAATTCGAGCTTCTGGCCGCTCACGATGTCCTTTTCCTCGAACAGACGCCAATCCTGATCGCCCTCGCGACCGAGCAATTCGACATAACGCCGGCCAGTGACCGGCTCTTGCATCTGCCCTTGGTAGAAGCCGTTACCCTGGGGTTGGAGCACGATGCGGCGGTCGCGTTCGGGCTGAGTGGGGGAGAGCAGGTTGAGTACCAGTTGCTGTGGCCCGCTATGGCCGCTCAACTGTACCTCGGCCAGCCCACGATCGTCGTTGAGCGTCAGCTGTGCCTGTACTTGCAAGCGCTCGGCGAGCTTTTCGCGCTCCAGCGACTGGTTGATGCCCTTGCCGGCATCGTAATAATTGTCCGATACCAGCGTGTCGGAATTGCGGATCGCGATGACCAGCATCGAGGTGCCGAGGATCACCGACATCATCAGGATGCCGATGACGAACCAGGCCCAGAATTGCTTGTACCAACGGCTATTTTCAGTATCGGAGGATGCTTTCATGTACTACCTGTTCAACGAATGCTGGGGCCGATGAAGCGGCTTTCGGCTTCATCTTCGATTGCGGAATCGTCTGCCGATCTGATGTGGAAGACTATTTCATTGGTGCTCGATGGAAGTTGTTCCGGTGCGACCGAAAGCTCCACCGGGACCGTGACCAGCTCGCCAGCGGCGGCGTGGATCTCGTTGCGGCCTTCGTATTGCAGGCCGTCCAGCCCAGTGGCTTCGATGATGAAGGTCTGCTCGTTCTGAGCCTTGTTCATCACTTTCAGCGTATAAACGTTCTCGATCCTGCCTTGCTCGTTCTCGCGATAGAGCATGCGGTCCTTGAGTACGTCGAGCTTGACTAGTGCGCGGTCCGAGACGGAATACGCAAACACAGCCATCATCGCAAGCAATGCGATGGCATAGCCGATCAGTCTCGGCCGAGCTAGCCGGGTTTTCTGCCCCGACAGGTTGTGCTCCGTGGTGTAGCTGATCAGACCCCTTGGGTAGTTCATCTTGTCCATGATGGTGTCGCAGGCGTCGATGCAGGCCGCGCAGCCGATGCACTCGACTTGCAGGCCGTCGCGAATGTCGATGCCGGTCGGGCAGACTTGTACGCACATGGTGCAATCGATGCAGTCACCGAGGCCCAGGGCCTTGTAGTCGGCGTCCTTCTTGCGCGGGCCGCGGCGCTCGCCACGGCGCGGGTCGTAGGAAACGATCAGCGTATCCTTGTCGAACATCACGCTCTGGAAGCGCGCGTAGGGACACATGTAGATGCACACCTGCTCGCGCAGGAAACCGGCGTTGCCATAGGTGGCGAGGGTGAAGAAGCCGACCCAGAACAGCGCCCAGCCGCCGACTTCCAGTGTGAATAGGTCCGGCACCAATTCACGAATCGGCGTGAAGTAGCCGACGAAGGTAATACCGACGACCAGCGAAACGCCCAGCCAGATGGCATGTTTGGCCAGCCTGCGCCCAAATTTACCGGCGCTCATCGGGGCATTGTCGAGCTTCATACGCTGGTTGCGATCACCTTCGGTGATCTTTTCCGCCCACATGAATACCCAGGTGAACACGCTCTGGGGGCAGGTGTAGCCACACCAGACGCGGCCAGCGAATACGGTGATGAAGAACAGTCCAAACGCGCAGATGATCAGCAGCGCGGAAAGAAGAATGAAATCCTGTGGCCAGAAGGTAGCGCCAAAAATATAGAACTTGCGCTCGGGCAGGTCCCACCAGACGGCCTGGCGACCGTTCCAGTTAAGCCATACGGTGCCGAAATAGAGCGCGAACAGCAGCGCACCGCCGACGAGTCGCAGGTTGCGGAACAGGCCGGTAAAGGAGCGTGTGTAGATTTTTTCGCGGGCGGCGTAGAGGTCGGATGAAGCATTGACCTTGGCCGGAGGAGTTACATCATGGACGGGAATTTGCTCAGACATCGAATGCGTACCACGGCGGAGGGTGAGTGTCCCGGTCAATACGTGTCGACCGTGATCCTTAGCTGACCTGTTGCAAATGGTACGCCTCGATAGCCGGCATCAGGTGCGACCGTAAGTCGCGCCTGTGCGGGTTGGATCAGTTCTCCGGCTGTTGCGAGAGGCTGTACACATAAGCCGCCAGCAAATGCACCTTGTCATTGCCAAGGATGTGTTCCTGGGCTGGCATGCGACCGTTTCGGCCATAGCGCAGGGTCTGCTGAATCTGACCGAAGCTCGAGCCGTACAGCCAGACGTTGTCGGTCAGGTTCGGTGCGCCCATGGCTTCGGTGCCTTTACCGTCGGCTCCATGACAGGCTACGCAGTTGGCAGCGAAGATCTTTTGACCCTGCTCAACGTCGGCGTTGATGCCTTCAGGAATCTCCCGGCCGGACAGAGTACGGACGTAACCAGCCACGTTGCGAATGCCTTCTTCACCGATCACATCACGCCACGCCGGCATGACGGCCTGACGTCCACCCATGATGGTGGTCTTGATGGTTTCGGGCGCGCCGCCCCACAGCCAGTCATGGTCGGTCAGGTTGGGGAAGCCGTAGGCACCTTTGGCGTCCGAGCCATGGCAGACGGAGCAGTTGGAAGCGAACAGGCGGCCACCCATTTTCAGGGCTTGCGGATCCTGCGCCACTTGCTCGACCGGCATCGCTGCGAACTTGGCGTAGAGCGGGCCGTACTGTTCGTTTGCCTTGTCGACTTCACGCTGCCATTCCTTGACCTGGGTCCAGCCACCTTCATAGCCGGGCATCACGCCTTTCCAGTTACCCAGGCCTGGGTACAGAACCAGATAGCCAAGGGCAAAGATCACGGTGGCGACGAACAGCATGAACCACCAGCGCGGGAGCGGGTTGTCATACTCCTCGATACCGTCATAGGAATGGCCGACGGTTTCTTCGGTGCTGTCGTGGCGTTGTCCCTTGCGAGTCGCAAGCAGCAGCCAGACCAGTGCCGCAATGGTCCCCAGGCTGAGCAGGGTGATATACCAACTCCAAAACGAGGTCATCTATTTCTTACTCCTGGAAGCTTCTTCTTCACGCTTCTTGGCGTCGGGCTCGTCTGCGAAGGGCAAGTTGGCGGCTTCATCGAAGCTTTTCTTGCGTTTGCTGCTGTAGGCCCAGAGCACGATGCCAATGAAGGCGACGAAAACAAGAATGGTGCCCAGACCGCGAAGAGTCCCGATTTCCATGGTGCGTTACCGTTTGTTGGTGAGTGCAGTGCCAAGGACCTGCAAGTAGGCCACCATGGCATCCATTTCGGTCTTACCCTTGACCGCGTCCTTCGCACCGGCGATGTCTTCATCGGTGTAAGGCACGCCCAGGGTGCGCAAGGCTTCCATCTTCTTGGCGGTATTTTTTCCGTCCAGGCTGTTCTCTACCAACCAGGGGTAGGAAGGCATTTTGGACTCCGGTACCACGTTGCGCGGGTTGTACAGGTGCGCGCGGTGCCAGTCATCGGAATAGCGACCGCCGACACGGGCCAGATCCGGGCCAGTACGCTTGGAGCCCCACAGGAACGGATGGTCGTAGACGCTTTCACCAGCGACTGAGTAATGACCGTAGCGCTCGGTCTCGGCGCGGAACGGACGAACCATCTGCGAATGGCAACCGACGCAGCCTTCACGGATGTACAGGTCACGCCCTTCGAGCTGCAGCGCGGTGTAGGGCTTCATGCCTTCCACCGGCTCGTTGACCACGTCCTGGAAGAACAGCGGAACGATCTGTGTCAGACCACCGATGCTCACCGCGAGGATCATGAACAGGGTCAGCAGACCGATGTTCTTTTCGAGTATTTCGTGATTCTTCATTTAACGGTTCCTCAGGCGATCTGCGCGGCGGCTTCGAATTCAGCCGGCTTGGCGGCACGCACGGTACGCCAGGTGTTGTAAGCCATCAGCAGCATGCCGGCGAGGAAGAATGCACCGCCCAGCGCCCGAACGATGAAGCCCGGATGGCTGGCTTCCAGCGCCTCGACGAAAGAGTAGGTGAGGGTGCCGTCTTCGTTGATCGCACGCCACATCAGACCCTGAGTGATGCCGTTGACCCACATCGAAGCGATGTAGAGCACGGTGCCGATGGTGGCCAGCCAGAAGTGAGCGTTGATCAGGCCGATGCTGTGCATCTGCTCGCGAGCGAAGACCTTCGGAATCAGGTGATACATGGAGCCGATGGTGATCATCGCTACCCAGCCGAGCGCGCCGGCGTGTACGTGGCCAATGGTCCAGTCGGTGTAGTGGGAAAGGGCGTTGACGGTCTTGATGGCCATCATCGGACCTTCGAAGGTCGACATGCCGTAGAACGCCAGGGATACGACCAGGAAGCGTAGGATCGGGTCGGTGCGCAGCTTATGCCAGGCGCCCGACAGGGTCATCATGCCGTTGATCATGCCGCCCCAGCTCGGCGCCAGCAGGATGATCGACATCACCATGCCCAGGCTCTGTGCCCAGTCCGGCAGTGCGGTGTAGTGCAGGTGGTGCGGACCAGCCCAGATGTACAGGGTGATCAATGCCCAGAAGTGCACGATGGACAGACGATAGGAGTAGACCGGGCGGCCAGCCTGCTTCGGAACGAAGTAATACATCATGCCCAGGAAGCCGGTGGTCAGAAAGAAACCAACCGCGTTGTGACCGTACCACCACTGAACCATCGCGTCGGTAGCGCCCGCGTAGATCGAGTAGGACTTGAACCAGGACACCGGGATTTCCAGGTTGTTGACGATGTGCAGCATCGCCGTGACCAGGATGAAACCGCCGAAGAACCAGTTGCCCACATAGATGTGGCGGACCTTGCGCTTCATGATGGTGCCGAAGAATACCGTCGCGTAGCTGATCCAGACGATCGCCAGCAGGATATCGATCGGCCATTCCAGCTCGGCGTATTCCTTGGAGCTAGTGAAGCCCAGCGGCAGGGTGATCACGGCCAGAACGATGACCGCTTGCCAGCCCCAGAAGGTGAAGGCGGCCAGGCCGTCGGAAAACAGACGCGTCTGCGAGGTCCGCTGGGCCACGTATAGGGATGTTGCCATCAGGGCGCAGCCGCCGAAGGCGAAAATCACCAGATTGGTGTGCAACGGACGTAGGCGGCCAAAGCTGGCCCAGGGCAGGTCAAAGTTGAGTGAGGGCCACACCAACTGCGAGGCGATAAGGACGCCCATACCCATCCCAATGATTCCCCACACCACCGTCATGATGGCGAATTGGCGAATCACCTTATAGTTATATGCAGTCTCACTTATTGCTGTGCTCATGCAAGGCTTCCACGCTAAATGGCATTTCAGGGGGCAAAAACGGCGGCAAGTATGGAGAAAGGAGGGGGGCAATGCAATCAACGCCCAGGCCATCTCGTGCCGTTCAGACCCCGATTCCAAGCGTTTTCCATGCTCTTTGCAGGGTCGTTTTCACATCATGCTGATGTGATGAATCGAGGGCTTCGCCTTGTAGTTCTGCGGGGGTTCGGCGAGTGGGGAGGAATATAGAAGCAGGCGGGCTGAAGGGCAAACGGGGAGTGGGGTGAGCGGTCTGCGACAGAGCGTCGCACTGGCACTTTTATAATGAGGATTGATTTGGAACAGGGCGGTATCGCAATACCGCCCTGCCATGATTTATTGCTTCGCCAGGCGTTCTGACTGTTGCGAGAGACTGTAAACGTAAGCGGCCAGCAAGTGCACCTTATCGTTGCCCAGGTATTGCTCCTGCGCCGGCATCTGGCCGTTGCGGCCGTGGCGGATGGTCTGCTGCAGTTGCGGCAGGCTGGAGCCATAGATCCAGCCGGCGGGGTTGGTCAGGTTCGGCGCACCCAGTGCGGCCATCCCTTCACCGTTCGAGCCATGGCAGACCGAGCAGGTTTGGGTATAGACCTGAGCGCCAGCGACGACATCCGCGTCGCTACCTTCCGGCAGCGATAGGCCGGCCAGGTCGCCGCGCACATAAGCCGCGACGTTCTTCACGCCTTCTTCACCGATGACCTGTCCCCAGGCCGGCATTGCCGCGACACGGCCATGGAGGATGGAGGCCTTGATGGTTTCAGCGTCGCCGCCCCAACGCCAATCGTTGTCGGCGAGATTGGGGAAGCCATTCGCGCCCTTGGCGTCCGAGCCATGGCAAACCGAACAGTAGTTGGCGAAGAGACGACCACCAATCTTCAAGGCGCGTTCATCCTGGGCGACTTGCTCGACATCCATGGCCGAGTATTTGGCGAAGATCGGACCGAACGTGGCATCGGCCTGATCGACTTCACGCTGCCATTGCTTTTCCTGCGTCCAACCGTCTTCGTAGCCGGGGAACACGCCTTTCCAGTTGCCCAGGCCCGGATAGATGATCAGGTAGAGGATGCCGAACACCAGGGTACCGATGAACAGCCAGAACCACCACTTGGGCAGCGGATTGTCATACTCCTCGATGCCGTCGAAGGAATGCCCCATGGTCTTGTCGGTCGTACCGGCCGACTCGCCCTTGCGGGTGGCGAAGATCAGCCAGAACAGCGCTACGATGGTGCCCAGCGTCAGCAGGGCGATGTATCCACTCCAGAAAGTGCTCATGTGCTACTCCTGGACAGCCCGAGCCACTCTGGCTGTCCGTGATTATGAAGTCCCTGACGGCTGTTTTTGCAGCGCGCCGCTTTCGATGGTCAGCGCTTGTTAGTCAGAGCCGTGCCAAGAACCTGCAGGTAAGCCACCATGGCATCCATTTCGGTCTTGCCCTTGACCGCGTCCTTGGCACTGGCGATGTCTTCATCGGTGTAAGGCACGCCCAAGGTGCGTAGCGCCGTCATCTTCTTCGCGGTGTCCCGGCCATCGAGGTTGTTTTCCACCAGCCACGGATAAGACGGCATCTTTGATTCCGGCACCACGTTGCGCGGGTTATAGAGGTGCGCACGGTGCCAATCATCGGAGTAGCGGCCGCCGACACGGGCCAGGTCCGGACCGGTACGCTTGGAGCCCCACAGGAACGGGTGGTCGTAGACGCTTTCGCCAGCGACCGAGTAATGGCCGTAGCGCTCGGTCTCGGCGCGGAACGGGCGGATCATCTGCGAATGGCAACCGACACAGCCTTCCTTGATATAGATGTCACGGCCTTCGAGCTGCAGCGCGGTGTAGGGCTTCATGCCTTCCACCGGCTCGTTGACCACGTCCTGGAAGAACAGTGGAACGATCTGAGTCAGGCCGCCGATGCTCACCGCGAGGATCATGAATAGGGTCAGCAGACCGATGTTCTTCTCGAGTTTCTCGTGTTGTTTCATTTCGGTTCGGCTCCTCAGGCGATCTGCGCGGCGGCTTCGTATTCGGCCGGCTTGGCGACACGCACGGTGCGCCAGGTGTTGTAGGCCATCAGCAACATGCCGGCGAAGAAGACCGCACCGCCGATCAGGCGAATGACGAAGCCCGGATGGCTGGCTTCAAGTGCTTCGACGAAGGAGTAGGTGAGCGTGCCGTCTTCGTTGATGGCTCGCCACATCAGGCCTTGAGCGATGCCGTTGACCCACATCGAGGCGATGTAAAGCACGGTGCCGATGGTGGCCAGCCAGAAGTGCGCGTTGATCAGACCAATGCTGTGCATCTGCGCCCGACCGAACACCTTCGGAATCAAGTGATACAGGGCGCCGATCGACACCATGGCAACCCAGCCGAGGGCGCCGGCGTGTACGTGGCCGATAGTCCAGTCGGTGTAGTGGGAGAGGGCATTGACGGTCTTGATGGCCATCATCGGACCTTCGAAGGTCGACATGCCGTAGAACGCCAGGGACACCACCAGGAAGCGCAGGATCGGATCGCTACGCAGTTTGTGCCAGGCGCCCGACAGGGTCATCATGCCGTTGATCATGCCACCCCAGCTCGGCGCCAGCAGAATCAGCGACATCACCATACCCAGGCTTTGCGCCCAGTCCGGCAGCGCGGTGTAGTGCAGGTGATGCGGGCCGGCCCAGATGTAAACGGTGATCAGCGCCCAGAAGTGAACGATCGACAGGCGATAGGAATACACCGGGCGTTCGGCCTGCTTCGGCACGAAGTAATACATGATCCCCAAGAAGCCAGCGGTCAGGAAGAAGCCCACGGCATTGTGACCGTACCACCACTGAACCATGGCGTCGGTGGCGCCGGCGTACAGCGAGTAGGACTTCATCGCCGTGACCGGAATTTCAAGGTTGTTGACCACGTGCAGGATCGCCACGGTCAGGATGAAGCCACCGAAAAACCAGTTGCCAACGTAGATATGCTTGACCTTACGCGTGGCCAGCGTGCCGAAGAACACGATCGCGTAGGACACCCAGACGATGGTGATCAGAATGTCGATCGGCCACTCCAGCTCGGCGTATTCCTTGGAGCTGGTAAAGCCCAGCGGCAGGGTGATCGCGGCGAGCAGGATCACCAGCTGCCAACCCCAGAAGGTGAACGCTGCCAGTTTGGGCGCGAACAGTGTGGCCTGGCAGGTGCGCTGGACGGAGTAGTAGGAGGTTGCGAACAATGCGCAGCCACCGAAGGCGAAAATCACCGCGTTTGTGTGCAAGGGTCGTAAGCGACCGAAGCTCGTCCAGGGCAGGTCGAAGTTGAGCGCGGGCCAGGCAAGCTGTGCGGCGATGAGAACGCCGAGCCCCATCCCGACGATTCCCCAAACCACCGTCATGATGGCGAATTGGCGGACCACCTTATAGTCATAGGCGGTACTGGTTGCTGTGTTCATGTACGGGCTTCCATCCACGGTAATGAGCATGTTTTTCGTCGCGGTAAGCAGACGTTTCTTTCACTGAAAAGCGGGGCAAGGATGAGCAAAGGGCAAATGGCCGGTATTGACGCCGATCAATACTCGCAGGGCGATGAAATCCCATTCATCAGAGCCGACCAGCCACAAGGCGAGGCGTGCGGCAGCTTGATTCTGGCGCACGGAGCGGGCGCGCCGATGGACAGTCCGTTCATGCAACAAATGACCGAACGGCTTCTGGCACGCGGGGTAGCGGTCTTTCGTTTTGAGTTCGCCTACATGGCCGAGCGCCGCGCGACCGGGCGCAAACCGCCGCCCAATCCACAGGCGCAGTTGCTGCAAGAGTGGCGTGCGGTGTATCGCTCGGTGCGACAGCAAACCGCAGGTCGGTTGGCGATTGGTGGCAAGTCAATGGGGGGAAGAATGGCCAGCCTGCTGGCCGATGAATTGGAGGCTGATGCGCTGGTGTGTCTGGGCTATCCGTTCTACGCCACGGGCAAGCCGGACAAACCTCGCGTGGCGCACCTTGCCGAATTGCGCGCGCCGACGCTGATCGTCCAGGGCGAGCGCGATGCCTTGGGCGATCGGGAGACGGTTAGCGGTTATGCGCTAGCGCCAGCGATTCGCCTCCATTGGCTCGCGGCCGCGGACCATGATCTCAAGCCGCTGAAGCGCTCGGGACTGACTCACGAACAGCATCTGGACAGTGCCGCAGGCGAGGTTGCGGCGTTTCTGCGTCATCCATAGCGCCGTCCGAGGGTGTCTGGCTTCCCGAGCAAGGACTCGGTATCCCCCTGGCTCCTGCGGGGCTGCGGGGTTCGCTTAGGCTGAAGAACGCCGCACCCCGGCACAGAAATGCGGCGTTTCGCCTGATTGAACGGTATTACCGTAGGGCCGAACTTGTTCGGCCTTCTCAATCTTTGGCCGAATGAATTCGGCCCTACGTTCAGGCTGAACGGACAGACCCTAGACAGCAAAACGCCCGTGGCAACACGGGCGTCATAGAGGCACGACCTCTGCTCAGCGATTGAAACGCTCCACCAGGGTGTATTGCGAGCGGGCTGTGTTGGCCAGATCCTCGGAAAGCAACGCCGAACTCTGTGCATCGCCCGTCGTCTGCACCGCGAGACGCGCAATATTGCCGACGTTGTGGCTGATTTCGTCTGCCACCGCGCTCTGCTGTTCGGTTGCCGAGGCAATCTGCGACGTCATGTCGATGATGCTTTCCACCGCCGTGCTGATGCCGGCAAGTGCCTTGTCCGCGTCGACCACTTGTTCCACGCCACGGCTCGCCTGCACGCGTCCTTGCTCGGTGGTCTCGACGGCATGCCGTGCCTGCACCTGCAGTTTTTCGATCAGCTGATGGATCTGGCCGGTGGCGGCAGCGGTGCGTTGGGCCAACTGACGGACCTCGTCGGCGACCACCGCGAAACCGCGGCCGCTTTCCCCGGCGCGTGCCGCTTCGATGGCCGCATTAAGCGCCAGCAGGTTGGTCTGGTCCGCGATGCTCTTGATCACATCGACCACTGTGCCGATTTCTTCGCTGTTATGCGCCAGTGCCGAAACCGCATCGCCGGTTTCCGTCACGGCATGGGCCAGCAGTTCGATGGCCTTGCGGGTCTGAGCACCGATTTCACGGCCTTGGGCCGTCAGCTGGCTGGCCTGCTCCGTAGCCCCGGCGGCCAGAGCGACGTTGCTGGCGACTTCCTGGGTCGTTGCGGCCATCTGGTTGATGGCCGTGGCGACCTGCTCGGTTTCGTGGTGCTGACGAGCCAGACCGTCCGAACAACTGTGCGCCAGTTCATCAGCCCGCTTGGCCTGCTGCTGCAGTTGCACGGCACTGTCCTGCAGGCGAGTCAGGCAGGTTTTCAGCCGCGCATGCTCGCTGAGCATCGCCATCTCCAGCCGGGCTTCGACGCCCTGACTGTCGGTGTACATCCGGGCGATCATCGGGTCGCTCATCGATTGCTCGGCCAGACGCACCAGACGATTTACGCCACGCATCTGCCAATGGCGCCCGGCCAGGCCCAGCGGTACGGATAGCAGCGCAGCCAGCGCGAAGCCCCATGCGTGATTGAGCCAGAAGCCGACCATGAAGCCGATCTGGCTGGTCAGAATGAACGGCAGCCAGTTGACCACCAGCGGCAGCAATTTCTCTCGCCGTGGCACGCCGCTTTTGCCGGCATTCAGCCGGGCATAGAGCGCTTCGGCCCGCTGTATCTGTTCGCGGGTGGGCTTGGTACGGACCGACTCGTAACCGATCACATTGCGCTGCATATCCAGCACCGGCGTCACGTAGGCGTTGACCCAGTAATGGTCGCCGTTCTTGCGTCGATTCTTGACGATGCCCATCCAGGGCTTGCCTGCCTTGAGCGTCGTCCACATATGCGCGAATACTGCGGAAGGCACGTCCGGATGACGGATCAGGTTGTGCGGGGAGCCGATCAACTCGCCGCGATCGAAGCCGCTGACTTCGGCAAAGATATCGTTGCAGTAGCTGATTTTGCCTTTCAGGTCGGTAGTGGATATTAACGTTTGCTGATCGGGAAATGCATATTCGCGCTGGGTGATGGGCTGGTTGTTTCGCATATGGAATACGCCTGGCAAATTCGAGATGTCTTGCGTGCTTCTGATTGTTATACGGTCGGTTGACCGTGCTGTTTGTCTTAACGGCACGCAAACCGATTAGTTGAGAAGTGATGGATAAGTGGTCACCGCAAAGTAAAAACGCCCGCCGCAGATCAATGCGAACGGGCGTTCCGGCGGCGGCGCGGCGAGCGCTCAGGCTTCGATCAACTGCCTTAACACATAATGCAGAATGCCGCCGGCCTTGAAGTACTGGACTTCATTGAGGGTGTCGATGCGGCAGAGCACCTGGAAGTTATCTCGGGAACCGTCTGCACGCTCGACATCCACCGTCAGCAACTGACGCGGCTTGATGTCGGCACCAAGACCGCGAATCGAGAGTTTCTCGTTGCCGGTCAGGCCCAGCGATTGCCGGGTCTGCTCGCCAACGAACTGCAGTGCCAGCACGCCCATGCCGATCAGGTTCGAGCGGTGGATGCGCTCGAAGCTTTCGGCAATCACTGCCTTGACGCCGAGCAGGTTGGTGCCCTTGGCTGCCCAGTCCCGGCTGGAGCCGGTGCCGTATTCTTTGCCCGCAACCACCACCAGCGGCACGCCTTCGGCCTGATAGCGCATCGCTGCATCGTAGATCGACATTCGTTCGCCGCTCGGTTGATGCAGTGTGTTGCCGCCTTCTTCGCCGCCAAGCATTTCGTTCTTGATACGAATGTTGGCGAAGGTGCCGCGCATCATCACTTCGTGATTACCACGGCGCGAGCCGTAGGAATTGAAATCTTCCGGCTGCACGCCGAGCTGTTGCAGGTAAACGCCCGCCGGGGAGCTGGCCTTGATGTTGCCGGCTGGCGAGATGTGGTCGGTGGTGATTGAGTCGCCAAACAGCGCCAGGATGCGTGCGTTCTCGACGTCCTTCGGCGGTGCCGGCGGTTGGCCGATGTCTTCGAAGAATGGCGGGTTCTGCACGTAGCTGGAGTTGTTGTTCCACTCGTAGGTGTCGCCCGCCGTTACCGCGATGGACTGCCAGTGTTCGTCGCCGCTGAAGACGTCCGAATAGCGGGTACGGAACATCTGTCCGTCAATCTTGCTGACCGCTTCGTTTACCTCGGCGCTGCTCGGCCAGATGTCCTTGAGATAGACAGGCTGATTCTGCTCGTCGTAGCCCAGCGGGTCCTTGTCCATGTTGATTCGCGTCGTGCCAGCCAGCGCGAAAGCCACCACCAGCGGCGGCGAAGCCAGCCAGTTGGCTTTCACTAACGGATGCACGCGCCCCTCGAAGTTGCGGTTGCCGGAGAGCACCGAGGAAACGACGAGGTCGTTGTCGGTGATCGCCTGGCCAATGGCTTCGGGCAGCGGTCCAGAGTTGCCGATGCATGTCGTGCAGCCATAGCCGACGAGATTGAATCCAAGCTGATCTAGATAGGTGGTCAAGCCGGCACGTTCGAGATAATCGGTGACCACCTTGGAGCCGGGCGCGAGGGAGGACTTAACCCAGGGCGCGCGCGTCAGGCCGCGTTCGAGCGCCTTCTTCGCCACCAGCCCGGCGGCCATCAGCACATTTGGGTTGGAGGTGTTGGTGCAGGAAGTGATCGCCGCGATCACCACCGCACCATGCTTGAGGCCGAAATCCTCGCCGGCCACGGGCACCGAGCTGCTGGCCTGCTGGGTTTTGCCACTGGTTTCCAGCAGAGGATCGAAGCTGGCACCAATATCCCCTAGCGAAACCCTGTCCTGCGGGCGTTTGGGGCCGGCGAGGGACGGCTGTACCTGGCTTAGCTCAAGTTCCAGGGTGGCGGTAAACACCGGATCCGGAGAATTGCTGTCCCGCCACATGCCCTGAGCCTTGCTGTAGGCCTCGACCAAGGCGATGCGGTCTTCGTCACGCCCAGTCAGGCGCAGGTAATCGATGGTGACTTGGTCGACCGGGAAGAAGCCGCAGGTGGCGCCATACTCGGGGGCCATGTTGCCTATGGTCGCGCGGTCAGCGAGGGGGAGGTTGTCAAGACCGGGGCCGAAGAATTCGACGAACTTGCCCACCACACCGTGCTTGCGCAGCATCTGTGTGACGGTAAGGACCAAGTCCGTGGCGGTCACGCCTTCGTTGAGCTTGCCGGTCAGGCGCATGCCGACCACTTCAGGAATCAGCATCGACACGGGCTGCCCGAGCATGGCCGCCTCCGCCTCGATGCCACCGACGCCCCAGCCCAGCACGCCGAGGCCGTTGATCATGGTGGTATGCGAATCGGTGCCGACCAGGGTGTCCGGATAGGCGGTGGTTTCGCCATCCTCTTCCTTTGTCCACACCACCTGGCCCAGGTATTCGAGGTTGACCTGGTGGCAAATGCCGGTGCCCGGCGGCACCACGCGGAAATTGTCGAAGGCCTGCTGGCCCCAGCGCAGGAACTCATAGCGTTCGCCGTTGCGCTGCATTTCGATTTCGACGTTCTGCTCGAACGCCTGATCGCTGCCAAAACGGTCCACCATCACCGAATGGTCGATCACCAGATCCACCGGCGAAAGTGGGTTGATGCGCTGAGGATCGCCGCCCGCTCGGGATACGGCATCGCGCATGGCAGTCAGGTCGACGACGGCCGGCACGCCAGTGAAATCCTGCATCAGCACCCGCGCGGGACGATACTGGATCTCGCGCTCGGAGGTGTGAGTCTTCAGCCATACCGCCAGCGAGGTGAAGTCATCGGCACGCACCGTGACGTTATCCTCCCAGCGCAGCAGATTCTCCAGCAGCACCTTGAGCGAGGTCGGTAGACGACTGATGTCGCCCAGCTGCTTCGCTGCTTCGGGCAGGCTGTAGTAGTGATAGGTCTTGCCGTTAACCTCCAGGCTTCGACGGCAGTTCAAGCTGTCCAGGGATCGCATTCGTCTCTCCTTTTTGCCCGCACGGTCGGGCTGGCTGGATGGGAAGCGTTATGTTGAAGCTAGCTTCTGATGGCATGTTTCGCCACGAAGCTGGCCGCCGACCAGCGTCGACGGCAATGGAGCGCCTCGGTGTTTGCAGGCGCCTGACGGGGCTGTATTCGGGCCCGATTGATTCCAGCTAACTGTTCACTGGACCGGGGCAGCGAGCCTGGGGTTCCCCACTCGGCTATGATGTGCGGCTTTGGTCGCAGAGCGCTTGAGCGCCAATATGCCTTTGCGCTGACTACAGGGTTCGTACATGAAAACATTGCTGCTGCATTGCCGACCGGGCTTCGAGAACGAAGTCTGTGCCGAAATCAGCGACCAAGCCGCACGCCTTGATGTGGCGGGGTACGCCAAGGCTAAACCGGACAGCGCCTGCGCTGAATTCATTTGTAGCGAGGAAAATGGTGCTGAGCGGCTGATGCGCGGCGCGCGCTTCGCGCGGCTGATCTTCCCCCGACAATGGGCTCGAGGCGATTATCTGGCGCTGCCGGAGACTGATCGAATCAGCGTGCTGCTCGACCATCTGAAATCCTATCCAGTCTGCGGAAGCCTCTGGCTGGAAGTGCTGGACACCAATGACGGTAAGGAGCTGTCGACCTTCTGCCGCAAGTTCGAGGCGCCTTTGCGCAAGGCGCTGACGAACGCGGGTCGATTGAGCGTGGGCGGTGACGGCCCGCGTTTGCTACTGACATTCAAAAGTGGTCGCGAAGTTTTCCTTGGTATCGCTGAGGCAGATAACAGCGCCATGTGGCCGATGGGTATCCCGCGTCTGAAATTTCCGCGGCAGGCGCCAAGCCGGTCGACGTTGAAGCTGGAAGAGGCCTGGCATCACTTCATTCCACGTGATCAGTGGGACGAGCGGCTGGCGGCGGGCATGACTGCAGTGGATTTGGGCGCCTCGCCGGGCGGCTGGACCTGGCAGCTGGTCAACCGTGACATCGAGGTGATGGCCGTGGATAACGGCCCGATGAACGAAGCGTTACTCGAGTCGGGGCTGGTTGGCCATTACCGGGCCGATGGGTTCGCCTTTCGCCCCAAGCGTGCGGTGGATTGGATGGTCTGCGATATCGTCGAGAAACCCGCAAAAAATGCCGCTTTGCTGGAGATCTGGATTGGCGAAGGCCTGTGTCGCGAAGCGGTGGTTAACCTCAAACTGCCGATGAAACAACGCTATGCCGAGGTGAAACGTTTGCTGGAACGCATTGCCGATGGGCTTGCCGAACGAGGGGTGAAAGCGAGCATCGGCTGCAAGCAGCTATACCATGACCGCGAAGAAGTGACCTGCCATCTGCGTCGGCTGTGACGCGCTTGGCCGAGTGACCGCGCGATCCGTCTGGGCGACAATGCCGACCTGTTTTAGCAGGCCGTTGAAAAACTACCTGCGTTGGCAATACTGCGTTAAAAACAGCCTCAGAATGCTCATTTAGAACACCTAAACTCCGCTTCTTCGGCTGTTTTTGCCTTGCCTGCCTCGCCTACGTTTTTTCAACGACCTTTTAAGGGAGTTTGTGATGTCTCAATCTGTTGAACTGTCCGCCGACGCTGTGCTCGATGCCAGCGGCCTCAACTGCCCCGAGCCGGTGATGATGCTGCACAACAAGGTGCGCGGCTTGGGTGGGGGCGAATTGCTCAAGGTCATTGCGACCGATCCGTCTACCCAGCGCGATATACCGAAATTCTGCGTGTTTCTGGGTCATGAGCTGGTCGACCAACAGGCTGAAGAAGGAACCTACCTGTACTGGATTCGCAAGAAGCTCGATTGAGCTTCTGAGTTCTCACACGCATGGCGGCAGAAACGCCAGCTGCAGGCCGACAAACACCGTCGACAACGCCGCGATGAAATGAATCCCCGATGCGACCTTGGTGACGAATACTTGGCGTTCGTCGAGATCATGTGGTGGCCGTGAGAGCCTCCAGGACCGCCACCCCAGCCAAAGCAACAGAGCAACCACTAGCACGGTGAATATGCCGAAACTCGCATTCAGCCAATTGAAGATTCCCAGATTGGGATCAGGCGGTGCGATCGAACAGACCACCGCATGCGAGCCGTACATCGCGGCGAACCAGAGGCTCCAGATGGTCAGGCCAAAGGGAATTTGCATCGGATGGAACACTGACGTGCGCCGGTAGCTCATCAGGCACCTCCCCAGGCTGACGGGAACAGAACGATCGCCGCATAGGCACTCCAGACCACACCAAGGTTGTAGTACCAGAGCTGTTCGACGACGACCGGCTCGTAGGGCGCCATCTCACCCACGTAACCGTGATGCACCCGCAGCATCTGCAGCAACGTACAGATGGTCGCCAGGCCGCAATGAATCAGGCTGTAAGCGAGGATCACGAAGATCACCGCGTCGTGGGCGGTTTCGGTCACCTGCAATTTGGCGCTCAGCAACACCCATAACAAGGTGCCGAATTGCGCCACACCGATGGCTGTTACCACGCCCAGGTTGCCCATCAGGCCGCTGATATCGCCACGGCGCAGCCGCGCCGGTATGACACGCATCCACAGCGTACCGAGGGTCAGTAGAACGGCACTGGCGAGCATCAGCCAGCCGTTCAGCTGCGACTGCTCCGGTACCTGCCATTCCGGTGAGACGGTCCACAGATAGAACCAGCCGAACAGCAGCGACAGGTATAGCGTGCCATTAGCCAGCAAAGTGACGCCCATTCCCCAAAGCCCCGGGCCGTCGAAGGTGCGCGAATGCAGCGGAGGCTCGCCGGGTTGGGTGCGTGCATCCGGTGCGGCGGTTGGATGCGCGCCGTTTTCCCAGGACCAGCGGAACAGCACGATCAAGGTAGCGACCGTCGCGATCAGGGCCCCCCAGTAGACCTTGTTCAGAAGGCTCAGGCAGAGCGCGGCGAGAAATACCGAGGCCACGAACGGCCACCAGCTATTTCCAGGCAGATGAATGACCTCACGTACCTTGCCACTCAGCGGGTCCGAGCCCCAGGTCTCCCTCCGTCCGTGATCGATGGTCGTCAACGCATGTTCGGCGCGGTCGATGCTGTGGGGCAGATCCGGATCCTTCCACAGCGGATGACGATCAGTAATGTCCGGCAGGCTGACAAAGTTGTACGGGCTCGGTGGCAGGCTGGTCGCCCATTCCAGCGTGTCGGCGTTCCAGGGATTGGTCTTGGCGGGCTGACCGAAGCGGAAGTGCAACACGATGTCCAGCAGTATGGTGCCGATGCCGATGGCCATGATGAAGCTGCCGATCGATGAAATCAGATTGGGTATGTCCCAGCCCAGACCGGTGTCGTAGGTATAGACCCGGCGCGGCATGCCTATCAGGCCGGTCCAGTGCATGATCAAGAAGGTGGTGTTGAACCCGATGAATACCAGCCAGAACCCCCAGCGGCCCAAGCGCACGGAGGGCATGCGGCCGGAGAAATGCGGCAGCCAGTAGTAGAGTCCGGCCATCAACGGAAAGAACATGCCGCCCACCAGCACGTAATGCATGTGCGCGACGACGAAATGGGTGTCGTGAACCTGCCAGTCAAAGGGCACCAGCGCCACCATCACGCCGGTCAGGCCGCCGCAGACGAAGACGATCAGAAACCCGACCAGCCAAAGCATCGGTACGTGATACACCGGCTTGCCCAGCCACAGGGTTGCGATCCAGGAGAAGATCTGCACCCCGGTGGGGATGGCCACCAGCATGCTCGCCGCCGAGAAGAAGCCCAGCGCCAGCGCCGGGATGCCCACCGTGAACATGTGATGGACCCAGAGCCCGAAGCTGAGAAAGCCCGTGGTCAGGACGCCCAGCACCACCCAACGATAGCCCACCAGCGGACGCTGGCAGAACACCGGCAGCAGCGTCGAGACGATCCCCGCGCCGGGCAGAAAGATGATGTAGACCTCGGGATGGCCGAACAGCCAGAACAGGTGCTGCCAGAGCACCGGGTCGCCGCCCTTGGCCGTGTCGAAGAAGGGCAGGCCGGCGGCGCGCTCCAGCTCCAGGAGAATGCTGCCCAGGATCAGCGGTGGGAAGCCGATGACGATCATCATCGCCATCACCAGGATGTACCAGGCGTAAATCGGCATCTTGTGTAGCGCCATGCCGTTGGTGCGGGTGCGCAGGATCGACACCACCAACTCGACACCCGCGCTTACCGCCGAAATTTCGACGAAGGTAATGCCCAGCAACCAGAAGTCCGAATTCACGCCCGGCATGTGCGAGGCGCTGGACAGCGGCGTATACATGAACCAGCCGGCCTTGGGCGCTACGCCGAGAAATACGCTGGACAGCAGAATGATGCCGCCGAACAGATAGCAGAAATAACCGAGGGCCGAGAGCCGGGGAAAGACCAGATCTCGCGCGCCGAGCATCTTGGGTATCAGATAAACCGCCAGGCCTTCCATCATCGGCACGGCAAACAGAAACATCATCACCGAGCCGTGCATGGTGAAGACCTGGTTGTAGACGTCCGGCTCCATCAGCACATAGCCGGGCATGGCGAGCTGCGTGCGGATCAGCATCGCCATCAGCCCGCCGATCAGGAAGAACACGCCCCCAGTGACCATGAAACGCAGGCCGATACTGGTATGGTTGACGATAGTCAGCGCACGCCAGCCGCGCGGGTTGCCCCAGACGTCATTGAATTGATCGTGAAGCTGATCCGGATCGGTAGAAGGGGCGCTGCCCCGGAACGAAGAAATCATGGAGCGAGCGTCTCCAGCCAATCGGCAATCTGATCTAGGGTTTCTGGCGGAACGTCATCATGAGCAGGCATGCCGTTTCCGAATTTGAGCGACTTGTGTTCGCGCAACCAACGGCGCAGTCCTTCGTGGTCGTTTTCGATCACCCCGGCGCCCAGCGACGGGCGGCTGGCCAGGTCGGTCAGGTCCGGTGCTCGATTGCCGTCGGTTATTCCCGCGACGCGATGGCATTGGCCGCAGCGTTCGTCGAAGACCTGACCGGCCCTACCGGGCGCGCGCTGCGTGAAGTTGAGGTTTTCCCTCGCGGCGATCCATGCGTCGAAGTCGGCGGTGGTCTGGGCTTCGACATGGAGCTTCATGTGGGTGTGCTGAAGGCCGCAGAACTCCGAGCACTGCCCATGAAAGATCCCGGCATGCCCGGCTTCGATGCGAATGACGTTGGTTCGACCCGGCAGCATATCCATCTTTCCGCCAAGACGAGGGACCCAGAACGAGTGGATGACGTCCGCGCTGGTGACGTGCACGTCTATCAGGCGACCGGCAGGGATGATCAGTTGGTTGGCCGTGGTAACGCCGCTGTCGGGGTAGTGCACTTCCCACCACCATTGATGGCCGGTGACCTCCACCTTCAGCGGTTGCTCGCCGTCCACCGGAAGCGGAATCATGCCGCGGCCGGTGGGGATGCCGAATATCAGCAGCACGATGATGCTCACGCTTGGCAGCACGACGCCCCCACCGATGATCCACCAGCGATTGTGCCGTATCGCCTGTTCTTCGCTGGTCTGGCGTGGCTTGCGCGCCAGCGCATAGATCCAGAGTGCGCTGACGACCAGTAGCACCAGCGTGGCAAAGGCGAACATGCCCCACCAGACATTCGCCACCTGTCTTGCCATGGGACTGGCCGGATCGAGTGTGGATAGCGGGCCGCCGCACCCGGCCAATAAAGGAACTGCCAGCGCCAGTGTGGTCAATTTCAAGAAGCTGCCGGCTCGTTCGGCGCGTTCCTCTTCCTGCCGCTGGAGTATCGGATGCCCAATGATCAAAGTTCCATTCATAGCCGCGCCGCGATTGCCGGACACCCACTGCATCCGATGCTGATCCATTTTCCTGTAGCGGCCCTGACTGGGCTGCTGCCGGTGGATCTGGCCCATATCTGGACGCTGGATGATTTCTGGTGGCGTGCCGGGCTCTGGCTCGCCGGTGTGGGCGCGCTGGGCGGCTGGGTCGCGAGCATCTTTGGTCTGATCGACCTGCTTACGGTGCGCGAAATTCGTCAGAAGATCACCGCCTGGTGCCATGCGATCCTTGCGGTGATGATGCTTTCGCTGGCTTCGCTCAACTGGTTGCTGCGCTTCCAGAATGAAGGGGAAAACATGCATCTGTGGGCTCTGTACCTGTCCGCCATCACAGCCGCATTGATATCGCTGGCCGCCTATCTGGGCGGCCGGCTGGTCTACGAGCACGCCGTTGGGGTCGACCTGGACAAGGTCTGAGCCGGATTGCTGTTGATAAGGCTTGAATCGTTCGGTCATGGGCGCTATTCGGTTCGATCGCGGTTGAGTCATGGACTAGAACGGCTTGGCCAGTACCAGCCAGAGCGTCGCGGTAGTGAACATGGCGATGACCACGCCGAGCACGCGGCAACGAGTGGTCACGCTCTGTTCTGGAGTGCGTTCGATATGCAACACAAGCACACCGCAAAGGGCATGACACAGGACCATGCCCGCGACGGTGCTGAGTTTGACGATCAGCCAGCCCGCCATGATTCCGTCGCGCAGAAACAGGGCCGTTCCCGAGCCGATGGCGATCAGCGCAGCCGGCGTGCCGACAAGGTTGAACACCATGCGCGTGAGATGGGCATGGTCCCGGTAAAAAAGCGCATCGGTACGCTTGGTGCCGGCGGCAATGAGCGCAGGCAGGTACAGGAGAGTGCCGCACCAGCACAGCAGGCTTGCGAAGTGCAGCAGTTTGAGCAAGGGCATTCGCGTCTCCATCCGGCCCGCGGCAAGTCAGAGGTTGTGACAACCCTCGACCGAGGCGGTTCGGATGAACGCAGTGGCGCTTGATTCCAGGAACGTCTTCTTCGCGCGCGGCTCAGCTTTCGGCGTCGGGTTCAGGGCGCTTGAAGAGCTGAGTTCCGCACCGGCTGCAGAACGCTGCGTTGGTTTCGTGGCTGAGCTTTTCACAAGTGGGGCAACGATGTTGCAAGCTGTCAGCACGCATTGCAGTAGCCAGCTCGGCAGTGAAAATGCCGGTAGGTACGGCGATGATTGAATAACCCGTGATCATCACCAAGCTCGCCACCGCCTTGCCGAGTGGAGTTTGCGGCACGATGTCACCAAAACCGACGGTAGTGATCGTGACGATCGCCCAGTAAATGCTCATCGGAATGCTGGTGAAGCCTCTCGATGGCCCTTCGATCACATACATCAAGGTGCCGAACACCAGCACCATGGTGGTGACGCTGAGCAGAAAGACAACAATCTTCTGTTTGCTGCCGCGAAGGGCAACCATTAAGAAGTTGGCCTGACTCAGATACTGAGTCAGCTTAAGCACGCGGAACACTCTCAACATCCGGATCGCACGTACCACCAGCAGGTACTGCGCATCCGGCAACAGCAAGGCGATGAACGCGGGGAGTACCGACAGTAGGTCGATGGCTCCGTAAAAACTGAAGATGTACTTGCGCGGCTCCGGGTGGGTATAAATCCGCACGAGATACTCGATAGCGAAAACGGCGGTAAAAAACCATTCGAGACCGAACAGAAACGTGCCGTATTCCAACCGGTAGATCGCGATGCTATCGAGCATCACAACCACGAGGCTGGCGAAAATGAATACCAATAGCCACGTGTCGAATCGTTTACCTGCCGGCGTATTGGTAAAGAAGATGATGACGTAGAGGCGCTCCCGCCAGCCCATCGAACGGAGGGCGTCGTTGTCCATGTGCGTAAGCTCCCGGCAAAACGGAGAAGGCGAATATCCTAACGTGCGAACCGCACCGGCAAAACATCGTTGCGGTCGGCGGTCAGAAAAGCTGGACGGTTTTTCGTTTTTCTTGAATGGGCGGTCAGAGGAGGGGCTTTATAGTGGATTACACCGATCCAAGCTCGATAGAGACCATTTGGCTCCGTACCTTTGCCACGCGTCACGTTCCGGCATAGTCTTAGCCCGCGCATCAAGTGTTTGGAGAGCGACATGCCAGATTCCCAGTTGGTCGATCCATTCGGCCGACGCATCACCTACCTGAGACTGTCGGTCACCGACCGCTGCGACTTTCGCTGCACCTATTGCATGAGCGAAGACATGGTCTTCGCGCCGCGCGCGCAGATTCTCACGTTGGAAGAGCTTTACGCTGTGGCAGATGCGTTCATCAGTCTCGGCGTCAAACGTATCCGCGTGACGGGTGGCGAACCGTTGGTGCGAAAAGGGCTGCCGAGTCTGTTGACTCGTTTGGGTGCGCGCGAAGAATTGGAAGATTTGGCCATCACCACCAACGGCTCGCAATTGCCAGTACTCGCGACAGTCCTGCGCGACGCGGGCGTCAAACGACTTAATGTCAGTCTCGACTCGCTCAAGCGCGAGCGATTCGCCGAGCTGACCCGCCGTGACATGCTTCACCAGGTCATCGAAGGTATCGATGCAGCGCGTAGCGCAGGTTTCCGCCGGATCAAGCTCAACAGCGTGATCCAGAAGGGTAGAAACGACGACGAGGTGCTGGACTTGGTGAATTTCGCCGTGGAGCGCGGGCTGGACATCAGCTTCATCGAGGAAATGCCGCTCGGCAATATCTCCAGCCATGAGCGTGAAATTACCTTTTGTTCCAGCGAAGAGGTGCGTGAACGCATCGAGGTCGGCCACCAGCTGATACGCAGTAGCCACACCACCGGCGGCCCGTCACGCTATTGGCAGGTCGCCGGCAGCGAAACCCAGGTTGGCTTCATCTCGCCCCACAGCAACAACTTCTGCGGTAGCTGCAACCGGGTGCGTGTCACGGCTGAAGGCAAGCTGGTGCTTTGCTTGGGCCATGAGGGTGCCCTGGATCTCAAGACACTGATGCGCAGCCATCCGGGCGACAGCGAGCGACTGCGTCAAGCGTTGGTTGACGCGCTGCAGCTCAAGCCAGAGAAGCATGAATTTCGTACCGACGAGCAAGTGCAAGTGGTGCGCTTCATGAGCATGACCGGCGGTTGAAGCGAGCCGCACGATGGCCTGATGCCGTAGGGTGGACCGGGCGGCGCTCCGCTTCAGCCCACCAGCTACACAGATATCAGGCCACACCAGAACGGAGCTCGCCCCTTACACTTACTTGGTTTCACTCCCGCCGCGATTTAGCCTGTACCGCGTGCGCATCGCCGCATTGGTGGGTTAAAGCCCACCCTACATTGGTCCTGCGTGATGCCGTTGTAGTGGGGCCGGGCTGGGCTCCGCTTCGCCGTAGGGTGGGCCGGGCGGCGCTCCGCTTCAGCCCACCAGAGCTACAAATCTCAGCTACCGAAACTGCGCATCCATCCTCGCGATGACCGTAAGGCTGCATGATAAACTCCGCCGTTTCGCGCCGCCACCCACCCGATGCCAGGAATCCCGATGTTCACGGCGACTCTCTTGTTCGTCCTCACGCTGATTGCCACGGATAGGCCCGCATGCGTCTGAAAAGCATCAAGCTGGCCGGCTTCAAATCTTTCGTCGATCCCACCACTGTGAGCTTCCCCAGCAACATGGCGGCCGTGGTCGGGCCGAACGGCTGCGGAAAATCCAACATCATCGACGCCGTGCGCTGGGTGATGGGCGAAAGTTCGGCGAAAAACCTGCGCGGCGAGTCGATGACCGATGTCATCTTCAATGGATCGAACACGCGCAAGCCGGTGACCCAGGCAAGTATCGAGCTGATATTCGACAACTCCGACGGCACGCTGACCGGCGAGTATGCAGCCTTCGCCGAAATCTCCATCCGCCGCCGCGTGACCCGCGATGCGCAGAACACCTACTTCCTAAATGGCGTGAAATGCCGCCGTCGCGACATTACCGATATCTTCCTCGGCACCGGCCTGGGGCCGCGGAGTTACTCGATCATCGAGCAGGGCATGATCTCCAAGCTGATCGAGGCCAAGCCTGAGGATTTGCGTAACTTCATCGAAGAGGCGGCAGGCATCTCCAAATACAAGGAGCGCCGCCGTGAAACCGAGAATCGCATTCGCCGCACCCATGAAAATCTGGCGCGCCTGACCGATCTGCGCGAAGAGCTCGAGCGTCAGCTGGAACGCTTGCACCGCCAGGCGCAGTCCGCCGAGAAATATCAGGAATACAAGGCCGAAGAGCGTCAGCTCAAGGCGCAATTGTCAGCGTTGCGCTGGCAGGCGCTGAACGAACAGGTCGGCCAGCGTGAGCAAGTAATCGGCGATCAGGAGGTCGGTTTCGAGGCGCTGGTTGCCGAACAGCGCAACGCGGATGCCGGTATCGAGCGGTTGCGTGACGGTCATCACGAGCTGTCCGAGCGCTTCAATCTCATTCAGGGGCGCTTCTATTCGGTCGGAGGCGATATCGCACGGGTCGAGCAGAGCATCCAGCATGGTCAGCAGCGTTTGCGGCAATTGCAGGATGATCTTCGCGAGGCCGAGCAAGCACGATTGGAGACCGAATCGCATCTGGGACACGACCGCACTTTGCTCGCCACCCTAGGCGAGGAGCTGGCAATGCTCGAGCCCGAGCAAGACACCGCCGGCGCGGCAGCCGAGGAAACCGCGGCGCAACTCGAAGACGCCGAAACTGCCATGCAGGCATGGCAGGAGCAGTGGGAACGCTTCAATCAGCAAAGTGCCGAGCCGCGTCGGGCGGCCGAGGTGCAGCAGTCGCGTATCCAGCAGCTCGAACATTCACTGGAACGTCTGAGCGAGCGCCAGCGCCGTCTGGATGACGAACGCACCTTGCTCGCTGCCGATCCGGAAGATGTCGCGGTGGCCGAGATGAGTGAACAATTGGCCGTCAATGAGTTGAGCCTGGAAGAACTGGTCGCCGCCCAAGAGCAGACCGATCAGCAGCTCGAACGCATACGCGAGCAGCTGCAGCAGGCCGGCCAGGCCGAGCAGCAGGCGCAGGGTGAACTGCAGCGGCTTAGCGGCCGCATCGCTTCGCTGGAAGCCCTGCAGCAGGCCGCGATGGATCCAGGCAAAGGCGTTTCCGAATGGTTGCGTGAGCAAGGGCTCGATGAGCGTCCACGCCTCGCCGAAGGGCTGCGCGTCGAGCCGGGCTGGGAGTTGGCGGTCGAAACCGTGATGGGTGCGGATTTACAGGCGGTCTTACTGGACCGATTCGACGGCCTCGATCTGCGTGGCTTCGAGCAGGGCGATCTACGGCTTGTCAGCCCGGCGCAGCGCGGCGGGGACATGGCCAACAGCTTGCTGGATAAGGTCGAGTCAGCTGCCGATCTGTCCCCGTGGCTGGGGCGGGTGCGTCCGGTGGACGATCTGGATCAGGCGCTGGCTGCACGTGGTTCGCTTGTCGAGGGCGAAAGCCTGATCAGCCGTGACGGCTACTGGGTTGGTCGACATTTTTTGCGCGTGCGACGCGCCGGAGAGGCCGAGTCCGGACTGCTGGCGCGCGGTCAGGAACTGGACCGGCTGCAGGCTGAGCGCGATGAGCGCGAACAAAGTCTGGAATTGCAGGGCGAGTGGCTCGGCCAGCTTCGTGAAACACAACGTGAATCGGAAGATCGCCGCGAACAGCAGCGTCGTCAGCATCAAGACCTGTCCCGCCAGCAGGCTGAGCTGAATGCACGATTATCCGCCAGCCAGGCCAGGCTGGAGCAGCTCAGCTTGCGCCGTGTTCGACTAGATGAAGAGCTTTCCGAACTGTCCGAACAGCGCGAGCTTGAAACCGAACAGCTCGGCGAGGCTCGATTGCATCTGCAGGATGCGCTCGACGCAATGGCAGCGGATACCGAACAACGCGAAACATTGCTGGCGAGCCGCGATGGCATCCGCGAGTCTCTCGACCGGGTTCGACAGGAGGCCCGCCAGCACAAGGACCACGCGCACCAGCTGGCCGTGCGAGTCGGCTCGCTGAAAGCCCAGCATGATTCCACTCGTCAGGCCTTGGAGCGCCTCGAGCAACAATTCGAACGGGCGATGGAGCGTCGCGAGCAGCTCAGTCTGAATCTGGAAGAGGGTGAAGCCCCGCTCGACGAACTGCGTATGAAGCTCGAGGAGTTGCTCGAGCGGCGCATGGGCGTCGAAGAGGAGCTCAGGATGGCTCGCCTGGCGCTCGAAGACGCCGACCGAGAATTGCGCGATGTCGAGAAGCGTCGTACCCAGGCCGAACAGCAGGCGCAACTATTACGCGGCCAGCTCGAACAGCAGCGCATGGAGTGGCAAGCGCTCAGCGTTCGGCGCAAGGCGTTGCAGGATCAGCTGCACGAAGATGGCTTCGATCTGCATGGCGTGCTGGCGACGCTGCCTGCTGGCGCAGCGGAGGCGGAGTGGGAGGCCGAACTCGAGCGCCTTGCTGCGCGTATCCAGCGCCTCGGTCCGATCAACTTGGCGGCGATCGACGAATATCACCAGCAATCGGAACGAAAGCGCTATCTCGATGCGCAGAATGACGACCTCACCGAGGCGCTGGATACGCTGGAAAACGTCATTCGCAAGATCGACAAGGAAACCCGCAATCGCTTCAAGGACACCTTCGACCAGATCAATGGCGGGCTGCAGGCGCTTTTTCCCAAGGTTTTCGGTGGCGGCAGCGCTTATCTGGAACTTACCGGGGAAGATTTACTCGATACCGGGGTGGCGATCATGGCGCGCCCGCCGGGCAAGAAGAACAGCACCATCCACCTGTTGTCAGGCGGCGAAAAAGCACTGACCGCTCTGGCGCTCGTGTTTGCGATCTTTCAGCTCAACCCGGCACCGTTCTGCATGCTCGATGAAGTGGATGCACCCTTGGACGACGCTAACGTTGGGCGCTACGCGCGTCTGGTCAAGGAAATGTCCGAAAAGGTGCAGTTCATCTACATCACGCACAACAAGATCGCGATGGAGATGGCTGATCAGCTGATGGGCGTGACCATGCATGAACCGGGTTGCTCAAGGTTGGTGGCCGTCGATGTGGAACAGGCGGTAGCGCTGGTGGAGGCTTGAGACGCGCTAGTTCGAGGTGTTTTTGAGGGAAACGGAGACCAATAAAAGAGCCGTGTCGGGCGGTGCACATCTACCGTTCGTCGTGCTAGTTTAGAGCGCAATTTTTGCGATGCGCAGATGAGCCTGTTCAGCGGCTGTGAATCTGCGTCTTTATCATCGATTTCAGGGGTTTAAGCATTAATGGATATCGGTCTGCGCGAGTGGCTGATCCTGATCGGCATCATTGTTATCGCCGGCATTCTTTTCGATGGCTGGCGCCGGATGCGCGGCAGCAAAGGCAAGTTGAAATTCAAGCTGGATCGCAACATCGCCAATAGTTTCCCTGACGAAGGGGACTCCAACGAACTGCTGGGGCCGCCGCGCGTCATTAGCCGAGCCAATGAGCCATCGCTGGACGAAACGGATCTCCCATCCATGAGCGCGCGCGAGACAGTCAAGCGGCGCACCAGCGAACCCCAGCAGGGCGACCTGCACTTCGCCAGTGACGAGCCGGTCCCGACATTGCTCGAGCCTGTGGCAGATGATGACGGTGAGGCGAGCGAGTCCGAGCATGAACTGCCTCCGGTCGAGGAAGTGTTGGTTATCAACGTGATTTCCCGCGACCCGCACGGCTTCCGTGGTCCGGCGCTGCTGCAGAATATTCTGGAAAGCGGCCTGCGTTTCGGCGAAATGGACATTTTCCATCGTCACGAAAGCATGGCAGGCAATGGCGAGGTGCTGTTTTCCATGGCCAACGCCGTCAAGCCCGGCACATTCGATCTGGATGACATCGACCACTTCACTACGCCGGCCGTGAGCTTCTTCCTCGGCCTGCCCGGCCCGCGTCATCCCAAGCAGGCATTCGACGTGATGGTCGCCGCAGCCCGCAAACTATCCTCGGAACTGAATGGCGAACTGAAGGACGATCAGCGCAGCGTGCTGACCGCACAAACCATCGAGCACTACCGCCAGCGCATCGTCGAATACGAACGCCGGCAGATGACCGTCAAGCACCGCTGAGCGGCGTTAATCGGCGTTATGTAGGGTGGGCTTCAGCCCACCGTGAACTCCTGTGGTGGGCTGAAGCCCACCCTACTAGGAGGCGCACCCCCGCGGCGAAGCAGCCTGCGATACCCTCCGAACGACCGACCCCCCGCGCAACCTGCGTTCAATTGCATTCGTAGGGTGGGCTCAGCCCACCGGGTGTGAACGTCTCCGGTGGTGAGCTGAGGCGGAGCGCCGTCCGGCCGACCCAAGCATGTCCTGCTAATGCCGCCCGGGCCGCCTGAAACTCGCGTAACCCAGCCACTATTTGCTGAATCGGCTAAAATCCCGCGCGTTATATCAACCAAAGGCGCGCTGAGACTGTCTGACCAGCATTGCCACTGCCACGGCTCCGTTATATGCCTTCCGCCCAAACTGCTGCCGAGCGCATCGCCGAACTGCGCAGCGAAATCGACGCTCACAACTACCGCTACTACGTACTCGACGAGCCCAGCGTTCCCGACGCCGAATACGACCGCCTGTTCAAAGCGCTCAAAGCTCTCGAAACCGAACACCCGGAGCTGGTTACCCCGGACTCACCGACTCAGCGCGTCGGTGGCGCAGCGTTAGCCGCATTCGGCCAGGTGCGCCACGAAGTGCCGATGTTGAGCCTGGGCAATGCCTTCGAAGAACAGGACCTGCTCGATTTCGACCGGCGCGCCCGCGACGGGCTGGACTTGCCAGCACGCGATCTGTTCGGCAACGGCGCCGAGCTGGAATACAGCTGCGAACCGAAACTCGACGGCCTGGCCGTCAGCCTGCTCTACGAAAACGGCCAGCTGGTACGCGGCGCCACACGTGGCGACGGCAGCACCGGTGAGGACATCAGCACCAACGTCCGCACCATCCGCAATATCCCGCTCAAACTGCATGGCAACGGCTGGCCGTCGGTGCTGGAAGTACGTGGTGAGATCTACATGCCCAAGGCCGGCTTCGAGGCGTTGAACGCACGCCAGTTGGAAGCGGGCGGCAAGCCCTTCGCCAATCCACGCAACGCCGCAGCCGGAAGTCTGCGCCAGCTCGACTCGAAGATAACAGCCAGCCGCCCGCTGGAACTTTGCGCCTACGGCGTCGGCCGCAGCGATGGCGAGCTGCCGGACACACACATCGGCATCCTCAACGCGCTCAAGGGGTGGGGTTTGCCCATCAGCCGCGAGCTGAAACTGGCCAAGGGCGTCGCTGAATGCCGTGCTTATTACCAGTCCATCGGCGAGAAGCGCGACGCGTTGCCTTATGAGATCGACGGCGTGGTGTTCAAGGTCAACTCGACCGCTCAACAGCGCGAGCTGGGTTTCCGTGCGCGCGAACCACGCTGGGCCATCGCGCATAAGTTTCCGGCCCGCGAGGAAGTGACCGAACTGCTGGATGTGGAATTCCAGGTAGGCCGCACCGGCGCCATCACGCCGGTCGCACGGCTGAAGCCTGTACAGGTCGCTGGCGTGACGGTTTCGAACGCCACGCTGCACAACATGGATGAAGTGGCGCGCCTGGGCGTGATGATCGGCGACACGGTTATCGTGCGTCGCGCGGGCGATGTCATCCCGCAAATTCTCGGTGTGATCCCGGAGCGTCGTCCTGAAAATGCGCGGGCCGTTCACGTGCCGGAACAATGCCCAGTCTGCGGCTCTGCCGTTGAGCGTACCCAGCTGATCAAGCGCAGCAAGGGCCGGGAGTCCGTCAGCGAGGGTTCGATCTATCGTTGCGTAGGCCGTCTGGCCTGCCAGGCGCAGCTCAAGCAGGCGATCATTCATTTCGTTTCGCGTCGCGCCTTGGACATCGACGGGCTCGGTGACAAGATTGTCGAGCAGCTGGTCGATACCGGACTGGTCAATTCGCCAGCCGATCTTTACTGCCTGACCTTCGAGCAGGTATTAGGGCTAGAAGGCTTCGCCGAAGTGTCGAGCCGCAACCTGCTCAAATCCATCGATGCCAGCCGCACGCCGTCCTTAGCGCGCTTCATCTATGCGCTGGGCATTCCCGACGTGGGCGAGGGCACGGCCAAACTTCTGGCGCGGGCGCTGGGTTCCCTGGGTCGTATCAGCCGGGCGTTGCCGGATGTGCTGGTCTACCTGCCGGACGTCGGCCTGGAAGTTGCCCATGAAATACATAGCTTCTTCGAGGACGAGCACAACCAGCTCGTTATCGAACAGCTGCGCGAGCGTGGCGTGCAGCTGCAGGAGGAGGGCGACGTGCATCCTGAGTTCGCCGCCTGCGCGACGCTCGCCGGACTGCTCGACAAGCTCAACATTCCGTTTATCGCCGCCACCGGTGCCCAGCGTCTCGCCGACCGTTTCGGTAGCCTCAAGGGCATCATCGAAGCCGACTGGCTCGATCTGCGCCAGGTCGAGCGCTTCAATGAAAAAGCCGCTCGCGCATTACGTGACTATTTCGACGACCCGACCAACGCCGAGCGCGCCTACGCAATCGAGGCCCAGCTACATGAGTTCGGCATGCACTGGCAAAGCGAGCGAAAGGCGGCGCAAGGCTTACCGTTGGCGGGCCAAACCTGGGTGTTGACCGGCACGCTGGAAAGCATGAGCCGCGACGAGGCGAAGGCAAGGTTGGAAGCGCTGGGCGCGAAAGTTTCGGGGTCGGTATCGGCGAAGACCAGCGTAGTGGTGGCCGGGCCGGGCGCAGGGTCGAAGCTGGCTAAAGCCAACGAACTTGGCGTTGCGGTGGAGGACGAGGAGTCGTTCCTGCAACGACTCGCGGCGCTCGAAAACTAACCTACAACCAGCGCCGGTTTCTGGCGAACTACGCATCCTCTTGGGCGGGTACAGTTCGCCAATAAGCAGGCACCCCAGATCCGCCGACCGCTTGTACCCGTCCCGCGACGGGACAGCAGTGCGGTGGACGAAAGGCAAAAGCTTCGCGCCGAGGGCGGCCCTCCTACAAAAGCAGCGGCATTACTCTGACCCGTGGGAGGCGCGCCCTCGCGGCGAAAAGGGCTTCCAGGCCACTCCAAAAACCAAACACACCCGCACGCATCTACCGTCCACCTCACCCTTTCTTTTTTATCCATTAAAGATTTCCACCCAGCGTCCGAAAACCTTCGCAGGCGGGCTCGCTTGTTTGCGGATTCGCCGGTGTCGTACAGGTTGTTCTCGGGGCTTGCAAAAATATTTTCGATTGCCTCCTAAAGCTCACCGAAACGACGCCGATAAGCTAATCGAATGCGAACTCAATGGGTGCCTGGGCAAAAAGCCGGCCCGGAGTCGCAAGCTCAGGCAACCATAGTAACTAGCGCCCTTGGAGGCACATCATGGCTCTTACAGTCAACACTAATATTGCGTCGCTCAACACTCAGCGCAACCTGAATAAATCGTCCAACGCGCTGACGACCTCTATGGAGCGTCTGTCCACCGGAAGCCGGATTAACGGGGCGAAAGATGATGCTGCTGGTTTGCAGATTTCAAACCGCCTTACTAGCCAAATTAACGGCATTGGTGTAGCAGTGCGCAACGCGAATGACGGCATTTCGATGGTTCAGACAGCAGAAGGCGCGTTGCAGCAATCTACCAATATCCTACAGCGGATGCGCGACCTTGTTCTTCAAGCCGGCAATGGCAGCAACAGCACCGAGGATAAGGAGTCTCTTAATCTCGAAGTAAAGGAGCTTCAGACAGAGCTTAACCGTATCGCTGAAACAACGTCGTTTGGAACGAAGAAGCTCCTCGATGGCAACGTAGGGGGCGGGGCGGAAGGCTCAGAGGAAACCAAGGTTTCCTTCCAAGTAGGCGCCTACGGTGGCACGGGAGACTCTATCGAAGTTGATTTTGGCGGCAAAATGGATGCGGAAACACTTAAGGTGGATGCCGCAGCTGTAGACCTTACGAAGATCGGTGCAGATGCTGATCCGCTTACGGTTTCGGATATGCTTGAGTCGATTGATGCCGCTATCTCAACTATTGATACCCAGCGTGCGACTTTCGGTGCAGTACAAAACCGCTTCGACAATACTATTTCTAACTTGCAGAATATTCAGGAGAACGTATCTGCCGCTCGGGGCCGTATCCAGGATACTGACTTCGCCGCTGAGACGGCTAATTTGAGCAAGAACCAGATTCTGCAGCAGGCCGGCACGGCGATTCTGGCCCAGGCCAAGCAGCTGCCGCAGGCTGTTCTGAGCCTGCTCCAGTAACGGCGGTAGGCGTTAAAGTTGGAGGCAGATGACGATCTGCCTCCTTTGATTCATAAGAGGTGAATCATGGACGTCGGTAAAATAGCCGTTACAGCACTTCCGAAAGTTACGTCACCTGCGAAGGAAGCGATACCTGGCTCTCATGTGGACGCCGGGTTTTTGTCGTTTGGTTCGTCTAAAACGGCAGAGCAAAGCGGTGACAAACAAAAAGAGTTTAGCGATACGTTGGCGCAGCTTCGCGCCCAAATACAAGGCCAGCAGCGCAATCTCACTTTTAACGTGGATGATTCTACAGGTGATGTAGTGGTGCAGGTCCTCGATGGCGACTCGGGAAAGGTGATACGACAAATACCTTCCGAGGAGATTTTGCGACTGTCCGAGCGCTTGGACGAAATGCGTAGTCTGCTATTCGAGGCCAAGGCTTAGCGGCACGGTTTTTGTTTGTTGTATCTCATGTGTGATTTATTTGACGAGGTGAGGCTATGGCTGGCGTAACGGGCATTGGTTCGGGGATCGATATCGACAGCATTGTCAAAAGCATGGTGACCGCCGAGCGTGCGCCTAAGGAAGCCCAGCTCGCCAGCCTCGAAAAAAAAACCACGACACAAATTACTGCGGTTGGCGCTTTGAAAAGTGCCATCAGCGATTTCCAGACGGCGCTTAGTGCCCTTAACAAGCCGGAGCTTTTTCAAGCGCGTTCGGCTACGTCCAGCAAGTCGGATTTGGTTGGCATCACTGCCAGCAAAAGTGCTGGTGCAGGCAGCTATCAGGTTGAGGTCAAGGCGCTTGCAACTAGCAGCAAAGTTGCTCTGGCTGCAATCACCAATACGGCCGATGTGCCGGCCCGGTTTGCTAGTGGATCGCTGGAAATATCGTTGGGTGTGCCGGGCACTCCTCCTACGAAGGAATCGTTTTCCATCACAGTTGATGAGAGCAATAATTCTCTCGCAGGGATGCGTGATGCCATCAACGCGGCCGGCAAGGAGATGGGTGTCAGTGCCACTATCGTGACCGATAAGGACGGCTCGCGGCTGCTCCTCAGCAGCAACAAAACTGGCGCAGGACGGGACATCTCTGTGGCAGTACCTTCGGCGGCGCCGGGAAATGGGCTTATCAGTCTTTCTACCTTAGCGTTCGACGGTACTGGAACTAGTAGCGGGCCAGGCGCTCGGGTACTGGCCTCGGCGCAGAGTGCTCAGCTTTTTGTTGATGGTCTGGAAGTGATCAGCGAGACGAATAAAGTCGAGAGCGCGATTGAGGGCGTTACGCTCGATCTCATGGCTGAAACGGCTGAGAACGAGCCGCTGACGATCAGTGTTGCGGAAGACAAGGAAGGCGTTAAAACGCAGATTCAATCCTTCGTCGATAGTTATAACAAGCTGATCGGCGTCATTAATGCTCAAACCAAGGTCATCTCCGCTGGCGATGGCAACGCTCCAGTAACTGGCGCGTTGGTAGGGGATGCGACGGCACGCGCATTACTCAATACGATCCGCAGCGAATTGGTGAATATGCAAGGCGACGGTGCACTGCGCGCCTTGACCGATATCGGCATCACGACGCAAAAGGACGGTACGCTCGCTATCGACAGCGGAAGGCTGGACAAAGCGATGGCTGACAACTTCAGCGAACTACCGGGCTTGTTTGCGGGCGATAAAGGCCTTGCTTCTCGTCTGAATGAAAAACTCAAGCCGTACACGCAGACTGGCGGTATTCTCGAGCAGCGTAATAAAGCGATGGAGGAGACTCGCTCCGATATCAAAACGCAGCGGGAAGGCTTGGACCGGCGCATCATCTCGTTGCAAGAGCGCCTTTATAAGCAATTCAATGCGATGGACTTGTTGGTGGGGCAGTTATCCAATACCTCCTCTAGTCTTCTGGCCTCGCTCGAGAATCTGCCTTGGGCGGCGGGTAATTCCAAGAGATAAAAGCTGCGCTGGTCAGTGAATTTTGGTGGGCTGAAGCCCATCTCGAACGGCTAAGAGCTTCGCCCCGAGGGCGGGTTTCCCACAAATAGCGACAAACGCCGCACTGCTTCTGGTAGGAGGCGCGACCCGCAGCGAATGCAGGCTAAGGCACACTGAAGTGCTAAGCCTCGCTCCGAGGTGGCGTGCGGAGAACTGTCCGTTGAGCCCGTCAAATTAGTGGGCCTTGCTATCAAACAGAATCCGCCACCGAGGCGGTTTTCCTTTTTCCGATCTATTTTCTCCGTCTGCTATCAAGCTTGAGCGACCACGACCGATAAGCTGTACATGCAAATTGATGTGGCAAGGGGCTCATCCAAATGAATGCTATGGCAGCAATGAGGCAGTACCAGCAAGTCGGCGTTAAGGCCCAGGTTACCGAGGCCGATCCGCACCGTTTGATTCAGATGTTGATGCAGGGCGGGCTGGACCGTATCGCTCAGGCCAAGGGCGCCATGGAGCGTGAGGCCTATGCGGAAAAAGGCACGCTGATTGGTAAAGCGATCAGTATTATCGGTGGCTTGCGCGACGTGCTGGACAAGCAGGCGGGCGGCGAGCTGGCGGAAAATCTGGATCGCCTGTACGAGTTCATGACGATGCGGCTGTTCGAAGCGAGTCGGCATAACGACATGAGCAAGCTCGATGAAGTGGCGAGTCTGCTCGGCGAGATCAAGCAAGGCTGGGACGGCATCGCGCCCAGGGGCTGATTCAGCCGCAGCAGCTATAGGCTGCCCATCGTCAACGCAACGCTAACGCACTGTCTGGCAACTGAGCCAGCCAGTGCGTTTTGCTTTCAGCGGTACTCGCAAAGATAAGCGGTATCCGTTGCAACCTTCAGCTGGAACTTGCTGTTGGCCGGCACGGTGAACTGGGTGCCGGTGCTAAAGGTCTCGTAGTTGTCGCTTCCCGGCAGTTTGACGTCCAGGCTGCCGGCGATCACGTGCATCACTTCCAGCTGGTTGGTGCCAAATTCGTAATCGCCCGCAGCCATGACGCCGATGGTGGCCGGGCCTGCTGCCATTTCGAAGGCGATGGATTTGACGGTGCCGTCGAAGTACTCGTTGACCTTGAACATTGGAAAACCTCTAAGGTGCGGAAAAGGGCGGCCAGTATGCCGAAGCGGCCAGATGGCGTCATCTGGCCGCTGATTTTTCGAATGAGTGTCGTGTCTGCGTGCTTGGTAGGGGCATGCTCACGAGCGGAAAATGAAGTAAACCGCACCGAGTAGGCATAGCCCGGCCCAAAGGTAATCGAGCTTCAGCGGTTGCTGCATATAGAGCACGCTGAAGGGTACGAAGATCGCAAGGGTGATCACTTCCTGCATGATCTTCAGCTGGCCGATGGACAACTCCGTATAGCCGATGCGGTTGGCGGGCACCATGATCAGGTATTCGAACAGGGCGATGCCCCAGCTGATCAACGCTGCGATCAGCCAGGGTTTGCCGTTGAGCGTTTTGAGATGGCCGTACCAGGCAAAGGTCATGAATAGATTGGAGACGCAGAGCAGGGCGGCAGTCTGAATCCAGATGGGCACTGGAAGTCTCCGGGTTGGTGCCTGGTGCCGTTTACCCTTCCGATCCCGATGAAGCCGCTCTCGCCGCCTACAGACAGGCTTCTGTAATCCGCTGCATAGGGGCGACCGGGTTGCTCAATTGAGTAGCGTGGGGATCTGGGCGCGATATCTTACGTCGCAGGGCTTGAGGTCGTTGGGACGGTTCTGACGAACGAGCCGGCTATATCAAACCGCCTGGCTATACTTTTTTTCACATGCGCGCACTTCCCGCACGCCCAACTATTCCGCAGAGACCTACCGGCCCTATGGAAACGCTTTATCTAATCTTTTTGCTGTTGCTTGCGGTGGGCGCAAGCCGGGTTCTAGCCAATGTCATACCGGTGCCGCTGCCGATCTTGCAGATCCTGATGGGCAGCATGCTGGCGCTTCCGCCGTTCGGGATGGGCGTTGAGCTGCGGCCGGAGATCTTCATGTTGCTGTTCATTCCTCCGTTGCTGTTCTACGACGGCTGGAAGATTCCCAAGCGCGAGTTCACTGAGCATGGCGCGGAAATGACGGCCATGGCGCTGGTGCTCGTGCTGCTGATCCTGGTAGTGGTCGGTTACTTCATCCACTGGTTGCTGCCGACGATTCCGCTGGCGGCAAGCTTTGCACTGGCGGCCATTCTTTCGCCAACCGATGCGCTGGCCGTAATCGCCATCGCCCAAGGCCGACTTCCGCGTCATATGGCGCACCAGCTGGAAGGCGAGGCGATGATGAACGATGCCACTGGCCTGGTCTCGTTCAAATTCGCATTGGCCGCCGCCATTACCGGCACCTTTTCGCTGACGACGGTCACCGGCGAGTTTTTTGTCATCGCGCTGGGTGGCCTGCTCATTGGCGCCGGCCTGAGCTGGGCGGTGGGTAAGGCCAAGCAATGGATGACCGCACGGGACCTGTTCGATCCCTCGGCCTATGTGCTAATGATTCTGCTGCTGCCCTTTGCCGCGTTCTTCCTGGCTGAGCATGCGGGCATGTCCGGCATCCTCTCGGCCGTGGCGGCGGGTATGGTGCAGAGCCGCATCGACATGCTGCCGGTGAAGACCAGCACGCGCATCCTCAACCGCAGCATTTGGGAGATGCTCGATTTCAGCTTTAACGGTCTGGTGTTCCTACTGCTGGGGCTGCAATTCCCGCGGATCGTGGAGCGGGTTTGGGAAGCGGCTGGGCAGCAGAGCTACAGCATGCCGATGTTGATCTTCAGCGCATTGGCGATCATGGCGCTGCTGCTGGTGATCCGCTTCGGCTTCGTTTTCGCCTATCACTGGAGCGAGGCGCGGGTACTTCGGGCGCTCGGAAAGACGGTCCAGCCCAAACCCCTCAGGCTGTTTTCCGCACTCAGTGCCGTGGCGGGCGTGCGTGGGGCAATCACGCTGGCTGGCGTCCTGTCGATTCCACTGATGATTGGCGACACGCCATTTCCGGGGCGCGATCTGATGATTTTTCTGGCGGCCGCCGTGATCATCTTGTCGTTGCTGGTCGGCGCGTTGGGTATCCCGTATTTCCTCAAGCATCTGCCCAACAACGATGTCGAACAACATAGGGAAGAACTCAAGAAAGCCCGTCGGATCGCCGCCCAGGCTGCGGTCACCTGGCTGGAAAACTGGAAACAGGCCAACCCCGTGGAGGATCCCGACGAGGCGCTGCTACGCAGCGAGGTCACGGCTCGGATTACCGAGTCCTATCGGCACGACATCGAAGCCTTGATGGAACACCAGGATCGGGCGAACCAGGCGCGCCAGACGCAGGTGCTGGAGCGCGACATTCGCGTGCGGGCCATCGCTGTGCAGCGCAAGGAACTGTACCGGATGAGAAAGCGCCACCTGATCGACGAGCAGATGCTGCAGATCCTGCTGCGTGAACTCGATTACGAGGAAGCGGCGCTTGGGGCGGGCGACACGGTTTAGGCGATGTCTCGTCTCGCGACGGGCCCGCTCTTCGGGTGCCAGAAGGCGCCGGCAAAGTTGTAGGGCCGAACTTGTTCGGCCTTCGCAGATCTGCGGCCGAGTGAATACGGCCCTACAGAGTTCCTGGGCATGCTGACTCACCGTTCGCATCCGCACCGGAGCCTGTTTGTGCGCGAGGCAAGGCCGCCCCGATCCCGGCGGGTGTGGAGCGCCGACCGGCCTGGCGACATTTGGAGCAGCACGCGGATTGCATGAAACGGCAACAGACTTTAGCGACCGGCCTGATCCTGGTGTGGCTCGGGTTCGAGCACAGCGATGGTATTGCTGCTGCGCTTGAACGACACCAGCTCGGCTAGCCAGGCCTGTAATACAGGCGAATTGCCTTTCTGGTTGCGTAGTGCGATGGAGATGATCTCGCGGGCGATGGTCACCATCGCACTTTTGCTACCCAGAAAATGCCAGCTGAACCAGCCGTCGCCATAGGTCAGCGGCATCTTCTGGCCGGGTGCGAGGGGGATGTAAACCTTTACCGACAGATCGAACAGCACCTCCGGCTTGGAGATGATCAGCAGCTTTACGTCCGCCACCTTGCTCAACCAGTAGCGATGATCGAAACGACCCCCAGTCAGCGCTGCGGATTGGCTCAGGGCTTCGTTGATCAGCGCTCTGTTATCGATGAGTTGCACGGTAAGGTTTCCGTTTGCAGAGTGGCCATGCCGCCTCTCGAATCTGCTGCATGCGAGCAGAGACGAGACCGGCTGTGTAGGGCGCCTCGAAGGGGGCGGATCGGACCGCGCCCGCCTCGCTTGGCATGTCGGTTTATCGGTCCATCGGGGCTTTTGTTTAGCCCCGAGCGTCGAAATATCTGTCTGGCACCGGTTGTGCCCCGATAGTCACCAAAGCGGCCTCGCTAGACCGGCTGAATGGCTGCCTACTTTTAGCGCATGGCCTGATCTGTGCTTAATTACCGAATGCATTGAGGAAGCGATCCATGATCGAGCGACTTTTTGTATACGGCTCCCTCGCACCTGGGCGGCCGAACGAGCACATCCTGGCGGCGATTCCCGGTACCTGGGAGCCCGCAAGCGTGTCGGGCAGGTTGCGTGAAGAAGGTTGGGGCGCGGCGCTGGGGTTTCCCGGTCTCGATCTGGATGAACGCGGCGAGACGATCGAGGGCTTCGTGCTCAGTTCAGAGGCGTTTGCGGCGCATTGGGCAAGGCTCGATGAGTTCGAAGGCGACGCCTACAAACGCATCCTGGCGGACGTCAGACTCGGCAGCGGTCAGACTGTAAAAGCGTATATCTATGCGCTCGGGGCAGGTTCAGCTAGAGACTAATCAAGCGCTGCGAATTGCTTGCCGCATCTCCGCAGCGCGTCGTTTCAGATTCCCGCCAAGCTCACTTGGCGAACAACTGGCTCATGTCTTTGAATGCCTTGAATTCCAGCGCATTGCCGCAGGGATCGAAGAGGAACATCGTGGCCTGCTCGCCAACCTGTCCCTTGAAGCGCACATAAGGCTCGATGACGAATTGGGTGCCCAGCGAGCGCAGGCGCTCGGCCAGGACTTCCCACTCCCGCCAGCTCAGCACGATGCCGAAGTGCGGTACCGGCACGTCATGACCGTCCACCGCGTTGGTGTGCGCTGCGTCCTGAGACTGGGTTTTCGGATGTTCATGGATCACCAGCTGATGCCCGTAGAAATCGAAGTCGACCCAGTGCTCAGATGAACGCCCTTCGGCAAGGCCGAACACTTCCCCGTAGAAATGGCGTGCCGCCGGCAAGTCGTAAACGGGAATCGCAAGGTGAAAAGGGGAAAGGCTCATCTGGGCTTCCTTCTTATAGTGAAACGGAAGCGACATTCTTGCCGATTTTTCCCGCCTTTCGACAACGGATATGTTTTGATTCGAGCCTTAAGAATATCGATGGATCGTGCCGATGATTCGTGAACTGAAAACCTTCCTGGCTATCGTCCGGTGCGGCAGTTTCGCTGCTGCGGGCAACCAGATCGGCCTGACCCAGTCGGCCGTGAGCGCTCAGATCAGGAATCTCGAAGATGCGTTAGGTATGCGTTTATTCGATCGAACGGGGCGTTCAGCTCATCTCAACGCAGCCGGGCTGCGTTCGGTGCCGCTAGCCGAACAGATCCTCGACACCTTCGCACTGATGGGGCAGCCGGAGTCGCTGAGCGAATACCGTGGCGAACTGCGCATCGGTGCCATCGCCACCGTGCAGACCGGATTGCTGCCGCGGGTGCTGCTGCGTTTGCTGCGCGAAGCTCCGGGCGTCGCGCCCAAGCTCGTTCCGGGCGTTTCGCTGAATCTACTGTCGCAGGTCGACGCTGGCGACATCGACCTCGCGGTAATGATCCGGCCGCCATTTGCGCTACCCAAGGAATTGCACGCCGAGCTGATCCAGAAGGAACCCTTCGTGCTGATCGCGCCGTTGAACATCGAAGGCGACGACCCGTTCAAGCTGCTCGTTGAGCATCCCTTCGTGCGCTACGACCGTAGCTCCTTCGGCGGCCGACAGGTGAGTCACTTTTTGCGCAAACACAATCTGGACGTGCGTCCGGGCCTCGAACTGGACGAGCTGGATGCCATCGTCAAGATGGTCGAAAGCGGCTTGGGCGTGGCGCTGGTACCGACGGCGGGGCTGTGGCTCGAACGCGCGCCCACGGTCCGCATCATTTCCCTCGGCAGCGCTACTTTTTATCGCGAGTTAGTGCTCGTCAGCCGCCACAGCGCGCAGCGATTACCTCTGCATCAGCTGTTTCGGCGCAGCCTGTGGGAGGAGCTGAGCGGAGGTGAGCCCGGCATTGACGAGCAGTGAAAGCGCTTCACCTGGACGGCGAAACAGGCGCCGGCCACGTGGGTCTGAGCGCCACCTCTGGTCAGCAGAGTTACGGCGTTCAGCGCGGCGCAGGTCCCGTGCTGCCGCGCAATATCAGGCTGTACGGCAACACCAGGTGAGGAATGTCGAGCGGTAATTGCTCGAATTGCGCCACCAGCATCTCGACTGCGTGTCTCCCGAACGCCTCGGCGGGCTGGGCGATGGTCGTCAGCGGTGGATCGCTAAAAGCGGCGAAGGGAATGTCATCGAAACCGGCGATCGACACGTCCTGCGGAACGCGCAGCCCCGATTGGCGGATGCGCTGCATCGCACCGATCGCCATTTCATCGTTTTCGCAGAAGATCGCGGTCGGTTGATTCGGGTTATCGAGCAGTTGGCCGGCAGCGTCATATCCAGCCTGCAAGGTGAAATTGCCGCGGCGCAGCAGTTCCGGATCGAGCGCGATGCCTGCGTCATTCAATGCATCCTCGTATCCGGCGATACGCTCTCGGGTCAGGGGACTGCCTTGCGGGCCCTTGATCAGACCGATGCGGCGATGGCCCAGCGCGAGCAAGTGTTCGGTCATTGTGCGGGCCGCAGCGCGATTATCCAGGCGAACGGTCGGGCAGGGCGGAACGTCGAGCACTTCGCAGGCATTGACCATCGGTGGTAGCGCATTGCCGTGGAGGCAGGTTTCAGCGAAAGGATTGAACGCGCGCAGTTGAATCACGCCGTCGGCCTGATGGGCATGGACCAGCTCGGCGTAGGCGATCTCGACGTCTTCGCGGCCCAGGGTATTGCACAGCAGCACGCGGTAATCAACGGCCTGCGCGGCTTCCTGAATACCGCTTATGACGCGCGCGAAAAACACGTTGGCGATCGCTGGGACCAGCACGACGAGGTTGCGCGTCTTGCGCGAGCGGAACTGTACGGCCATCAGGTTTGGGCGATAACCGGCTTGTTCGACCGCTGCGTGCACCCGGTCACGGGTCTGCGGTGAAACCCGTTCCGGCGACTTCAACGTGCGCGAAACGGTGGCGACGGAAACGCCAGCCAACTCAGCCACCTTGCGAATATTTGGCATAACTCCTCGATGGTCATCGGCCGTGCTCGATCGGCCAGCGGGCAACTAGCGTAACGCAGCGCTTCCAACTTGACAGCAAGGCTTTCGGTGCTACCTTCTGAGCGAATGTAACCGGTTACATTGGTTGTAATCAAAACTTTAAGTTTGGAGTAAGGGCATGGATTCGACCGGTCGATCAAAGGTCCGGGTAGGCATGGTGGGTGGTGGCGAAGGCGCTTTCATTGGCCAGGTGCACCGACAGGCGATGCGCCTCGACGGCCATATCGAGCTGGTTTGTGGCGCCTTTAGCCGCGACCCCGAAAACAACAGGCGAAGTGGTGCGGCACTGCATCTCGACCCGCAGCGCTGTTATGACTCTTGGGACGTGCTGTTGGAGGCCGAGCAGGCGCGACCGGCGGATCAGCGCATGGAATTGCTGGTCGTCGTCACGCCCAATCATCTGCATGCGCCTATAGCCGAGGCGGCTCTGCAGGCTGGCTTCCACGTGTTTTCCGAGAAGCCGGCAGCGCTGTCGCTGGCGGATATGCAGGCGCTTGCTGCAACCCAGGCCGGCAGCGGCCAGCTGTATGGGCTGGCGCACACTTACCAGGGCTATCCGATGATCTGGCAGGCGCGGCATATGGTGCAGGCCGGCGCGCTCGGTCGATTGCGCAAAATTTTTGTTGAGTATCCGCAAGGTTGGCTGAGCGAGGACCAGGCCGGGCAGGGCAACAAGCAGGCGGCTTGGCGCGGTGAGCCGGCTCAAGCGGGGCCGAGCGGCTGCATGGGCGACATCGGCATTCACGCGTTCAACCTCGCCGAGTTTGTCAGCGGCCAGCGCATCGAGCGGCTATGCGCGGATCTTGGCGTGCATGTCGCGGGACGGCAGCTCGACGATGACGGTGCTGTGCTGTTCCAGACCGACGGTGGCGCAAGCGGCGTGCTAATCGCCAGCCAAGTCTGCACGGGCGAAGAGAACGCCCTGACGTTGCGCTTGTATGGCGAGCGCGGCGGCCTCGAATGGCGCCAGGAAGAGCCGAACAGCCTGGTTCATCGTCCGCTCGGCGAGGCGCTGCGCGTACTGCGTGCCGGTGTCGATCAGCGTTGGCTGTGCGACCACGCGCTTCGGCGTCTGCGCCTGCCTGCCGGGCATCCGGAGGGGTATCTCGAGGCGATGGCCAATCTCTATACCAACTTTGCCACGTCCATCCGCTCGGGAAGCGCGCTCGAAGTTCCGGGTATTGATGCCGGCCTGCGTGGCATGGCCTTCATCGAGACGGTCATCGCCAGCCATCACAGCGATGCCAAGTGGACGACCTTCGCCGCGACCGAACGATAGGAACTCAAAATGCAGCAACCTAAGACACCCAGCGGTATTCGCGGCCCGGCCATTTTCCTGGCGCAGTTCCTCGGGCCGGAAGCGCCATTCGATAACCTGCCAAACCTTGCGCGCTGGGCGGCTTCGCTCGGCTATTGCGGGGTTCAGCTTCCAACGCTCGGAACGCAGTGCCTGGACCTTCAACGAGCCGCCGAAAGCCAAACCTACTGCGACGAACTGAAAGGGCTTTGCGCCGAGGCGGGCGTCGAAATCAGCGAGCTTTCGACTCACTTGCAGGGCCAGCTGGTCGCGGTACATCCAGCATTCGACGGCCTGTTCGATGACTTCGCCCCGGCCGAGCTGCGTGGCAAGCCAAAGGCCCGTACCGAATGGGCGATCGATCAATTGCACCTCGCAGCCAAGGCCAGTCGCCGTTTGGGCCTGACCGCCCATGCAACGTTTTCCGGTGCGCTGTTATGGCCTTACATGTATCCCTGGCCACAGCGACCAAGCGGTCTGGTCGAGGAGGGCTTCGCCGAACTGGCGCGGCGCTGGCGACCGATCCTCGATGCGTTCGAGGAAGCCGGGGTCGACCTGTGCTTCGAGATTCACCCCGGTGAGGACCTTCACGACGGCGCCTCCTTCGAGCGCTTCCTCGATGCGGTCGATCAGCATCCACGCGCGAAGATTCTCTACGACCCGAGCCACATGCTGCTGCAGCAACTGGATTACGTCGGGTTCATCGACCGCTATCACGAGCGCATCGGCATGTTTCATGTGAAAGACGCCGAGTTTCGCCCGGATGCACGTTCCGGTGTCTACGGCGGCTATCAGAGCTGGACCGAGCGCCCTGGCCGATTCCGTTCGCTGGGCGACGGCCAGATCGATTTCAAACAGATATTCAGCAAGCTAACGCAGTACGGCTATGAGGGCTGGGCAGTACTCGAATGGGAGTGCTGCCTCAAGGATGCCGCGCAGGGGGCAGAGGAAGGTGCCCGTTTCATTCGGCAGCAGTTGATCAACCGCGCCACGCGGGCCTTCGACGATTTCGCCGGTGTTGCGAGCAGTGCCTCGCGAAACCGCCGACTACTGGGACTCGATTAAGTCGTTCTCCTGATAAACGTGCACAACAATAAGGACAAGACCATGAGCACACTCAATGCGCGGCTGAGCCTGATGATGTTTCTGCAGTTCTTCATCTGGGGCGGCTGGTTCGTCACCCTCGGCACCTTTCTGGCTAACAACCTGAGCGCGACCGGCGGCCAGATCGGTATGGCGTTCTCGACCCAATCCTGGGGCGCGATTTTGGCGCCGTTCGTGATCGGCCTGATCGCCGATCGCTACTTCAACGCCGAGCGCTTGCTCGCCATCCTGCATCTGGTCGGCGCCGTGTTGTTGTTCCAGCTTTACCGGGCCAGCGACTTCAGTGCGTTCTATCCTTACGTGCTGGGCTACATGATCGTTTACATGCCCACATTGGCCCTCGTGAACGCCGTGGCCTTCCGGCAGATGCGTGACCCGGCGCTGGAGTTTTCGAAGATTCGTGTCTGGGGCACGGTGGGTTGGATCATCGCCGGGCTGGTGATCAGTTTTCTGTTCGGCTGGGATTCCCAGCAAGCCATCGCTGCCGGTGCGCTACGCAACACCTTCCTGATGTGCGCCATCGCCTCGGCGTTGCTTGGGCTGTACAGCTTCAGCCTGCCGAGTACACCGCCGCTGGCCCGGCGCGAGCAGGGCGGGCTCAAGGAAGCCCTGGGTCTGGATGCACTCAAGTTGCTGAAGGACCGCAGCTTCGCGATCTTCTTCCTCGCCTCGGTGCTGATCTGCATTCCGCTTGCTTTCTACTACCAGAACGCCAACCCCTTCCTCGCAGAAATCGGCGTGGACAACCCGACCGGCAAGATGACCCTGGGGCAGATTTCCGAGGTGCTGTTCATGTTGCTGCTGCCGCTGTTCATCCAGCGCTTCGGCATCAAGAAGACCCTGCTGCTGGGCATGCTGGCCTGGACGTTGCGCTATGCGCTGTTCGCCTACGGTAACAACGGCGATCTGCTGTTCATGTTGGTGGCCGGTATCGCCCTGCACGGGATCTGCTATGACTTCTTCTTCGTCTCTGGACAGATATATACCGACGCCAAGGCCGGTGAGACCTATAAGGGCTCAGCACAAGGCTTGATCACGCTGGCAACTTACGGCGTCGGCATGCTTATCGGCTTCTGGGTTGCCGGGAAGGTCACCGATCACTTCGCGACCATGGATGGCCATGACTGGCAAAGCATCTGGCTGTTCCCGGCGGTATTCGCATTGGGCGTCTTCCTGACGTTCCTGTTCGCCTTCCGTGAACAGCGGCCGGCAGGGCTCGCGTCCGCTGCCAAGACGGCTTGAGGGAAAACCGCCGGTCGCTTATGGCCGGCGGTTTCCATGCCGGCAAACGCGTAGCGACGTTTAGCCAGCGCTACGAAAGATCAATGGGGCCCGATGGCCGTGCCCGCATTTGCACAAATCTTCTATGACTGCCCGCAATCTCCTAACAGAATGCAGGGTCACAGGCCTGCGGCCTGTAGCCATTTCGTCATCGAAGAGCTAACCATGGGTGCCAACAGCTGGGTCGATTTGAAGCTGGATGCCGAAACGGGCATCGAGACCATTCGCGCTCATTTCGAGGGGCATGCCTACGATCCGCACTGGCATGACAGTTACCTCGTCGGCTTTACGGAGCAGGGCGTGCAGCAGTTTCACTGCCGCAAGGTGTTGCACAGCAGCACTGTAGGGCAGGGTTTTTTGCTGGAGCCCGGTGAGATTCATGACGGTCATGCGCCAACGCCCGGCGGCTTCACCTATTCGATGCTCTACCTGCAACCGCAATGGCTCGAAATGCAGCTGAGGGCGCTGTTCGAGGAAGCGCCTGAGCATTGCCTGCCAAGCTTTGCCGAAACCTTGGCGAGCGAGCCGGATCTGATAAATCACATCGCCAGGGCATTCCAGGCGATGCACGGCTCGGACCTGCGAATCGTCCGGCACGCGGCGCTGGATGCGTTGTTGGAAAAACTGTCCAGCCATGTCGACTGGCGGCGGAAAACGGAGCTGAGCCCGAGGTTGCCTTCGGTGGCGATCAGGGCTCGGGAGTTTTTGCATGCTCACCTGGATCAGGACATCGGCCTGGACGACTTGGTCCAGGTTGCCGGCGTGGATCGTTTCCGGCTGTCCCGAGCGTTCAAAGCGGCCTTCGGTTTAGCGCCGCATGCCTATCTGGTGCAGCTGCGCCTCAGTCTGGCGCGCAAGTTGTTGCGTCAGGGACTGGCTCCGGCGAGCGTCGCGGTGCAGCTGGGGTTCGCCGACCAAAGCCATCTCGGTCGCTGGTTCCGTCGTGCCTATGGTCTGAGCCCGGCGGCCTATCGCAAGCGCTGCTCAAACCTTCCAGACCGCTGACGCGTCCCGCCGGAACATTGCGGAAACACCCACTCGGAGTTTCTGCCCATGTTTTCGATTCTTTCAAAGCCCCGAATTCATTGGGAGTTGGCGCGATGAGCCAGTTCCTGCCATTCGTTCTGTTTGCTTTCGTGGCGTCGATTACGCCTGGGCCGACCAATATTCTGGTCCTCAGCAACAGCAGCCTGTATGGATTGCGCGCCGCGGTGCCCATCGTACTCGGCGCCTGTGCCGCGGCCGCGATGATCGTGCTGCTGGTTGGATGGGGGTTGGGAGGGGTTTTGCTGCGTTACCCCATGGTGCAGCAGGGTATGGGCTGGCTCGGTGTGGCCTGGATCAGCATGTTGGCCTGGCAGCTGTTCCGTAGCCCGGCGACCGGACTCGACACGGATCTAGCAAGCAAGCGCATGGGTGCCTGCGGCGGCGCCGCGTTGCAACTGATCAACCCCAAGACCTGGATGATGGCGTTCGCGGTCATCAGCGTTTTTACCGGAGCGGATGCCGGCTCGTATCAATACTCTGTATATGCGCTGATTTTCTTTCTCGTCGCGGTGCCTTGCCTGGCCGCATGGGCCGTGCTCGGCCGGGGCGCGGCACGGGTTCTGCGTTCGGCGCGTTCGTTACGACGATTCAATCAGGGCATGGCGCTGTTGTTGCTCGCTTCGGCATGGGCAAGCCTGCTGGCATGAAAGGAAGCGGGCTTCGTCGCGGTGATAAACGGCAATATCATGCGCGCCTGAGCTAGCCAAACATTCCGCCTGCTGTATGGGGAACCAAAGCCCCTGAACCGATGGTCTTAGCGCGTAGATAATGGCATCGACCAATGCCTTGATTGCTCCCGTGCGGGCCACGGTTTGCCTGATGCGACGTTTTCATTCTTCCAAAGGAACGACAGATGAGTCTCGACCTCAACGCAGGACGCTTGCCTGAAGAACACACCCTGACCAACCTTCCGCGCCTGATTTCGCGCTACTACAGCGAGCGTCCCGATCCCTCGGATCCGGCGCAGCAGGTCTCGTTCGGCACCTCCGGTCATCGCGGCTCGTCGCTGAAGAACAGCTTCAACGAGCGGCACATCCTTGCCGTGACCCAGGCGATCTGCGATTACCGCCGCGAGCAGGGCATCGACGGTCCGATTTTCGTTGGCATGGATACCCATGCGCTATCCGAACCCGCGTTTGTGTCGGCGCTTGAAGTGCTGGCGGCCAACGGCGTTGAGACGCGCATTGATGCCGGCTGCAGCGAAACCAATGGCGAGCCGGGCTACACGCCGACGCCGGCCATCTCCAACGCCATCCTCGAATACAACGCGGGCCGCAGCGGTGGCCTGGCCGATGGCATCGTCATTACGCCCTCGCACAACCCGCCGGCCGATGGCGGCTTCAAGTACAACCCCACCAACGGCGGCCCGGCGGATACGGGCGTGACCAAGTGGATTCAGGATCGCGCTAACGCCTTGCTCGTAGCCGGGCTGAAAGGTGTCAAGCGGATGGATTACGCCCGTGCGCTGAAAGCGCCGACCATTCAGCGCTTCGATTTCATCGAACACTATGTAGGTGGTCTGGGCCAGGTGATCGACCTCGAAGCGATCCGTAACTCCGGCCTGAAGTTCGGCGTCGACCCGCTCGGCGGTGCCGGCGTGCATTACTGGACGCGCATCGCCGAACGTTACGGGCTACCGCTCGACGTGCTCTCGACGCGCGTCGATCCGACCTTCCGCTTCATGCGCCTGGATTGGGACGGCAAGATCCGCATGGATTGCAGCTCGCCGCACGCCATGGCTGGGCTGATCGAGAACAAGGACCGCTTCGACGTGTCCTTTGCCTGTGACACGGACCATGACCGCCATGGCATCGTTGCGCGTTCGGTTGGGCTGCTGAACCCCAACCATTACCTGGCCGTTGCGATCGAATACCTGTTCACCCACCGCCCCGAATGGAGTGCGCAGGCCGGAATCGGCAAGACGCTGGTCTCGTCGTCGATGATCGATCGGGTAGCCAAGGGCATCGACCGTCAGGTCGTGGAAGTGCCGGTGGGCTTCAAGTGGTTCGTCGATGGTTTGATGGACGGCAGCCTGGGCTTTGGCGGCGAAGAATCGGCGGGTGCGTCCTTCCTGCGCAAGAACGGCGGCGCCTGGTCGACCGACAAGGACGGCCTGATTCTCGGCCTGCTGGCGGCGGAGATCACTGCTGTAACCGGCAAGGACCCGGGCGAGCGCTATCAGGCGCTGACCGAGCGTTTCGGTGCGCCGGTGTACCAGCGTATCGACGCTCCGGCCGATCGCGAGCAGAAGGCCAAACTGGGCAAACTCTCGGCCTCGCAGGTGAAAGCGGGCGATCTAGCCGGCCAGCCGATCACGCAGATTCTCACCGAAGCGCCGGGCAACGGCGCCGCTATTGGCGGGCTCAAGGTCGTGACCGATAACGGCTGGTTCGCCGCTCGGCCCTCCGGTACCGAAGACGTCTACAAGATCTACGCCGAAAGCTTCGAAGGCGAGGCGCACTTGAAGCGCATCCAGGAAGAAGCCAAGGCACTGGTGGACGGCGTGCTGGCTGGGTGAGGTGAGGAGTGACTGGCTGGTGTTCGGTGAAAGCGATGGAGCCGCCGCACGCCGGCGAGTTGCTTGCGCCGAAGTGCTTGGGCGGTTGCGATGGCGCCGCGACTGTCCGGCGCGTATCGAGCCCGATTGCAGGGCTGTCCAGCGGCTCGGACATAGGTTCGGGCTGCCATGTGTCGCCTTATGAGCATGTACAGGATGCTGGACATTGAGTTGGCCGGCTAACGGATAAGTACCACCCATTTCCTCCATTCGAGCGCGCGCTATGTCGGGCACCTCGACCTTTTTGCGTCGCCGCTCGCCGCTCTGGCATGGCTTTCGCTCTGGTTTTCCAGTCTCGCTTGTTTCCGTACCGCACCTTCGATGTAGACCGACGGTGCGGACGGCGCGATCAGAACAATAAGGAAAACCGTACATGAATGCCCCACGCGAACTTTTCGGCGGATCAGCCGCCGGCACCCGACCGTCCCGCCTTGCCATCACCTTGCCCAGCACACTTCATATCAGCCGCTACTCTGATTGTCAGCAGGGTGTCTTGAGCACCGCTGCCCTGAGCGTCACTCGCAGCAATCGGAGACAGCCATGATTCTGAAAGGCAAAGCAGCCCTGGTCACCGGTTCGACCAGCGGGATCGGTCTGGGCATCGCCTGCAAACTGGCAGAAGCGGGCGCCGACGTGATGCTCAATGGCTTCGGCGATGTGGAAGCGGCCATCGCTCGCGTATCCGGCTATGGCACCCGCGTGCTGCATCACTCAGCCGACGTATCCGACGCCGAACAGATCGCCGCGATGGTCAGCCAGACCGAGCGTGATTTCGGTTCCCTCGATGTGCTGGTCAACAACGCCGGCATTCAGCACGTAGCTCCGATCGAAAGTTTCCCGGTCGAGCGTTGGGACAGCATCATCGCCATCAATCTGTCCTCGGTATTCCACACCATGCGTTTGGCGCTGCCGGGCATGCGCGAGCGCAACTGGGGGCGGATCGTCAACATCTCCTCGGTTCACGGTCTGGTGGCTTCGGCGCAGAAATCGGCCTACGTGGCCGCCAAGCACGGGGTGATCGGCCTGACCAAGACGGTCGCTCTGGAAACCGCATCCACCTCAGTGACCTGCAATGCGCTCTGCCCAGGCTGGGTACTGACGCCGCTGGTACAGCAGCAGATCGACAGCAAGACGCAAACCCATGGCGACCCGGTCCGCGCGACGCGGGAGCTGCTGATGGAGAAGCAACCTTCGCTGGATTTCGTGACGCCCGAGGAGCTGGGTGATCTGACGCTATTTCTCTGTAGCGACGCCGCCAAGCAGGTACGCGGCGCAGCCTGGAACGTCGATGGCGGCTGGCTGGCGCAGTGACGCTGCGGGCCTGATCGACCGTGTTGGGGCAAGCCTTCACGTTTAACGCACTTAGGAACGGCGCCTGAGCTCTATGCGCTGGTGAGCAGTTGCGGTTCGCCAATGGTTGGCGCGCTGCCTTCATAAGGATGACGTCTCGATGAACAGCTTCTTTCGTCAGTTTCGTATCGCTCAGCGGGTCTGGATGCTTACCCTGGGTTTCGGTGTGGTCGTAGTCCTGTTCACCTGGTGGATGGTGGCCAGTCTGCAACGCAGTCTGACCGAAGAAAAAATGGCCGCCGTGGATGCCGCACTGACCACCGCCGTACGGGTGATGGAGCATTACGAGGGCAAAGCGCACGCTGGTGAAATCACGCTTCCAGAGGCGCAAACCGGCGCAATGGAAGTGATCGGCACCATCCGTTACCTGGGCGACCACTACCTGTGGATCAACAACATGGATTTTGTCTGGCTGATGCACCCGGTCAGCCCGCAACTGGTCGGTCGCGATCTGCGTGATTTGAAGGACAAGGCCGGCAAGCCATTCGTGCAGCAGCTGGTGGACGGTGTGCGCAGCAACGGCTCCATGCGGCTCGAATATCTTTGGCCGCGTCCGGGCGCAACGGAACCCGAGCTCAAGCTGACCGAGGCACGTGGCTTCAAACCCTGGAGCTGGATGGTGTCCAGCGGCATTCACCCCGCCGATATCGATGCCGTGGTGAATCGCGAAGTGACAACCGCCCTGTTCGTCGGCGCGTTAATCCTCGCTGCGTTGGCGGGGTTCAGCATGCTGGTGATCCGCAGCATTACCGGCCCCTTGCGTGCAACGGTCGCCACCCTTGAGAAGGCTGCCGAGGGCCGCACCGACCTTACCGTACGCCTGCCCACACAGGGCCGTGACGAGCTCGTTCAGATGGCCCGCAGCTTCAACACGCTCATGGAGGCCGCCGGCGGCGTGGTCGGGCAGGCCAACCTGAAACTGATGACTGCCAGCGAGGACCTGTCGCAAATCACCTCGGACGCCCAGCGCGATGCCGAGCGCCAGGAAAGCGAAACCATCAGCCTGGCCGCCGCCATGAATGAGATGGTTGCCACCGTGCAGGAAGTTGCGCGTAGCGCCAGTCTCGCGGCTGATTCGACCAAACAGACAGAAGCAGAGGCCGCGCAAGGTCGGCGGATGGTCGAGCAGACCATGCAGGAAATCGCCGATCTGACCCGCGATCTGTCGCAAGCGCGTGCGGTGGTGGAAAAGCTGGCGAAGGACTCCCGCGACATCGGCACCGTGCTCGACGTGATCAATGGCGTCGCCGAACAGACCAATCTGCTTGCGCTCAATGCCGCGATCGAGGCCGCTCGCGCCGGTGAGCATGGGCGGGGTTTTGCGGTGGTGGCCGACGAGGTGCGCTCGCTGGCGCAACGCACCCAGCGCTCGACTCAAGAGATCCATGCAATCATCGAGCGGCTTCAGTCAGGCGCGACCACAGCCGTCGAGCGCATGGCTCGTAATGCGGAAAAGGCGCAGTTGACGATGGATCAGGCGGCGCGCGCAGGTGAATCGCTCGGCGCCATTACGGTCGCGGTCTCGACCATTAACGACATGAATCTGCAGATCGCGACGGCCGCCGAGGAACAGACCGCTACGGCTGAGGAAATCAATCGTAGCGTCAACGGCATCCGCGACACCGCCGGCTCCGCTGGGCAGACGGTCACCCGAACTCGCGCCGCCAGTACCGAGCTGCGGCTATTGGCGCAAGAGCTTTGTGGTCAGATCGAACGGCTGAATGCCTGATCGGCTAAGGCGGTGGCGTCGGCTGTAGGGCAGAACCTCGTTCGGCAGATTTGCAAAGGCCGAACAAGTTCGGCCCTACGGTATGCCGTTCACTTAGGCGAAACGCCGCATTCCTGTGTAGGTTGCGGCGTTTTTCTGGGCTAAGGGAAACCCGCCGCCTACTACGAGGGGGACGCCGAGTCCTTGCTCGCGAAGCTCTTTGCTCGACCCAGGCCACTCAAGAGCTTCGCGAGCAAGCTCGCTCCTACAGACAGGGCCATCAGCCGTGGTGTTTGCATTAAGTGGACAGCATTACGCCCCTACGAGACTTAAGGCCCGGCCATGTGCTTGACCTGGTAGGGCCGAATTTATTCGGCCGTAGATTTACGAGGCCGAACAGTTCGGCCCTGCGAGGAGGCGGTTGTGACGGCAGTGAAACGGGAGCGGAGCTGGCTAACGCTCGCTCAGCCCATGCAGCTGCAGTTTCGAGTACAGGCTCGCGCGGGAGATGCCCAGCTCGACGGCGGCACGGCGGCGGTTGCCTTTGCAGGCTCGCAGTGCGTGTTGCAGCGCGCGACGTTCGGCCTGGGCAATGCTTTCGGCCAGCAGCTGCAGCGGTGCTGCTTCCAAGACGGATGGTTCGGCGGGGAGCGGCATTGCTGTTGGCGGCACAGATGCGGCGCTGCTGCTCTGCTCGCCAAGTAACGGCAGCAGATGCCGCGCTTCCAGCGGCAGGCCATCGGCATTCAATTGAGCTCGCTCCAGCAGGTTGCTCAATTCGCGGACATTGCCGCGCCAGGGTTGGCCGCAGAGCAGCGCTACGGCTTCGGGCGTGAGCTCCATCGGCGCATGGCCGGATCGATTGGCGATGTCATCAAGCAGATGCTCGACCAGCGCGGGAATGTCGCTGGCACGTTCGCGCAACGATGGCACCTTGAGCGCGAGGACATTGAGGCGGTAGTAGAGATCGTCCCGGAATTGTCCGGCGGCAACCTTGGCTTCCAGACCGATGTGGGTCGCGGCAATGACCCGTACGTTCAGCGGTTTGACCTGGTTGGAGCCGAGGGGCTCGATTTCCTGTTCCTGCAGCACTCGCAGCAGTTTCGCCTGCAGTGGCATGGGCAGATCACCGATTTCATCGAGGAACAGCGTGCCGCCGTTGGCGACTTCGAATTTGCCGATACGCGCCTTGCGATCCGCGCCGGTGAATGCGCCTGGGGCGGTGCCGAACAGCTCGGCCTCTACCAGGGTTTCCGGGATAGCCGCGACGTTGACCGCAACGAAAGGGCCGTTGGCCCGTGGCGAAAGGTTGTGGATGCCCTGGGCGAGCAACTCCTTGCCGGTGCCGGTCTCGCCGCGGATCAACACCGTGGCGTCAAGCTGTGCCGCGCGGCGGGCCTGACGCTTGACCTCGCTGGCGGCTGGGCTGGTACCGATGAAGCCAGCAATGGTGTAACGCGCGCGGCGGGCCTTGGCCAACTCGTTCTGAGTCGCGACCAGCTGCGTCTGCAGAACGTTGAACTTGGACATCAGCGGTCTGAGGTGCTGCGCCCGGTCGAACAGCACGAAGCCCAGCGCGCCGACCAGGGTGCCATCCTCGTCCCGTAGCGGAATGCGGGTCACCACGAAATGCTCATCGCCGAATGCCATCAGGTCGAGCATGCTGGGCAGCCCGCTTTCCATTACCTCGCGCAGACGGCTGGCTGGCAGCACCTCTTCGATTTCCTTGCCAAGCACGCTGCGCGGATCGCTGATACCGACCTTTGCGGCGTACTTGTCATTGATCCAGACGATGCGCGCCTGGCGGTTGACCGCGATGGTGCCTTCGCACTGGGCGTTGAGGTGATCGAACAACAGCGGCATCGCCACGGCGCGAAAGCGCTCCGGGGAGACGCCGATTATCAAACCATTGTGATCGAGGTCGTTGCGCGCAATCGCCATGGGCAGGGATGTCCGTTTGGGTTCCAACCGATTATGGAAGGCCCCGGCTGCCTCGGGCAAGGCAGCCGGGGCGAGGGCGCATGCAGGCCGTTGAAAAACGTTGGCGAGGCAGGCAAGACAAGGCGCAACGACGAGCGGGAGTAACAGCCGAAGGCTGGCCCGAAGGGCGAGCGCAGCGAGTCAAACGGCCGAGGAAGCGGATCGGACTCGCGAACGAGTTTACGTGTTGTACATGAGCTTCTGAGGCCGTTTTCAACGCCGTATTGCCAACGCAGGTAGTTTTTCAACAGCCTGCTAGCGCGCATATACCTCTTTA
>NZ_JAMOII010000004.1 GCF_024448985.1 Stutzerimonas stutzeri
GCGGATGCCCCTTCGCCCAGCCCTCCAGCGCTTTTTAATCATCCTCTTTTCCGTAAAGAATCGGTTAAACCAGACCGTAGCCTGGATTAGCCGGAGGCGTAATCCGGGTCTCCGAAGGCGTAACCTAACGGGCCGCCGTTCGTCCCGCCTCCAGCGCTCTTGTTGTCCTAGCCCTCCTGGGCCGTATAAATCAATGGATAAACCAGCATCCCGACGGCTTCGTTGAGCAGCATGCCGTTCTGCCAGACGGCTTTGGTTTCGGGCAGCCAGCCACCGAACGGCCTCCCGTTGGGCACGCCAAGGAAGCCCACCGGCGCGGTTATCACCTGCAGACCGAACTGCTCGAAACACCAGCGCGCCCGCGGCATATGCGAGGCCGAGGTCACCAGTACGATTCGCTCGATTCCCGCGGTCTTGAGCATCTGTGCGCTGTACACCGCGTTCTCCCAGGTAGTGCGACTCTGCTCTTCCAGCCAGCGTGTCGGGGTGGCGAAGTCGCGCTGCAGCGCTTCGGCCGCCAGCAAGGCTTCGCTCGGCGGTTGCCCATAGTGCAGGCCGCCGCTGGCCAGGATCGTTAGCCCCGAGGCCTTGGCCAACCGCGATGCGTAACGCAGTCGCTCGAGCGCGATATGGCTGGGCTGGTCGGAGCCCCAGCCTGGATCAGCCTGCTCGCGACCGGCGCCGAGCACCACGATGGCTTGCGCCTGCTGACCAAGCTCGGCCCAATCGGTCCACTCCAGCGCCTGCTCGCGCTCCAATGCCCGTGCTGCCCATTCGACGGTCACTGGCAAGCTCATCAACCACAGCCCGCCGAAGCCGATCACGAAACAGAACGCGGCCAGCCGCGGCGCTCGCCGCCGAAGCCACCAGGCGGCAAGCAACAGCAGAAGCAGGCCGCCCGGTGGCAGCAATAGGTGTTTGAAGAAATAACGAATCGGCATACGCAGCTCCAGCACTCTGGTTGCTGCAACTCTACCTGCCGAGGCGTCCGTCCGGTAAGGCGGACGCCATCAATGCTTTGGGTAGGTATGCAACCGCTGCCGAGCCCGTAGCAATTGCGAACCGCAGGCCGAGCAGGCGACCGGGCCCGCCCCGTCAGGCCAGGTCACGCAGGCACCACAGAGCGCACAGCTCATGAACTGCTGCAGCGACACCGGTGCCTGCTTACTTCGCTTGCCCGGATGATGGCGCAGCACGTTGCGCAGGGCCGGGCGCTCGGCCTGGCGCACCAGCTGCGCCTGCTCTTCGGCCGCTGCATGCCAGCCCGACAGCCACTGCGAATCCTGTTGCAGATAGGCACGGATCAACTCGAACTCGGCAGGCGTCAGCCCGCCGACCTCCAGTTCGGTCGCCGCACTGGCATTACCGCCTGCTGCTCGTTCCGCCTCTTCCAGCGCCAGGGTCAACCGCTGCAGTACACGCCCGTATAGGTTGCCCTCATCCGCTTCGCGCTCTCCACCCATGATTCACCTCCGTTCGTCCCGCCCCCTGTACAAGCGTAGCTCAGACTCGAACGACACCACCGCGAGCGACAAACGGGCCCGCGTGGCTCCCGGCAAATCGGGTTTCCCTCGGTCGCTGGGGGTCATGTATGCTACGGAGCTTCCATGCTTTCGCATCCAGCCCGTTGCGCCGCCGTTCGCCAGGTCCCGACCCGGCATTTCCGCAGCCCGTCGCCGCTTCGCGAACAGCCAGCCCCTATTCAACGCCAGTAGCCATGCACGAACAGTATCAGCCCCGCGAAATCGAAGCCGCCGCGCAGTCCCACTGGGATTCGCAGAAATCCTTTGAAGTGAGCGAACAGCCCGGCAAGGACACATTCTATTGCCTGTCGATGTTCCCCTACCCCAGCGGCAAGCTACACATGGGCCACGTGCGCAACTACACCATCGGCGACGTGATTGCGCGCTACCAGCGCATGCAGGGCAAGAACGTACTGCAGCCCATGGGCTGGGATGCCTTCGGCATGCCGGCTGAAAACGCCGCGATGAAGAACCAGGTGGCGCCGGCCAAGTGGACCTACGAGAACATCCAGTACATGAAGACCCAGCTCAAATCGCTGGGCCTGGCGGTGGACTGGACGCGCGAAGTCACTACCTGCAAGCCGGACTACTACCGCTGGGAGCAATGGCTGTTTACCCGCCTGTACAAGAAGGGCGTGATCTACCGCAAGAACGGCACGGTGAACTGGGACCCGGTGGACCAGACCGTACTGGCCAACGAGCAGGTCATCGACGGCCGTGGCTGGCGTTCGGGCGCGCTGATCGAGAAGCGCGAAATCCCCATGTATTACTTCAAGATCACCGCCTACGCCGATGAGCTGCTGGAGAGCCTGGACGAGCTGGATGGCTGGCCGGAACAGGTCAAGACCATGCAGCGCAACTGGATCGGCAAGTCGCGCGGCATGGAAATCAGTTTCCCCTACGACGTGGCGAGCATCGGCAGCGAAGGCGTGATGAAAGTCTTCACCACGCGCCCCGATACTCTGATGGGTGCCACCTACGTCGCCGTGGCCGCCGAACATCCGCTGGCGACCCTCGCCGCGCAGAAAGATCCTGAACTGCAAGCCTTCATCGACGAATGCAAGCGTGGCGGCGTGGCCGAAGCCGACATCGCCACCCAGGAGAAGAAAGGCCTGCCCACCGCCCTGCGCGTGCAGCACCCGCTGACCGGCGAACTGCTGCCGGTGTGGGTCGCCAACTACGTACTGATGAACTACGGCGAAGGCGCGGTGATGGCGGTGCCCGCCCATGACGAGCGCGACTTCGCCTTCGCCACCAAATACGACCTGCCGATCAAGCCGGTGGTGCGCACCAGCGCAGGCGACGAGACGCCTACGCCTTGGAACGACGCCTATGGCGAGCACGGCGAGCTGATCAATTCCGGCGAATTCGACGGGCTGGATTTCGACGGCGCCTTCGATGCCATGGAAGTCGCCCTGCAGAAGAAAGGCCTCGGCCAGGCGCGCACCCAGTTCCGCCTGCGCGACTGGGGCATCAGCCGCCAGCGTTACTGGGGCTGCCCGATTCCCATCATCCATTGCGAAAGCTGCGGCGACGTACCGGTGCCGGAAGACCAGCTGCCGGTCAAACTGCCCGAAGACGTGGTGCCAGATGGCGCCGGTTCGCCGCTGGCGAAAATGCCCGAATTCTACGACTGCAGCTGCCCCAGCTGCGGCAAGCCGGCCCGGCGCGAAACCGACACCATGGACACCTTCGTCGAGTCGTCCTGGTACTTCGCCCGCTACGCCAGCCCGAACTACGACCAGGGCATGGTCGACCCGAAAGCCGCCAACCACTGGCTGCCGGTGGACCAATACATCGGCGGCATTGAACACGCCATCCTGCACCTGCTGTATGCGCGCTTCTTCCATAAGCTGATGCGTGACGAGGGGCTGGTCAGCTCCAACGAGCCGTTCAAAAACCTGCTGACCCAGGGCATGGTCATCGCCGACACCTACTACCGCACGCTGCCCAACGGCGGCAAGGACTGGTTCAATCCGGCCGATGTCATTGTCGAGCGTGACGCCAAGGCCAAGGTTATCGGCGCTAAGCTCGCCAGCGACGGCCTGCCGGTTGAAATTGGCGGCACCGAGAAGATGTCCAAATCGAAGAACAACGGCGTCGACCCTCAGGCGATGATCGATGCCTACGGCGCCGACACCTGCCGCCTGTTCATGATGTTCGCCTCGCCGCCGGATATGAGCCTGGAATGGTCCGACTCCGGCGTCGAAGGTGCGAGCCGTTTCCTGCGCCGTGTCTGGCGCCTGACTCATAGCCATGTCAGCGCCGGCCTGCCGGGTACGCTGGACATCGCCAGCCTGAGCGACGAGCAGAAAGCCGTGCGCCGTGCCATTCATCTGGCGATCAAGCAAGCCAGCACCGATGTCGGCCAGCACCACAAATTCAACACCGCCATCGCCCAGGTGATGACGCTGATGAATGTGCTGGAGAAGGCCTCCGCCAGCAACGAGCAAGATCGCGCACTCATGCAGGAAGGGCTGGAAACTGTCGCCCTGCTGCTGGCACCTATCACACCGCACATTTGCCATGAACTCTGGCAACAGCTGGGCAAATCCGGCGCCGTCATCGACGCACAATGGCCAACGGTCGACGAGTCCGCCCTGGTGCAGGACAACCTGACGCTGGTGGTACAGGTCAACGGCAAGCTGCGCGGCCAGATCGAAGTGCCGGCCAGCGCCTCGCGCGAAGAAGTCGAAGCCAGTGCACGCGCCAACGAGAACGTGGTGCGCTTCACCGAAGGCCTGACGATTCGCAAGGTCATCGTGGTGCCAGGCAAGCTGGTCAACATCGTCGCTAACTGATTCGCCTTGGCGCAGGGCGCCAGGGCTGGCAAGGGGATAACAAGATGATCAAACGCAATCTGGTGGTGGTCGGCCTGACCCTGCTGTTGAGCGCCTGCGGTTTCCACCTGCGTGGCACTGGCGAAACCAGCTTTGCCCTTGAGGAAATCAATCTGCAGGCGCGCAACAGTCATGGCGAGACCGCCAAGCAACTCGAAGAACTGCTCAAGGACAATGGCGTCAGGGTTCATCCTGGTGCGCCCTACACGCTTGATCTGGTGCGCGAGCAGAACCAGCAGCGCACCGCCAGCTATACCAGCTCGGCGCGCAGTGCCGAGTACGAGCTGACCAGCGTGCTCGCGTATGAATTCCGCGGCCCGCAGAGCACCGTTCTGCTGCAGGACAGCGTCGAAGTGCAGAAGGTCTATGTCCATGACAGCAACAACCTGATCAGTTCGGATCAGGAAGCGAACCAGCTGCGCCAGGAAATGCGTCGTGAACTTCTGCAACAGCTGAGCATGCGCATCCGTGGCATCACCCCCGCGCAACTCGATCAGCTGCAGCAGACCGCCGAGGCGAAGAAACGCGCCGAGGCCGAAGCCATCGAAGCACAGATGCGCGAGCAGGCCTCGCAACCGCAGCAATCACCCGTCGAACTGCCTATCCAGTGACCGATCGGGAGCCAGCCAGCGCTGGCTCTCGCCCTCACGATGAAATTACCTCCCGCCCAGCTCGCCAAACATCTGCAAGGCCCTCTAGCGCCGGTCTACGTGGTCAGCGGCGACGAGCACCTGCTCTGCCAGGAAGCCTGCGATGCCATTCGCAACGCCTGTCGCCAGCAGGACTTCAGCGAGCGTCAGGTGTTCAACGTCGAGACCGGCTTCGATTGGGGCCTGCTCATCGAAGCGGGCGCAAGCCTCTCGCTGTTTGCCGAGAAGCGCCTGCTGGAACTGCGCATCCCCAACGGCAAGCCCGGCGACAAGGGCGCTGCGGCGTTGATGGATTACCTCGCGCGGCCCGCCGAGGACACCGTACTGCTGATCACCCTGCCCAAGCTCGACGGCAATACGCAGAAGACCAAATGGGCCAAGGCGCTGATCGATGGCAAGCAGGTGCAGTTTCTGCAGATCTGGCCCGTCGACGCCCAGCAACTGCCGCAGTGGATACGCCAGCGCCTGTCGAGCGCCGGGCTTGCCGCCGATCAGGACGCGGTTGAGCTGATCGCAGCACGCATCGAAGGCAACCTGCTCGCCGCCGCCCAGGAAATTGAAAAGCTCAAACTGGTCGCCGAGGCGGATCGGGTCACCGTTGAAACCGTCCAGGCCGCCGTCGCCGACAGTGCCCGCTACGACGTATTCGGCCTCATCGATGCCGCATTGCTGGGGCAGCCGGAGCACATCCTGCAGATACTGACGGGCCTGCGCGGCGAAGGCGTCGAGGCGGCGGTCATTCTCTGGGCTGTGGCTCGCGAGGTTCGCCAACTCGCCAACATTGCCCAGCAATACAGTCAGGGCGTGCCGCTGGACCGCGCCTTCAGTCAGGCCCGCCCCCCGGTGTGGGACAAACGCAAGCCGCTGGTCAGCAAGGCGCTGCAGCGGCATGACGCGGCCGGCTGGCAGCGCCTGCTGATGAACGCACAGCAGATCGACGAACAGATCAAAGGGCAGGCCGAAGGCGATCCCTGGATCGGCCTGACGAATCTTTGCTTGCAACTGAGCGGACGGCGAATCGGGGTTTAGCCTGTTCGCTACCGACGGTATCTTTGACCGCGCAGACGAGGCCGAACACGTTCGGCCCTACGATCGGCGCTTGTAGTGCTAACCCCTCCGGCCTACAACCTTGCGGTCGTCCACGTACACCCACCAACCGCATCCACGCATCTGACCCGTAGGCCGAACGTGTTCGGCCGCTGTTGCACCTGGACATTTCTTGCACAACGCCTATGATGCGGCCGTGTCCCAAATAGCAGAGAAAAGCCCATGACAAAGAACCGCAAGCGGCCGAACAAGGCCAAGTCACTGGTGGCGCAACCCCTGTTCCGCAGCCGCCAGGAACAGCCGAAAAAAGGCAAAGGTAGTTACCGTCGCGAAGCCTCCCACTGGGAGGCTTCGGTCCTTCTGGCGGCGTGAAAAGCCAAGCAATTCAAAGCGTGATAAGGTCACCTGCCGATGACCTGCCGAGAGTGGTACATGTTTTACGCCTTCGTTCCCGTACTGCTGCTGCGTACCCTGATTGCCGGATCCGCGCTGAGCATCATGGTCGCCTGTGCCGCCGAGCCTGTCGATCAGGCCCCGGCAGAGCGCTCCGACCAGCAAGTCGCGCAGCCCGCCACTGATGCCACCACAGCCCCACAGTCGCAGATCGCGCCTGCGAAGCAGCAGACCTTCGCCGAATGGCGAGATGAATTCCGCAACGAGGCGCTGCAAGCCGGCGTGTCCGCCGATCTGTTTGATCGCGCATTTGAAGGCGTCACCCCCGATCCCAGCATCATTGCTGCCGACCGCAGCCAGCCGGAGTTCTCCCGTCCAGTATGGCAATACCTGGAAGGCGCACTGTCGGCCCAGCGCGTGCAAGGTGGTCAGCGCCTGCTTCAACAGCACACCAAGACCCTGGATGAGATCGAAGCGCGCTACAGCGTCGACCGCAACACTCTCGTTGCTATCTGGGGGCTGGAGAGCAGCTTTGGGCAGATCATGGGCGACAAGCCGGTGATCCGTTCGCTGGCGACCCTCGCACACGAAGGTCGCCGGCCAGGGTTCGCCAAGAGCCAGCTGCTGGCGGCGCTGGACATCCTCGCGCATGGTGACGTCGAGCCCTCTCAGCTACGCGGCTCCTGGGCTGGCGCCATGGGCCAGACACAATTCATTCCGACGACCTATAACACCCATGCGGTGGATTTCGACGGGGACGGTCGCCGGGACATCTGGAACAGCTCGGCCGACGCGCTGGCTTCAGCCGCTCATTACCTTCAGGCGTCGGGCTGGCAAGCCGGGCAGCCGTGGGGATTCGAAGTCCAGCTGCCGGAAGGATTCGACTATGCCCTCGCCGACAGCAGCCTGCGCAAGTCGCTGGCTGCCTGGCGCGCCATGGGCTTGCGCGATGTGCCGACGGGCAATGATGACGCTACGGCCAGCCTGTTGCTTCCGGCGGGCCATCGCGGCCCAGCCTTCTTGATTCTGGATAATTTCCGCTCGATCCTGCGTTACAACAATTCCTCCTCCTATGCGCTGGCAATCGGACTGCTTTCGGAGCGTTTCGATGGTGCCGGCAAAGTGCGGGGCAGTTGGCCGTTGGGCGAACAGCCACTGAGCCGGTCGGAACGAGTGGAGCTGCAGGAGCGCCTGCTCAAGCAAGGCTTCGATCCCGGCACAGCGGATGGCATCATCGGCGCCAACACTCGCAGCGCCATTCGGGGATTTCAGCAGCAACTCGGCTGGCCCGCTGACGGCCATCCGACTCAGGAGCTGCTAGGTCGGTTGCGGGCGGAGCCGTAGCGAGCATGGCCGAACTACTCGGCCATGCTCTGCCCCGAGCCACCCATCTCTCCAGGCAGATCACGCAGCTTCGGTAGCCCATTCCTGACCGACAGTACCGCCTCTTAATAATGCACGCGGAGCGCTGGCCGGTAGGTCAGCTGCGAGGATGAGCGCGGCATACACATCGGCCAGCTCCGCTGCCGAGTGGCCGGTGCGCCACGCTCACCGTAGTGCTGAGCTGAGCAGTTCGCCAGCCAGTTGCAAGATTGAAACCCGCGTGTTCGGCGGCTGGCTGCCGGCCTGGACTGCACGACGCTAGACGGACTGAACGGTCAGTGCCTGTGATAAACTGCGCCGCGGCCACAAACCGCCTCGTCCCCGGAGCCTCTAGCGGAGCCCAGAAAGCCGATGTCCGATACCTCCCAGCCCAAAACCGTTGCCAGCGGCGAAAAATTCCGCACCACTCAGGGCATCACCGCGATCAAGGACGGGCAGAAGCGCCGCGCCTCAAGCGAACCCCAAGTGTTCGAACCCAAGCCCAAGTGGCTGCGGGTCAAGGCACCCAGCGGCAGCCGCTTCGAAGCGGTCAAGCGCAATGTCGGCGAACACCGTCTGAGCACCGTATGCCAAGAATCCCACTGCCCGAACATGGGCGAATGCTGGTCCAACGGCACCGCCACCATCATGCTGATGGGCTCGGTGTGCACCCGCGCGTGCCGTTTCTGCGCGGTGGATACTGGCAATCCCAACGGTTGGCTGGATCAGGAGGAGCCACAAAACACCGCCAAGTCGGTGGAGCTGATGGCGCTGCGCTATATCGTGCTGACCTCGGTGGACCGCGATGACCTGGACGACGGCGGTGCCGCACACTACGCCGCTTGTGTGCGCGCCATCAAGGAGCGCACCCCGCAGGTAGTGGTAGAGGCCCTGACCCCGGACTTCGACGGCGACCTGCAAGCCATCGAACGCGTAGTGGACTCCGGCCTGGAAGTCTTCGCGCAGAACGTCGAGACGGTCAAACGCCTGACCCATGAAGTGCGCGACCCCCGCGCCGGCTACGAGAAGACCCTGCGCGCACTGGAACATGCCAAGCGCCACCGCCCGGATGTGCTGACCAAGACCAGCCTGATGCTGGGCCTGGGCGAAAGCGACGAGGAAATACTGCAGACCATGGATGACCTGCGTGCCATCGGCGTGGACATCCTCACCCTCGGCCAGTACCTGCAGCCGACCCGCAACCACCTATCGGTCAAGCGCTGGGTCAGCCCGGAAGAATTCAACCGTTTCCGCGATATCGGTCTAGGAAAAGGTTTTATGGAAGTCGCCGCCGGCCCGCTGGTGCGCTCCAGCTACCGAGCCGACCGGGTGTTCGAGAAGAATAACCTGGGCCTGGCCGCCCCGGTGCCAGTGCCGGGCCAGCCGTTTGATAGCAGCCTGATTCCGACCCTCAATCTGAACTGATCGGGTCGAACAGCGCCTGCCCCTAGGCTTCGCCTGGGGACAGGCGTTTCATATCCGCCATGCCCCGCACACATTGGATGAGCAAGCGCCCGGCTTAGCCATCTATTGCGCCCGTCAGCGTCTGCTGCTGCGAGTAGCCGAGGTGCTTGACCAGCTGATCACGCAGGCGGGCACTGACCTCGGAAAACTCTATTGGCCCAGCGACCAGATCGGCCATCTGGGTCATGCTCATGCCGGCGTAGCCGCAGGGGTTGATTCGCCTGAAGGGTTCCAGATCCATATCCACATTGAGCGCCAGGCCGTGGAACGAGCGCCCGTTACGGATGCGCAGGCCTAGGGATGCGATCTTCGCGCCGTTAACGTAGACGCCAGGCGCATCGGGCTTGGCTACGGCGTGCACATCGTAGCTGGCAAGCAGGTCGATCAGGCTTTGTTCGATACGGCTAACCAGTTCACGCACGCCAATACTCAATCGCCTGACGTCCAGCATCAGGTAACACACCAGCTGCCCGGGGCCGTGGTAGGTCACCTGGCCACCGCGATCGACCTGAACCACCGGAATATCGCCGGGTAGCAATAGATGCTCGGCCTTACCTGCCTGTCCTTGGGTAAACACAGGAGGATGTTGCAACAGCCAGATTTCATCTTCGGTGGTCGGGACGCGCTCGTTGGTGAAGCGCTGCATGGCCTGCCAGGTGGGCTCGTACTCGACCAGCCCGAGGTCACGAACACCGAGCATTGCGGGAGCCATCAGCGAACACCAAATTCAGAGAAATTGAATACCGTCTTGTCGGTAACGTTGCGTGCCGATGGAGCGCTTTCCATCACAGCACCATATGCACGCGCCCGGTAGCGCGCAGATCGACGTGAATCGCCTGCAACTGCTCGACGCTGGTCGCGGTGATCAGCACCTGAACGGACAGAAAGCGCCCGTTGCGGCTGTCGCGCGTCAACAAGGTGGTTTCGTCAAAGTTCGGCGCATGACGCCGGATCACTTCTATCACCGCCTCGCTGAAGCCCTCGCCCGCGTCACCGATCACCTTGATCGGATAGCGCTCGCAGGGAAATTCGATTTTGGGTGGCTGTGTTTCGCTTTTGCTTTCGGTCATGACGACGGACTCGTGATCCGCAAGCACGCCCGGCGGATAGCCGAGCGCGCTCAGGTGGTATCAGTTGAAGAGATTGAAGAAGAACAGACGAATGCTATCCCAGAAACGGCTGAACAGCCCGCCTTCTTCCACGGGCTGCAGGGCAATCAGGTCGGTGCTCTGTAGTACCTGTCCATCGAGACTGACTTCGACCTTACCGATTACGTCGCCCTGCTGGATCGGCGCCATCAGCTCGGGATTGAACGTCAGACCGGCCTGCAGTTTGTCCATCTGGCCCCGCGGCAGGGTCAGGGTCAGGTCATTCGCCAGCCCAGCGCTGACCTGGTCCTGCTGGCCTTTCCAGACCCGGGAAGTCGCCAGCTCGACGCCCTTTTTGTAGAAGGTACGGGTCTCGAAGAAGCGGAAGCCGTAGGTCAGTAGCTTCTGCGTCTCGGCGGCGCGGGCCTGCTCGCTGTTGGTGCCGAACACGACGCTGATCAAACGCATGTCGTCCCGTACTGCCGACGCCACCAGGCAGTAGCCCGCCTCTTCGGTATGTCCGGTTTTAAGGCCATCGACGGTCTTGTCCCGCCACAGCAGCAGATTGCGGTTGGGTTGCTTGATGTTATTCCAGAAGAATTCTTTCTGCGCATAGATGCCGTAATGCGCCGGATCCTCGTAAATAATCGCGCGCGCCAGCTTGGCCATGTCGGCAGCCGATGAATAGTGATCCGGATGAGGCAGGCCGGTGGCGTTCACGAAGTGGGTATTGGTCATGCCCAACCGCTGGGCCGCACTGTTCATGAGATCAGCGAAGGCTTCTTCGCTGCCGGCGATATGCTCGGCTATCGCCACACTGGCGTCGTTACCGGACTGGATGATGATGCCGTGCAGCAGGTCATCGACCGAAACCTGCGTGTTGACCTGGATGAACATCCGGGAGCCGCCGGTACGCCAGGCCTTCTCGCTGACGGTGACCATATCGCTTTCGGATATCTGACCCTTATTGATTTCCAGCGTCGCGATGTACGCCGTCATCAGCTTGGTCAGGCTCGCCGGTGGCAAACGCTCGTCACCTGCATTTTCGACCAGCACCTTGCCGCTGGCCGCGTCCATCAGAACGTAGGACTTTGCAGCCAGTTGCGGCGGTGACGGAATGATCGGCGCGGCCCAAGCGGCGGGCGCGACGGCCAACACGGCGAGGAGGAACAGGCGGTGCACGAAGGTGGTTATAGTCATTGCGCTCTCAGAAGTGGTGTAGACAAAAACAAACGGCGCTTGGCCAAGACATGGAGTGGCCTCATTCGCCACTCACACGCCGCGGATTTCCCAGATTGGCAAGGCGGACGCTCTGCTCCAGCTGCGCAGCCTCATCCGGCGAGTCGATCGGCCCGAGGCGCACCCGGTGCAAAACCTGCTCCTGATGAACCACCGAACTGACGAATACCGGTGCCGTAGTCATGCCGCTGAGCTTGTCGCGTAGCAGCTGGGCGGCATCCGGATTGGCAAACGCACCGACCTGCAGAAACACTCCGGACTGGCCTGCAGCAATCGTGTTGCCGCGATCGATCTGCACCGGCAAGGTAGCGCCGGCATGCTGCGCTGGCGGAGGAGTGTACTGTTCGACAGGCTGTGACAGCGAGCGACCAGCGGGCTGACCGGCGACCTTCTGCGGCTGCGCCAGGACCATCGGCGCAGACTGGCCGCGCTCGGCCCACCACTGCTCGGGGTCGATACCTTCGACCTTGACCCGGGCGGTTCCTGTCTCCGCATAGCCTAGCTTTTTCGCCGCGGCGAAGGACAGGTCGATGATACGGTCCGAGTAGAACGGGCCGCGATCGTTAACCCGCAGCACCACGGCCTTGCCATTGTCGACGTTGGTCACCCGGACGTAGCTGGGCAGCGGCAACGTCTTGTGCGCTGCGCTCATGCCGTATAGGTCGTACTTCTCGCCATTGGCGGTGGGCTGACCGTGAAACTTGGTGCCGTACCAGGATGCCGTACCGGTTGCCTGATAGTTGCGTCCATCACCGATCGGATAATAGGTCTTGCCCAATACGGTGTAGGGATTGGCTTTGAACGGGCCGTTATGCGGCACGGGCGTCGCGTCCGGAATGGCCGAAACGTCGACGTCCCACCAAGGCGCGCCGTCCTTGTGTGGCCGTGAATAGTTATCAGGGCCGCTGATACCCGTGCTCGGCGCAGGCGTCGAAGGCTGTGGCGGTGTCGGTGAAGAGGCGCAACCCGCCACGAGCACGAGAACGGCAGACACCGCCAGCAGACGAGCAATCATTGCACGCCTCGTGCCTGGGCCAGTTGCTCGGCAAGCTGATGCACTGCCATGGCGTACATCACGCTGCGGTTGTAACGTGTGATGACGTAGAAATTGGGCAAGCCTACCCAGTATTCATCACCCTCAGCGCCGTCCAGTCGGAAGGCGGTTACGGCCGTGTCGTCTGCGAGTTCCGCCTCGGTCTGCCACTGCCAGCCGAGCTGGCGTAGCTCGGCAGCATTCTTGACCGGTTCGAGTCCTTCGGTCAGGCCATCACCGTACCGCTCGCCATTGACCGTAGCCTTGGCGACCACAGGTGCATCGGCAACCCAGCCGTGCTGCTTGAAGTAATTGGCGGCACTGCCGATGGCATCGACCGGATTCTTCCAGATGTCGATACGACCGTCGTCATCGAAGTCCACGGCGTAGGCGCGAAAGCTGCTCGGCATGAATTGCGGTAGCCCCATCGCACCTGCATAGGAGCCAGTCAAGGCCAGCGGATCGACCTGTTCTTCGCGAGCCAGCAGCAGAAACTCCTTGAGCTGCTGACGGAAGAATGGCTGGCGCGGCGGATAATCGAAGCCCAAGGTCGTCAGCGCGTCGATGACACGATAGCTGCCGGTGTTGCGGCCATAGAAAGTCTCAACGCCGATAATCGAGACGATCACTTCGGCCGGCACGCCGTAATCCTGCTCGGCCCGCGTTAGCGCAGCCTCATTTTCACGCCAGAAGTCGACGCCCTGAGCCACGCGCGAATCGGTGATGAAGATTGGCCGGTATTCCTTCCAGGGTTTCACGCGCTCCGCTGGGCGAGAGATGGCATCGAGAATTGCCTGTTTACGCTCCGCTTCGGCCAGTATTTCAAGCAACTGCTCGCTGGCGAAGCCGTAGTCATGAGTCATTTCACGCACGAATTCGGCGACCTTTTCGCCCTGATAGTCTGCCGCTAACGCCGCCGGAACTCCGCCAACCACACCGAACAGACCCGCTCCGCAGAGCACTCGTGCCAACCAGCCACGTCGTAATGGATTCAAGAAATTCACTCTATTCAAACCTGCGCGATCCACTTGCGATGGGTGTGGATCGACATCAAAACCCCGAACCCTGATAGCAGGGTCACCAATGAAGTGCCACCAAAACTGATAAAGGGCAGCGGGACCCCTACGACCGGCAACAATCCGCTGACCATCCCGATATTGATGAAGACGTAAACGAAGAACGTCATGGTCAGCGCGCCGGCAAGCAGCTTGCCGAACAATGTCTGTGCCTGAACCGTGATGACCAACCCCCGTGCGATCAGCAGAAGATAGAGCAATAGCAGCAGACAGACGCCAACCAGGCCGAACTCCTCGGCCAGGACCGCAATGATAAAGTCCGTATGGCTTTCCGGCAAAAAATCCAGATGCGACTGGGTGCCGAGCAGCCAGCCCTTGCCGAAGACGCCGCCTGAGCCGATCGCCGCCTTTGACTGGATGATGTTCCAGCCAGTCCCCAGCGGATCGCTTTCAGGATCGAGGAAGGTATGCACACGCTGCTTCTGGTAGTTGTGCAGGACGAAATACCACATGCCGACAGCGATGGGCACGAGCGCCGCAATCGCGCCTAGGACCCAGCGCCAGCGCAGCCCGGCAATGAACAGCACGAAGGCACCGGAAACCAGCACCAGCAGCGAGGTGCCCAGGTCAGGTTGTTTGAGAATCAGCACGAAGGGCACCAGGATCAGGCAGAGACTGATGATGGTGTGCTTGATACCGGGAGGCAGTGCGCGGGTGGACAGGTACCAGGCAATGGTCATCGGCATGATGATCTTCATGAATTCCGACGGCTGGAAGCGAATCACACCAGGAATGTTGATCCAGCGGGTCGCGCCCATTGCCGTATAGCCCACGAACTCCACCGCCAAGAGCAGCGCAACGACACCAAGATAGCCGAGCGGCACCCAGCGCGCCATGAATCTCGGTTCCAGCTGAGCGATGAGCAGCATGGCCGTCAGACCTATGCCGAACGAGGAGGCCTGTTTGATCAGCAGATCCCAGTTCTTGCCGCCGGCCGAATAAAGAACGAATAGACTGCCCGCTGCGAGTGACAGCAGGAGCAACAGCAGCACGCCATCGATGTGCATGCGCTGCAACAGCGTCGCGCGGCGGCGCATCACATCGGTGGTCGACAACGTACGATCAAACGTCCCGCTCATGGCTTTTCCACCTCGGCCGTCAGTGGCGGCGCATACTCGGCTTTCAGTTCGCCCGCCTCGTTCAACAACCAGGCATCCATGACCTGCTTGGCAACCGGGGCGGCGACACCAGAGCCGGACTCACCGTTTTCGACCATCACCGCCACCGCAATTTGCGGGTCATGCACCGGCGCGAACGCGACGAACAGCGCATGGTCACGATGCCGTTCGGCAAGCTTCTCGCTGTCGTATCGCTCGCCTTGCTTGATGGCAACAACCTGTGCGGTACCGCTCTTACCGGCAATACGATAGCTAGCCGTATCGCCCACCTTTTTCGCAGTCCCGCGAGCGCCGTGCAGAACCGCTACCATGCCGTCGATGGCGGCATCCCAGTAGTCTGGGTCACGCAACTCGATATCCGGCATCGGCTCCGGATCGACCGGGTACACGCCCTCGATGCTTTTCGCCAGATGCGGCCGAATCCACTTGCCATGAGTGGCCATCAACGAGGTCGCCTGAGCCAGCTGCAATGGCGTGGTCTGCATATAGCCCTGTCCGATCCCCAGAATGACGGTTTCGCCCGGATACCAGGGCTGGCGGTAACGCGCACGCTTCCATTCCCTGGACGGCATCAGGCCCGCAGTTTCTTCGAACATGTCCAGCGACACACGTTGACCGATGCCGAAACGAGTCATGTACTCGTGCATCCGATCGATGCCCATCTTATGGGCCATGTCGTAGAAATAGGTGTCGTTTGAGCGATAGATCGCCGTTTCCAGATCTACCCAGCCATCGCCGCCCCGGTTCCAGTTGCGGTACTTGTGCTTCACATTCGGCAGCTGGAAAAAACCGGGATCGAACACTTTGCTGTTTTCAGTTACCACGCCGGCATCAAGACCTGCCACCGCCATCATCGGCTTGATAGTCGACCCAGGCGGATACAGGCCGCGCAGCACGCGGTTGAACAGCGGCTGGTCGATGGAATCGCGCAGTTCGCCATAGGCCTTGAAGCTGATGCCGGTAACGAACAGATTAGGATCGAAACTCGGCTGACTGACCATTGCCAGCACCTCACCGGTTGCCGGCTGCAATGCAACCACAGCCCCGCGGCGCCCCGCCAGCGCGGCTTCGGCGGCCTCCTGCAAGTCCAGGTCGAGCGTCAGGGTGATGTCCTTGCCCGGAATCGGATCGGTGCGTTTGAGCACCCGCAGCACGCGCCCGCGCGCATTCGTTTCCACCTCCTCGTAACCCACCTGTCCATGCAATGAGTCTTCATAGAATCGCTCGATGCCGGTCTTGCCGATGTGATGGGTGCCGCTGTAATTGACTGGATCGAGCCGCTTGAGCTCCGCCTCGTTGATGCGCCCGACATAGCCGACCGAGTGCGCGAAGTGCTCGCGCTGCGGGTAATGCCGAACCAATTGCGCCGCGACCTCGACGCCTGGCAGTCGGAACTGGTCGACGGCGATGCGCGCGATCTGCTCCTCCGACAGTTCGTACATGATCGGCACCGGCTCGAAGGGTCGACGCCCTTGCAGCACGCGCTTTTCGAACAGCTCGCGCTCCTCGCTCGACAACTCGAGCACCTCGACCACGGTGTCCAGCGTCTTGCGCCAGTCCTCGGCGCGCTCGCGCGTCACCGTCAGGCTGAAACTCGGACGGTTGTCAGCAATGATCTTGCCGGTCCGATCGAAGATCAGCCCTCTGTTCGGCGGAATGGGCTGGACATGGACGCGGTTGTTTTCCGAGAGCGTCGAATGGTGCTGATACTGCACGACCTGCAGGTAATACATACGCGCGATCAGCACGCCGGTGAGCAGCAGCACGAATGCCGCACCCACAAGCACGCGCTGGCGCACCAGACGGGCATCCTTTTCGTGGTCCTTGAGGGGTATCGGCTGGGACATCTTGGGTTTGGCCGTACTACTTGTGGTAAGGGTGGCCCGACAGCAATGTCCAGGCGCGATAGATCTGCTCGCCGATCAAAATGCGTACAAGCGGGTGCGGCAATGTCAGCGGCGACAGCGACCAGCGCTGTTCGCTACGCGCGCAGACCTCAGGGGCCAGGCCCTCCGGCCCGCCAACCATCAGGTTGACGTTGCGCGCATCGAGCCGCCAACGTTCCAACTCGGCCGCCAGCTGCTCGGTGCTCCACGGTCGGCCCGTCACTTCCAGGGTGACGATGCGCTCGCCGGGCTGCACCTTCGCCAGCATGGCTTCGCCTTCCTGGCGAATCAACCGCGCTACGTCGGCATTCTTGCCGCGTGTGTTGAGCGATATTTCATGCAGCTCCAGAGGCAGCTCCGAGGGCAGACGCTTGGCGTATTCATGCCAGCCATCCTCGACCCAGCGCGGCATCTTCGAACCTACCGCGATCAGCTTGATTCGCACGGATCTACCTTATTCCTGCTCACCCGCATGCTGGGCGCGGCTCTGTTCGGCGCCCTGCCAAAGGCGTTCAAGGTCATAGAACTGACGAGTCGGTACCTGCATGACATGAACGACGACATCGCCCAGGTCGAGCAGCGCCCACTCGCCGCCGTCCAGACCTTCGCTGCCCAGCGGGCGCACGCCCTGCTCCTTGACCTTCTCGAGTACGTTATCGGCCAGCGACTTCACGTGGCGGCTGGACGTACCGCTAGCGATGACCATGAAATCGGTGACGCTGGTCTTGCCACGAACATCGATAGTGGTGATGTCGGCGCCTTTCAGATCTTCCAGGGCGCTCACGGCCAGCTGGACTAACGAATCATTTTGCATAACTTGAAACAACCTCAGTTCGACGCCCGGTAAAGTCCGTGCGCGTTGATATAGGCCAGTACGGCGTCGGGAACCAGAAAACGGACCGATCGACCACTGGCCAGAAATTGACGAATTCGCGTGGCAGAGACCCCGAGAGGTGCCTGCCAGACGAAGGCGATTTGCCCGCTGCTGCCGGCCAGCGCCAGCGGATCGTTCACGTTGCGCGCCGCCAGCAGATCACGGAGAGCTTCAGGGGCTTCGCTGTCGGCGTCAGGCCGTTGCATGACGAGAATGTGGCAGTGGTCGAGCAGCTCATCCCAGCGATGCCAGCTGGGCAAGCCGCAGAACGCGTCCCAACCCATGATGAGAAAAAGCTGATCCTCAGTTTCCAGCTCTTCACGTAGCGACTCCAGCGTGTCGAGCGTGTACGACGGTTTGTCGCGCTCCAGTTCGCGCGAGTCGACAGTGAGCGGCGGCAATTCCTGCGCAGCCAGCCGGACCATGGCCAGCCGGTCTTGCGCGGAGCTGTTCGGCGTTTCCCGGTGTGGTGGGCGAAAATTCGGAACCAGGCGCACCTCGTCGAGCCCGATCGTTTCGGCCACTTCCACAGCCCCGCGCAGGTGCCCGATGTGCACCGGGTCGAAGGTGCCACCGAGAACACCGATGCGCCGTGGCGTGCGGGCAATGCTCATCAAGTACGCACGTGGCCGTCGCCGAAGACCACGTATTTCTCGCTGGTCAGCCCTTCCAGACCAACCGGTCCGCGTGCGTGCAGCTTATCGGTAGAAATGCCGATTTCTGCACCCAGACCGTATTCGAAGCCGTCCGCGAAACGCGTGGAGGCGTTGACCATCACCGACGCCGAGTCGACTTCGGTGAGGAAACGGCGGGCATCGGTGAAGTTTTCCGTGACGATCGCATCGGTATGCTGCGAGCCGTAACGGTTGATATGTTCGATGGCCTCACCCAGGGAATCGACCAGCCGGATCGACAGGATCGGCGCGTTGTATTCGGTGGACCAATCTTCCTCACTCGCGGCCAGCACATCACCACCGAGCAGCTCGCAGGTGCGCGGACAGCCGCGCAATTCGACACCCTTGTCGCGGTAGATAGCGGCCAGCGGCGGCAGTACGCGGCCGGCAATGGCAGCGTGTACCAGCAACGTTTCCATGGTGTTGCAGGGTGCGTAGCGCTGGGTTTTGGCGTTGTCGGCGACGCGGATAGCCTTGTCGATATCGGCGGCCTGGTCGATGAACACATGGCAGATGCCGTCCAGGTGCTTGATCACCGGGACCTTGGCGTCGCGACTGATGCGTTCGATCAGGCCCTTGCCGCCACGCGGAACGATCACATCAACGAATTCCGGCATGGTGATCAGCGCACCGACAGCGGCACGATCGGTGGTTTCAACGACCTGCACCGCAGCGGCCGGCAATTCGGCCTCGGCCAGACCCAGCTGGATGCAGCGAGCGATCGCCTGATTCGAATGGATCGCCTCCGAGCCGCCACGCAGGATGGTGGCGTTGCCGGATTTCAAGCAGAGGCTGGCGGCGTCGATGGTCACGTTCGGCCGCGATTCGTAGATGATGCCGACCACCCCGAGCGGCACGCGCATCTTGCCAACCTGAATGCCGGACGGCAGGTAGCGCATGTCGCGAATTTCGCCGATGGGGTCCGGCAGGGTCGCGACCTGGCGCAGGCCCTCGATCATGTCGTCGATACGCGCTGGGGTCAGCGCTAGGCGATCGATCATCGCCTCGTCCAGACCATTGGCGCGCCCTGCCGCCAGGTCTCGCTGATTGGCTTCGACCAGCTCGCTGCGCGCAGCGTCGAGCGCGGCGGCGGCGGCATGCAGTGCGCGATTCTTCTGTGCGGTAGTGGCACGGGCGAGCACGCGCGACGCCTCTCGCGCGGCGCGACCGAGGCGGGTCATGTAGTCGATTACGGACTCGGTCATAGTCTGGCTGGCCTGACTGGAGGGAAAGCGGCTGATTATAGCCACCCACGCGCCCCGCGCACAGCGGCGCCGGGCGAATGGCAGGCAAGCGCATCAGTGCTTGCACAATCCACCGCCGCTCATTGGCCAGCAGCCCCGAGATCAAGCCGTCGCTGGCCGGAACCGAGCACTCACACCTCCGGCGTTATCATGCAACGCATTGAAACCGGAACACCCACAACCGGGTCGAAACCGTCTCGACAAAAAGGAAAACCTTCGATGCCCGAATGGCTCACCGCGCTCACCAGCTGGCTTTCCGAACATCCGCAATGGCTGGGGCTGAGTCTGTTTCTGGTGGCCTGCCTGGAATGTCTGGCCGTGGTCGGTCTGCTGATGCCCGGCACCGTGCTGGTGTTCGCCATCGCCGTGCTTGCCGGTAGTGGCGTTCTGAGTCTCGGCGAGACACTGCTACTGGGCTACGCCGGCGGCCTGCTGGGCGATCTGCTGTCCTACGGACTGGGACGCCGTTATCACCAGAACATCCGCAGCATGCGCGGCCTGCGCAACCATCCGGAATGGCTGACCCGAGCCGAGCTGTATTTTGGCCGTTACGGCATTGCCAGCCTTCTCGTTGGGCGTTTCATCGGCCCCCTGCGGCCCATGTTGCCGCTTACCGCTGGCATGCTGGACATGCCGTTCGGGCGTTTTTTGCTGGTGAGCCTGTTCGCCGCGGCCGGCTGGTCGATGGCCTATTTGCTGCCAGGCTGGACGGCCGGCGCCGCCGTACGATTGCCACTACCGGATGGTTTCTGGGGCGAGGCAGGGATCGTCATTGGCGCATTGTTGCTGCTCATCGGCGGCGTGGTGCATTGCAGCCTGCATCAGGTGCGCTGGGTTACGCCGCTGGCTGCCGCCCTGAGCACTGCAATCCTGATCGGCCTGTTCATCGGCTGGCCTTACCTGGTCGAGTTCGACGAGGGTCTGATGGCGGTCGTGCAGGGTGAGCGCAGCCCGATATTCGACCGTTTCATGGTGGTGGTAACCCGTGCTGGTGATTACCACACACAATTGTGGGCGGCAGTGCTGTTGAGCATGCTGCTGCTCGCCCTGAGACAGACTCGCGCGGCAGTTTTCGCCATTCTTACGCTGCTGGGCACCGCGCTGGCGAACGGCGCGCTGAAGGCGACGTTCGGGCGGATCCGACCGGACATTCTGGTCGAGCCCCTGAGCACTTACAGCTTTCCCAGCGGGCACAGCTCGGCGGCATTCGCGTTCTTCCTTACCCTTGGAGTACTCGCCGGGCGCGGACAGCCGCCGCGCCTGCGTCTTGCCTGGGTCCTGCTGGGCGGACTGCCGGCAACCGCCATCGCGCTGTCACGGGTTTACCTGGGCGTGCACTGGCCTACCGATGTGATCGCCGGCGCCCTACTCGCCTCAGCCTTCTGCGCGGCGAGCCTGGTCATCGTGCAATGGCGTACGCCCATGGCGGCGCTCGCGCCTAAAGTCTGGTGGCTGATTCTGCCAGCGACACTAGGACTGATCGGCGCATTCACCATCTGGGCACTGCCAGGCGCCATGCTGCTATATCGCTATCTATAACGCACCGCCGTTATTCGCCGGCATCACCCTGCAGTTGTTCGAGCCAACGCTGAATGCGCTGTAGTTGCAACCGCGGATCGTCCAGCTGCAGCAGCTCGACTTTCTGCTCTGGCTGAAAAGGCAACAGATAGGCCAGTTGATGCGCCAGCGAACACTGCCCCTGCACCGCTCCACCCATGCCCAACGTTTCGACCACGGGATGCTGACCCAGGGCTTCGAGCAACGTCACCAGATCGGCATGCTCGTCGCCCAAGGGGCGCTCATCGATTTCGTCACGCCAGCTGTTGTCGGCGACCGTCAGCTGGTCGCGCTGCACCTCGGCCGAATGTACATCGAAACGACGACCACCCTCGACGCGGATGCCGAGCAAGCCATTGGGGCGCTGCTGCCAGTCGCGGATCAGCGCCTCGCAACCGGTCAGCGCGTATTCGCTCGCCGCCAGGCCCACCTCGCTGCCCTCGATGATGCGGACCACACCAAAGCCGTGCCCCGCTTTCAGGCAACTGCTGACCATGTCCAGATAGCGTGCCTCGAATATCTGCAAATCCAGGGTGCAGCCGGGGAACAACACGGTATCGAGCGGAAACAACGGCAGCTTCATTCGAACTCCTTAGGGTCTGTTGGCGTTTCGTCACGGCCGCGGCGGCGCCGGTTCGGGTTGCGCGACGAATGACGCCATACGGCGTTGCGGGGCTTGGCAAGGGAACGACGCGGCCGGCCAGGCCATTACCTGCGTCCCGCACCTTGCGGAACGCCGCCCGGCCTGGCGACATTTGTCACAGCAACGCGGCTCGCGACGAAACGTCAACAGACCCTATGACAACAGCAACACGGCCAGTGGCAGCAGCACCGCCGTCATGACACCCATCAGACTCATGGCCAGCGCCGCGAAAGCACCGCACTCGTCGCCTTCCTGCAGCGCCTGCGCGGTGCCTACCGCGTGAGCGGTCAAGCCCATCGCCATGCCACGGGCTGCTGGATGCTGAACGCCGAATCGACGCAACAGTTCCGGACCGACAATCGCGCCGATGATGCCGGTGATCATCACGAACACCGCCGCCAGCGCCACCACGCCACCGATCTGCTCGGCCACCAGCATGGCTATGGGCGAGGTCACCGACTTGGGCGCCAGCGTCATCAGGATCATCTGATCGGCGCCAAAGGCCCAAGCCAGCGCCATGCCCAGCGCCGTAGCGCCAGTGCCGGCCAACAGCAGGGTGAGCATGATCGGTCCGAACAGCTCGCGAATCCGCCGCAGATTGAGATACAGCGGCACGGCCAGGGCCACCGTCGCGGGACCGAGCAGCACGGTGAGCATCTGTGCACTGTCACGGTATTCGTCATAGCTGAGACCACAGGCCAGCAGTATGCCGACAACCACCACCATCGACACCAGCACAGGCTGTAAAAACACCCAGCGGGTCTTTTCGTAGGCGGCGAACGCCAACTGGAAAGCCGCCAGGGTAATCGCCACGCCGAATAGCGGATGGTGAATCACCGCCTCCCAGGCCGCCTGCCATTGCAGAGCGATCATGCCCGCTCCGCCTTGCGCTGCTGGCGGCGAATCAGTGTTTGCATCAACCAGCCGGTGAATACCAGCGACACCACCAGAGAAACCACCAACACCCCGACTATGGCCCAGAAATCTTCGAGGATCGCCTCGGTATAGGCCATCACGCCCACAGCTGGCGGCACCAGCAGCAGCGGCAGATAACGCAACAGACTCCTGGCCGCCAATTGCAGCGACTCGCCGGCCTGGCCGCGCATCAGCAGCGCCACGAACAGCAGCAGAAGACCAATGATCGGCCCCGGCAATATCGGCAGCATCAGCACGTTGAGTGCGGTGCCGAGCAATTGAAACAGCACCAGCCAGGTTAGCCCGCGTAGCAGCATGAAAGCCTCCGAAGCAAAAGACGCCGGATTATACGTCCGCTTCCACAACGAGCCCTGTCACTGGCCGACTCGGCCTATGACCCACCATTCGCGGCAACCATGCTTGGTTGATTCGTCACTAGGCTCGTGCTGATCTAACTCAACTAGAACAAAAACCCGGAGGACATATGCCGCAGGTACCCGTAGCAGAACTCAAGGACTACATTGGCAAGGAGCTTGGCCGCTCCGAATGGTTCACTGTCGACCAGCAGCGAGTCGACCAATTCGCCGATTGCACGGGCGATCACCAATTCATCCATATCGATCCCGAGAAGGCCGCACAGACGCCGTTCGGCGGGACCATCGCGCATGGCTTCCTGTCGCTGTCGTTACTGCCAATGCTGATGGAGGACCTGATGATCCGGCCCGAAGGCATCAAGATGGGCGTGAACTATGGCCTCGACAGCCTGCGCTTCATCCAGCCGGTCAGGGTCGGGTCGCGGGTTCGCGTGGCGGCGACACTGCTGGACGCGCACGAGAAGAACCCGGGGCAATGGCTGCTCAAATGCCGCGCCGTGATGGAGATCGAAGGCGTGGAAAAACCCGCTTACATCGCCGAAACCCTGGCGCTCTGCGTCCTCTGACCCGACGGGGTGCGCCGGTCCGCACCCCGTCCCGTTTGCGGCATACTGCGGGCATCTCGTCCATGGATGACCGCATGCGCCACCTCATCCCGCTCTTGTTTATCAGCTTTCTCACCGCGTGCGGTGAGGGCGAACCGCTGCTGCCCGCCGATGCCGTGCTGCCGGATGGAGGGCGCTACCGGGGCGCAGTCGTCGATGGTCTTTTGCAGGGCCAGGGACGCATCGACTACCCCAACGGCAGCTACTACGCCGGCACATTCAAGGACGGCCAATGGCACGACCAGGGCCGCTGGCAAGGCGCTAATGGTGACCGCTACGACGGTGAATTCAAACAGGGGCTGTTCGATGGCCAAGGGCGCTTCAGCTATGCGACAGGCGGCGTGTATGAAGGCCGCTTCGAGCGCGGCAGCCTCAATGGCACGGGCCGCTATAGCGAGCCGGGCCTGAGCTACGAAGGTAAATTCAAAAACGACCTCTATCACGGCACGGGCAAGCTGCAGAGCGCCGACGGCGTCACGTACGAAGGTGAATTCGCCGCCGGCCATCCCCATGGAGAAGGTACCCGCAGTGACGCGAGCGGGGTGTTCATCGGCACCTTCGTCAATGGCAGCCTGAACGGTGAAGGCACCTATCGCGACAGCAACGGCGAGCACTACCTGGGCGGATTCGAGAACGACCTGTTTCATGGGCAAGGCCGCTATGAGGACGCTAACGGCGACGTCTGGAAAGGCACCTTCAAGCAGGGCGAACTGAGCGGCAAAGGTGAGTACGCCAGCATCGACGGTACGCGCTACAGCGGTGAGTTCAGACAGTGGCAGTATCACGGCAAGGGCCGTCTGGAGCAGCCGGACGGCAGCCTCTACCAGGGCGATTTCCGTACGGGACGTTTCGAAGGCACCGGCACCCTTACCCGTGCCGACGGCACCAGCCAATCCGGCACATGGCGCACCGGCCGCCTCATCGAGGACAGCAACGGCAAGCACCTGAGCGACCCGCTAGAGCTGGGCCTGTTGAATCAGGGGCGTTTACTCGCCGAGGCGCTCGACGCGGTTCCGCCCTCGACGCCGGCCGTCGAGCTCTACAGCCTGACCTTCGCCGGTGACGGCAGGCAAAGCGTGTTCCTTCGCGAAGTCGATTACATCGACAAGCTGCTAACCGAGCGTTTCGCCGCCCGAGGCCAAACCAGCCTGGCCAACCACCGCGACCATATCGCCGACCGTCCACTGGCCACGCGCGAGAATCTTTCACGGGCCATCCAGACGCTCGCCGAGCGCAGCGGTACAGAGGACCTGATCTTCATTTACCTCACCAGCCACGGCTCGGCTGATCACGAGCTTGCGGTAGCGCAGCCGCGGCTGGCGCTGGAAGACCTGCCGGCAGCCGAGCTGGCACGATTGCTGGCCCCGCTCGCCGATCGCAACAAGCTGGTGGTGATCTCCGCCTGCTATTCCGGCGGTTTCATCGAGCCATTGAAAAGCCAGAACACCCTGGTGATCACCGCCGCGCGTGCTGACCGGGTGTCCTTCGGCTGCTCCGAGGAAAGCGACTTCACCTATTTCGGCCGTGCCCTGTTCGCCGAAGCCCTGCAGGAAACCAGCGACATTCTGCAAGCGTTCACACTGGCGCAGGCGAAGGTTGCCGAACGGGAGCAAGCCGACCACTATCATGCTTCGGAACCACAAATCTGGGCACCGGAGCAGGTTGTCGAACACTGGCGTGTACTGACCCAACAACCGTCCACGTCGACCGACTGATCGTTACAGGAAGCCAAACCATGTATTTGACGCCACAGCGTATTTTGCTTGCCGGCGCCACCGGGCTGACCGGCGAGCATCTGCTCGACCGCCTGCTCAACGAACCCACGGTGGAGTGCGTTCTGGCCCCCAGCCGCAAGCCGCTGGCCGAGCACCCTCGGCTGGAAAACCCGGTCGGCCCTCTGCAGACACTCTTGCCGCAGCTGTCGGGCGAGCTCGATACCGCGTTCTGCTGTCTGGGCAGTACCATCAAGGAAGCGGGAAGCCAGGACGCCTTCCGCGCCATCGATCACGACTTGGTCGTGGAATTCGCCAAACGCGCCCGCGAACTAGGCGCACGGCACCTGCTGGTGATTAGCGCACTAGGCGCCAACCCGGACAGCTCGATCTTCTATTGCCAAGTCAAAGGCGAGATGGAAGAAGCGCTGCGCGCTCAGAACTGGCCGCAACTGACCATAGCCCGCCCAGCCCAATTGCTGGGTCCGCGCATGGAAGTGCGCCCCATGGAACGGTTGACCGCCCCGCTCTCCTATCTGTTGCCCGGCAAGTATCGCGGCATCTCCGCCTGCATCCTCGCCCGCGCACTTTGGCGCCTGGCGCTGGAAGACGGAGAAGGCACTCGAGTGGTCGAGTCGGACGAATTGCGGCGATTGGGGCGGTAAGAAGAAGCTGGAAGCTGGAAGAGTCCAGAGCACTGCAAATGCCATGTCAAACTTTTCTTCAAGCTTCAAGCTACTTTTAGCCTTGAATGAAATGCTCCCGATAGTGACGCAGCTCTGCGATCGATTCGCGAATGTCGTCCAGCGCCAGATGCGTGTTGCCCTTTTTGAAGCTGGCCAGAACGTCCGGGGCCCAGCGCGCGGCCAGCTCCTTGAGGGTGGAGACGTCCAGGTTGCGGTAGTGGAAATAGGCTTCCAGGCGAGGCATCCGGCGGTACAGAAAGCGCCGGTCCTGGCAGATGCTGTTACCGCAGATTGGCGACTTGCCCTTCGGTACCCATTGTTCGAGAAACGCCAGCGTCTGCGCCTCGGCCTCTTCGGTAGAGATTCTGCTGTCGCGTACTCGCTGAGTCAGCCCGGAACCGCCGTGCTGGCGCGTATTCCATTCATCCATACCGGCAAGAATCTCGTCGCTCTGGTGAACGGCGATGACCGGCCCTTCGGCCAGTACATTTAGCTGGCTATCGGTGACGATAGTAGCCATTTCGATGATGACGTCGTTATCAGGATCCAGACCAGTCATTTCTAGGTCGATCCAGATGAGATTCTGCGGATTCTGCATAATGAGCTCCTTGGCTGTGGCGCGCAGTTTAGCCGCTGACGGGGCGCCCGTCAGGCTGCGCAACGGCGCCGGGCTGCCAGATCAGCAAGCGCGAGTGGCGCCAGTCATCGACCGGGAGGCTCTCCTGCGCCTCGATCCCCGGCACTTCGAAACTGTTGCTGATCAGTAGCGCGTCCGGCCGCATCTCCGCACACGCCTTGCGCCACAGCGCCGGCATGGGCGCGGGCGACAGGAAGCAATAGACCACATCGTAGCGGTCCAGCGGCTCGCGCCAGAAACTGCGAAACCGCACCCGGCAGTTGCGCTGGAACAGACAGCGCAGCCAGCACAGCGCGAATGTTAGCGGCGCGGTCTCGACGCCAACGAAGTGCGCCGACGGGTAAGCCCGCGCCAGCCGTACCAACGTACCGCCGAGCCCGCTGCCCAGATCGATGAAGCGGAAGCCGTCCGGCAGTCCCGCCAGTCGCTCGACCAGGCGGCGCTCGGCCGCCGTGCCGGTCAGGTACAGCGGCACTCGCTCGATCAGCGCATTGCCGTTGAGCAAGAGCAACATCAGGAAGCCGACCAGCAACGACCAGGGCGGCAGAGAATGGTCCTGCAACAGCACCAAACCCGGCACGAAGGCGAGATTGATCGGCAGCCACCAGCGTGACAGGCCGAGTAAATGCCCGAGCAGCGCGGCAAGCGAACCCTGCAGCCAGGCGGCAGTCAGCAGACTGACATGCCAGCCCGCGAACCGAGCCAGTGCCAGCAACAGCAGCCAGCTGATGAGCAGCGACGACAGCTGGCTGAGCAACGCCAACAAGGCGGGAAATCGCGCAGATGAAAAGGCAGGCATGAGGACATGTCACGAGCGAGGTGTTGGGTTGAGTCTAACCGTCCCGAACCGCGCCATACAGGCCCAAGGCACGCAACTGCCGGCATGCTAGACTCGCCTACTTTCCAAGCCTGGGCACCCTACGCAAATGGCCAAACGCCAACTCAACCGCCGGCAAAGCTGGCGCATCGAGAAGATCCAGGAAGAGCGCGCCTCGCGTGCGGCGCGGCGGGAATCACGCGCAGTGGAAGAACTGGAAGGCGGCGACCTGGGGCCGGAGCAGACGGGCTTGGTCATCGCGCACTTCGGCGTGCAGGTCGAAGTCGAGGCGCAAGAAGGCGAGCACCGCGGCCAGGTATTTCGCTGTCATCTACGCGCCAACCTGCCGGCCCTTGTCACGGGCGACAGTGTGGTCTGGCGGCCGGGCAATCAGGGCATCGGCGTCATCGTTGCGCAGCTGCCGCGCCAATCCGAACTCTGCCGTCCCGATACGCGTGGCCAACTCAAGCCGGTCGCGGCTAACGTCGATCTGATTGTGATCGTCTTCGCCCCGTTGCCCGAACCGCACGCCAATCTCATCGATCGCTATCTGATTGCCGCCGAGCACGCAGGCATCACGCCGCTGCTGCTATTGAACAAGGCGGATCTGATCAATGTGCAAAACGAAGGCGCACTCAACGCGCTGCTCTCGGTCTATCGCGAACTGGGCTACCCGCTGATGGAAGTCTCCGCCCACGACGGCGCGGGCATGGATGCACTGAAAGCGCGGCTCGACGGCCATGTCAGCGTGTTCGTCGGCCAGTCAGGAGTGGGTAAATCATCGTTGGTGAACAGTCTGTTGCCGGGCGTCGACACCCGCGTAGGCGCACTGTCGGAAATGACCGGCAAAGGCACCCACACTACGACCACCGCAAGGCTGTTCCATTTTCCCGGCGGCGGCGAATTGATCGACTCACCCGGCATCCGCGAATTCGGCCTGGGGCATGTCAGCCGAGCCGACGTGGAAGCCGGGTTCGTAGAGTTCCAGGACCTTCTGGGGCGTTGCCGGTTTCGCGACTGCAAGCACGACCGCGAGCCAGGCTGCGCCCTGCTGAAGGCGCTGGAACAAGGACAGATCCAGCCACAACGCATGGCCAGTTATCGCTACATCATCAGCGGGCTGACGGAATAAAATCAGCTCTGAGCTTGAAGCTTGAAGCCTAGGCCGGACGGCTTTTCTTGCAGCTTGGAGCTGCTTTACCGCTCCCCAGGCTCATCGAACTGCAGCACGCCTTCCTCGAAGATATTCAATCGTTCGCGCAATTGCGCCGGCGGCAGCGGATCGGGTACTTCGATGGCCGGAGCCGGACCCTCTGCCGCAGCGCCCGACACATCCGCATCCGACTGCTCCCCCTCGATGTCGCGCTGGGCCTTCTTGGTCAGCACCAAGATATCGATGCGGCGATTGACCGGGTTCAGCGGATCATCCCGATCGAACAGGGCCGATGAGGCATAACCCACCACGCGTGCAAGCTGATCCTCCGGATAGCCACCGGCGACAAGCGTACGCCGCGCCGCGTTGGCACGCCCTGCCGACAGCTCCCAGTTGCCGAAGTCACTTCGCCCCGAGTAAGGCTTGGCATCGGTGTGCCCGCTGATGCTGATCTTGTTCGGCACTGCATGAATGGTGTCGGCCATCGCCAGCAGAATGTCCTCGAAGTAAGGCTGTAACTGGGCGCTGCCCAGGGCGAACATCGGGCGATTAGCAGCATCCATGATCTGAATCCGCAAGCCGTCCTGGGTGATTTCGAACAGGATCTGGTCCTTGAAACGGGTCAGGTCGGGATTTTCATCGATCTTGTTCTGCAACTCCTGCAACAGTAGCTCTAGCCGCTCGCGCTCCAACTGCTCGGCAAAGGTTTGCGCCTGATCAGCGTCGAGCGCCGCTTCGGTCTGTTGCATGGCCGGGTCGACCACATCATTGAGCGTGCGGTCCGGCGCCGGCGTCGGCGTACCGCCCAGATCGATCACATGTGGACTGGCGCTTTCGGTAAAGCCGATCGGGTCCTGGAAATAGCCGGAGATAGCGCGCTTCTGTTCCGGCGTCGCCGAGGACATCAGCCACATCACCAAGAAGAACGCCATCATGGCAGTCGCGAAGTCGGCAAAAGCGACCTTCCAGGCGCCACCATGGTGGCCGCCCGCGACCTTCTTGACCCGCTTGACAATGATTGGTTGGGTATTGTCCATGATTGCGCTTAGCTGCCACGCATCGCTTGTTCAAGCTCGGCAAAGCTTGGCCGGTGCGCAGGGAAGAGCACCTTGCGACCGAATTCCACAGCCAGCGTCGGCGGCATGCCGGATGCGGAAGCGACCAGGGTAGCCTTAATGCCTTCGTAAAGATTTAGCTCTTCCTTGGCATCATGCTCGAGCGCCCCGGCCAGCGGACCGAAAAAGCCATAGGAGGCGAGAATCCCAAGAAAAGTACCCACAAGCGCCGTGGCGACCTTTTCGCCGATTTCTGCGTTAGTGGCGGATGCCAAGATGGACATGGTGATCACGATACCGAGAACCGCAGCCACGATCCCCATCGCGGGCAAGCCGTCGGCGATCTTGGCTACGGCATGCGAAGGATGTTCGAGTTCTTCCTTTAGGCTATTCAACTCCATGTCGAAAAGCCCTTCCAGTTCGTGTGGAGCCATGTTGCCGGACGACATGATGCGCAGGTAATCACAAACGAACGCCATCATTCGCTCGTCTTTCAGGATCGCTGGGTACTTGCTGAAAATAGGGCTGGCGCTAGGGTCTTCGATATCGGCCTCGATCGCCATCATGCCTTCGCGGCGGCTCTTGTTGAGGATTTCATAAAGCATCCCCAGCACTTCCAGGTAGTACTTGTGAGTGAATCGTGTGCTGAACATCTGCAGCGACTTCTTGAACACCACTTTGGTGGTGCTGCCGGGGTTGGCCTGCAAGAAGCCACCCAGCGCGGCGCCGCCAATAATCATCACCTCGAATGGATGGATAAGCGCGCCGACTTTACCGCCGGAGAGGATGAAACCGCCGAGCACGCTGCCGATTACTACGAGGATGCCAATAATCTTTGCCATAAGAGGTACGTCTAAACCTGATCACAAGGCACCTGAAACAAGCCACGCGACATCGCGCGCTCCGGGGTCACAGGCGGGGCGTATGAAAGAATTGTTCTGGTTATCGGAGCTTTTGCGCCAGACTAAAGGCCAACCCGATGAAATGCCAGTTCGGTAGCGCCATGACCACACCCCCTCTCCCACGCACTCTCCCCGACTGGATCAAGGCACTGGACGCCGTTGTGCTGCCTGCCTTCGCCGACCCGCATGCAAGAGTTCAGCGGGCAATGCGCGACAGCAGCAAGTCCATGCGCCAGATCGCCGAGCTGATTCAGGAAAGTCCGATCCTGGCGCTCAGCGTGATTCGCGAAGCCAACCGCAGCGCGGCGGCGGCCGGCAAGCCGGCAGAGAGCCTCGAAGTCGCGCTCAGCCGCATCGGCTTGAAACGAGCCGAAGCACTGATCGCGGGGATTCCAGCAGCCCGGCCCAGCGAAATCCCTGCGCCATTGCGGCAGATGGTGCTCATCAGCCGACACGCCAGCCAACAGGCCAACGGACTGTTCGCCGCCCGCCTCGCACGGCTCTGGCAGGAAATACACTGGAGCAGCCTGCTATTCCTCGCTCCCGTATGGACGCTCGTCGCGGCTCATCCGGAACTGTTCGAAGCCTGGGAACAGCGCGTGCTGATCAGGCGCGAGCCGGCGCCTCAGGTCGAACAGGCCTTGCTGGGCATCCCGTTATTGGAACTTTGCGTGGCGGTCGCCGAGCACTGGGGGCTGCCCGGATGGATCGCCCAAGGTTATCGGTTGCTCAGCCAAAATCGACGAATGCTGATCAAGGCGCTGCACGTCGCCCGCGATAACGAACATCCGCTGCATCAGCAACAAATGCTAGATGCCGATCCGGAGCTGCGTCGCTGGCTCACGCTGCCGAGCAATACCATCGTGCTGGCCAACGGCCTGGCGCTTTCGGCACACCACAGCTGGAGCGGCATTCACAGCCTGCGCTGGCAGCGGCTCGCCGGGCTGTACTTGCAGGTCCCGCTGACCGAACTGCAGCAAATGGTGCACCAGCAGGCCGCGGCCAGTGCGCAGATGATCGGGAAGACCGACCTTTGGCATCCGGCCCAGGCCCTGCTGTGGCCGTGGCAAACGGTGTTTCAGGTCGAAAAGGTTTCCAAACTGCCCAATACCGAAGCGCTGACCCAATGGCGCACGCATTGCCGTGAACTGCTCAGCGAGCCCTGCCCATACGACAATGTCATCCAGCTCACCGCCACTGCGTGCAAAGCACTGACCTGTGCCGGCATGCAGCGGGTGCTGCTGATGATCGTCGACCGCAGGCAACAGCGCCTGGTCAGCCAGCAAGCCAGTGGCCTGCCGCGCGAGGCCTCCCGACTTATTCTCGAGCCGGATCAGAGCCAGGTGTTGCGCAGGCTGCTGGAAAAGCCCGCCCTGCTGCGACTTACGCCCGACAACGTGGCGCAATTCTCCGCCTTGCTACCGGGCGCGCTGAAAGCGTTGTTTCCCAGCGAGCATGTCCTGTTGCGCTCCGTGGGTCAGGAGGGTCGGGTGGTCATGCTGGTGGTGGCCGATCAGGGCAATACCGCGTTCAGCGAAACGGGCGTGCAGGCGTTCACCAAGACCGTCCAGTGCATCGAGCGCGCCCTGGCAACGTTTAGCAAGCGCGGCCGCTGATTTTTCGCCAGCAGACCGTTGTAAACTACCTGCGTTGGCAATACGGCGTTAAAAACAGCCTCGGTTGCGAGCCCAGTCAAAATGCTCATTTAGAACACCTAAACTCGTACGCGAGCCCGGCCCGCTTCTTCGGCTGTTTTGATTGGCTGTGCTCACCCTTCGGGCCAGCCTGCGGCTGTTACTCCCGCTGGTCGTTGCGCCTTGTATTGCCTGCCTCGCCTACGTTTTCAACAGCCTGTAGACTGGCTCCTTTCTGACAGCCCGAGACTTACCGTGTCCGCCTTTTCAAACCTGCCTCTGGTAATCGAACCGGTCGATCTGGCCGAACGTTTGGATGCCCCCGAGCTGATCCTGGTCGACCTGACCAGTGCGAACCGCTACGCCGAAGGCCACATCACCGGCGCGCGATTCGTCGATCCCAAGCGGACCCAGCTCGGCCTGCCGCCAGCACCGGGAAAGTTGCCCGGCAAGGACCAGTTGGAATCGCTGTTCGGCGGGCTGGGGCATCGCGCCGATGCGGTTTATGTCGTCTATGACGATGAAGGCGGCGGTTGGGCCGGGCGTTTCATCTGGCTGCTGGACGTCATCGGCCATCGAGGCCACCACTACCTAAACGGCGGCCTACATGCTTGGCTGGCCGAACAACGCCCGCTGTCGCAAGAGGTTCCTGACACCGCAGGCGACTCAGCCGCTCTCCAGCTCAATGAAAGCCCGAGCGCGACCCGCGAGTACATCGAGAGCCGGCTCGGCGCTTCGGACCTGGTTGTCTGGGACGCGCGTTCGCCCGAAGAGTACCGCGGCGAAAAGGTGCTGGCGGCACGCGGCGGCCATATCCCCGGTGCGATCAATTTCGAATGGACCGCGGCGATGGACCCGTCCCGCGCCATGCGCATTCGCGAAGACATCGCCGAGCAGCTGGTCGCGCTCGGCATCACCGCGGACAAGGAAATCGTCACCCACTGCCAGACGCATCACCGCTCCGGCTTCACCTACCTTCTGGCCAAAGCCCTGGGCTATCCAAAGGTCAAGGGATATCCAGGCTCCTGGGGCGAATGGGGCAACCTGCCCGACACCCCGATTCAGCAATGAAAAGGTCATCCATGAAAGATCGCTTGTTCGTATTCAGTCAGTACCTGCTCCCGCACCACCTGATCTCGCGCCTCGCCGGCTGTCTCGCCGAATGCCGCCTGCCATGGGTGAAGAACACCTTCATCAAATGGTTCGTACGGCATTTTCAGGTGGACATGCGTGAGGCACAGACCGAAGACCCGACGGCCTATGAGCACTTCAACGCGTTTTTCACCCGCGCCTTGAAAGACGGCGCCCGCCCGCTGGATCCGACGCCAGGCGCGATCCTCAACCCTTGCGATGGCGCCATCAGCCAATTGGGCCGGATCGAGCAGGGCCGGATATTCCAGGCCAAGGGCCACAGCTACAGCGTGATGGAGCTGCTCGGCGGCGACCATGAGCGCGCGGCCCCCTTCATGGGCGGCGACTTCGCCACCGTGTACCTGTCGCCCAAGGATTACCATCGCGTGCATATGCCGCTGTCCGGCACCCTGCGCGAAATGGTCTACGTACCGGGCCGCATCTTCTCGGTGAACACCGTGACCGCCGAAGGCGTACCGGAGCTGTTCGCGCGCAACGAGCGCGTGGTTTGCCTGTTCGATACCGACCGCGGGCCGATGGCCATGGTGCTGGTCGGCGCAATGATCGTCGCCAGTATCGAGACTGTATGGGCCGGGCTGGTCACGCCGCCCAAACGCACCCTCAAGACCACCCGTTACGACGAAACGGCACGCGCGCCGATTCATCTGGAAAAAGGCGCGGAGATGGGCCGCTTCAAACTGGGCTCCACGGTGATTCTGCTGTTCGGTCCGGATCAGGTCAGCTGGGCCGAACAGCTTACGGCACTGACGCCGGTATGCATGGGCGAAGGCCTGGGACAGGCCAAGCCAATACCCTCGGTCGTCACTCCAGTGGACGATTTCACACAGCCTTAAAGCCAAACCAATGGTCGGTTGCGGCTAGCCAACGTCTCTGTGTTCGTTATGATGTCAGCCGAAGATTGCGTTTTGACATCACAGGTAGCAAATCCTGTCATCATTGCCGAGCCCAGGCAGTGCGTCGGATTTGCCACGGAGTTCACCGTTTGGATAACCAGAGTCAGCCATCGCTGTTGCGCGTACCGACGCCGGATTGCCAGGGGCTGTCTTTCTGCGAACCCAGCATACGCGGCGTCCGGCGCTGGCTTTCCGGCCTGCCCAAGGCAAACCTGGGCGAAACCGCGCGACAGTTGTACCAGGCCATCCAGGAACTCAACCGACTCCGCACCACCGCCCAGGGCCGGCTGCAACTGCTCGAACTGTTGCGACCGGAAATCCATATGGTCTGCAAGGCCCTGGAACGTTACTTCGTCAATCAGCCGATCGTCCTCAGTGAACAGCCGCGTAAGGTCGCCAGCCTGTGCCAGGCGCTGCAGAACCACCTCGCCACCGGTTACAAGCTGATCTCCGTCGAGCTATCGTCTCAGCCCGGACGCGAATCCCAGCAACTGCTCACTATTGCCCTGCAGCGGGCGGTCCGCAGCCTCTGCGCGATGCTGGTTCGCTCGACGCAGCTGTACAGCCCGACACCCGATGGGCTATGGCTCGAACTTCACCAGCTGTACGCCATCGCTAGCGAGCGTGGCGTGCACCGCACCCTCGTGCGTGACGACCTCGGCTATCGCGTCAAAGGCCTGAGCATCGAACAGAGCTACATCGTCGCGCTCATGATTGGCAGCGCCCGCTGCAACCAGATGCGCCAACAGAACATCGCGCAATTGGCTGAGGTGCTAGAGCCATGGAGCGCACTGATTCTTCTGCAGTCCGGGCAAAGTCCGTCGAGCCTGTTCTGCCTGTCGTCGCGCGTCGATCACCCGCCGCGCTATCGATCGCTGTTTGCCGCCGAAGAGCGGCTCCACCTGCTCGGCATCGATCCGCATGGCCTGGTCAATGCCATCCAGCTATACCTGCAATCCCCATCGCAGCCGCCCGGGAACAGCGCGCTTGCAATGCCTGAAGGCTTGAGCCCCGATCTCCTGCAACATCTATGCGCCGCCTGGGGAGATATTTCCGAGCGCAGCTTCCAGCGCACCCCAGCGCAAGGCCGGATGAAACTGTGCATCGGTATGAGTGCACTGCATTACCACCTGGCGGGGCAACGGTCGTTCGCCGATCTGCTGAAACGGCCGGAAGCCGCTCAGTCCGCCAAGTACAAACTGAACAATGCGGCGCCCGATGTCTGGGCCGTCGCTTTCGACGCGCAGGCGATCAACGAGGACGGCATTCTGCCGAGCGACCACATCGAGTTCGTCCGCCCCGTCCTGGCAAACACCGCTGCGCCTACGACCCCCGAGGACAAACCTGAAAAGCCGCCGGCAGACGCGTCGTACCCGACTTTCGAGGTGCAGCTGGTTGACCACAGCCCCGGCGGCTACTGCCTATCCTGGCCGGGCGAGGTGCCAGCGCAACTCCAGGCAGGCGAACTGCTCGGCCTGCAGGATTCGACCAGCCAGGCCTGGAGCGTCGCGGTGGTGCGCTGGATCCGCCAAGTCCGCGGACACGGACCACAGATGGGCGTTGAGCTCATCGCGCCGCATGCCCAACCTTGCGGCCTGCGTCTGCTGCGCAAGACCGAGCAGGGCAGCGAGTATCTGCGCGCCTTGCTGCTACCGGAAATCAGCGTGATCTCCCGACCGGCAGCCCTCATCGTGCCGCGCCTGCCGTTTCAGGAAGGGCAGAAGGTGCAGATCAACCAGAATGGCGACGAGGAGCGCGCGCTCCTCTGCCGCCGCCAGTCGGGGACCAGCAGTTACAACCAGTTCGAATTCCAGCGAGTAGGCCTGGGGACCACTCCCCAGGAGAAGCCGATCACAGCCAAGACAACCCAGGCAGCGCCACGGGGTGAAGATTTTGACTCACTCTGGAACACGCTGTAGATTGCGGCTCATCGTTATTTAGCCCCCACGCCCCGTCTACGGCGCGTTCCAAAGCTGCTGCCATGGCCCCGCAAAAGAAAACCATCCGCCTGCTGATCCTCGAGGACTCGCAGAATGAAGCCGAGCGACTGGTCAGCCTGTTTCGCAACGCGGGCCAGGCGACACGCGTGCACCGTCTCACATCGAGTGAGGATCTTGCCGATGCGCTGCAGCAGACCTGGGATCTACTGATCAACGCGCCCACCAGCGTCAACCTCGACCCCGCTGAAGCCATAGGCGCCATCCGCAAGCAAGCCAAGGACATCCCGATCATCCAGCTGATCGACGGTAACGATGCCGACGCGATCACCGAAGCCCTCGCGCTGGGTGCGCAAGGCGCACTGCCTCAGGGTGAGGACGAGTGGCTGATCCTGATCGCCAAACGTGAACTGGCAAACCTCGAAGAACGCCGCGCACGCCGCTCCGCGGAGCTGGCACTGCGTGAAGCCGAGAAGCGCTGCCAGCTGTTGCTCGACAGCTCGGTGGACGCCATCGCCTACGTCCACGACGGCATGCATATCTACGCCAACCGAGCCTACCTCGACCTGTTCGGCTACGAAGATGTGGACGAACTCGAAGGCACGCCGATGATCGACCTGATCGCTTCCTGCGATCAGGGAGAATTCAAAGGCTTTCTGAAGAACTATCAAAGCCTGCAAGGCAGCGCCGAACTGGTGTGTGGCGGCATTCGCGCCGATGGCGGCAACTTCAAGGCGCGCATGCATTTTTCACCGGCCAGCTACGACGGCGAACCGTGCATACAGGTGGTCATCCGTGCAGAAGGCGACAATGCCGAGCTGGAAAAACTGCGCGAGATCAGCAGCCAGGATCTGGTGACGGGACTGTACAACCGCAACCATTTCCTCGGATCGCTGGATGCCGCTATCGAGCGCGCGGTAAATGCCGGCCAGCGTTCGAGCCTCGCCTACATCCGCGTCGACCGCTTCGCCAGTCTGCAAGCCGAGATCGGCCTGGGCGACTCGGACCGTCTACTGGCCGAGTTGGCCCAGCTGTTGCGTGAGCAATTCAAAGAGACGGCCGAGCTGGCTCGCTTCGGTGACGATGCGTTTGCGGTGCTGGCACCCGAGACTACGCCGCAGCAACTCGAGCAACCGCTGACTAAATTGCTGCGCAAGGTCGAGGGCCATCTCTTCGAAATCGGCGGTCGCACCGTGCAGACCAGCCTCAGCATCGGTGCCGCCGCGCTCGATGAACAGACAGCCAAGGCTCGCGACGTGATCGACCGTGCCCACCGCTGTGCCGAAGAACTCACCGATGGCAATGCGCTGAGCATCTACAATCCGGCCGACGAGCTGGCCGCCGCCGCCAGCCGCGGCAACGTCCTGGCGATGCTGCAGCAGGCGCTCGAAAAGAACAGCTTCCGTCTGTTATTTCAACCGATCATCAGCCTGCGTGGTGACAGCCACGAGCATTACGAAGTCCTGCTGCGCCTGCTCGACCCGCAAGGTGTGGAAGTACCGCCGGCGGACTTCCTCGGCGCCGCGAAAGAGGCAGGACTGGCTACTCGGATCGACCGCTGGGTACTGCTCAACTCGATCAAGCTGCTCGCCGAGCACCGCAGCAAAGGCCACAGCACACGACTGTTCGTCCACCTGTCGAGCGCCAGCTTGCAGGATCCGTCATTACTCAGCTGGCTCGGGGTTGCGCTCAAGGCGTCGCGTCTACCACCTGATTCGCTGGTGTTCCAGCTCGATGAAAACGACGCTGTCGCCTATCTGAAGCAGGCAAAGGCGCTCAACCAGGGGCTGACCGGACTGGGCTGTCGCATCGCCCTGAATCAGTTCGGCTGCGTGCTGAATCCGTTCAACACGCTCAAGCACCTCGATGTCGAGTTCGTGAAGATCGACGGCTCCTACACGCAGGACCTGAGCCGCCAGGAAAACCAGGAAGCACTCAAGCAGCTGCTGGCCGACCTTCACGAACAGAAAAAACAGACCGTTGTCCCCTTCGTCGACAGCGCCACCGTGTTGGCCACGCTGTGGCAAGCCGGTGTCGGCTACATTCAAGGGCAGTATTTGCAAGGCCCGAGCCAGTCGATGGACTACGATTTCTCTTCGGACGACGAATAGCTGGAAGCTGGTCAGCTTGCGGCCTGTCAGTAATCAGTCAAGCCGCCCAACTACCTATCCTGGCTTCTGGCTTCCAGCTGCCTTTACTCCGTCCCTTCCCGATCCCTGAACCCCAGCAGGTAAAGAATCCCGTCCAGCCCCAGGGTAGAAATCGCCTGCTTGGCCGACTGCTTGACCAAGGGTTTTGCCCGGAACGCCACACCCAGCCCGGCTAATCCGAGCATGGGTAGATCGTTGGCGCCGTCGCCCACGGCGATGGTCTGTTCCAGGCGCAAGCCTTCCCGCTCGGCCAGTTCACGAAGCAGATCGGCCTTGCGCTGAGCATCGACGATGGGCTCCTGGGCGATGCCAGTAAGTTTGCCATCGACGATCTCGAGTTCGTTGGCGTACACGTAGTCGATGCCAAGCTTAGCTTGCAGCTGGCGCGCAAAATAGGTGAAGCCACCGGACAGGATCGCGGTCTTGTAGCCCAGCCGCTTCAGCTCGGCAAACAGCAGTTCGGCGCCCTCGGTAAGCCGCAAGCTAGCACCGACCTCAGCCAGCGCGCGCTCTTCCAGACCCTCGAGTAGCGCCAGGCGCTCCGTGAAGCTGGCGCGGAAGTCCAGTTCGCCGCGCATCGCACGCTCGGTAATCTCCGCCACTTGATCGCCGACGCCGGCTACCTTGGCCAGTTCGTCGATCACTTCCGCCTCGATCAGCGTCGAATCCATGTCGAACACCGCCAGCCGGCGATTGCGTCGGAACACCGAGTCGCGCTGAAAGGCGATATCGACGTTCAGCTCCTGCGCCACGCTAAGAAACTCCGCACGCAGGGCTGCCGTATCGGCGGGCTCACCGCGCACCGAGAACTCGATGCAACCCTTACCAAGCTCCTCTGGCATATCCAATGGCTGGCGACCGGAGAGACGGTCGATGTGATCGATGTTGAGGCCATACTTGGCGGTGATTGAGCTGACTCGCTGCAATTGTTCAGCGGTGACCTTGCGGGTCAGCAGCGTGACGATGTGCCGCGACTTGCCCTGGCCGGCGACCCATTGCTGGTAGTCCTCCTCAGCAACCGGGGTGAAGCGCACCTGCTGATCATGCTTGTAGCCCATGAACAGCACGTCCTTGAGCACCGAGGAAGCGCCCTCGGTATCCGGGATCTCGACCAGGATGCCGAACGACAGGGTGTCGTGAATCACGGCCTGACCGATATCGAGGATATTCACGCCCCCCTGGGCGAGCACGCCGGTAATGGCCGCGGTCAGCCCGGGGCGGTCTTCCCCGGTGATGTTGATCAGGACGATTTCGCGCAAGGCTCAACTCCTATGGCAAAGAAGGCCGGCATTCTACAACAGCCGGCCCACCGCAGCGCGCCGCGCTGGACTGCCATCTCCTACGAGTCGACGCCGGCATCCTGCAATTCGTCTGCTTTGGCCGAGGGACCTTCAGCCGCCAGTGCGCTTTCCGTATACTGCGCGGCACTTTCCTCAAGAGTAGAGCCGCGCTCTGTGAACCGGCCCGCATCAGTCAAACCCGACAATTTCTTTTTGCTGATCTACCGCGCTTTGCGCCAGCGGCGTGTTCCGCTGGTGCTGCGAGTGGTCAGCCACACGCTGCTGCTGCTCACCCTGGCGCTGATCATCTATGCCTGGGTCATGGGCATGCAGTTCAAGCACGCCATGGAGCAGCATACCGATGCGCTGGGTCAGAGCCTGATCACCCAGACAGCCGCCTCGGCGACCGATCTGCTGGTGGCCAATGACATCCTCAGCCTCAACGTGCTGCTGAGTAACTTGGTGAAAAACCCCCTGGTGGCGCACGCGGCGGTTTACAGCGTCGACAACCGCATATTGGCGGAGTCTGGCACACGCCCGCCGCGAAACCTGTTGGGCGATGAGGAAGGCCTCTATTCCACCCCCATCAGCTTCCAGGAAGTGATCGCCGGGCATCTGCGCATCAGCCTCGACATGCGCCAGCTTCAGCAACCGATGACCATCAGCCTGCAGAGCATGGGCCTGCTCAGCATGATCCTGCTGGCGCTGACCCTGATGCTCAGCATGCGCCTGGGCCGGCAACTCTCGCTGCCTCTGATGCAGCTGCGCCTATGGCTGCGCGATCCGGACGATCCCGTTCCCGGTGCGGGCCGGCAGGATGAGATCGGTGATCTCGCGCGGCAACTGCAGGCCCGCCTGGTGCCGGAAGAGCCCGAGCCGGAGATCGAGCTGGACGACAGCATGCAGGATATCTACTCGGCGCATATCGACCTGCCGGTGATGATCGTTGATGCCGACCACGAGCATCTCGAGGATGATCGTCTCGAAAATGAACATGACTACCCGCGCGCCGACGACTACCGGCCAGACGCGCCTATCGAATCCGATGACTTCGACCCCCTCCATGACGACCCGCCGCTGAAAGAAACCAAGCCAGAAGCGGCATCTACGCCGACTCGCGCACCTGCAACAGCATTACCCGCAGCGCCAGTCGCAGCGGCCAAAAGCGGCGTGCTGGCGATTCAGCTCGGCGCTCAGGAGCAACTTCGCCGCCTGCCGCGCGCACGGCTTACCGAGTTACTGCAACGCTACCGGGACTGCCTGCAACAGGCCGCGACCCTTTACCAGGCCGAGCTGCACACGCTCAACGATGGCAGCAGCCTGATGTTGTTCCATAGTCAGGACGACGAACAGAACTACCTGACCCACGCGCTGTGCTGCGGCGAGCTGATGCGCGCGCTTGGGCATGCCTTGCAGATCGAAGTCGCCGACAGCGGCATCACACTGCAATTGCAACTGGGCCTGACCCAAGGCGAAGGGCTCTACGACCTCAGCCAGGGCGACTTGCTGCTCAGCGAGCCGGCACAAGCAGCGCTGGCCATGTCGCAGCACAGCCGTAACCTGCTGCTGGTCGAGCGCGGTATCGGTGAAGACAACCTGATCCGGCAACGCGCACGCATCCGCCCGATCGCCAGCCCAGAGGGCGCCTGCTGCGTCGAGCGCCTGCTCGAACCCTATCCCTCCCTGCTCGAGCGTCAGCTCGCGCGCATGCACGAGTTGCGCAATCGCGGTAGCTGAAATCACGGGTACTGGTAGGACGGGCGCGGCCCTTCAAGGCCGAACAAGTTCGGCCCTACGAACAGTTGCAGATCGTCCGACGGACAACCTCACAACGACCGATCCCGTAGGGCCGAATTCATTCGGCCATCGATTCATCAAGGCCGAGCAAGCTCGGCCTTTGGTCTACACGACTGACTTGAATAACTAGAAGCGAAATACTTCCAAATCGGTCCTGATCGGCTCGGCCGCAGGGATTGTCGGTGGCGCGGGCTCGGCCTTGCTCGGCGCTTTGATTTGACGCCTCACACGCGTTTGGGCGACAACTACCGGCTCGATAGCGCTCGCCATCATTTCGCTCAGCCGCTGCAAGAGGAGGCTTTGGGCGCGCACCTGGTCGATCGTGCTGCCCTGGTGCTCTTCCTGTAGCCGCACCAGACGACTGGATTGCCGCCTGCCCTGCTTGTCCAGTAGACGCCACTGAGCCTCCAGCACGGCAGGATGCTCTGGGCCGGAATCCAGCCGCGTGATTTCCACTCCAACCTGCACATCCGGCGCGAAGCCCTTGCTACCCGGGCTCAGCTCCAAACGCTGGGTTTTCAGCTGCGAGGCCAGCTGGCGCAACAGCAGCTGATCGATATCGTCCTGCAGGCTACCGGCCCAACGCGCCTGCTGCCCTTCGGTGGCCAGACTGCCGTCGGGCAAACGCTGCAACAGCACATCGCGCTGCAGGTAATCTGCCAACACAACCGGACCTAGCATCACCGCAGCGCCATCGTCCTTTGTCGGCAGTTCGACGACTCCGTTATCCAGGCGGTACATGGGTACAGGTTGAGTGACGCAGCCAGTGAGGCTGGCGCCGGCCAGCAGCAATACAGTTATGAAACGCCGCACGTTCGTCTCTTTCTTTGCACCGGGCCCGCCCGCCAGCACACATCTGCCGTCAATGGTTGGCCCACAGTGCCGATTGTCTTTTCGGCTCTCGATGCGACCGACGATTGCAGTGCATCGAGAAGGATGAATTTTGGAGGCCGCTATCTTCCGTTAAACAGCCAGCGGAAGCCAGCCTCTAGCGCTGCTGACCCCGTCACACCTCGACCAGCAGCGAGTCAACACGCTGGAAGCCGCGCGGCAGCTTGTTTCCACGCCGCCCGCGTTCGCCCTTGTAATGCTCGATGTCATCAGCCCTGAGCGACAGAGTGCGCTTGCCGGCCAGCAATATCAGGGTCGCCCCCTCGGGCAGCACGGCAAGGTCGGTCAGGTACTCGTCACGACTTGCAACACGATCGCCAGGGATGCTGATGATCTTGTTGCCTTTGCCCTTGCCCAATTGCGGAAGGTCGCGGACCGGAAACACCAGCAGCCGTCCTTCGGTGGTGACGGCCGCCAGCCAATCCTGATCCCTGCTCTTCAGCGGGCGCGGCGCGACTACGCGTGCGCCTGCCGGTAAGGACAGCAGCGCTTTGCCCGCCTTGTTCTTGGCCTGCAGATCCTCGCCCTTGACCACGAAGCCGTAACCGGCATCCGACGCGATCACGTACAACGCCTCGTCATCGGGCAACAGCACGCATTCGAAACTGGCGCCCGGCGGCGGCGTCAGCCGCCCGGTGAGTGGCTCGCCCTGACCGCGCGCAGACGGCAGCGAGTGCGCTGCCAGCGAATAGCTACGGCCGGTGGAGTCGATGAACACAGCATATTGATTGGAGCGACCAACGGAGGACGCCCTGAAACCATCGCCGGCTTTGTAGGACAGCCCTGTCGCATCGATATCGTGGCCCTTGGCGCAACGCGCCCAGCCCTTCTCGGAAATCACCACGGTGATCGGCTCGGACGGCAGCAGTTCGTTTTCCGACAACGCCTTGGCCTCGGCCCGCGCCACGATTGGCGAACGGCGGTCGTCGCCGTAGGTTTCGGCGTCTTCCAAAAGCTCCTTGCGAACCAGCTTTTTCAGCTTGGTCTCACTGCCGAGCAGCGCCATCAGCTTGTCGCGCTCCTTGGCCAGTTCGTCCTGCTCGCCGCGGATCTTCATCTCTTCCAACCGCGCCAACTGCCGCAGGCGAGTGTCGAGGATGTAGTCGGCTTGTAGGTCGGACAGTTCGAAACGCGCCATCAGCACCGGCTTGGGCTGATCCTCGGTGCGGATGATGTGAATCACCTCGTCGAGGTTGAGGAAAGCAACCAGCAAGCCTTCCAACAGGTGCAGGCGTTTTTCGACCTTGTCCAGCCGGAACTGCAGACGGCGGCGAACGGTGCCGATGCGGTAAGTCAGCCACTCTGACAGCAGCGTCTTGAGGTTTTTCACCTGTGGCCGGCCATCAAGACCGATGACATTGGTGTTGACCCGGTAGCTGGACTCCAGCTCGGTAGTAGCGAACAGGTGCTGCATCAGTTCATCGGCATCGACCCGGTTGGAGCGCGGGATGATGACGATCCGGCACGGGTTCTCGTGATCCGATTCGTCACGCAGATCGGCGACCATGGGCAGCTTCTTGGCCTGCATCTGGGTGGCGATCTGTTCCAGCACCTTGGCGCCGGAGACCTGATGCGGCAACGAGGTGACGACGATATCGCCATCCTCGACCCGGTACACGGCGCGCATGCGCACCGAACCGCGCCCGGTTTCGTAGATCTTCAACAGGTCCGCACGCGGCGTGACGATTTCCGCCTCGGTCGGATAATCCGGTCCCTGAACGTGTTCGCAGAGCTGCTCGACAGTCGCGCCGGGCTCGTCGAGCAAGCGCACACAGGCCGCGGCGACTTCGCGCAGATTGTGCGGCGGCACGTCGGTGGCCATGCCCACTGCGATGCCCGTCGTGCCATTGAGCAGCAGGTTGGGCAGGCGCGCCGGCAGGGTCGCCGGCTCGTCGAGTGTGCCGTCGAAGTTCGGCACCCAGTCGACGGTGCCCTGCCCAAGCTCGGACAACAGCACCTCGGAATAGCGCGACAAGCGTGCCTCGGTGTAGCGCATGGCGGCGAACGACTTCGGATCGTCGGGCGCACCCCAGTTGCCCTGGCCATCGACCAGCGTGTAGCGATAGCTGAACGGCTGCGCCATCAGCACCATGGCTTCGTAGCAGGCCGAATCCCCATGGGGGTGGAACTTACCGAGTACGTCGCCGACGGTACGCGCCGACTTCTTGTGTTTCGAATCGGCGTTCAGTCCCAGCTCGCTCATGGCATAGACGATGCGCCGCTGCACCGGCTTCAAGCCATCGCCGATATGCGGCAGCGCGCGATCCATGATCACGTACATGGAGTAGTTGAGGTAGGCCTGCTCGGTAAAATCGGCGAGGGAGCGCCGCTCCACGCCATCCAGGCTCAGGTCGATAGTTTCGCTCATCAGCAGTTTTCTTCAGAAAAAGTTGGATGACTCACGGCTGTCTCGCCGAACTTGAGCAGGTTGCCGTGGATGTCGATAACGTACAGTTCTTTCATGCCCCAGGGCCGCAGCACCGGGGCCTTCAAGGCCAGGCCGCGCTGGCTGAACTCTTCATACAACGCCTGGCAATCGCCGGTACGCACGTAGCAGGAGGTATTTTCCGCCAGGTGCCGCTCGGCGCAGAGCCAGAAGTGCAGTTCGGACCCGTCGCGTTCCAGAATCAGGTAATCAGCGGCTTGCAGCAGCGTGCGAAAGCCCAGGAAGGAGCTGTAGAAGGCCCGGCTTTCATCTAGGTCCAGCGAGGCCAGTACCGGTACTATCGCCTGTATGAGTGGGCTCATGGTCGATCCGTGGCGTGTTGGCGCAGCACCAGAGTGCCGGCGCGCTGGGTGAATTCGAGTTGTTTCAAGGCGCTCATGCCGAGCAGCACCTGCTCGCCGCCGAAGCCTGGCGCGATGAGCGCACGCACGTCCTTCAGAACGATATCGCCAAGTGCAAGGCTGTCGAGCACCGTGCGATAGCCAGTGGTTTGACCGTTGGCTGTCTGCAACCGCACCGGCGCGCCGCGCGCGAGATCCAACGCTTCGGCCAGTTCTGCCGGTATGGCAACGTCGGTGGCGCCGGTATCCAGCAGGAAGGTAACCGGCTCGCCATTGATCAGCCCATCAGCGACGAAGTGGCCCTGGATATTGCTCTCCAAGTGAACCTCGATCTGGCCGCCCTGCACGACGGAAACAGGCTCGCGGTTGGGGTTGAAGCGACTTTGTTCCCAGTCGGCAAAAAAACGAGTGGCCAGCAACAGAGCCGCACCCCACGCCAGGACCAGCATGACGCGGCCGGCGCGACGACCGGCAGGCTGTGTCACTGCTTGACACCCCAGCCGCCTTTGGGCGCGGCGAAGCGCCAGACGATGGGACGCTTTTCTCCATCGGCGCGCGTGAGCTGATTATTGTCGACACCGATCCAGGCGCCTTCGGCATCTATCGACAGGGCCTCGGCATTGCCGAACGGTGTGTTGTAGCGACGGGAGTCTGCCAACGCCGTAGCGGCATAGGACCAACACGCCTCGCTATGGCCGGTTGCCGGCTTACGCCGACAGATCTGGTGGGGGACAGGTTCCAGGGTGAACAACTTGTCCGCGTGGAACGCGAGGCCGGAGAATCTTCGTGGCTGATCGGTTTCGTTCTTCGCCGCTGGCGGTGACTCGCGCCCTCCTTCGGCCAGCAATACGCAGCCGCCGGTACACTCCCAGACGCTCTGCTTGCGATGCATCACCAGCAGGCCACGGCGACTGTGCTCGGCCGCCAGCCACAGGCGATTGGCATCCGGATCGACAGCGACACCCTCGAACATGGCGTTGAATTGGAGCAGCATTCCACTCGCGCGCGCCTGACGAACGACACCGGCGGGCAGGTTAAGCCACTCGGCCGTGCCTGCCGGACTGACACGCAGCACAGCGGCGTGCGCTTCGCTAACCAGATAGCGGTTGCCCAGACGGTCGCAACTCAGGCCCTCAAAATCCATTTCGCCACCGCGCAACAGGCCGGTAACGGCGGCACGCATGCGCACCCCCCATGACAAACCGGTATTCGGCACGGGCGGCAACTCAAAGCGCTCGGCTTCCGCCCGCCAGACGGTATCGCTGGCATCGAGGCGATACAGGACGTCGTCCTCACGGTCCGATACCGCCCACAGCCCATCGCCGCACCAGGCCAGCCCGGACAAGTTGCCTTGAGCGATCCCTTCGACAGGGTGCTCGCTGATCAGCGACAGTTCGGGAGCGGCGGCGACGGCCCAGGCTGGCGTCGTCAGCGCAAACAACAGAGCGATCCAGCGCTTGTTCAAATCAGCACCTCGGCGAGGTTGCCCTTAGATTCGAGCCAGCTCTTGCGATCGCCCGCGCGCTTCTTGGCCAACAGCATGTCCATCATTTCACGGGTACCGTTGAAATCATCGAGCGTCAGCTGCACCAGCCGGCGCGTGTTCGGGTCCATGGTGGTTTCGCGCAGCTGCGGTGGATTCATTTCGCCGAGGCCCTTGAAGCGGGTGACCTGTGGCTTGCCGCGGCGCTTCTCTGCCGTCAGACGGTCGAGGATGCCATCGCGCTCGGCCTCGTCCAGGGCATAGAAAATATCCTTGCCCAGATCGATGCGGTAAAGCGGCGGCATGGCGACATAAACGTGGCCGGCCTCTACCAATGGGCGGAAATGCTGAACGAACAGCGCGCAGAGCAACGTGGCGATGTGCAGGCCGTCCGAGTCGGCGTCGGCCAGGATGCAGATCTTGCCGTAACGCAGTTGCGACAAGTCGGACGAACCCGGATCCAGTCCGATGGCCACAGCAATGTGGTGCACTTCCTGGCTAGCCAGCACCTCGCCGCCGTCCACCTCCCAGGTATTGAGGATCTTGCCGCGCAACGGCAGGATCGCCTGAAACTCCTTGTCTCGCGCCTGCTTGGCGGAGCCGCCAGCCGAATCACCCTCGACCAGAAACAGCTCGGAGCGCGCCGGGTCCTGCCCAGCGCAGTCGGCCAATTTGCCAGGCAGCGCCGGCCCCTGAGTAATGCGCTTGCGTTCGACCTTTTTGCTGGCCTTGAGTCGGCGACCGGCGTTGCTGATGGCCAGTTCGGCCAGCTGCAGGCCCAGTTCGGGATGAGCGTTGAGCCACAGACTGAAGGCATCCTTGACCACGCCGGAAACGAATGCCGCCGCTTCGCGGGAAGACAGGCGCTCCTTGGTCTGACCGGAAAACTGCGGTTCCTGCATTTTCGTCGAGAGGACGAAGGCAATCCGCTCCCAGACGTCTTCCGGCGCCAGTTTGACGCCGCGCGGCAGCAGATTGCGGAACTCGCAGAACTCGCGCATGGCGTCCAGCAGCCCTTGGCGCAGACCATTGACGTGAGTGCCGCCCTGCGCCGTCGGGATCAGGTTGACGTAGCTTTCCTGGACGCTGTCGCCACCTTCCGGCAACCACAACAGCGCCCAATCGACCGCTTCCTTGTTACCGGCCAGACTGCCGCAAAAAGGCTCATCAGGCAGACGGGCGAACTCGCTAACCGCATCGGTCAGATACGAGCGCAGCCCATCCTCGTAATGCCATACAACTTTCTCCCCGGTGTTCTTATCCTCGAAGCTGACATTCAGCCCAGGACAAAGCACCGCTTTCGCTTTGAGCACGTGCTTGAGCCGGCTGATCGAAAACTTCGCAGAATCAAAATATTTCGGGTCCGCCCAAAAATGCACGCTGGTGCCGGTGTTGCGCTTACCAACCGTACCGATGACATCCAGTTCGCTGGCTTTGAAACCGTCGGCGAAGGCCATACGGTATTCATTGCCGTCGCGCTTGACCGTTACTTCTACCCGCGTCGACAACGCGTTGACCACGGAAATACCCACCCCATGCAGGCCGCCGGAGAACTGGTAGTTCTTGTTCGAAAATTTGCCGCCGGCATGCAGCTTGGTCAGGATCAGCTCGACGCCCGAGACACCCTCTTCGGGATGGATATCCACCGGCATGCCGCGACCGTCGTCTATCACTTGAAGAGAATTGTCTTGGTGCAGGATCACCTGCACGGAGCTGGCGTGGCCCGCCAGCGCTTCGTCGACGCTGTTGTCGATGACTTCCTGAGCTAGGTGATTGGGCCGCGAGGTGTCGGTGTACATGCCCGGACGCTTGCGCACCGGATCCAGGCCGGAGAGGACTTCAATGGCTTCGGCGGTATAAGACATGTGCGTCTCTTGATGTCCTTATGATTCGGAGAAATCGAGCTCTGCAAAGATGCCCGGATCGAAGCCGGCGAAGGCCAGCAACGCGGGGATTCGCTCAGCGAACCCCTGGAAACCGTGATCGCCGCCGGCCTGGATGCGTAACGCGCATCCCTTGTAGAAATCCGCCGCGTGGCGGTAATCCAGCGTTTCATCGCCCGTCTGCAGCCAGACCTGATAGCGATCGGCATCCCGCGGCGGCGCCACTTCCAGCTCGGTCAGGGCAACGACATGATCTTCGGTCAGATCCCAGACTTCGCCCGTGTAGAGGTTGGTCTGCGGCCCGAGGTAACCATCGAAGCGACGGTGCGGCGTCACGGCCGGATTGATCAGCAGCGCCTTGAGCCCGTGGCGCTCGGCGAGGTGCGTTGCATAGTATCCGCCGAGGGAGCTGCCGACCAGCACGGGACGTCCCAGCTCGGCGATTGCCGATTCGAGCTGGGCAATGGCCTGGCGCGGATGATGATGCAACGCCGGCACTCGCAGCCAAGCACTCATACCAATGCGCTGCAGCGCAACGGATAATTGGCTGGCCTTTTGCGACAGCGGGGAGCTGTTGAGGCCGTGCATATAGAGGATGGCGGGTTGCGTGCGGATCATACTGGTTCGCTGAGCTGGCAAAAGACGGAAAGGCTACTAGGCGAGGCGCGCAAGCTGCAAGCTGCAAGCTGCAAGCTGCAAGCTGCAAGCTGCAAGCTGCAAGCTGCAAGCGAATCAGTGTGTGGGCTGGTGCCGAAGCTTTCTATTCGTCCCTGCTTGTAGCTTTGGCTTGCAGCTTGTAGCTGATTCAATAACCTTTGATGCTGTGATCTACCTTGAAGGTCATGCCGACCACTCGAGAGACGCCTGTTTCCAGACGTCCGTCGTCATAGAGACGCAACCAGCGATAGCCCGGCGCCAGCGTATCGACCTGGAATTCCTCGCTGCCCGGAGCGAACTGCACGCCCGTCGACGGCGTTGCCAGGAGCCTGATGTCGCCGCGCTGGTCGTCGAATTCCTGGTGAATGTGCCCCCAAAGCACGGCCTGAACACAAGGGAAGCGGTCGAGCACTGCGAACAGCGCGTCGCGGTTGCGCAGCCCGATACTGTCCATCCAGCGGCTACCGATGGTGACCGGGTGATGATGCAGACAGACCAGATGATGACGCTTCGGTGCGTCCCGCAGGGTCCGTTCGAGCAATTCCAGCTGATCATCGTGAAGCATGCCGAACACCGAACCCGGTACCAGCGTATCGAGCATGATGACCCGCCACGCACCGATATCCAGCACTGGCTCCATCATTTCGCTGCCGCGAGCGGCCTCCCGCATGGCCGGCAGCTCGTCATGATTGCCCGGACACCAGCGTGCCGGTGCATCGATACGCTCGGACAGCTGACGAAAACGCTGGTAGGACGCAAGCGAGCCATCCTGGGATAGATCGCCAGTGGCCAGAATCAGGTCAACGCAAGGCTGCTCGGCAAGCACCCGATCGACCACGCGCTGCAGACTTTCGCCCGTATCCATGCCTAGCAGTTTGCCGCCCGCCTCGGCGAACAGATGACTGTCGGTCAGCTGCACCAGCAGCACCGAGTCTTTTTCAATGAGGGGCGCAGCCAAGACCCGTCTCCTTTGGCGAAATCGCAACAGAATTATGGTGGCTGGCGGTTGCGGGGGTAAACCGCGCGATGCGGGCATGCATCACAGATCAGCTGCAAGCTGCAAGCTGCAAGCTGCAAGCTGCAAGCGAATCAGTCCGGGCTGGCGCCGAAGGGCTGTCAAGCTTTCCTGCTTTTCCTTGAAGCTTATGGCTGCTTTTAAAGCACGGGCTCGAGCTCATGACCGCAAGCCAGGCAGTGGCCAAGCCATTCGCCGAGGAATAGGTTGAGCTGATTTTTCTCGTCGGGCTGGTGCATCTGCGCGTTGGGATAGCTGTAGATGCCCCGGAACCGTCGAGCATTCTCGGCGCGAATGACTTCAGCCATGCGCGCATCGTGGTAGACCCGCACCTCCATCTGTGGCACCGGCAGCCAGGGCAGGCAATCCTGCTGGCTGATCTGCACGGTCGTGGTATAGGGGCAGCTTTCCACTACCTTCAATGCCAGTACGCCCAATAGCCGGTCGCCCTGGCTCATGGCGATACGGCGAACGTCAGGCTGGATGCGCATATCGGGCAGCAGCCGCATCAGCCGCAGGTAGTTCGCCTCGCAGGCCGATTGCAATTCCAACAGGTCGACACGGTAGCGTTCAGGTGTTCGTCTCATGCCCACGCCTCCCTGACTTCATCGCGATTCAGGGCCAGCCACTGCAATGCAATGATGCTCGCGGCGTTGTCGATACCGCCATCGCGTACGGCCTGCAATGCACGCTGCAACGACCAAACATGCACACGGATATCCTCACCTTCCTCATCCAGGCCGAACACCCCACCGGCATTGGAACTGTCACAACGCCCCAAATAAAGGTGCACTCGCTCAGTGCTGCCACCAGGCGACGGGAAGTAGGTGGTCACCGGCCACAAATCAGCCACTTCCAACCCCGCCTCTTCCATCGCTTCGCGACGCGCCACCTCTTCAGGCTGCTCGTCCTTGTCGATCAGTCCCGCGACCAGCTCGATCAACCAAGGGTTATCGACCTTGCCCACCGCTCCGACCCGGAACTGCTCGATCAGCACGACCTCGTCGCGACGAGGATCGTACGGCAGCACGCAGACCGCATCGTGACGAACGAACAGCTCACGCTCCAGTTGCCGCCCCATGTCGCCATTGAACAGGCGATGACGCAACTGGAGGCGGTCCAGACGATAGAAACCGCTGAAGCATTGCTCTCGCTCTACGATCTCGACATCATCCGGGCCGGATTTGAAAATATCAGTCATGAATCACTCACATATCGGATTGTCCAGCGCCAGCCTGGCGCCAGAAGACTACAACCGTCACGGCGTGAGCGGTCTCTCTGTTGTCATCCTAGCGCGCCGTTTATTCAGGCGCAGCCCTTTGCAGACCGCTCGCACGCGGAAAAATTACCAAATGCCCAGTTACGAACTTCACAACCCGCCGGTACTCGAAACCGCACTGCAGCCAACACAAGAGCCATGAACCCATTGAAGCCTTTTCGCCACGTCTTCGTATTGACCGTTCTTAGCCTGCTACTCAGCGCCTGTCAGCATTTTCGGAGCGAGCCACCCGTCGAGGTTCGGCAGATCGTCAGCGAGCAGCGCCCCGCCGGTTGCCCCGAGCAGGACGATCGCTGCCCACTGGTCAACATCGACACCCTGTTGTTCGCCGACGAGCCGGCATTGAACGCGCTGATCGATCAGCGGTTGCGCAGGATGACGATCAACAGCCCGGACGCGCAGATTCCAGCGACCCTGGAGCTGTACCAGGATGACTTCTTGCTTAGCGCGGAGCGCAGCTGGAGCAGCTATCTGCAGGCCAAGCTGCGAGAACAGCATGGCTCGCTGCTTGTGGTCGAGCTGTCGAGCTATCTGTATACCGGGGGCGCCCATGGCATGCCCGGTCGCGGATTCATCAACTATGATCGGGAGCAGGACCGCGAACTGGAATTGGCAGACGTTCTGCTTCCCGGCAAAGAAGGCGCTTTCTGGCGCGCCGCCGCGAAAGCGCATCAGCAGTGGCTGCTGGCGAACGAGCACGATGTCGAGTTTTCTCGCCAATGGCCGTTCCAGCGAACCGCGAATGTCGCCCTGCTAAGCGACAAAGTGCTGCTCAAATATGACGTCTACAGTATCGCGCCCTATTCGAGCGGCCATCCAGAACTGGAAATTTCCTACTCCGAACTCAGCGCGATTCTGAAACCGCAATACCTGCCGTAGCGCGACCGAGTCGGCTCAGCACAAGCAGCAGCCCGCCGGAGAGAAATAGCGCCGGCAGGCTGGCACCGATTTCCGGCCAGGCACTGGCGAGCACGTGGTAAGTAGCCGCTCCGCAGCCCCAGGCCAACAGGGTTTCCCAGCGCAGACCGGCAGCCGGAGCGGCCAAGCGGCCTCGACGCCGAAGAATGAAATGATCGACCAGCACTACGCCGAACAACGGCGCGAATACCGAGCCGATCAACAACAGGAAATTCTGATACTCAGCGAGCGGCGCGAACCAGGCGATAAGCGTGCAGACCGCACCGATCGCCAGCGCCAGGTGTTCGACCTTGAGCGGCAACAGGACGCCGACCGAAACCGCAGCCGAATGGATGTCGGCAAAGGCGTTTTCAGACTCGTCGAGCAGTATCAGCAATAGCGGAATACCCAGTCCTGCGCCGGCCAACGCCAGCAACAATGCGTTGACTTCACCGCTGTTGGCAAACGCCAGGGTGTAAGCAACACCGAGACTCATCAGCCAGAAGTTGCCGGCAAAGAACCCCAGCGCCGTGCCGCGGAAAACACGCACAGCCGCGCGGCCGAAGCGCGAGTAATCGGCAATGAGCGGCAACCAGGAGAGCGGCATGGCAATGGCAATATCGAATCCCAAGGCAAAGGGCAGCGAACCGTCGCCCTTACGCGCCCAGAGCGCGGCCAAATCGGCCTTGTCGAATAGGTTCCAAGTCAGCCAGACACAGGCGCCGAGCAGCAGCCAGATGCCCCATTTGCGCAATATCCGACGCACGAAGGTCAGAGGGCCGGTGACGGCCAACAGCGTGGCGAGGCCGCCGAAGAACAAAGTCCACAATGCTGGACTGTTCAGCAGGCTGCCTTCGCCGAATGCGCGAGTCGCCAGCACGCTGGCTGCATCACGCATGACGATAATTTCGAACGCACCCCAGCCGACCAGCTGAACGAGGTTCAACGACGCCGGTAGCACCGCACCGCGACTGCCCAGCGTGAGCTTCAGGGCAGCCATCGATGACAGGCCGGTATCGGTGCCAATCACCGCGACCGCCCCTAGCAGCAACACGCCGACCGCGCTTCCGCAGGCGATTGCCAGCAGCGCGCCACTCATACCCAGCCCCGGCGCCAGCAAAGCACCCAGCTGCAGCACCATCAGGCCGACGCCTAGGGAGAACCACAGGGAAAACATGTCACGACCGCCGAACACACGGTGTTCAGGGGCAACGCTTTGATGGGGGGAATAACGGCCAGGCGTGTTCACGGATGGAATTCTCAAAGGATCGTTGATGACCTGGCGGGTAAATTCACCCAGCCAGGCAAGCGAAAAAATCGTTGCCGTGCAGGAGCGAGCTTGCTCGCGAAGCCTTACTGCGCGGAGCTTTCAAGCTGTTCGCGAGCGAGCTCGCGCCTACGACATGCAGATTGATCAGTCCCACGCTCTGCGTGGGACTGCCTATCGCGGACACTCCAGCGCCCTCCGTGACGCTGGAGCGTCGTGTCCCTATCTCGGAGCTATGCCGCTGTCCGGCACAAAATCGTAGGAGCGAGCTTGCTCGCGAAGCTTGATTGCGCCGAACGATCAAGTCTGTTCGCGAGCAAGCTCGCTCCTACGACCAGCAGATCGGGGGCGGTTCGCAGGGGGCGTACAACGCACCCTGCGCTTTCGTCCGGCCTCCAGCCTTCAGCGCTTTTCTACTTCTTTTAAACCTGCCTGTAGATCACCGAACCCTCATCCTTGAAGCGCTCGGCCTGTTCGGCAAAGCCTGCCTCGATGGCTTTCTGCTCGTCGGTCAGGCCGTTCTCCGCAGCGTACTCGCGCACCTCCTGGGTGATCTTCATCGAGCAGAACTTCGGCCCGCACATGGAACAGAAGTGCGCGACCTTGGCCGAATCCTTAGGCAGGGTTTCGTCATGGAAAGCACGCGCAGTGTCCGGGTCCAGGCCCAGGTTGAACTGATCTTCCCAGCGGAATTCGAAACGTGCCTTGGACAGGGCATTGTCGCGGATCTGCGCGCCAGGATGGCCCTTGGCGAGGTCGGCGGCATGCGCGGCGATCTTGTAGGTGATGATGCCGGTCTTGACATCATCCTTGTTCGGCAGGCCCAGGTGCTCCTTGGGCGTGACGTAGCAGAGCATGGCGCAGCCGAACCAGCCGATCATGGCGGCGCCGATGCCGCTAGTGATGTGATCGTAGCCTGGCGCGATGTCAGTGGTCAGCGGGCCGAGGGTATAGAACGGCGCCTCGTCGCAGCATTCGAGCTGCTTGTCCATGTTCTCCTTGATCAGGTGCATGGGCACGTGGCCGGGACCTTCGATCATGCACTGCACGTCGTGCTTCCAGGCGATCTTGGTCAGTTCGCCGAGGGTTTCCAGCTCACCGAATTGTGCAGCGTCGTTGGCGTCGGCGATGGAGCCCGGACGCAGGCCGTCGCCCAGCGAGAAGCTGACGTCGTAGGCCTTCATGATTTCGCAGATGTCTTCGAAGTGGGTGTAGAGGAAGTTTTCCTGGTGATGCGCCAGGCACCACTTGGCCATGATCGAGCCGCCGCGCGAAACGATGCCCGTGACGCGCTTGGCGGTCAGCGGCACATAGCGCAACAGCACGCCAGCGTGGATGGTGAAGTAATCCACGCCCTGCTCCGCCTGTTCGATCAGGGTGTCGCGGAACAGCTCCCAGGTCAGGTCCTCGGCGACGCCATTGACCTTCTCCAGCGCCTGGTAGATCGGCACCGTGCCGATCGGCACAGGCGAGTTGCGGATGATCCACTCGCGGGTCTCGTGGATATGCTTGCCAGTGGACAGGTCCATCACCGTATCCGAGCCCCAGCGGATGCCCCAGGTCAGCTTGGCGACTTCTTCCTCGATGCTCGATCCCAGCGCCGAGTTGCCAATGTTGCCGTTGATCTTCACCAGGAAGTTGCGGCCGATGATCATCGGCTCAAGCTCGGTGTGGTTGATGTTGGCGGGGATGATGGCGCGACCGCGCGCCACTTCGTCACGCACGAACTCAGGCGTGATTTCCCTGGGAATGCTGGCGCCGAAGCTCTGACCCGCGTGCTGCTGATCCAGCAGGCCGGCGGCACGGTGCTCCTGCAGCTTCATATTCTCGCGGATGGCGATGAATTCCATCTCGGGTGTGATGATGCCCTGCCGCGCATAGTGCATCTGGCTGACGTTCTTGCCCGGCTTGGCACGGCGCGGGTTGCGCACGTGAGCAAAGCGCATGGCAGTCAGCTCGGCATCGTCCAGGCGACGCTGGCCAAATTCGGAGCTCAGCCCCGGCAGCTTTTCGGTATCGCCGCGATCCTCGATCCAGGAGCTGCGCACGTCGGCCAGGCCCTTGCGCACGTCAATCTGCACATTGGGATCGGTGTAAGGACCGGAGGTGTCATAGACGGTGACCGGGGCGTTGATCTCGCCGCCGAACGCAGTAGGTGTCACGTCGAGACTGATCTCGCGCATCGGCACGCGAATGTCCGGACGCGAGCCCTGCACGTAGATTTTCTGCGAACGGGGAAAAGGCTGGATCGACTGCTGGTCGACCTGGGCGGACTCACTGAGATGTTGTTGTTCTGCACGCATCAGACTGGCTCCTCGATAGTTGTCGGAGCGAACCTGAAAAACACGGCGGGAAAAGGGCATCGGGGTGCGCCGGGATTGGCGCCGAGAGACTCGCTGGAGAACTGGCGAGCACATCTTGTTCCCTACGCAGGCCTTAACCTGATCAGGTTCAACGGGATCCGGAACTTTCCGATCTCAGCCTTCGCTTCAAGGCACCCCGACAAGAACGCGACCGAGTCTAAACAAGAGTCCGGAGGAAAGCCACGCCGAGCCGCGAATGTCGCGACCGCCGGGTCACATTTGCCACATCTCACCGAGCCTGCCAGACCGCCCATAGCGGGCAGGCGGAGGGCGCCGCCAAGCCGCTTGACCGGCCGCAAGACCGCGCATAGCCTTGCCCATCACTCCGCTTCAGGGAAAGACGCACATGCTGCGTAGACTCACGCTGGCACTGACCATGGCCGCCTCGTCGGGCCTGGTTTGGGCCGAGACCGCGCCTCCGCTCTCCAATCGCACCGATCTGGTGAGCGTGTACCGCCAGGCCGTGGAGAACAATGCCGATCTCGCGGCGGCGCGCGCCCAGTTCAAGGCGATTCAGGAAGTCGTACCGCAGGCTCGTGCCGGCTTGCTACCGAATCTCAGCGCGGGCGCGGAGATGAGCAATACCCGCACCGATGTCGACACCGACATCGGCTCACGCTCTCTGTCGCGCAGTGGCACCGTCTATCAGGCCACCCTGAGCCAGCCGATCTTCCGCGCCGAGCGTTGGTTCCAGCTGCAAGCGGCCGAAGCCATCAGCGAGCAGGCAGCGCTGGAGTATTCCATTGCCGAGCAGGACCTGATCCGCCTGACCGCTCAGGGCTATTTCGCGGTACTGCGTGCACAGGATAATCTCGCCGCCGCCAAGGCCGAGGAATCGGCTTTCAAGCGGCAGCTTGACCAGGCCGACGAACGCTTCGAAGTGGGCCTTTCCGATCGCACCGACGTGCTCGAAGCCCAGGCCGGCTTCGATACCGCGCGGGCCAACAGGATGATTGCCCAACGGCAGGTCGACGATGCCTTTCAGGCACTGTTCACGCTGACCAACCGCGAATACCTCGCACTGGAAGGTGTCGAGCACAGCCTACCAGTGCTGCCGCCCACCCCGAACGACGCCAGCGCCTGGGTCAACACCGCCACTCAGCAGAACCTGGATCTGCTGGCGATCAACCAGGCGGTAAACGCGGCCGAAGAAACCCTGCGCCAGCGCCGGGCCGGCCATGCACCGACAGTCGACGCCGTGGCGCGCTACAGCAGGGGTGACAACGACAGCCTGGGCTTCTCCAATACCGGCTCCATGGATATTCCGGGCTACACCGGTGACGTCGAACAGCGCAGCATTGGTTTGCAGCTGAACATTCCGCTGTACAGCGGCGGGCTGACCAGTTCCCAGCGGCGCGAGGCCTTTCATCAATTGACCCAGACCGAGCAGCAGCGCGAGAGCCTGCGCCGTCAGGTGGTCGAGTCCACCCGGAACCTGCATCGCGCGGTGAATACCGATGTAGAGCAGGTGCAGGCGCGCCGACAGTCAATCATTTCCAGCCAGAGTGCTTTGGAAGCGACCGACATCGGCTATCAGGTAGGTACACGCAATATCGTCGACGTGCTCGACGCTCAGCGCCGCCTGTTCGCTGCCGTGCGCGATTACAACAACGCCCGCTATGACTACATCCTCGACAGCCTGCGCCTGAAACAGGCCGCCGGCACACTCAACCCGGGTGATCTGGAGGATCTGCAGCGCCATCTTAAGGCGGACTACGATCCGGACAGCGACTTCCTGCCGCCGGATCTGTCTGAGAACTTCGGCCAGCCGGTACGCGTGGACTGACGAGCACCACCACAGCTATAGGCGGTTCAGCCGCCCTATTGGCTAAAGCAGCCGTCCTAGCCCTGCCAGCAGCCGCTCCAGCGCGCCCTGATTATTTCTCAGCACACGGCTGCCAGCGGCCCGAGCCTGTTCGACACTTGCCGGATTCGTCCATAACGTCTCGATTGCCGCCGCCAGCGCGGGGGCGCTGTCCACTTCCTTCAACGCGTCGGCATCACGCAGCTGCGCGGCGATATCGAGGAAATTAAACAGATGCGGGCCGGTCAGTACGGGTTTTCCCAACGCGGCGGGCTCAAGCAAATTGTGCCCGCCGGTAGGCACCAGACTGCCGCCAACGAAGGCCACATCGGCCAGCGCAAAGAGAAACAGCAACTCGCCCATGGTGTCGCCAAGCAGCACTTGCGTCTGGGCCTGGGGCGGCTCGCCGAGGGAGCGTCGGACGGTGGCGAAATCCTGTTTACGGCATAGCTCGTACACCGAGCCAAAACGCTCTGGATGACGCGGCACCAGAATCAACAGCGCGTCAGGATAGGTGATCAACAACTGCCGATGCGCCGCCAGCAGAATTTCGTCTTCGCCCGTGTGAGTGCTGGCGCCGATCCAGATCGGCCGCATCGTGGCACCCCATTGCTGGCGGAGCTGCGCGGCCTGCTCGGGCAGCGCCGGGTCGACGCTGAGGTCGAACTTGATCGAGCCGGTTACGTCTACGCAGGCATCGTGCGCGCCGAGCTGACGAAAACGCTCCGCCTCGGCTTCGGTCTGCACGGCGATCAGACTCAACTCGGCCAGCATCGGCGCGGTCAGCCGGGCGAGACGCGCATAGCCGCGTGCCGAGCGCTCGGACAACCGCGCATTGGCCAGCGCCACAGGAATACCGCGACGCGCGCACTGGTGGATATGGTTGGCCCACAGCTCGGTTTCCATCACCACAGCCAGTTTCGGCTGCAGTCGTTGCAAGAACCGTGAAGCCGCCCAAGGCAGATCGTAAGGCAAGTAGCAATGCTGCACCGTATCGCCAAATAGCGCCTTGATCCGCTCGGAGCCGGTCGGGGTCATGCAGGTGACGGTGATCGGCAAGTACGGATGACGATCTTTCAATGCACGGATCATCGGTGCGGCGGCAATGGTTTCGCCGACCGAGACAGCGTGCACCCAGATGCCATGCGGCTGGAATTCGGGTAGCCCAATAGCAAAGCGTTCGCCGATACGTTTCGAGTAGGCCGGTGCTTTGCGGGCACGCCAAAACAGGCGAACCACCACCAACGGCAAGGCAAGATGGAACAGCAGGGTATAGAGGGTTCGGTTCATGGCCGCGAAGTTTACTCGAAAGCTGCAAGCTGAAGCTGGTGGGCTGAAGCGGAGCGACCCGGCCCACCCTACTAGTTGAATTCAAGATTCGTTGGTAGACGTGCGTCGGGCAGCGTTCCGCGTCAGTTAGTAGGGTGGGCTTCAGCCCACCAGCAGCCAGCCCACAGCGTCTTGCCCCGCTCCAGCTTTCCAACCATGGCTGCTACGACTACGTCGACGGTTATACTGCCGGCCCGTAATTGCAGCTTTACAGGCGAGGTTTACAGATGCCCGACTCCTTGAGCACCGATGTCCTGATCGTAGGCGGTGGCGTTGCCGGTCTTTGGCTGAACGCGCGCCTGCGCCAACAAGGCTATTCGACGCTGCTGGTGGACAAAGGCGTGCTTGGCGGCGGGCAGAGCGTCAAATCCCAGGGGATCATCCACGGTGGCACCAAGTATGCGCTGAGTGGCGCGCTGACCGGTGCGTCGGAAGCCATCGCCGACATGCCCCGGCGCTGGCGTGAAGCACTCCAAGGCGGCGGCGAGCTGGATCTTTCCAGCGTGCGCGTGCTCTCCGATGCGCACTATCTTTGGTCGCCGGGCACTCTGACCGGCAATCTCACCAGCTTCTTCGCCAGCAAGGCGGTGCGCTCGCGGGTCGGCCAAGTCAAGGGCAGCGAGCTGCCGCCAGCACTGCAGGACCCCGGTTTCAAGGGCAAGGTTTATCGGCTCAGCGAACTGGTGCTGGACGTGCCGAGCCTGATCCAGCGTCTGGCGGAGCTCGCCGGCCCCGGCCTGTTGAAGGCCGACCGGCTCGAGCCGCTACGGGAGAACGGTGAACTGACCGGCCTGATCGCCGATGGTCGCGCCATCACCGCGCAGCGCATCGTCCTGACTGCCGGCGCGGGCAACGCCGAGCTGCTGGAGGCGTTGGGTCTTGCGCAACCGGCGATGCAAAAGCGCCCGTTGCATATGGTCATCGTCAAGGCGGCGACGCTCAAGCCGCTCTATGCGCACTGCCTGGGAGGCGGCTCCAAACCGCGCATCACCGTGACCAGCCATCCGGCTGCCGACGGCGAATGGATCTGGTATCTGGGCGGCGATCTGGCCGAGGCCAATGGCGTCGCGCGTGACGAGGCGGCGCAAGTTGCTGCGGCAAAAAAGGAGCTGGCGGAATTAGTGCCCTGGATCGACCTGTCCGCGGCGAAGTGGACGACGCTGCGTATCGACCGGGCCGAGCCGGCTCAATCAGCGCTGGCCAGACCGGACAACGCCTTCCTCGCCGAACAGGGCCGGCTGCTGGTTGGCTGGCCGACGAAATTGGCGCTATCTCCCGATTTCGCTGACCGCGTCGAAGCTGCCTTGACCCGCGACGGCATCCATCCTCAATCGCATCCGCCGCTACCCGAACTGCCACGCCCCGCAGTTACTGCGCCCTTCTGGGAGGGTTTGCTCTGATGGCGACAACATTGCACGAGCTGCATCGTCCTCTTGGCAGCACTGGACTCAGCGTGTCGCCGCTGGGCCTGGGCACGGTCAAGCTGGGTCGCGACCAGGGCGTCAAATACCCCAACGGCTTTCGCATTCCGGATGATGAGCAGGCGCGCCAACTGATCGCGCTGGCTCGCGATCTGGGCATCAACTTGATCGACACCGCGCCCGCCTACGGGCTTAGCGAACAGCGTCTGGGGCCTTTATTGCAGGGCCAACGAGACCATTGGGTTGTGGTCAGCAAAGTCGGCGAGGAGTTCGTCGATGGCCAATCGCACTTCGATTTCTCGCCGGGCCATACCCGACATTCAGTCGAGCGCAGCCTTCAGCGGCTGCGGACCGACCGCATCGATCTGGTCCTGGTGCATTCGGACGGGCGCGACCTGGAAATTCTCCAGCACAGCGGCGTCTACGAGACCCTCGCCGACCTCAAGCGCGAGGGCAAGATTCTCGGTTACGGCCTTTCCGGCAAAACCGTCGAAGGCGGTCTGTTCGCGCTCGAACAGGGCGACTGCGCGATGGTGACCTACAACCTCAACGAGCAGAACGAGCGGCCTGTACTGGACTACGCTCAGTCACACGCCAAGGGCGTCCTGGTAAAAAAAGCGCTGGCCAGCGGTCACGTCTGCCTGAAAGCAGGCGAAGATCCGGTGCGTGCGAGCTTCGAGCTGCTTTTCGCGCATCCAGGCGTTGGCGCCGCCATCATCGGCACCATAAACCCGCAACACTTGTCAGATAACGTGCTTACCGCCGCATCCGTTTTATCACAACAACAATAATTACGGCCCAACGGCCGCCTAGCCCAGGAGGTGCCGAATGCCGCGTGTGCTGATCCGCAAGAACCCGAGCGCCTTCAAGACTCTACCACTGCTCGTCGAGGCCAGCCCCGAATGCCTGCGCTACCAGAGCCTTGGGCGGCCACTCAGTTTCAGCGAGATGCTTGAGCGCCGCCGCCCGGTGGTTGTCGATGATCCGACCCGCTTCAAACTCGAACTGGCAAACCTCGGTGTGTCGGTCCGCCTGACGCTATGCTGGCAGGGACGGGAGTATTGGGTGCTGGTGCGCCAGCAACGTCAGGACCGTGGCGACGTCGTGCTCAAATTGATTTCCGGTTACGTACCAGCCCACGAACTCAGCCTACCGCTGCTGACCGCGATCCACGAAGTCGCCGAAGAATGTCTGCTGGAAACACCCGAAGGCTGGCTCGCCGGGCGCTTTGGCGATACCTGGCTGCCAACCCCCTACCAAAGCAGCCTGCGTTATCGTGAGGCGGTGCATTTCAATCTGGCGTCGTTGTCCGGATCGGCCAAGCCGGTGCAATGCGGCCAGATGACCTTGATGGAACGCCCGCGGGCCTACGTCCATCTGCCAACCGCTTCCCTGCAACTGATCTACGACATGCGCCTCGATCTGCCGAAGGAAACCCGCGAGCTCAGCCTGTTTCATGTCGACGAGCGGCTCGAGGGCGAAGAGCTGGTCGCTCAACTGGATCGTAGTCGGCCTGACCTCTATCTGATCCCGTTGCATGAGGGCCAGCCACAGGATCAGCTCCTGCAGCTGCGCAATGGCCAGATCAGCACCCTAAGCATGCGTGGGCTGTGGCTAGCGGAGAGTTTCGCGCAGCAGGAGGGCTGGGTGGTTCGCGACGAGCGCATCCGCTGGAGGCAATGGTGGGCGGCGAGGCCCGCGGCCGTGACGCGCTGAGAGACCCGCCAATTTGAAGGAGCAGGCCATGCCTGCGAACAAACGCCACATCCGACGCGGAACTCTTCGTGGGCATGTCAACGCAGGAACAGTACGAGCTCACTCTACCGTTCGAACCGGAGCACGACCGTAGCGCTTTGTGCGTAGCTACGCTCGGCCGTTTACAACCCCTCTAGGCCTTGCGAATCCTCTCGACGATCGCCGTGGTCGAGCTGTTCTCGACCAGCCCCAGCACCTTCACCACACCGCCATAAGCCTTGACCAGATCCGCCCCGACCACCTGATCGACGCCGTAGTCGCCGCCCTTTACCAACACGTCCGGCCTGACCTCAGCGAGCAGATTTTCCGGCGTGTCTTCGGCGAAGCAAACGACCCAGTCGACAGCACCGAGGCCTGCCAGCACAGCCATGCGCCGGTCGACCGAATTGATCGGCCGGCCCGGCCCCTTCAGGCGACTCACCGAGCCGTCGTCATTGACCGCGACCACCAGCCGATCGCCCTGCGCGCGGGCCTGTTCCAGGTAGGTCACATGGCCAGCGTGCAAAATGTCGAAGCAGCCGTTGGTAAAGACGATCTTTTCACCTTCGGCGCGGGCATCTTCTATTGCGGTGAGCAGTTGCTCGAGCGTCATCACCCCGCGCTCGGATCCCTCCTCGCGCTGCACGGCACGGCGCAGTTCAGGCGCACTGATGCAGGCGGTGCCCAGCTTGCCAACCACGATGCCCGCGGCCAGATTAGCCAATGCCACGGCCTGTGGCAGTTCCTCCCCTGCCGCGATGGCGGCCGCCAGGGTCGAAATGACGGTATCGCCAGCGCCAGTGACGTCGAACACCTCACGTGCACGCGCCGGCAAATGCAACGGGGAGTGCTCCGGACGCAACAGCGTCATGCCATGTTCGCCGCGGGTGACGAGCAAAGCATCAAGCTCCAGCTGCTGCATGAGTTCAGCGCCCTTGGCCACCAGTTCGGCTTCATCAGCGCATCGCCCGACGATGGCCTCGAACTCGCCGAGATTCGGCGTAATCAGCGAGGCGCCACGATAGATCTCGAAATCCTTGCCCTTGGGATCAGCCAGTACCGGAATGCCACGGCGGCGTGCAGCCTCAATCAGCGCCTGATGATTCTTCAGCGCGCCCTTGCCGTAATCGGACAGCACCAGCACTTTGACGCCAACCAGCAATCCTTCGACGTCCTCGAGCAACGCCTCAGCATCGGTTTCGAAGGCTTCCTCGAAGTCCATGCGCAGCAGTTGTTGGTGGCGACTCATCACCCGCAGCTTGACGATAGTCGGCTGATGCCCGATGCGCTGGAAATGCGCTTGCACACCGGCTGCGGCCAGACTGTCGGCCAGGCTTTGGCACGCTTCATCCTCACCGGTCACCCCCACCAACGCAGCCGGAGCGCCCAGCGCCGCGATGTTCAGCGCGACGTTTGCCGCACCACCGGGACGATCCTCGATCTGCTCGACCTTGACCACCGGCACCGGCGCCTCCGGCGAAATCCGCGACGTGCCACCATGCCAGTAACGGTCGAGCATGACATCGCCCACTACCAGAACGGGGGCTTGGTCGAAACGGGGCATGGACAGCTTCATGAGGGCTCCGGGGCGGAAGAAAAAACGCTGCAAAGCATAGCAGCATGGGACTGGCGAATTCTTGCCGTAAACACAGGGAGAGCATGGCGATCGCAGAGAGTTACGGACCTGCGGCGCTGTGAAACCGACCGAACCTGACAGGCCGTGCGTTCATCATTCTGCGTTTTCGCCGTTCGCCGCTCGGCCTAGGCCTCACCCTCATCCTTGAACTGTGTTGCGTGCAACCTGGCATAGGCACCATTGGCCACAAGCAATTCAGCGTGCGTACCACGCTCGACGATACGCCCCTGCTCCATCACCAAAATGAGATCAGCCTTTTCGATAGTACTCAGGCGGTGCGCGATCACCAGCGTGGTGCGCCCCGTCATCGCATGATCCAGCGCGCCCTGGATGTGACGCTCGGATTCGGTGTCCAGCGCAGAGGTCGCCTCGTCCAGAATCAATACCGGCGCGTTCTTCAACAGCGCACGGGCGATGGCCAGACGCTGTCGTTGACCGCCGGAAAGCAGCACGCCATTTTCTCCGACCTGGGTCTGGTAACCCTCAGGCATCTGCTCAATAAATTCATCGGCGTAGGCGTCGCGGGCCGCACGCTGGATATCTTCCAGCGGTGCGCCGGCCAGATCGCCATACGCGATGTTATTGGCAACCGTGTCGTTAAACAGCGTGACCTGCTGTGTGACCAGGGCGATGTGCCGACGCAGGTTGCGTAGCCTGTAATCTGCGATCTCAACGCCATCCAGCAAGATCTTCCCTCGATCATGCTGGTAAAACCTAGGAATCAGGTTTGCCAGCGTCGACTTGCCGCTGCCCGAACGGCCAACCAGCGCCACCATCTGCCCTGGCTCGACCGTGAAGCTGATATCGTGCAACACCTGTTTGTCAGTGCCTGGATAGACGAAACTCAGGTTACTGACGTCGAGACGCCCCTTGACCCGATCACGCTCAAGCGTACCGCTATCGATTTCCTGGGCCTCGTCCAACTGTTCGAAAATGCTCTCTGCACCAGCCACACCCTTCTGAATCGTCGAACTGACTTCCGAAAGCTGCCGGATCGGTTTTGGCAACAGGCCCGCCAGCGTGATGTAGGCCACCAGATCGCCCGCCGACGCATCCCCGCGCAGCAACAGAACCAAGAACATCAGGAGCGCCATCGCACTGTAGATCACCAACTGCAGAGTTGGCGTGTAAACCGCGTTGGTCTTGACCATGCGCAACTGCTTGGCGGTGTTATCCGTGCTGGCGCCGAAAAAGCGATGCTGCTCGTAAGTCTCGCCGCCGAAACTACGTACTACCCGGTAGCCCTGAATGGTTTCGGACGCGACATGGGTAACATCACCCATCGCGACCTGGATCTTCTTGCTCTGCTTGCGGAATTTCTTGCTGGCGCTGGAAACCATGACACCAATGACGGGAAGAATCGCCACCATCACCATGGTCAGCTTCCAGTTCATCCAGAGCAGCGTGCCGAACAGGAAAATGACGGTCATGCCCTCTCGCACCACCACCTTGATCGCATCGGTCGCCGCCCCGGTAACCATCGTCACGTTATAGGTGATACGCGAAATTAGATGGCCGGAGTTGTGGCTGTCGAAGTAGCGATTGGGCAGCGTCAGCAGGTTGTTGAACAGCGCGACGCGCAAGTCATGAACCAGGCCGAGGGAGACCTTGGCTAGAAAATAGTTACCGAGAAACGAGCCGATACCCTGCATCAACGCAATTAGCACGATCAACAACGGCACGGCTTGCAGCAGTTTCAACTCGGCCAGCCACCCCAGCTTTTTCAGATGGGGCACCTGGGCGAAAAAGCTGGTATCCGGGTTATTCAGCCCATCAACGAAAAACTTGAGGATGTAGCCCAGCATTGGCTGGGTGGAGGCGAAAAGGAGGAAGCCGAGAAGGCTGATTGCGAATAGCCCCCAATAGGGGAGCACGTAGCGCAGCAACCGCAGATACACCTTTACGCTGGATTGCTGGGTAGAATTGGCCATTCAGCGAGCCCTGTCAGACAGCTAGAGGAAAAGATGCGGATTGTATCAGCGCAGGAATTGGAAAGCTGGCTGGCCAGCGGCAAGGTGCTGGAGAAGGATTCCAGGGGCCCTAAGGTTGTCGTCTTAGCCAACGGCTTGTTCTTGAAAATATTCCATACTCGTCGCCAACCCTGGCTGGCGCGATTACGGCCCGCCGCCAAGCGTTTCGCCTATAACGCAAGGCACCTACGCCAAGCTGGCGTACCAGCTCCCGAGGTGGTGGAGCTGCTCTGGCTCGACCGCCAAGCAGGGCTCAGTGCCTGCATCTATCGCCCACTTCCCGGACAATCCATCGAACAACTGTACCGACAAGCCCCGCTGCAGGTAGAACAGCTACTACCTTCTTTAGCCAGCTTTATATATCAACTGCATCGGCAAGGTATCTACTTCCGCTCTCTGCACTTGGGAAATATTCTATTTCTCCCCGACGGCGGCCACGGCCTGATCGATGTCTTGGATTTGCAGTGCAAGCGACGCCCACTTAGTCCCTGGCTGGTGCAACGCAACATTAAGCATTTGAGGGATTACCTGAGCCGGCACAAACTGACGAATTTTCCAATCGACCGCCTAATTGCACATTATCGGAGCTGCGAGCGGGGTTGAGCACGGCGTAATAAAAGGTATTCACTTACCGCATTTTGCTGGCCATCCAACACGGCCATGAAAACAGGCAACCAGAAATAGATCCATAGCGGCTGCGGCGACGTCAGTACCCCATTGCTGGTTGTTAGTAGACTACCCCAGCCAAGCAGCGCCAATACGAGCCAGCGTGAGCGAGTACGCAACGCAACGCCTAGCCACAACAATGCGAATAGGCAGAACAACGCGCCACCTAACAGACCATTACGATAGAGAATGGCAAAGTAGCCGCTATGTGCATGCTCGAATCGACCCAAAAAGCGATATTCATCAACCCCGCAGCCGAAAAAGATGCTGCAATGATTCACCAGGCGCGACCAGGCATCCTGCCAAATTTCCAAGCGATAGCTGAAACCACGCCGCAGCAACAGCTCATCACCGCCCACGACGAGCAGCAGCCCCCCTAGAAGCAGCATCACCACCAATCCCAGCAAGACCATGCGCTGATAGAGCAAATAACCGATAAAAAACAGAGCGAAACCTACCAGCGTCGAGCGGGATTGAAAGACCGTCGCACACAGTAGAACGGCGCCGCCCAGCAATAGCAGCCCTACGGACAGAGCCAATGACGACCGCCGCTCAAGGTCTTCTGCCAGCCGGAATAGCCAGAGGAAGATCAGAGCATGACTAATGAGAAGTGAAAAATGTACCGGATTGATCGGTTCGCCAAGAAAGCGGCCGTAGCGCACCCATTTTCCGCTCTGCTGCCAGATCCATAGCCAATCGAGGAACACAAACACCAGAATGCCCAAACTGACCCAAGCACATACGCCGTAAACCGCATTCACATCCCAGCGACGGCCTTCCAACAGCAAACAACTGGAGAAAAAAAGCAATAGGTACAGCGCATTCTTCAGGCCGGCCGCATCGCCCGCATCCAGTGCTACCAATGCCACCAACAGAACCACCAGCCAGCCAAAAGGGCGGATCAGCAAGCTCAAGGATGCTGGTCGCAATAGCAACCACCCGAGACAGGGTAAGGCCAAGCCTGCATAGAAAATATTATTGGTCGCCTTGGAAGACAGCGGCAGATAAAACGCCAGACAGAACAATCCAAACAGCGCTGCGTACAAACAAGGGCCGTAACGCAGCCACTCTTTGCCAGCCCACGTCATTAGATACCTCAGAGATTTGGGAACGAACGCAGCAGACCGGCCTGCAAGTTGAACAAACCTGGCCGTTCATACTCGCCAATCAACTCAGCCACATCCTCTCGTTCAATGCACCGGAGGGCTGAAGCGTTTAGAGGCTCGGGCTCGTTCAGCGAAAAAGCGGAATAGTAATCAACGAATTTAAAGTCGGAAATCAATCCGTTAGACAGGCGGAGGCGCCGATTGGGCACCTCGAAGGCATCCGCCACGATTAGACCATGCATGCTAGAAGACAGCACAAAACTGCAGGACTGAATCGCTCGCAACACCTCTTCGACCGGCCAGAAAACATCTATTAACAACACACCTGGCAACTTCGACGCATCAATTATGGCGGGATGCTCACGATCAACATAATGCGGAATGATACCGACTCGGTGGGTCTTCGCAGGCTTAACACGGTCACCCCACCAGTGACCGGCCAACAAACCCGGATCACCTAGCGCAGGGCTATCACGCAAGCCAGCTACCTGTTCGCAGCTTTTAACGCCCCGTAATGCATGGTAGTAGTGCCGCGACGAGAAACTCAGACCCGGCGCATCCGTACCCGCTCCCCATACATGCAAGCGACGCGGCAAAAAGAAACGCCTGGCTTTACGCTCCCTCGGCAAGATCGAGCCTATAGCCATCATTTCGGCTCGGCTGATCGGCGTATACTCCACTTGCTTGCCCGCCAGCATCTCCACCAACAGCGGCGACAGATAGTCACCGAAATTACGCTGACTAGGGTCGCTACGCCCTTTTCCACGGCACCAGTAGAGCTTGATTGTCGTCATGTTAGGTTTTCAATCCATATCGTAAGCGCACCCATGCCCGCCGCCAGCAGCTCAACCCAGGCCAAGGGCGCATGGGCTCGGCAATCGTACGCGCCAAGTCTCGCCCAACACGAGCAAAAGAATAGCGTTCAACAGCAAACGCCTGGCCTGCCAGGGCGATACGCGCAACAAGATCTGGATCGGCTTTGAGCTGTCGAAGTTTCGCTACTGCCTCATCGGCTGAACGATAGAGCATAACGTTCTTACCATCTTCAAAGCCCATAGCAGAATCTTCTTTCGAACCTTGGCTCCACGCCAACAGCGCGCAACCACAGGCCATGGCTTCAAAATTCTTAACCATGTACTCGCCCATACCGACGTCGGCACTAACGAAGATACGTATACGATTGAGCGACTCTACATACTGCAACCCGGAGTCGGTGCGAGTGACCAGCAAATCGGTTTGCGTCGCTATTGACTCCAGCATTCTCCTTCGCTCTTGATAAGAGTGACCGTTCACGCTACCAAGAAAAGCAGCATCAATATCGCGCTTACGCCCCAGATCCATAATCAGCTTTTCGTCATAGCCCTTAGAAACGAAACGGGCATCGACCCCTTCGCTGCGCAAGCGCCTGGCCACGCCAGCCCCCGAACTGACCACCCGCGCCCAAGGTAACCTTTGGTAAAAGCGCGAATAGAGACCATGATATTTACTAGTAGGCATGTAATTCTGGCAAGCGTCATGCTCAATAAACACCAACCCAGGAACGCATCGTAAGACATCAACTTGGCACCGCAGCCTTTTGAGCCGGGAAAAGATCACAACACGGTCATAGGCGGGACTATTGTGCTTGCGCAACACATTGCCTAGACGCTTCTGCTCCGATTTGCTCAAGCGTACAATCTTGCACTCATCACTATTTATGCGAACGGACTCATAGAGGCGTTCGAGAATGATGCGCTGCTCATCCATTACAAGCATCAATATTTTCAAACCGGCTCACTCCCCTTGCACTCGAGCTAGCCGCTCACATTGAGCCCAGCTATCACTTTGCAAGGATGCTGACAGCGAGTCATCCAGCCGTCGAATACCATTCGCTTTATAAACGCTCCGAGCCCATCGCAAATCGACCCCTCTCACTATCCCAGGGATGCTAGAAAGCTCTAGACTTTTGGCTATACATAGTCTGTGAGTTCCGCCCCCACCTAAAATCAGCTCTCCAGATCGATCCACATAAAGCTTTATTTCATCATCTTTTTTCATTCCAAGCGCAGATCCTTCGCCAGCCAGTTGCGCTTGGGTTTTGTAACCCTCAGTTGATATTCGTCGATAGGCTTGCTCAAGAGATTGAAAATAGACGTCGATATCTTTGATAGTTCGGCACCAGTAACCTCCAAGCTGCTTAGCCGTAGCAGGGCCAGAAAGAACTGCCTTTAGCATAACCTCATACTGAGGCGTATCCTTGTAATTTTTTCCTTCCAAAAACATAAGACGAACTGTTTCAACAATCGCACTACGAGCCAGAGCAATATCTACCACGTCACTGTCAGCCCAACCTCTGTCAATACAGAACTGGGGAGAGCGCACCGAGACTTTATTTAAGCACCGCCTAACCTTTTGTGGATTGAAATAGATAAACTGCTGAGCTTTGCCCCCCGCAAGGTAACTCGCCTGCCTTTCAAATCCCGCGTGAACTATTACAGAATACTCGTATCGAAAATTATTGTACAAATCGCGCAGAGAACCCGACATCCTCAACCCCTTTGAAATTCTATTCAGCAAACGCTGATAAATCTAATACTTCCAAATTTACAGGCGTATTGGCTGAAACATCTCTCTTTACGCGACTGCCAAGTACTTGCTCAAGACATTTTGGGGGGGCTCCAAAACCGGGTCTTACACTGCGGACCGCATCGGCAGTAATAACTTCCCCGACCTTTAACGGCTTAACGAAATATAAAGAACGCCGAAACTGAGCATTGCTTTGCTCACTCGATTTTCGTCCATAGTCGATGCCACCCAGCGCAGCCCAGGCAGTTGCGCTGTCCCGACACAATGCCGCAAGATCTGTCGGCTCCAACGAAAAACTGTCGTCGGGACCGCCGCCGGTGCGGTCGAGAGTGAAATGCTTTTCTATAATAGAGGCGCCGAGGACTACGCTGGCTATTGCAGTTGTGTTGTCCAGCGTATGGTCCGACAGGCCCGTAACTAGTCCAAAACGCTGCATCATGTCGGGAATAGTACGCAGGTTGTAGTCTTCAGCCGGAGCCGGGTAGCCACTGACACAGTGTAGGATGGCCAGCTCCTTGCAGCCGCCTTCGCGGGCCGCATCAATAGCCTCCTGAATTTCTTCCGCATCGGCCATACCGGTAGAGATGATCATCGGCTTGCCGGTGCTGGCGGCGTATTTGATCAGCGGCAGGTCGACCGCCTCGAAGGAAGCAATCTTGTAGGCCGGCGAATTGAGGTCTTCCAGCAGATCGACGGCAGTACTGTCAAAGGGCGAACTGAAGATTGTTATACCAAGTTTGAGTGCATGCTCGAATAGCGGCTGATGCCACTCCCAGGGCATGTGAGCCTCTTGATAGAGCTGGTACAGGCTCTTTCCGTCCCACAGACCGCCATGAATTTGAAACTCTTCGGAATCGCAGTTCAGCGTAATGGTGTCGGCAGTGTAAGTCTGTAATTTGATTGCATCGGCACCGGCCTTTTTTGCCGCCTCGATGATCCGCAACGCGGTATCCAGCCTGCCGTTATGGTTAGCAGACAGCTCGGCGATGATATAAGGCGGCGTATCGCTGGCAATGCGGCGGCCGGCAATGCTGATATTGGGAATGTTCGACATGGTCATTTTTCTCAGAGGTTTGCCTGCCACTCGTTCGCAAGCAGGCCAAAACACACAACGTCGTGGTAGCTCAGCCCATCGAAATGGTGCTGGCGCAGGAGCCCTTCCTTTTGGAAGCCTAGAGTTTGATGAAAGCGGATGGAGCGCTCGTTGTAGATCATCGCCTGACCGCAGAGTTTGTGCATCGCCGCCTTCGTGAAGGCATAGCGCAACGCGGCCAGGCCCAGCTGCCGCCCGGTGCCCTTGGGTGCATCAGGAGCGGCATAGAAGCCCCATTCGCCTACCCCTCCGGGGGCGATCTGTTGGATTTTGACGAAACCGAACGGCATGGCGCCGCTTTCGAACACCAGCAGATGGAGCCCGGCGTCCCGCGAGGCTTTTTCGAACCAGCGAGCATGCTCTTCCAGCGAGATCTCGTGCTGGGTATACATATAGCGCCGGATGTCCGGATGATTGCGCCAAGCCAATACCTTTTCAAGATCGGCTGCGGTCATCGGTCGTACCCGCTGTTGAGGCACTAGGGTCACGTCAAGCCTCCAATAGCCGAGCGATAAGGTAAGCGCCCCGCCCCTCGACTATAGGCATAGCGAGCTGACTCATGGTCTGGAGGGATATGATAGGTTCGGTCAAGGCAGAAAGATGGATAGGCAGGAGCTCGGCAATGTCCTGACGTCGTTCAATGACCGACGCCGCTCCAGCCTTTTCGAGGCCTTGAGCGACCTGCCACTGATTGTTGGCCAGCACTATCATGATCGTCGGAAGGCCCAGGCAGCAACGCTCCCATGAGGTAGCGCCTGCTGCGCCGACCGCCAGATCGCTATCGGCCATCAGTTGCGCCATATCGTTCACGCCGACCAGAACCCGAGTTGGCCAGGGCATTTCCCGGGCTAGCTGCTTCACCTCGGACAGCCAGGGTGCGGTAGCGCCCATGACCACGGTGACTCGGCAGTCCGCGGGGAGCGGACAGACGCGTAGAGCCATCAGCACTTGCCCGGTGGCATTGTCCTTGTCGACACCGCCCATGGTGATCAGCAATTGACGCAGCTGCGGCCTGGCGCGCCGCTGCAGGCTGTAGGCGCGCAGAGCGGCGAATTCAGGACGCAACAGTGCATATTGCGAACCGCATAGCATTTGGCAATTGCTGGGCACCCATGCTTGGTAGTCCTTGGCATCACGGCCAAAGGTCTGGTCGAGCAGCAGGTCGCACGCGTGAGCCCTGTCAGCCAAGTCGTCGATAACCATCAGCCGTCGGCAATGTGCTCTGAGGAGCAGCTCCCAGCGGGCATCCAATGCGTAGTGATCGACGATTAACCAGTCCGGCTGCAGCTCGGCAAGAATGGGCGCGCAGGCCTCGGCATCTTCGTCCTGGGTGGCCCCGAGCCAATGACTGTGGACGGGGACCGGTTCATCGCCAATGGCAGTGAACTCAAGCGAGCTCGCTCCTGCAGATGCCGACGTTACCGGCAGGGCTTGGGCGGCATGCCCCTTGCTGCGAACTAAGTCAAGCAGGTTGCCTGGGTGCGCGCGGCAGATGAACACGCATGCCGCACCGCGGGCAGCAAGCGCATCGGCCAGGGTCAGACAACGCATCACATGGCCGCTACCCATTTGCAACGAAGCATCAACACGAAAAGCAACCTTCATGGTCACTGCTCCGTCTGCCCTTGCATTGCCTTGAACAGCCACTCGGCGCGCACCCAGTCTTCGGGGGTATCGATATCCTGAACACGATGGCGTGGCAGCAGGACCGGCGCTGAATGCGAGCCGAAAACAGGCTTACCTTCCAGCCACGCGCTGACACGCCCCCAATAGAACTGTCCCGCGTCATGGTAGGCCTCTTCTAAATCCTGAGAGCGAGTATTGCAATGCTCAGGCTGGAGCATGCTCACACGACCTTCATGAGTAATGCGTATCGCGCGCTGGACCGGAAAAGCATAGCTGGTGACCGAGAAGGCGTAATCACAATGGCTTTCACCCAGCACCTGTAACCCTCGGCGGATATCTTCACCACTTATGAAGGGCGCGGTGGCATAGATACAGCACACCTGCTGCGGGCACTCACCGTTGGCGAGCAGCCACTCGATTGCATGACGAATGACCGGGACGGTCCCAGTATGGTCATCGGAAAGTTCAGGCGGACGCATGAAAGGTACTTCAGCGCCATGGTTGCAGGAGATTTCAGCGATTTCAGCATCGTCGGTCGAGACGATGACCCGGTCAAAGCAGCCGCTTTCCAGCGCAGCTTCGATCGAGCGGGCAATCATCGGCTTGCCGCAGAACGACTTGACGTTCTTACGCGGGATACGCTTGCTGCCGCCGCGGGCGGGTATCATCGCCACTCTCACGAGGCGATCACCTGGCGTACCGCGGCAACCACCTCGTCCTGCTGATCCTCGCTCATGGTCTGGAACATTGGCAGGCTGATGGCCTCGGCGTAATAGCATTCGGCCTCAGGGAAATTCCCGACCTGGAAGCCCATGCGCTGGTAGTACGGCTGAGTATGTACCGGGATGTAGTGCAGGTTGACGCCAATGCCCAGCTCGCGCAGCAACTCGAATACCTGCCTATGAGTCTTGTCGATCTTTTCCTGCTGCAGGCGAATGACGTAGAGGTGCAGGCCAGAGTAGCTGTCCGGATGCTGCCAGGGCGTGGTGATCGGCAAACCGGCCAGCAGTTCGTCATAACGCCGGGCCAACTGATGGCGGCGCGCAACATAGTGGTCCAGGCGCTCCATCTGGGTTACGCCCAGCGCAGCCTGCAGCTCCGTCATGCGGTAGTTGAAGCCGAGGTCGATCTGCTGGTAATACCAGGGCCCATCGGCATCGTGGGTCATCAGTGCCGGATCGCGAGTGATGCCATGACTGCGCAGCAGAGCCATCTTGCCGGCCAATTCCGCATCGTTGGTCAGCGCCATCCCGCCCTCCGCGGTGGTGATGATCTTTACCGGGTGGAAGCTGAACACCGTGATGTCGCTATAGCTGCAGTTGCCGATGAATTCGCCGCGGTATTTGCCTCCGATGGCGTGCGAAGCATCCTCGATGACCTTGCACCCGTAGCGATGGGCTAGTTCGTGGATTGCCTGCATATCGCAGGGTTGCCCACACAGATGCACGGCGACCACCACTTTGGGCAGCTTGCCGTCGCGCTCGGCCTGCTCCAGCTTATGAGCCAAGGCTTTGGGGCAGAGGTTATAGGTGCGCGGATCAATATCGACGAAGTCGACCTGAGCGCCACAGTAAAGGCCGCAGTTGGCCGAGGCAACGAAAGTGATCGGCGTTGTCCACAGGCAGTCATCGGGACCAAGCCCCAGAGCCAGGCAGGCAATGTGCAACGCCGAGGTAGCACTGTTCACAGCCAGCGCATGGCGAGCACCTACATACTCCGCCACGGCTTGCTCGAAGCGCGGCACCATCGGTCCCTGAGTGAGGAAGTCTGATTGCAGCACAGTCACCACCGCGTCGATATCGGCCTGGGTGATGTCTTGACGGCCGTAGGGAATCATCGCTCAGATGCTCCCGATTTTTTCGCAATGGGCGTCGATCCAGGCCTGCAAATCGGCGTCGCTCATCCACTCGCTGTTGTTGTCACTGGCATAGACGAAGCCTTCGGGGACCTTCTTGCCATCCTTGATACGCTTCGGGCAGGTGGCCCAACTGTGAATGGTCGGCAGAATTTTAAAGTGCTCGGGATACTCGTACGTGTAGTAGGCATCCTCCGCGCTGATCATCTGCTCATGCAGTTTCTCGCCCGGGCGAATACCGATGATCTCATGCTGTGCCTCGGGAGCCACAACGCGGGCCAGATCCGTCACTTTCATTGACGGAATCTTCTTCACGTAGATCTCGCCGCCTTCCATGTCCTCGAACGCATGCCAAACCAGCTCGACGCCCTGCTCAAGCGAGATCATAAAACGCGTCATGCGCTCGTCGGTGATCGGCAGCACGCCCTTGTCTTTGATGGACATGAAGAAAGGAATGACCGAACCGCGCGATCCCATGACGTTGCCATAGCGCACTACAGAAAAGCGGGTGCCATGCTCCCCGGAATAAGAGTTACCGGCGACAAACAGCTTGTCGGAGGCCAGCTTGGTAGCGCCGTATAGGTTGATTGGACTGCTGGCTTTGTCAGTGGAGAGGGCGACCACCCCCTTGACGCCTTTATCGATGCAGGCGTCGATCAGGTTCATGGCGCCGTCAACATTGGTCTTGACGCACTCGAAGGGGTTGTATTCAGCGGTCGGCACGATCTTGGTTGCTGCCGCATGCACCACGTAGTCGACGCCATCCAGCGCACGGTAGAGACGGTCCTTGTCACGCACGTCGCCGATGAAGAAGCGCACACGCTTGTCGCCCTCAAACTTCTTGGCCATGTCCCACTGCTTCATCTCGTCACGAGAAAAGATGATGATTTTTTTGGGGTTGTACTTGGCGAGGGTCATCGGCACGAAGGTGTTGCCGAACGAGCCGGTGCCACCGGTAACAAGGATGACCTTATCTCTCAACATACTGTTCACCTAATTAAGAAAGCTGGCGGATATAGCTTCGGCGACCCGCTGGTTGGCCAAACGATCTCGCTTGCCAAATACCCACGAGAAATAACCCTGACGCCGCCGTGCGCGATCGTCTCGCTCCACAAAAGCTCTTTCGATAGAAGAGGAAAGATCCACCCCTTCTTCATTTATAAATACCGAGGGTCCGCAGTCGTAAAGCGTCAACAACTGATCCATGTCGCCAGGGTGCATCCCCTCGTCACGCCCCATTTGGGCCAATACTTCTCGCGAAAACTGGGGGGTCTCGATTAACAGCTGCGGCACATCGTAGAACAGAGACTCCTCGGCAGGGGAGTTGGCATCCGACACCATCAGATCAGCCACCGACAGGAGCGTGGAAAGCGGATAGGACGTCAGATCCAGCAATGTATGCGGGCGCCTCTTAGCCAGGGCCGCCACTCGGCGGAAGCTATCGCGGTCCTTGGCACGTGAAGTCAATGCCTGGCTGGGATGAGGCCGCAAGATGAGATTGAACTGCGCGGGAGTGTTCTGCACCAAGCTCTCTGCCAGCAAATCCCATGACCCAACGCCACGACGACTCGGCGTAAAAAGTATGGTTTGCCGGTCAGGCGCCAAGCCCAAGTCAAGCAGCACGGATTCGCGCTGCTCTGGAGACTTCTCTGGGAACTCGCAAAACGGAAGAAATCCTGTAGCAGCGGTATTGACCTCTACCTGATCGGCAAACCGGTTAATCATTTGCTGCATACGCGGCCCAATCACACATAGCAGGTCGAAGTGCGCATTGCTCAGAAAGGCATCCTTGCTCAGCAACATGTAGGTGCCATGAAAAACGGTACATTTCTTCGACGCGTAGGGCTTCAGGAAACTGCGATACGGCGACCCGGTAACGATTACATCGGCCTCGCTCATCATTCGGTTACCCGCTGCCAATCGCCCCAGCCACCTCGAATAACGAGCCTGCTCAAGCTGCGGGTAAAGCTTGCGCGTGGCCGCCAACGTAGTGCGACGATTGGAAATAAATGTGCCAGGCAACAATGTGGCCACCTGCGCTAGATGAGGAACGGCCTGGAACATCTTAGAGAAATAGACAATATGGTTCACGCGTCCTTACCTTCGCTCACAAGCAGGGGCAGCGAACACCAGCGTGCCTCAGAGCTGGTCATACCACTCCTTGTCACCCTTGAGCACGAGAATATCCTCCATGATCAGATACTGCAGATCCGAGCCATAGAACATATTCAACGCATCGGTCGGCGAGCAAATCATGGGTTCGCCGCGGCGGTTGAGTGAAGTATTGAGCGAGACGCCGTTGCCGGTGAGCTTTTCCAGCTCCAGCATCAGGTCGTACCAGCGCGGGTTGTGGCGTCGCTCTAGGACCTGGGCGCGGGAGGTGCCGTCTTCGTGGACGACTTCGCTGACGCGCTCCTTCCACTCGTCATTGACTTCGAAAGTGAAAGTCATAAACGGGCTGGGATGGTCGACCTTGAGCATCTGCTCAGCCACTGTGTCGAGCATTGACGGACAGAAAGGCCTCCAACGCTCACGGAATTTGATCTGTTCATTGATGCGGTCGGCCACCCCCGGAATGCTGGGACAGCCGATGATAGAGCGGCCGCCGAGGGCGCGCGGACCGAATTCCATACGTCCCTGGAACCAGGCGACCGGATTGCCGTCAACCATGATTTTCGCAATGCGCTCGGGGACGTTTTCAATCTTCTGCCAAACCGGCTTGCTCGGGTGGCGTGCGCAGGCAGCGATGACGTCTTCGTTGGAGTAAGACGGGCCGAGATAGACGTGTTCCATCTTTTCTACCGGTACGCCGCGCTGATGCGAGACGTAGGCGGCGGCGCCGACGGCAGTGCCGGCATCACCGGAGGCGGGCTGGACGAACAGCTCTTTCACCTCGTCGCGGGCGATGATCTTCTGGTTCAGCTTGACGTTGAGCGCGCAACCTCCGGCAAACGCGATCTTGCCTGTCTCGCGAATGATGTCGCCCAGGTAGTAGTCCATCATCTGCAGCGCGAGCTTTTCGAATAGCGCCTGCATGGCGGCCGCGTAATGGATGTAGGGATCGTCGGCGATATCGCCTTCACGCTTGGGGCCCAGCCACTCGATCAACTTGGGCGAGAAGTAGTAGCCCTTACCCTTCTCTTTGTAGCGACGGAAGCCGATGACGTTGGCGTAATCGGTGTTGATGATCAGCTCGCCGTTCTCGAACTTGGCCAGGCGGGAAAAGTCATACTTGGCGGCATCGCCATAGGGCGCCATGCCCATCACCTTGAATTCACCGTCGAGCATCTCGAAACCGAGGTATTCGGTGATCGCGCCGTACAGCCCGCCCAAGGAATCCGGATCGTAGAACTCCTTGATCTTGTGGATCTTGCCGTTCTCGCCCCAGCCGAAGAAGGTAGTGGCGTACTCGCCCTTGCCGTCGATGCCGAGAATCGCGGTCTTCTCGGTGAAGCCCGAGCAATGGTAGGCACTGGAGGCGTGTGCCAGGTGATGCTCGACCGGCTGCAGCTTGACCTTTTTCAGATCGAAGCCGAGCTGCTGCAGGCACCACTCGATGCGCTTCTTGTAGCGGTGGTAGCGACGGTTGCCCATGAGAATGGCGTCCAGCGCGCGGTCCGGCGCGTACCAGTAGCGCTTGGCATAGTGCCAGCGGGCCTTATCGAAGATGCTGATGGGGGCGAAGGGAATCGCCACCACATCGACGTCGCTCGGCTTGATACCGGCCTGCTCCAGGCAGAACTTGGCCGACTCGTAGGGCATGCGGTTCTTGGCATGCTTGTCGCGCACGAAGCGCTCTTCTTCGACGGCGGCGATCAGTTTGCCGTCGATATAAAGGGCGGCGGAAGGATCATGACTGAGGGCGCCGGAAAGGCCGAGAATCGTCAATGCCACGGTTGTAAAGCCTCTTAAAAGCAGCTCGAAGCTTGAAGCCGGAAGCTCGAAGCAACAGCGAATATGTCTAGTTCAACCCCGCAGGGCTTTTCTTCCAGCTTCAAGCTTCTGGCTTCAAGCTGTCCTTCGGTAAACGTGCATCCAGTAACCGACATAACGCCGAGTCGGCCGGCCAGTTGCGCAGAAACCGCGCACGGTCCTTGGCATAGGCGCGAGCGAAGCTGGTATCACTACTATGTTGTTGCGCCGCGTCCAAGTCGATCAGCGCCCAGCGGCCCTGCTCCCAAAACAGATTAGTGCCTTTCATATCGCCATGGCTGATGCGCTCGCGCAGCATGGCTTCGAACAGCTGATCCAGCGCCACCAGTTCGGACTCGGGCGGTGAACTGGAGAGATACGGCTGAAAGCGGGCGATTATATCCTCGCCCGCGCTGTATTCGGTAACCAGGTAACTGCGGCGGCGCAGGCCTAGCCAACGCAACTCCAGCACCGCCAGCGGCCGGGGCGTGGCGATGCCGAGAAATGCCAGGCGATTGCCTTCTATCCAGCTGTGCCAAGCGCGGCTCGGGCGCCAGCAGCGCTTGAGCCAGTGAAGAAGGTTCTTGATGTTGTAGCGCTTGATGACCAGTTGCCGCCCAGACTGCTCGGCCAGGGCCACAGTCGAACTACCGCCCAGCTTCAGCGCGCGTCCCGCTTCGACAGCCACATCCGGCGCAGCCAGCAGCTCATGCAGCACGGGCTCATCCTCGCGACGCACGACACGCAGCTGACCAAAACCACGGTCTACGCTGAACAAGGAGCAATCACGCCCAAGCTTGCCAAGGTAGTCGCGCAGCCGCCAACGCCGCACGCTGGCGATCTCCCGTAGCAAAGCCTCCATGGGAAGCGCATGCTCGCCATTGACCAGCAGGTAATGCACGAGTAGTTCTTCGATATGCGGTTCGAGGCTGCCAGGTAGCTGCGCGAAAAAAACGCCAAGGTTCGCCAGCACTTTGTCACGATCGAGCGGTTGCCCGGGTGTCTGCGCCTGCACGCCGCCGCCATCGATGAGGTACAGCTGCCCCTCATGGCGCAAGAGATTGTCCAGGTGCAGGTCGCTCTGCCACAAGCCTCTGGCATGAAGCTGCGCAATGGCGCCGAGCGCTTCGCCCAGCACGCCCTGCTGCGCATCAGACAACGTGGGTTGCCGCTCCACCTCGCGCCACGCCTGTTCCAGACTTTGCGCGCCAGCCAAGTAGTCGAACAACAGCCAGCCGCCCTGCTCTGCCGCGACCCCCTCGACGAGCAGGGCGGGAGTGGTCATCCCCTGCTCAGCCAGCAACTGCGCGCCATGCCGCTCACGCTCGAAATGGCGCTCGGCCTTGCCACCGACCAGCAGTTTGGCCAGCACGTCGCGGCCCTGCCATTGCGCCTTGGCGACATAGCGCTGTCCCGGCAGCACGCGCAACCACTGCTGCAACGTCAACTCGCCGGGAGGCAGCATCAGCGTCAATGGCAATGCAGGCGAGCGTCCGGACTGCGCAAGCGCCACTAGATTCATGCGCGCGCCACCTTGCTTTGCCGGCGACTGGCAATACGTTCCAACCAGTAATCGATGACCGGAGCACTGGAATCCTTCTTGAGATAGGCCTCCGTCAGCTGTCGTACTTCGCTTTCGCTCCAGATGTCCGCGCGACGAATCAGCGCTTCCACATCGACGATGCGGTCGGTCAAGCCAGGCAACAACGGCCGGGTCTTTTCCAGATCGATTAGACAGGCCTCGAAGCGCTCGCCAACCGGGCGCAAAAAGATGTGTTTGGGATAAAAACAGCCATGGCGCTGGCCGGCCCGATGCAACGTACGCGCGAGTTTTGCACAAGCCTGTAGCAAAGCCGTGCGCACCGCCGGATCTCGTTCGTGCCAGCCGCTCAGCCAGCTATCAAGATCCTGCCAACCATCCAGCGCCCGGGTAACCAAGATGGCGCGACGCTCCCCAGCGATACGACGCTCACCGAAATAGGCCGCCTGCAGCGCCGGGATCCCTAGGCGCAGGTAATGCTGGATGCTACGGAACTCGCGAGCGAAGGTGGGCTCGCCGAACGGACGACGCAACGTGTGAGTCAGGTAGTTGCTTTGCCGCTTCAGGTAGTAGGCCGCCCCGTCCAACTCCAGGCGAAATACACTGCTCCAGCCGCCGCGCCCGGTATTAGGCGCGTCCACCGAATCGAGCTGTAATGCCCACAGCGCGTCGAAACTGTCTAGCCCATGCGCCTGCAGAATCGCTCTGTCACGCTCTGAAAAATATTCGCTCATTCCCGACCCTCGAAATACTTGAGCACTTGGTCGATCAGCTCGCGATCAGCCGGTACCAGACGCGGGCGTTGCTGGTACTGCAGGTAGAAGCGCAGCCGCTGAGTGCGGCTCAGGTGATACTTGGCGACTTTGTCCAGGCAGGCCAGATCCTTGACGATGCGTCGGCGCAGGAACGGGCCCCACCAGAAGTCGCCGGATGGACAATCGATCAAGAACAGCTTGCCGGCACCGTTGACCAGCAAATTGCGCCACTTCAGGTCGTTGTGGGCGAAGCGATGATCGTGCAGGGCGCGGGTCACAGATGCCACCTGTCGGCTGATGCGCCCGACCCAGTCCCGGTCGCCCAGGCGTGGGTCGTTGCCCTTGGCAATCGCCGCCATGTCCATGGTATCCGGCACCTCCAGGGTGATCAGCGCGCCGCGAGCGAATGCGCCAGCGCGACGCTCCATACCCCAGGCCACCAGCGGCGCCACGGGAATGCCCCATCGCTCGAAATGTTTGAGGTTTTGCCATTCAGCCTTGACCCGCGGGCGTCCCAGGTAACGGCGTAGATTCTTGCCCGCCGCCCAGTAACGTTTGACGTAATAACGCAGGCCTTCGTACTCGACGCGGATCACCTCGGACAGCGGGTCGCGGGCGATCGGCTCGCCTTCAAGCGCGAAAACCGCCTCCAGGCTGGCGAATGCGTGCGCCGCTCCGGCCGTTATATCGCCGACGACCCGCCAACTACTCACTGGGCACCCGGCGCGTATTTGCGCTCATAACGGCTTTGAAGCCTGTCCGCCTTGCTTTCCAGCCAACGCAGCAACGGGGCCTCGTCACGCAGCGCCTCGCGCAGAGGACGCTGGAAATAGGTCTGCAGAAAACGCAGTTTGTCGCGACGGGTCAGGCCAATGCCCAATGCCGAAAAATACAGCCCGGCCAGATCCTTGTTGCGCCAGCGACGCGGCGTCTGTGTACGGGTCTGGGCGCGGTGCAGATCGATCAGCGATAGACGGAAATCCTGGGCCCTTACTGGCTTGTCGGTGTGCAGCAGGAAGTGACAGATATAGAAGTCCCGATGATTGACCCCGGCACGGTGCATGGTGCCGGCCATGTGCGCGACTTCCGCGATCAGCGCACGCTTGAGCGGCGGCTCAGGCGGATTCTGCAGCCAATCGGCGCTGTAATCCTCAAGACTGATCGTGGGCGCCAGCTCCTCGGTGATGATGAAGGAATGCTGCGCTGCAGGATTTCCACCACGCTCGCCATAAGCCACCGCGGTCATGGTCGGCACGCCCGCTTGATGCAGGCGCTGAATAGCCCGCCACTCCTGCCCGGCCCCCAGCACCGGCGCCTTGGCAGTGCTCAGGTTCTTGAAAATCTCACCCCAGCCGATTCCGCGGTGGATTTTAACGAAATAGCCACGCCCATCAACTTCGGTACGCAAGGTGCGGCGGGCTTCCAGCTCGCGGTAGACCTGGCCCTGCAAATGTTCAACAGCCTCGAACGGGTCGCGCCCCGCCCAGAGCGTCATGAAGGGCTCGGCAAGAATCAGTTTCATGGACGTTCAGCCAGGATTATGTCGGCTGCCTTCTGCGGCATCGAGTAGAGGTCCGCGGTATCGGCATAAGCCAACGCATTTTTTGCCCAGCGCCTGCGCTGCTCGTCGTCAGCCAGCATGTCGGCCAGTAAACGGTCGAGATTCGCTTGCTCGAACGGGCTGGGCACCACCTGCCCGCAGTCGGCTTCGGCAATGTAATGCGCGTAACCGCAGACATCAGTCACCAGTACTGGTAATCCGGCGACCAGCGCCTCCAGCAGCACGGTACCGGTGTTCTCGTTGTAAGCGGGATGGATCAGCAGGTCGGCGCCCAGAAGAAAACGCGGGATATCGCTGCGGCCCTTGAGAAATTCGACCTGCGCAGAAATACCCAACGTCTTGGCCTGCAGCTGGAAGGCCTTGGGGTCATCCTGGCCGATGACGAACAGACGAGTGCGTTTTTTCGATTCGCGAGGGAGTGAAGCCAGCGCCTTGAGGCTGCGGTCGAGGCCCTTGGTCTTGAAGCCGGAACCGATCTGCACCAGCAACAATTCGTCGTACTGCAGCTCGAACTCCTCACGAAACTCGGCGCGGATTTCAGCGGCATCGGCCGGCGCACGGCGATCTTGGGCAATACCCGGCGGCAACAAATGAAAGCGCTCGCCCGGCGTCGAGTAATGTTTGACGAACAGCGACTGCTGCACTTCGGAGATCATCAGAATCTCAGTCTTCGACTGCGGCGCAAATACCGCGCGCTCGTATTCGGCGAAATGCTTGTAGCGCCCCCAGCGGCGATAGATCGGGTTGCGCAGGGTTTGCGCCTTGTCTTCGAAACAGGGGTCGGCCGCGTAGTAGACGTCCAAACCGGGCATCTTGTTGAAACCGATGACGCGGTTCACCGGACGCTTCGCCAAATCCTTCTCGACCCAGGCCGTGAAGCGCTCATTGCGTGTGTGATTGAAGATGGCTTTGACCGGCGCGATCAGCACTTCGAAGCCGTCCGGCACCTCGCCTTCCCAGATCATCGTATAGACCCGGATGCTATGGCCGCGCCGCTGGCACTCCAGCGCGATGCGCATGAAGTCCCGCTGCAGTCCGCCGAACGGAAAATACTTGTAAAGAATGAAGGCCAATTGCATCAGTGCATCCCCGATGACCGCAACAGGGCCTTGAGTTCGCTAGCGACGCGCTCGGGCGGGAGGTTGTCGAAGCAAGGTTTATGACGATCGCCTTTGCCGGCATTGGGGCCGCTGGCGCACAGATGTACTTGCGAGCGCCCGTACGCACCGACACGGCCAGGGAGCGTCGGGCCGTAAAGCGAGATGCTCGGCACGTCCAGCGCCGCTGCGAGGTGACCGAGGCCTGTATCGACCGCAACACAGGCCCGCGCACCGGCAACGACCTTGGCAATTCCGCCGAGATTCAGCCGGGGCAGCACCGACACGCCAGCCAAGCCATCAGCGATGCGCTCGGCACGCGCTTTTTCGTCTGCATTGCCCCACGGCAGTCGAATCGCCCACCCGAATGCGCTCATCCGCTCGGCCAGTTCACGCCAGTACTGTTCAGGCCAATGCTTGCTCGGCCAGGTGGTGCCGTGCAGGAACAAAAGATAGGGCGCCTCGCCCGGCGTCGCCAGCTGGTTACGATCCAGGCCGTAGTCGGCGACCGTCTCGGGCGCGGGGTAACCGAGCGATTGAGCGAACAACTGCCGCACCCGCTCCAGAGCGTGCTGGTCACGCGGCACAGCGTAGCGGCGATCATAAAAGCGCGATGCCAGCGGTTCGCGTGCAGAGTCACGATCCAGACCAGCAATCGGCGCCTTGACGTAACGTGTCAGCCAGGCACTTTTAAGCAAACCTTGGGCATCGATGACCAGATCGTAGCGGGTCTCGCGCAGGCGCGCCTTGAACCGCCGCCACTCACCGGAACGAAGGGTCTGCAGAGGCTGCTTGCGCCAACGGCGAATCGCCACTGGGATGACCTGCGCCACCGCCGGATGCCAGGCGGGGATTTCGGCGAAGCCCTCTTCCACCACCCAATCGAACTGGATGCCGGGAACCGCGCGCTGTGCATCGGTCACCGCCGGGAGCGTATGCACCACGTCGCCCAGCGACGAGGTCTTGATCAGCAACACCCTCACTCAGCGCACCTCGATCGGCTGGGGGATCAGGCGGTCCAGCGCCTCGTTCACCCTATTCGGCTCGAGCTCGCGCATGCAGTTATTGTGGCCGAAGCGGCAGGTGCGCTCGAAACAGGGACTGCAATCCAGGCCCAGACGGACGACTTCGACCTGCTCGGACAATGGCGGCGTGAAGGCGGGCGAGGTGGAGCCATAGACCGACACCAGCGGGCGGCCGAGCGCGGCGGCCACATGCATCAGGCCCGAATCATTAGAAACCACGGCTTCGGCACAGGACAGCAGATCGATCGCCTCGGCCAAGCTGGTTTCACCCGCGAGGTTCAACGCCTCTTCGCGTAATCCGGGAATCAGTCGCTGACGGATATCTTCACCCACCGCATGATCGTTCTTCGAGCCGAACAGCCAGACCTGCCAGCCTTCGCGAATCTTCGCTTCGGCCACCCTGGCGAAATGCTCGGCTGGCCAGCGCTTGGATTCACCGAATTCGGCCCCCGGGCACAGCGCCAATACCGGTCGATCCAGGCCCAGACCAAAGCGCGCCAGCGCCGCATCACGACTTTGGGCATCGATGCGTAGCGACGGGTTCGGATAGGGCTTGGGCAGCTCGACGCCCGGCTCGAAGGCCAGCGCCATGAAACGCTCGATCATCAACGGATAGCGCTGCTTGTCTAGCTTGCGGATATCATTGAGCAGCCCGAAGCGCATCTCGCCGCGCCAGCCGGTACGCTTGGGGATGCCGGCGAAAAACGGTACCAGTGCCGATTTCAGCGAGTTGGGCAGCAGGATCGCCTGCTCATACTGGCCACGAAGGCTCTGCGCGACCTTGCGTCGGGTCGCCATGTCGAGCACGCCGTGGCCGAGCGGGAAGCTCAGGGCCTGGCGGACCTCAGGCATGCGCTCGAGAATCGGACGACTCCACTCCGGCGCCAGCACGTCGATCTGGCAATCCGGATGGCGCTGTTTCAGGCAGATGAACAGCGTCTGCGCCATCACCATGTCGCCGACCCAGCTGGGACCTACGATCAGAATATTCATAAGCTGGAAGCCATAAGCTTGAAGCTGGAAGCGAGCGCCGGAGTGATCTTCACTTCCAGCTTCTGGCTTCCAGCTCGCGGCTTACTTGACCAACGTCCGCCATTCGGCATGGGCATCGGTCTTGCCGGACACCAGATCGAAGTAAGCCTTCTGGATGCGCTCGGTGACCGGACCACGGCGGCCGATGCCGATGTTGCGGCCATCGACTTCGCGAATTGGCGTGACTTCGGCGGCGGTGCCGGTGAAGAAGGCTTCGTCGGCGATGTAGACCTCGTCGCGCGTGATGCGTTTTTCCACCACTTTGATGCCTAGCTCGTCGGCCAAGGTCAGCACGGTGCCACGGGTGATGCCATTGAGGCAGGCGGTAACTTCAGGGGTGTAGATCACGCCGTCCTTGATGATGAAGATATTCTCGCCCGAACCTTCGGCGACGTAGCCTTCGGGATCGAGCATCAGCGCCTCGTCGGCGCCACCGGAGATGGCTTCCTGCAGAGCCAGCATGGAGTTGATGTAAGCACCGTTGGACTTGGCGCGGGTCATGCTGATGTTGACGTGGTGACGGGTGAAGGAACTGGTGCGCACCTTGATGCCCGTTTCCAGCGCTTCATCGCCCATGTAGGCGCCCCAATGCCAAGCGGCGACGATCACGTGCACCTTCAGGCCGCTGGCGCGCAGACCCATGCCTTCACTTCCGTAGAACACCATCGGACGGATGTAGGCGCTTTCTAAATTGTTCTCCCGAACCGCGGCGCGGGTCGCCTCGTTAACCTCCTCCTTCGAGTACGGCATCTTCATGTTCATGATGTGCGCCGAATCGAACAGACGGTCGGTGTGCGCCTGCAGGCGGAAGATCGCGGTGCCGGCCGGAGTATCGTAGGCGCGCACGCCCTCGAAAACGCCCATGCCGTAGTGCAGGGTGTGAGTCAGCACATGGGTGGTCGCATCGCGCCACTGCACCAGCTCACCGTCATACCAGATCACGCCATCACGATCGGCCATCGACATTGTTGCCACCTCGGAATTCGATAAATGCTCTGTTTGCAGACGAGTTCAGCTGAGCCCAAGCTCGCGCCAAAAGCGCATCACCGCGCGACGCTCGTCATGAAATTGGTCCCCACTCACCACACCGGGAAGCTTCTGCAGTGATTGCCGGTGAGCCACCGCGCGGTAGGCCTTGTAGGCGTCCTGCAGCAACCGAACCTCATCGCCGGTCATCAACCCGGCCTGCTCCAACCCGTCGAGCATGCGGATGTTATCGGTATAGCGCAGCAGTTGCGGATGCTGGTGCGACCACGCCAAAGCCGCGTATTGCACCATAAATTCGATATCCACGATACCACCGGCGTCGTGCTTGAGATCGAACACGCCCTCTGCCTCGAAGGCCTTGTCAGCCATGCCGGCCTGAGTCGTGCGAGTGCCGAGGTTGTCGCGCATCTTGCCGCGCATCTCGCTAACCTCACGGCGCAGCTGTTCGAGATCGCGCGGCCGCGCGAGCACGGCGGCACGCACCCGCTCGAAGTCCTGCGCCAGCTGTGAGCAGCCGACCAGCACCCGAGCACGCACCAAAGCCTGGTGCTCCCAGGTCCAGGCTTCCTGAGTCTGATAGCGCTCGAACGCGCCCAGCGAACTCACCAATAATCCGGCCGCGCCGGATGGCCGCAGCCGCATGTCGACTTCATAGAGCTGCCCGGAGGTGGTCTGGGTGGTCAGTAGATGAATGATGCGCTGGCCAAGACGGGTGAAGAATTGCGCACCATCGATGGGCTTGACACCGTCGGTTTCGGCATTGGGATCACCGTCGTGGATAAACACCAGATCCAGGTCGGAGCTATGGCCGAGCTCGATGCCGCCAACCTTGCCGTAACCGATGATGACGAACGATGGATCGCAGGACGTGCCGTCAACCCGCCGCGGCTGGCCGTGACGCGCCACCGTGTGCCGCCAGGCCAGGGCCAGCACTTGTTCGAGGGTCGCTTCGGCGAGCCAGGTCAGATAGTCGCTGACCTTCATCAAGGGCAAAGTGCCAGCAATCTCAGAAGCCGCCACGCGCAGCCGATGCGCCAGTTTGAAATGCCGCAGCGCCTCCATCTGCTGCTCCAGGTCGTCTTCTGGAATGCGCGCCAGACGCTCATGCAGCTCGGCGGCCAGCTCCGGGGCCTGCGGCGGGCGAAACAATCGCCCGGCATTGAGCAACTCATCGAGCAGCAACGGAAAACGCGCGATCTGCTCGGCGATCCAGGGACTGCCCGCGCAAAGCGTCAGCAATCGTTCCAACGCACCGGGGTTTTCTGTCAGGAGTACGAGATAGGCCGAGCGCCGCGCGACCGCCTCGACCAACGGCAGCACTCGCTCCAGAACCAGGTCCGGATCGTCCTGCTCGACCACCTGCGCCAGCAGCCGTGGAATGAATGCATCCAAACGTTCACGACCCAGGCGCTGCATGGTTCGCACCTGTTGTGCGCTACGCAGCGCGGCGAGGCGCTGACAGGCAACCTGACCGTCGCGAAATCCGGCTTCGGTCAGCTGGCGGCAAGCGAATTCCTCATCCCAGTCCTGCTCCCACAAAGGTAGCCACTCGCCGCCGACCAACGCCTCGCCGCCGGTATCTTCATCTTCGTCGGGATCAGCGATGACCTGGCGGAAATGCCAGTCGATCCGGTCACGCCAGTGCAGCAGGCGCTCATGGAAGGCTTCCCAGCTGTCGAAGCCGAGCATGAACGCCACGCGGCTGCGGTCGGTCTGGCTGTCCGGCAGCATCTGCGTCTGGCGATCGTCGATGGCCTGCAGCGCATGCTCGGTGTAACGCAGAAATTCATACCCCTCGCGCAATTCCTCGACAGCCGCAGGTGGCAGATAGCCCTGTCCGGCCAGGGTTGCCAGCACTTTCAGTAACGGGCGCTGCTGCAGGCTCAGATCACGTCCGCCATGTATCAGCTGGAACGCCTGGGCGACGAACTCCACTTCGCGAATACCGCCAGCACCCAGCTTGATGTTCGCCGCCACGCCCTTGCGACGCACTTCCTGTTGGATCAGCTGCTTCATGCTGCGCAACGCGTCGATGGCGGAGAAGTCCAGGTAACGCCGATAAACGAACGGGCGCAGCATGTCGAGCAGCTCCTTGCCCGCCACCTGATCACCCGCGACGACCCGCGCCTTGATCATGGCGTAACGTTCCCAGTCGCGGCCCTGGTCCTGGTAGTACTGTTCGAGCGCATTGAAGTTCAGCACCAGCGCGCCGGACGAGCCGTACGGCCGCAGGCGCATGTCCACCCGGAAGACGAAGCCATCGACGGTCGGCGCATCCAGCGCTTTGATCAGACGCTGGCCGAGGCGGAGAAAAAACTCGTGGTTATCCAGCGAACGCTTGGCGCCCACGGTTTCTCCACCCTCGGGATAGCCGAAGATCAGATCGATATCGGAAGAAAGGTTGAGTTCGTGCGCACCCAGCTTGCCCATCCCAAGGACGACCATCTGCTGCGCCCGTCCGCTGCGCCGTCCGGTCGGCACCCCGAACTGCTCGCTGTGATGCGCATACAACCATTGGTAAGCCAGGTCGATGCAGGCGTCGGCCATGTCGGACAGATCGCCACAGGTTTCAGCCAGATCCGCCTGACGGGTCACGTCACGCCAGATGATTCGTACCTGTTGACGATTGCGAAAACGCCGCAACAGCCTCGCCAGGCTGTCCTCGCCTTCGCAGCCAGCGAGCGCCTCGGCGAGCATCGCGCGCATTTCACCGGCTCGCAGCGAGCGCTCCAGTAGCCCCGACTCGGCCAGCCCCAGCAGCATTTCGTGATCTCGGCTAACCTGCTCGGTGACGAAGTCACTGGCTGCACAGACTCTGCCGAATGCCTCGCGGCGTTCCGTCGGCCATTTGCCGAAGCGCTCGCCAGCCTGCTCCGACGAGCCGCGTAACGCCGAGAGGAACGTCTCCTCGGCACGGTTGACCAATGGCAGTAACGGCGTCGGCAATGCAACCAGCGGTGGCAGACTCATGTAAGGTTCCTTTACGCCGCGGTCGGCAGCAGGACAGCGAAAGCGCCAGGCTAGAGCCTTTTAGCGCGAGTCAGCCCGTCAAACCGAGTCGTCGCGGTTGTAGTTTTACTACGAAAGAATGTCATAGGGGGGCTGAAACAGTCGCAGTTTTGTAGTAAAACTACAGAGCCCGGCTCTACCCCCGGCAAACATCCAAGAACATAAACGCACCGGCTCACGAAGCCGGCAGCGAAGCAGGCAACCGATTCTGGAAGCCTTTCCGCCCTGGAGCAAGCCATGCAAGATCTCGATCCCGTCGAAACCCAGGAATGGCTGGACGCCCTCGAGTCAGTACTCGATCGCGAAGGTGAAGACCGCGCCCACTACCTGATGACCCGGATGGGTGAACTGGCCACCCGTAGCGGCACACCCCTGCCCTACGGCATCACCACGCCCTACCGCAACACCATCCCCGTCACCCGCGAAGCGAAGATGCCCGGCGACCTGTTCATGGAGCGCCGCATTCGCTCCCTGGTCCGCTGGAACGCGCTGGCGATGGTGATGCGCGCGAACCTGAAGGACCCCGACTTGGGTGGACACATCTCCACCTTCGCCTCCAGCGCGACCCTGTATGACATCGGCTTCAACTATTTCTTCCAGGCCCCGACCGAGGAGCACGGCGGCGACCTGATCTACTACCAGGGCCACGCTTCTCCCGGCATCTACGCTCGCGCCTTCCTCGAAGGCCGCCTGACCGAAGATCAGATGCTGAACTTCCGTCAGGAAGTGGACGGCAACGGTCTGTCGAGCTACCCGCACCCGCACCTGATGCCGGACTTCTGGCAGTTCCCGACCGTTTCCATGGGCCTGGGCCCGATCACCGCGATCTACCAGGCGCGCTTCATGAAGTACCTGGAAAACCGCGGTTTCATCCCGAAAGGCAAGCAGCGCGTCTGGTGCTTTATCGGCGACGGTGAGTGCGACGAGCCGGAAACCCTCGGAGCGATCTCCCTGGCCGGCCGCGAGAATCTCGACAACCTGGTGTTCGTCATCAACTGCAATCTGCAGCGCTTGGACGGCCCGGTTCGCGGTAACAGCAAGATCATTCAAGAACTGGAAGGCGTGTTCAAAGGCGCCAACTGGAACGTCAACAAGGTCGTCTGGGGCCGCTTGTGGGATCCGCTGTTCGCCGCCGACGAAGATGGCCGCATGCAGCGCCGCATGGACGAGGCGATCGACGGCGAATACCAGAACTACAAGGCCAAAGACGGCGCTTACGTGCGTAAGCATTTCTTCGGCGCCGATCCGGAGCTGCTCAAGCGCGTCGAGAAGATGTCAGACGAGGAAGTCTGGAAGCTCAACCGTGGCGGCCACGACCCCTACAAGGTCTATGCGGCTTATCACCAGGCGGTCAACCACAAGGGCCAGCCGACGGTCATCCTGGCCAAGACCATCAAGGGTTACGGCACCGGTGCCGGTGAGGCGAAGAACATCGCCCACAACACCAAGAAAGTCGATATCGACAGCCTGAAGATGTTCCGCGACCGCTTCGATATCCCGGTCAACGATTCGCAGCTTGAAGAGCTGCCGTTCTACCGTCCGGCCGAAGACAGCGCGGAAATGAAGTATCTGCGCAAATGCCGTGAAAAGCTCGGCGGTGCGCTGCCACAGCGCCGACCGAAGAGCTTCAGTATCCCGACACCTCCGCTGGAAACACTCAAGGCCGTGCTGGACGGTTCCGGCGACCGCGAGATTTCCACCACCATGGCTTTTGGCCGGATTCTCTCGCAGCTGGTTAAGGACAAGGACCTCGGCAAGCGCATCGTGCCTATCCTCGCCGATGAGGCGCGCACCTTCGGCATGGAGGGCATGTTCCGCCAGCTAGGCATCTACTCGCCTGTAGGGCAACTGTACGAACCAGTCGACCGCGATCAGGTGATGTACTACCGCGAAGAGAAAGACGGCCAGATCCTGCAGGAAGGCCTCAACGAGGCCGGCGCCTTCTCCTCGTTCATCGCGGCGGGCACCGCCTACAGCAACTACAACCAGCCGATGCTGCCGGTCTACATCTTCTACTCGATGTTCGGCTTCCAGCGTATCGGCGACCTGGCCTGGGCAGCTGGCGATGCACAGACGCGCGGCTTCCTGTTGGGCGGTACCGCCGGGCGCACCACGCTCAATGGCGAAGGCCTGCAACACGAGGACGGCCACAGCCATATCCTCGCCAGCACCATCCCCAATTGCCGCAGCTACGACCCCACCTATGGCTACGAGCTGGCGGTGATCATGCATCACGGCATGCACGAGATGATGGAGCAGCAGAAGAGCGTCTACTACTACATCACCGTGATGAACGAGAACTACCAGCAGCCGGCCATGCCGCAGGGTGTCGAGGACGGCATCATCAAGGGCATGTACCTGCTCGAGGAAGCCAAAGGCGACTTCAAGCATCGCGTGCAGCTGCTGGGCTCCGGCACCATCCTGCGCGAAGTGCGCGCCGCGGTGGACATGCTGGCGAAGATGGGCGTGGGCGCCGACGTCTGGAGCGTCACCAGCTTCAACGAGCTGCGCCGCGATGGCCTGGCCGTGGATCGCTGGAACCGCCTGCACCCGACGGAGGAGCCGCGCAAGAGCTACGTCGAGCAGTGCCTGGAAGGGCGCGAAGGTCCGGTGATCGCCTCGACCGACTACATGAAGCTGTTCGCTGACCAGATCCGTCAGTGGGTTCCATCCCGCGAGTACCAGGTGCTGGGCACCGACGGCTTTGGTCGCAGCGACTCGCGTGCCAAGCTGCGGGACTTCTTCGAAGTGGATCGTCGCTGGGTCACTCTCGCGGCATTGCAGGCACTCGCCGATCGCGGCGCCATCGAACGCAAGGTCGTGGCCGAGGCCATCACCGAGTTCGGTATCGACCCCGACAAGCGCAATCCGCTGGATTGCTGATGCTGCGTGCGCACAGGAGAACCTATTGTGAGTGAAACCATACGCGTACCCGACATCGGCAGCGGTGAGGGTGAAGTAATCGAATTGTTCGTCAAGGTCGGCGACCGTATCGAAGCCGACCAGAGCATCCTGACGCTTGAGTCCGACAAGGCCAGCATGGAAATTCCCGCGCCCAAGGCCGGCGTGGTGAAGAGCCTGAAGGTCAAGATGGGTGATCGTCTGAAGGAAGGCGACGAGCTGCTGGAGCTGGAAAGCGAAGGCGGTGAAGAAGCTGCAGCTCCGGCGGACGAAGCCGCCGAGCCGGCCGGCGCGAGCAGTGGCGGCCCGGCCGATGAAGCTGAAGAACCGACCCCGCCGGGCGATGTGAATCCCTCGGCTTCGGCCGAGGAAGGCGAATCGCAGGAGATCAAAGTTCCGGACATTGGCTCATCTGACAAAGCCAGCGTGATCGAAATTTCGGTCAAGGCCGGAGATACCATCGCAGCCGATCAGGCGCTGATCACGCTCGAGTCCGACAAAGCCAGCATGGAGATTCCGTCCCCAGCCGCAGGTGTAGTCGAGAGCATTTCGGTGAAGGTGGGCGACGAAGTCGGCACCGGCGATTTGATCCTGGTGCTCAAGGGCGCGGCGCCCAGCAAGCCTGCAACCGCCGCCAGCGCATCGGCGGAAAAGCCCAAGGCGCAGCAATCGGAAGCGTCCGAAGAGCCAACGGCCGAGCCGGCCGGCGAATCCGTGGAAGAGGTCCGCATCCCGGACATCGGCTCCAGCGGCGCCGCCAACGTCATCGAAGTCATGGTGAAAGCGGGTGACAGCGTCGAGGCGGACCAATCGCTGATCACGCTGGAGTCGGACAAGGCCAGCATGGAGATTCCGGCACCCAAGGCCGGCATGGTGGAATCCCTGTCGATTAAGGTAGGCGACGAAGCCAAGACCGGCGACCTGATCCTGACCCTGAAGGTGAAGGGCGCCGCCCCGGCGAAGAAGCCCGAGGCCAAGCGCGAGGAAGCCGTATCGCAACAGCAGTCAGTCGCTCCGAACAAGCAGGGCGTACCGGAAGCAAAAGCTGCTGCGACCCCTGCTCCAACGGTAAGCGGCCCAAGCAAGGCCGGCACCAAGGTGCACGCCGGTCCTGCGGTGCGCATGACCGCACGCGAGTTTGGCGTCGAGCTGGCAGATGTGCAGGGTACTGGTCCGAAGGGGCGGATTCTCAAGGAAGACGTCCAGGCCTACGTCAAGAACATGATGAGCAAGGCCAAGCAGGCACCGGCCGCAGGCGCTGCGGGTGGCTCGGGCATCCCACCGATCCCTGAGGTCGACTTCAGCAAGTTTGGCGAAATCGAAGAAGTGCCGATGACTCGCCTGATGCAGGTGGGCGCCGCCAACCTGCATCGTAGCTGGCTCAACGTGCCACACGTGACCCAGTTCGAGTCGTCCGACATTACCGAGCTGGAAGCCTTCCGCGTATCGCAGAAGGCTGTGGCCGAAAAGGCTGGCGTCAAGCTGACCGTACTTCCGTTGCTCCTTAAGGCTTGTGCGCATCTGCTCAAGGAGCTGCCAGAGTTCAATGCCTCGCTCGCCCCGAGCGGCAAAGCAGTGATTCGTAAGAAGTACGTCCATATCGGCTTCGCCGTGGATACCCCGGACGGCTTGTTGGTACCGGTGATCAAGAACGTCGATCAGAAGAGCCTGCTGCAGCTGGCGGGCGAAGCCGCGGAACTGGCCGAGAAGGCCCGCACCAAGAAGCTTTCGCCGGACGCCATGCAGGGCGCCTGCTTCACCATTTCCAGCCTCGGCCACATTGGCGGAACCGGTTTCACGCCGATCGTCAATGCGCCGGAAGTGGCGATTCTGGGCGTCTCCAAGGCGACCATGCAGCCGGTTTGGGATGGCAAGGCCTTCCAGCCCCGCCTGATGTTGCCGCTGTCGCTGTCTTACGACCATCGCGTCATCAATGGCGCTGCGGCGGCGCGCTTCACCAAGCGCCTGTCCGAGCTGCTGGCGGACATCCGCACGATGCTGTTGTGATCGTTTGAACCGGCACGGCCCAGCCACCCGGCAGGGCCGTTCCTCAATTCAAGCCTCAAGCCTCAAGCCTCAAGCCTCAAGCCCCAAAAGCTTGGGGCTTTTGCTTTTCTCTTGCCGCTTGCTATCTGCTCCTAGCCTTTCTGCAGATTGCGGACCAGGAACGACAAGGCTTTTGCCAGCTCTTCAGCTCCGGCGGAATCTCGCAATATGGTCAACCAGGGGTCGCCATTGGCCGGGCTGGTAAAGACGCACACGATCCCCTGTGGCGGGCATTGATAGCGTAAATAAGGATCCATTCCGAACACCGAAAAACTGCGGTTGCGCACGGCAATGTTGCCGGACGCATCTCGCCGCTCTTCGCGGATGCGCAATTCACCGGGCGCGCCCGCGCTCAGGCGATAGGCCAGATCATGTGGATTGGCCTGCCCAACCTGATACGCAGCCTTTAGCCCATGGGTTTCCAGCAAGGCATTGCTATGCGCAAGCAGGGCTTTTCGCTCATCCGAGGTAAGATAGAGCGCCTTCAGCTCGGCCAGGTAATGGGCCGATTCATCCGAGCTCAAGGCGGGTGACTCATCAGCTTGCAGCGATACGCTGGCAGTCAGAAAAAGCGGGATCAGCAGTAACTTCGAAAGCCGACTTGTCAGTCCCTGTCGCATGATGCACCCTTGCCGTAAGTTAATATTATTTAGCCATCGCCTACCGCAAAATGCCGCCAACGGCTAGCGAAGCGGCTCCCGCAGCATACTGGAAGCAAACCGCTCGATGAAAATACATACCGATGCCGCCAGCCGTTTGGCGACCGAGGTTGTGACGCAGTTGCCAGTGCCTTCCAGGCTCGGGATGCTGCGTTTCGAGCGTTTGAACGAGTCCAGCTGGGCATTGCTCTATCTGGATCCCACTTGCGAACGTCACCTGGGCCAACCGGCGCACGAGTTATGCTCGTTGATCGACTCACCGTACGCCAGCCTGATGGAACCGGCGACACGCCTGCACATGCACGATGTCGTTCAGGCACAGCTAAGCGCCGAAGGCCACTATTCCATTCGTTATTGTGTGCATGCGGCGATCGGCTCGCTGGAACTGCTGGAAATCGGCGAGCTGTGCCAACAGTATGGTCGGGAATTACTGCGCGGCTACCTGATCGTCGAACCCCGCTCAGCTGAAGCGACTCCGCAGCTGCAAGACTCCATGCTCAAGCTTTCTGCGGATCTTTATCAGAAAACCTCCGATGTGCATCTCGAGCATCTGATTCGCTCACGCGCGCAACAGAGCTTGATCGTGCGCCTGGCACGGCACCGCTACAACTCGGCCAACCCCCAGCTCGAAGCAGCACAGCTGATCACCCAGGCCGCCAGCGAAGCCTATGGGATCGCCCGAGCGGCGATTTGGCACCTGAACGGCGACCAGCTCGAGGCCGTCGCCATATATCGGCGCGACAACGACAGCTACGAGCACCCACCCACGCTGGATATCGCTGCGTGCCCCCGCTACCTGGAGGCACTGCACAGCGGACGAGCGCTCGACGTGGTCAACGTTAACGAAGATCCTCGCACCCGGGAACTCGTCGCAAGCACTTTCAGACCGCGAAGCATCATTTCGGTACTGGATGCGACCATTCGAGTCGGCGGTGAGGTCATTGGCGTGCTCTGTCTGGAGCATTCGGGCGGTACGCGCAGCTGGCATGCCGACGAGGTGGCCTTTGTCGGCGAGCTGGCCGATCAGTACGCGCAGGTGCTGGCCAACCAGCAAAGGCTTAGCGCCACCCATACACTGCATTTGTTCAAGCGAGCAGTAGAGCAGAGCGCAAGCGCCTTCATTCTGGTCGACAAAAATGGCGTGGTCGATTACGTCAATCCGAGCTTCACCGCCATCACCCAATTTGCCGCAGAGGAAGTCTGCGGGCGCCGCCTCACAGAACTGACTGCACTGGAAAACCTCGGCGAATTGCTTTTCGACACTTCCTCTAATCTGGCGAAAAGCAACAGCTGGCAAGGCGAGTTTCGCAGTCGACGCAAGGACCTCGAGCCGTACTGGGGCCAGCTTTCGATCTCCAAGGTGTATGGCGAAAACGGCGAGCTGACTCACTACATCGGCATCTACGAAGACGTCACCCATAGCAAGTTGGCGCAGCAACACATCGAACGCCTGGCCTATACCGATAATCTGACCAGTCTCGGCAATCGCCCCTTCTTCATCCGCAGCATCGAAGAGCGCTTCGCCAATGACAAGACGCCGCAGCTTTGCCTACTGCTGGTGGACATTGATAATTTCAAGCGCATCAACGACAGCCTTGGTCATCAGACCGGGGACAAGCTGCTGGCCAGCCTCGCGCGACGCCTACGTAATAGCCTGAGCCGCGATAGCGTGCTGGCACGCTTCGCCAGTAACGAATTCGCACTCCTGCTCGACGGCATGGACCTTGAAGAAGGCCAGCACCTGGCCAATCAGGTGCTGCGTATTCTGGAAAAACCACTGTTCGTCGACAAGCAGCTGATCAGTGTCAGCGGCTCCCTGGGTCTGGCCTGTGCCCCGCTGCACGGCCACGATCCGGAAACCTTGATGAAACACGCCGGCCAGGCCCTGCACAAAGCCAAGGCCAACGGTAAGAATCAGGTGCAGGTATTCACCGAAGCCCTGCATGCCGAAGCCAACTACAAGCTATTCGTGGAAAACAATTTGCGCCGCGCGCTGGCGCAGAACGAGCTTGAGGTTTTCTATCAACCCAAGCTTTGCCTGCGGACCGGACGACTGCAGGGGCTGGAAGCGCTACTGCGCTGGAATCATCCCGAAAAGGGCATGATCCGACCGGATCAGTTCATCAGCGTTGCCGAAGAAACCGGGCTGATCATCCCGATTGGCAAGTGGGTCGCGCGCGAGGCGTGCCGGATGGGGATAAAGCTTGCGGCGCTGGGCATCGGCGCGCCGCAGATGGCGATAAATCTTTCGCCGAAACAGTTCTCCGACCCTGACCTAGTGGACTCGATTGCCGCCATTCTTTCCGAAGAGCAGCTGCCCCCAGGTTGCCTGGAGCTGGAGCTGACCGAAAGCCTGTTGCTCGAAGCCACCGAGGAGACACGCCAGCAGCTGATTGGACTGAAGGCGCTCGGTGTAACGCTGGCGATGGATGACTTCGGCACCGGCTACTCATCGTTGAGCTATCTGAAGAAGTTTCCCATCGACGTCATCAAGATCGATCGAAGCTTTATCAAGGACATTCCGGGCAACCAGGACGATATCGAAATTACTTCTGCGGTGATCGCCATGGCCCGCAACCTCAACCTGAAAGTCGTCGCCGAAGGCATCGAGACCACCGAGCAGCTGACCTTTCTTCGCCACCAGCGTTGCGATATCGGACAGGGCTATCTGTTCGACAAGCCCATCCCCGGTACCCAGCTAATCGGTTCGCTCAGCCGTTATCAGCACTGGCTCTGAGCCTTTCGTCAGCACACAGGCTGGCGGCAGCGTTTTGGTTTTGTCAGCTTGATAGCCTAGGCTTCCAGCAGTTCCTACCCAGGCTCGAGGATCAACATGACTCTGCGCTCACAAATTCTCGTTCACAAACAGGCTCTACCCGACGCCGGACAGGCGCTACCCGGACGCGCCACGGCGGTTCCGGTGCCCGAGGCTCATTTCGTCAACGGCAACCCGCTACAGCCCCCCTTCCCGGCCCACTTGCAGCAGGCATTGTTCGCCATGGGCTGCTTCTGGGGGGCGGAGCGGCGGTTCTGGGAGCAGCTTGGTGTCTGGACCACCGCGGTGGGCTATGCCGGAGGCCACACGCCAAACCCCACGTATGAAGAAGTCTGCTCCGGCCTCACCGGGCACACCGAGGCCGTGCTGGTCGTTTTCGACCCACAGCAAATCAGCTACCGCGAACTGCTCAAGCTATTCTGGGAGACGCACAACCCGACCCAAGGCATGCGGCAGGGCAACGACATCGGCACTCAGTATCGCTCAGCGATCTACTGCCTCGACGAAACCCAATTGAACGAAGCGCGCGCCAGCGAAGAGCGTTTTCAGGCAGAGTTGACCAGGCATGGACTTGGCGGCATCACCACGGAGATTGATAAGGCCCCCGCGTTCTATTACGCCGAGGCTTATCACCAGCAATATCTTGCGAAGAATCCGGGCGGTTATTGCGGGCTGGGTAGTACTGGCGTTTGTATGCCACTCTGAGATCAAGCATTAATGCCTGAGGCCACACAGCGGCTCGGGCAATGCTTCCTGCCAGTTTTTGGAAGGCCTCTGCCAAAAAAAGAAAACCCCGCCGAAGCGGGGCCTTTGCAGACTGAATCCTGACATCCGTGACTTGCGCCGTCCTGGCGTCGTTCCGCTACGCTTCCGTATTTTTTGTGCGCTTCCCTACGCCGCGTCCATAGCGCAAAAGACTACCGTCCAGCTGAATAAACCTGTAGTAGCCATCTGCACCGCAATTTGTAAGCCATTACTTACAAGAAACTCATCCTTGAGTCGGCTTGTAAGCCATTGGCTACAAACGATGCGGAACTATGACTGGCGTAGTGGCGCCTTGTTCCCAGAGCTGGCTAATTAATTTCATTGTGCCTTTACGGGTTGAGCGTTTCAGAATTGCGCTGCTTCGAGCAGATAGAGCGAGTCGCTGCCCGCCCGGACCGATGCGCTCAACGAATGAATACGGGGCAGCAGGCGCGCAAAGAAGAAACGTGCCGTGCCAAGCTTGCTGGCATAGAAATCGTCCTGCTCTTCCTTGCCCAATGCTGCGCCTGCCATGCGAGCCCACATATAGGCGTAGGCGGTGTAGCCGAAAACATGCAGATATTCGACCGAGGCGGCACCTATTTCATTAGGGTTGCGCTTGGCGCTATCAAGGACGAACGCAGTAAGCTCATCAAGATTTTCCAGCGCTGCCTTGAGCGGCGCGACAAATTCGTCCAACTCGGCACTCGTGGTAGAGCAGTAGTTTCGAATTTCTTCTGCAAAAGCGTTGTAGAGCTCACCGCCGCTGCCTACAACCTTGCGCCCCACCAGATCCAGCGCCTGAATACCGTTGGTGCCCTCGTATATCTGGGTAATACGGCAGTCGCGCACCAGCTGTTCCTGGCCCCACTCGCGAATGAAGCCATGACCGCCGAAGATTTGCTGGCCATGCACCGTGGTTTCCAAGCCCATATCGGTAAGGAACGCCTTGGCCACCGGCGTCAGCAGCGCCACCTGCGCTTCAGCGCGCTGACGTGCCTCGGCATGCTCGCTGAACTTGGCAATATCCAGCTGCAACGCGACGTAGCTGGAGAATGCGCGGCCACCCTCGTTCAGCGCCTTCATGGTCAGCAGCATGCGCCGAACGTCCGGGTGCACGATGATCGGATCGGCCACTTTGTCCTGCGCGACAGGGCCGGCCGGGGCGCGGCTCTGCACACGCTCGCGCGCATATTCGATGGCGCTCTGGTAGGACCGCTCGCCAGTAGCCAGTCCTTGGATACCAACACCCAGGCGCTCGTAGTTCATCATGGTGAACATCGCCGCCAGGCCCTTGTTCGGCTCGCCGACCATCCACCCGACAGCACCATCGAAGTTCATCACGCAGGTCGCCGAAGCCTGGATGCCCATCTTGTGCTCGATCGAGCCGCAGCTCAGGCTGTTGCGCTCGCCCAGGCTGCCGTCGTCGTTGACCATGACCTTGGGCACGAGAAACAGCGAGATACCGCGCGAGCCGGCCGGCGCATCCGGCAGCTTGGCCAATACCAGGTGGATGATGTTCTCGGTCAGGTCGTGCTCGCCGCCGGTAATGAAAATTTTGGTCCCGCTGACTTTGTAGCTGCCATCAGCCTGCGGCTCGGCCTTGGTGCGAATGATGCCCAGATCAGTACCGGCATGCGGCTCTGTCAGGCACATCGAGCCGGCCCAGGTTCCGGCATACATGTTCGGCAGATACTTCTGCTTTAGCTCTTCGCTGGCGTGGGCGTAGATCGACAGACAGGCGCCAGAGGTCAGCATCGGATAGAGGCCGAACGCCAAGCTAGCGGAGTTCATCATTTCTTCGACCTGAGCCGAGATCGCCTTCGGCATGCCCATACCGCCGTAGGCCGGATCACCACCCACGCCGACCCAGCCACCTTCGGCATACAAGCGATAGGCCTCGGGGTAACCGGCCGGCGTGCTGACCGCGCCACCGGCCCAGTGACAGCCTTCCTCGTCGCCGCTGCGGTTGAGCGGGGCGATGGTGTTGGCGGTAATCTTGCCCGCCTCCTCAAGAATGGCATCGGCGGTTTCCGCGTCCACGACCTCAGCCAGCGCTGGCAACGTCTGCCAGAGCTTCGGGGCATCGAAGACTTCATTCAGGACGAATCGCATATCGCGCAGCGGTGCTTTGTAATCAGCCATGGGGAGAGACCTCGCAGAAAACATGACGCCGGGCCGGTTGGCCGCAGGAGTTTTGCGAGTCTAACTGAAGACCAATCGGCGCCCGAAGCGTCTTAAAGTGACTGATCGGTTCTCATGCTGACGCCGTCACGGTGACGTGATGGCGAGGCCACGACCGCTAGGCATCAGCGGCCGAACGCGTTGCCGTCCGCACCGCACCGCGCCGGTTTTCACCATGCGAGCGAATGCAGTTGCGCCCCGCACTCTTGGCGCTATAAAGCGCCTGATCAGCATTTTTGATGACTTCCTCCGGACTGCGCTGCGTCATCAGCCGTTCGGCCACGCCAATGCTGATAGTCACCGAGGCCACTGCCGCCGAGCTGTTACCACGACGCTGCCGCCCTCGCTCCGCGTTCTTTGGGCGATTCGATTTGTCCCGTAGCTGCAATGGATAGTCCTCGACCGCCTGCCGGACGGCCTCCAGATGCACCAGACAATGCTCCAGATCGCGGCCCGGAAACACCAGCGCGAACTCTTCACCCCCGTAACGATAGGCACGCCCGCCGCCACCCACCTTGCGCAACCGACTCGCAACCAGTCGCAACACCTGATCGCCGACATCGTGGCCATGGGTGTCATTGAACGCCTTGAAACGGTCCACATCGGCCATGGCTATGACGTAACTGCGCCCCAGCCGCTGTAGCCGTTCGTTGAGAGCCCGGCGTCCGGGAAGGCCGGTCAGCTCATCACGGAACGCCATCTGGTAGGCCTCCTGCGCGATCGCTACTACCAGCATCAACATCAGCAGGCTACTCATGACATTGAGCGTGCCCGGCCGACTGAACACCTGCGGCAGCATCAGCAGCAAACCAAACAGGGCGACGAACTGAGCGGCATGCACCGGGCGCGGACGCCGCAGGTATTGCACCAGTAAGCCAGTCAGCGCCACCAGAAAGACCGGATAGGCCAGTTGGATCAGTTGCAGCCAGTCCGTCTGCAGGGAGGGCCAACGAATCACCACCAGCCAGTTGAGCGTGGCCTCGGGAAACCGTCGCGCCAGAGCCAGGGCCAACACCGACACGGCAAACAGCACAGCGAGGCGCGCCAAGTCATCTTGCAGCAGATGAGCACGCTCGCGCCAAAGCGCGTAGAGCCCGTAAAGCGCAGGCGACAGCAGGCTGCAGAGATGAAACGTCATTGCAGCTTCCGGCAACAACGCGCCTGTGAGCCGGTAATGATCGACCTGGGTGTCCAACAGAAAATAGACGAGATAGACCACCAGCAACAGAAAGCCCTCGCGAACCCGGGCATAGGCGATACAGAACACGCCACCGAGCAATAGCAGAACAGTCGGCAGTACGTTGAACAGCGATGTGAAGAACTCGTTGAGATTCGTCTGCCGCGCAGCGATCAGCGAGCCAAATAGCAAGGCCAGCGGTGCATATAGATGACTAAGAAGGCGTGCAGCATTCAGGCGAGGCACGACGGCTCCGGCAGATGGTCGCGAGAACCAGGCATTGTGCCATTACTCGACCAGGCGATCACCCAGATCGAGCGTGAGCACCTTTTGATTGGAATGAAAAGCCACTGGCGAAGCAGTGGTTTCAAGTAACGACAATAGCGGGGCACGCGGACATCGATGTCTATTCCGATCGTTCCACAGCAAGCCTATAACGAATGCCCTATAAAAACGAAACCCCGCGATCAGCGGGGTTCGTCATCAGTCTGAGTCCATTGCCAAGGCAACGGATCTCAGCTCAGCACAACCTTAGTACGCCAGCTCGAAGTGAGCCTCATCCATATCCATCAGGTTGTCAGCACCGGACAGCATGGTTTCGACGTGGGTGCGGGTGCGCGGCAGGATACGCTGGAAGTAGAAGCGTGCGGTCTGCACCTTGGCGGTGTAGAAACCATCGCTGTCTTCGCCGGCTGCGATCTTTTCGGAGGCCAGGCGCGCCATGTCAGCCCAGAAGTAGGCCAGGCAGGCGTAACCGCAGTACATCAGGTAATCCACCGAAGCGGCACCTACTTCTTCGCGGTTCTTCATCGCAGCCATGCCGACCTTCATGGTCAGGTCGCCCCACTCCTTGTTCAGCTTGGCCAGCGGCTCGACGAATTGCTTGACCGCCTCGTTGCCTTCGTTGGCCTGGCAGAACTTGTGCACCACCTTGGTGAAACCCTTCAGCGCTTCGCCCTGGGTCATCAGCACCTTGCGGCCCAGCAGGTCGAGTGCCTGGATGCCGGTGGTGCCTTCGTACAGCATCGAGATACGGCTGTCGCGAACGTTCTGCTCCATGCCCCACTCAGCGATGAAGCCATGGCCGCCGTAGATCTGCACGCCATGGTTGGCGGCTTCGAAACCGACTTCAGTCATGAATGCTTTGGCGATCGGGGTCAGGAACGCGAGCATGGCGTCGGCGGCTTTGCGCTCGGCTTCATCCTTGCTGCGCTGAACGATGTCGACCTGCTTGGCGGCGAAATACATCATCGCCCGGTTGCCTTCGGCAAACGCCTTCATGGTCAGCAGCATGCGGCGCACGTCGGGGTGCACGATGATTGGGTCAGCCGCCTTTTCGGGTGCCTTCGGACCGGTCAGCGAACGCATCTGCAGACGCTCACGCGCATACTTGATTCCGCCCTGGAAGCCGATTTCGGCATGTGCCAGACCCTGCAGTGCGGTTCCCAGGCGCGCCGTGTTCATGAAGGTGAACATGCAGTTCAGGCCCTTGTTCGGTGGGCCGATCAGGAAGCCAGTGGCGCCGTCGAAGTTCATCACACAGGTGGCGTTACCGTGAATGCCCATCTTGTGTTCCAGGGAGCCGCAAGAAACGCCATTGCGCTCACCCACGCCACCTTCGGCGTTCGGCAGGAACTTCGGCACGATGAACAGGGAGATCCCTTTTGTTCCGGCCGGTGCATCGGGTAGGCGAGCCAGAACGATATGGACGATGTTATCCGCCATGTCGTGTTCACCGGCGGAGATGAAAATCTTGGTACCGGAAACCTTATAGCTGCCATCGGCCTGAGGCTCAGCCTTGGTGCGCAGCATGCCTAGGTCAGTGCCGCAATGCGGCTCGGTCAGGCACATGGTGCCGGTCCACTCGCCAGATACCAGCTTGGTCAGGTAAGCCTGCTGCTGCTCGGGCGTGCCGTGTGCATGCAGCGTATTCATCGCGCCATGGGAGAGGCCCGGGTACATGCCCCAGGACCAGTTGGCTTCACCGATCATTTCGCTGATGGCAAGGCCCAGCGATTCCGGCAGACCCTGACCGCCATGCTCGACATCATGGGCCAGGCTCGGCCAGCCGCCTTCTACGAACTGCTGGTAGGCCTCCTTGAAGCCGGTCGGCGTTTTTACGCCCGACTCGCTCCAGGTACAGCCTTCCAGGTCACCGACGCGATTCAGCGGGGCGATGACCTGCTCACAGAACTTGGCGCCTTCGTCGAGAATGGCGTTGACCATGTCCGGGGTGGCATCTTCACAACCCGGAAGGCTCTGATAGTGCGCTTCGTAGCCGAGCAGTTCGTCACGTACGAAACGGATATCGCGCAAGGGGGCCTTGTAATCAGGCATAGCGTAAACCTCAGCGGTGGGTTCTTTGATTCAGGTGACCGACCGGCCACTCTTGGATTTGGATTGTGACCGCCTACACGGCAGGTCAAACAGGCGTTTGAAACATACGTTTCGCCCTGCGCGATGTCAAGCAGGGGCCAGGACGCCATTGGTCGGGAGCGCCTCTCTAATAAGAGTCTAGAAATGAGATGGCCGTAGGGCTGTGCCGCTGCTTACGCAGTTCGAACAGGCGACAAGAAACGCCATGCGCACAGCAACGCGGCTCGCAGCGAAACAGCAACAACCGAGGAAGGAAGGATTTCGGACAGACCGACCGGAGGGAGTCAGGCCTTGGTATTGATTAAAGTGCCAAGCACTTCATCAGCGCTCTGCAACATCCGTGCGCCGGCTTTCGCTGCGTGCTCGCCAACCTTCATTTGGATCAGCTGCTCGGTCAGCTCGACGGTATCGGCCACCGCTTGAGAGTTTTCGGCAACCGGCAACGTATCGGCGGCGATCGCAGCGCCGGCATCATCGACGCGCTGCTGGCCGGCCTGGAAAGCGGCCAGACCGGAAGAGAGGAGATTGGAGATCTGCATGTGCGACTTCCAGGTAGTCAGTTCGCCATCATTGAAGCAGAGCTGAAGCTCAGCCGCCAGTAACGCATCGTTATAAGCGGACCTGAAGCATCAACAAGTCAGGATGAGCGGACCGATATCCAGGTAGCGCGCAACCTCGGCGGGACACGCCTTGGGTAGGTGCGGCACCCGCCCGAGGCAAGGCGCCGACAACCGCTCGGTCAGGGTGCCGAGGTTTTCCTTCAGCCGCGACGTTGCCGGATCGACGATGTTGGCAACCCAGCCCGCCAACCGTAACCCGTCGCGCTCAATGGCCTCGGCCGTGAGCAAAGCGTGATTGATGCAGCCCAGGCGAACCCCGACTACCAGAATTACTGGCAGCTCCAGCCTCACGGCGAGATCGGAAAGGCTTTCGCGACCGGCCAGCGGCACGCGCCAACCGCCGGCGCCTTCCACCAGCGAGAATTGTGCCTGCAACGCCAATATCTGCCGAACCGGCTCCGCGAGCGCCGCCACGCTTAATTCTACAGCGGCTTCGCGCGCGGCCAGATGCGGTGCAATGGCCGGCTCGAAGGCGAACGGATTGACCTCGTCGTAGCGCAGCGGCAGCGTGCATTCGCCGAGCAATGCCAGCGCGTCGCTGTTGCGCAATCCATCAACAGACATTTCGCACCCCGACGCCACCGGCTTCGCCGCAGCCGTGCTGAGCCCCGCCAGCCGCGCCGCATGCAGCAGCGCGGCGGCGATGGTGGTCTTGCCGACTTCGGTATCGGTACCGGTGACGAAAAAAGCCGCGGTCATCTCAGAAATCCTTGCGCAACACGCCGTATACCACCTGATAGGTCGCCGGCAGCCCGCTCGGTGTGCGGAACTGCTCATAGGCATCGATCAGTGCGCGAACGCGCGCACGGCCGGTAAGGCCGCCGGGACGACCGGGGTTCAGATTGTGCGCACCGAGCGCCTTGAGCTCATGGGTCAGCTGACGCAGCTCGGCGAAGTGCAGCACCTGGGGCTCCACATCGAGCCGCTCCAGCCGCAACCCACCGGCGGCGCAGAGCCGCTGGTAAACCTCAAGGGAACGAAAGCGATTGACGTGGGCAAAACCGTCCACCACCCGCCAGCTGTCGCGCAGTTCCCGCAAGGTGCCACTGCACAGGCTGGTAAAGGCCAGGACGCCACCCGGACGCAGCACCCTTTGCGCCTCGCTCAGTACGGCGGAAAAATCTTCACACCATTGCAGCGCCAGACTGGAAAAGACTAGATCGACCGATGCGTCCCGCAACGGCAGGCATTCGGCATCGCCGGCAATGAACGCAGCCGCGCCGCCTTGAGGCCTGGCATGGCGCAGCATGCCTTCGGCGATATCCAGAGCGACACCTTCGCTTGTAGAAAAGCGGCTCGCCAGAACCCTCGAAAAGTAACCGGTGCCAGCGCCCAGATCGAGCCAGCGCGAGGGTTGCAGATCAGTCGGCAACCGTTCTATCAACGCGCTGCCAACGGTGCGCTGCAGCTCGGCTACGGCGTCATAGCTGGCGGCGGCACGGGAGAACGATGCGGCGACCTGGCGTTTATCCGGCAGGCCGGATGCGGCATTGGCAGGCGTCACCGCAACCCATTCACTCATACAGCGCTGCCTCTGATAAATGCCACCATCTCCGCCGCGACATCATCAGCCCGCTCCAGAGCCAGCGCATGGCTCGCGCCTGGAATCATTTTGGTCTCTATTCCGGGCATCCAGCGCCGTAGCGCATCGCAGGAGGCCGCTGGAACCAGTGCGTCACCATCGGCGAACAGATGTAGCTGACGACCAAAATAACCATGCAGGGCCTCGCGTCCGTCCAGCTCCGCCAGTAACTGCAGGCCGGCGTCCAGCACGGCCGGCGCAGACTCCGACTGGCTGACCAGCAGCTGGCGCGCCAGCGTTCGCGGATCATAACCACCACGGCTGCACAGCGAACGGAAGCGTTTGAGGGTTTCATCTGGATCGAGCCGGAACGCTTCGTGAAAGGCATCGAAGATCGCCGGTTCCATACCTTCCGGCCATTGTGGGCGGGCGCGGAAGCAGGGGTTACTGGCGATGGTGATCAACCCGTGGCAGGTATCCAGGCGTCGCGCCGCCAGCTGAGCGGCGAGCATGCCGCCCAGCGACCAGCCGGCCAGCCAGCTGTCGTGTGGCACACGCCGGTCGAGCTCATCGAGCCAGGCATTGGTGTCAACCAGCTCGGGCAAGGGTTCGATGATCACCTCGAGATCCGGTGCGAGCTCGGTCAGTGCCTCGTACAAAGGCTGCAACGCAGCCGGGCCGAACGCCCATCCGGGCAGCAAAATCAGCTGATCACGCATCCGCTTCAGGCTCCTCGGCCAATCGATTCCAGCATTCGGCCAGGATATTCAGCAGTCGTTCCACCTGCGCCTCGCTGTGCAACGCACTGAAGGTCACGCGCAGCCGCGCACTGCCGACCGGCACCGTGGGCGGCCTGATCGCGCCGACCAGAATGCCGCTCGCCTTGAGCGCAGCGGACAATGCCAGGGCCCGCTCGCTGCTGCCGACCAGAATCGGCTGGATCGGCGTCGGGCTGTCCATCAGAGTCAGCCCGATGTCGGCAGCACCCTGGCGGAAGCGGGCGATCAGCCGGTTCAGGTGCTCACGGCGCCAGCCTTCACGGCGCAGCAATTCGAGACTCCTGAGCGTTGCACAGGCGACGGCCGGTGGCTGGCTAGTCGTATAGATGTAGGGCCGAGCGAATTGGATCAGCGTTTCGATCAGCGCCTCGCTACCGGCGACGAAGGCACCGGCAGTACCAAAGGCCTTGCCCAGGGTGCCTACCAACACCTGCACGTCATCGATGCCTAATCCGAAATGCTCGACAATGCCGCCGCCGCTATCACCCAGCGGGCCGAAGCCGTGGGCGTCATCGACCAACACCCAGGCGTCGTGGTGCTTGGCTTCGGCGCACAGCGCCGGCAGATCAGCCAGATCGCCGTCCATGCTGAACACCCCATCGGTGACCACCAGCGTATTGCCGCTGGCTTTCTCCAGCCGCTTGCCCAGGCTCTCACCGTCGTTGTGCAAGTAACGGGAAAAACGCGCACCACTGAGCAGGCCGGCATCGAGTAGAGAAGCATGGTTGAGGCGATCCTCCAGCACCGTATCGCCCTGCCCCACCAGCGCCGTGACCGCCGCAAGGTTGGCCATATAGCCGGTGGAGAACAGCAGCGCACGCGGCCGTCCGGTGAATTCCGCCAGCGCCTCTTCCAACTCGTGATGCGGCGTGCTGTGACCGATCACCAGATGCGAGGCGCCACCGCCGACGCCCCATTTCGCCGCGCCCTGCTGCATCGCGGCGATCACCTCGGGATGGCTCGCGAGCCCAAGATAGTCGTTGGAACAGAAAGCCAGCAGCCGCTCACCATCGACCGTCACTTCTGGCTGTTGCGGTGTTTCCAGCAAGGGTCGTTGGCGGTAGAGATGCTCGGCACGGCGGGCCGCGAGGCGGCATTGCAGGTCAAAGGACATGAATAAGCTCGAAGCTGGAGGCCTGAAGCTGGAAGCGGCGCCGAATCGCTTCACGCTTCCGGCTTAAGGCTTCCAGCTCCGTGTTTATACGACCGCGTTATAGAACAGCTTCGAATCGCGCTGCTCGACCAGCGCCTGCTCGATGGCGGCCTGATGCACTTCGTCATCGTGCTCCTCACGCGCTTCGGGCTGGATGCCCAGGCGCTTGAACAGCAGCATGTCCTTGTCGGCCTGCGGGTTGCCGGTGGTCAGCAGCTTTTCGCCGTAGAAAATCGAGTTAGCGCCGGCCAAGAAGGCCAGGGCCTGCATCTGCTCGTTCATCTGCTCGCGACCGGCCGACAGGCGCACATGGGACATGGGCATCATGATCCGCGCCACGGCGAGCATACGGATGAAGTCGAAGGGATCGACGTCCTGCTCCTCCGCTAGCGGCGTGCCTTTCACTTTGACCAGCATGTTGATCGGTACCGATTCAGGATGCTCCGGCAGGTTGGCCAGTTGGATCAGCAGGCCAGCGCGGTCGTCCAGCGATTCACCCATGCCGAGGATGCCACCCGAGCAAATCTTCATCCCCGACTCGCGCACGTAGCTCAGCGTCTCCAGACGGTCGGCGTAGGTGCGGGTGGTGATGATGTTGCCGTAGAACTCAGGCGAGGTGTCGAGGTTGTGGTTGTAATAGTCCAGGCCCGCCGCTGCCAGTGCTTTGGTCTGCTCCTGATCGAGCTTGCCGAGGGTCATGCAAGTTTCCAATCCCAGGGCTTTCACGCCCTCGACCATTTTCAATACGTAGGGCATGTCCTTGGCGGATGGATGCTTCCAGGCCGCGCCCATGCAGAAGCGCGTCGAACCGATAGCTTTGGCCTCAGCCGCGGCATCCAGCACCTTTTGCACTTCCATCAGTTTTTCTTTATCAAGGCCGGTGTTGTAGTGGCCCGACTGCGGGCAGTACTTACAGTCTTCTGGGCAGGCGCCAGTTTTGATCGACAACAATGTCGAAACCTGGACGCGGTTGGCATCGAAGTGCTGGCGATGCACGCCCTGAGCCTGGAAGATCAGGTCGTTGAACGGTTGTTCAAAGAGCGCCTTGACTTCGGCGAGGCTCCAGTCGTGACGGGTAACGGAAGCGGCGGTGGCGCTCATGGGCATTCCTTGTAATTAATAGCGGCTCGGCGGCCTGGCACGGATGCGAAATGGTTAGCCAAGGCGATGTGGCTGTCAACCTGGAAAGGATTCATGGTTTACGACTGGTTAAAATCTGAGCACTACTGCCAACTTTGCGATGAACGCTGCGAAGCCGACCAATCGCTGTGCGCACCCTGCGAAGCCGATTTACCTTGGCTCGACGGGCAGTGCTCGATCTGCGCGCTGCCGCTACCGACGTCAGGCCTGATCTGTGGCGACTGCCTCAAACGCCCGCCCACCTTCGATCACGTCGCAGTACCCTGGCGCTTCGCCTTTCCCGTAGACAGCCTGATCACCCGCTTCAAGCACCAGTCACGCTGGCCGCTGGGGAGATTGCTGGCGGAGCAGCTGACTCGCCATCTGCAACACGCCTACGCCGAAGGTCTGCCGCATCCCGACGTGCTTCTGCCGGTCCCGCTGGCGCGCAAGCGGCTGCGAAAGCGAGGTTTCAATCAGGCGAAAATGATCGCCGACTGGCTGAGCCCGGTACTGGCGGTCCCGGTCGATATGCAACTGCTGCAACGGGTTCAGGACACTCAATCGCAACAACAACTCGACGCTGCGAGCCGGCGCCGAAATTTGCGACAAGCGTTTCGCCTGGCTGACCAAGAGAGACTCGCCGGGCGTCACATCGCAATCGTCGACGACGTACTGACTACCGGCGCCACTGCCGAAGCACTGGCTCGTCTGTTGAAACGCGCCGGCGCTGTACGAGTCGATGTGTATTGTCTGGCACGCACACCGAAACCCGGCGATTGAATCTAGAGACGTTCATCAGCCGCTGCGCGCGGTTGTGTAAACCCCCCAGTGCAATACACTGACCGGCCCATTCGCGGAGCCGACCATGAGCCATCCCTTCGACACACTCACGCCTGACCTTGTGCTCGATGCGGTGGAAAGTGCGGGCTTTATCAGCGATGCGCGCGTGTTGGCGTTGAACAGCTATGAAAACCGGGTCTACCAGGTGGGCATCGAAGACGAGGTGCCCGTGGTCGCGAAGTTTTACCGCCCGGGCCGCTGGAGCAACGAGGCGATCCTCGAAGAGCATCAGTTTTCCATTGAACTGGCTGACCGCGAGATTCCGGTGGTGGCGCCATTGGAGCGCAACGGCGAAACACTGTTCGAGCATGCCGGTTTTCGCTTCGCGCTCTTTCCCCGTCGCGGAGGACGCGCACCGGAGCCGGGCAATCTCGACCAGCTCTATCGCCTGGGCCAATTACTCGGCCGCATGCACGCGGTCAGTGCCAGCCGGCCCTTCGAACACCGCGAAACGTTGAATGCCCAGCACTTCGGTCACGAATCGCTGGCGACCTTGCTCGATGGTGGCTTCGTACCGAGAAGCCTGCTGCCGGCTTACGAGTCGGTGGCACGCGATCTGTTGAAGCGCGTCGATGACGTCTTCAACCGCACCGAATTCCAGCCGATCCGCCTGCACGGCGACTGCCATCCTGGCAACATCCTCGCCCGTGACGACGCTTTCCATCTGGTCGATCTGGACGATTGCCGCATGGGTCCGTCGGTTCAGGATATCTGGATGATGCTTGCCGGTGAGCGTCACGAGCGGCTCGGGCAACTGTCCGAATTGGTCGATGGGTACAGCGAATTCCACGGCTTCGTCCCGCGCGAACTCCCCCTGATCGAAGCCCTTCGTGCTCTGCGCTTGCTGCACTACAGCGCCTGGCTGGCACGCCGCTGGGACGATCCCGCCTTTCCGATGAGCTTCCCCTGGTTTGGCACCGAGCGTTACTGGGGCGATCAGGTGCTGATCCTGCGCGAGCAGATGTCCGCGCTGCAGGAAGAGCCGCTGAAGCTTTTTTAGCTGGAAGCTGGAAGCTGGAAGCTGGAAGCTGGAAGCTGGAAGATTAGTAGGGCGGGTGAAACCCGCCGGGCGTGCGGGATGCTAGCTCCGTTCGGCGGGTTGCAACCCGCCCTACAAGCTGTAAGCGAATCAGGATGCTCGGCTTCCAGCTTCCAGCTTCAGGCTTGAAGCTTATAGCTGCTTTTCTTCGATCAACCAGTCCAGCCGCCAGCCGCCCTCGCTTTGTCCGAGCAGCTTGGTCAACCAGGGCAACAGTTCACGCAACTCTTCTTCCAGGCCCCACGGCGGATTGCTGATGGCCAGGCCCGAGCCATTGAGCCGCAACGCTTCATCGGTGGGGTGAACGAACAGTTCGGCGCGAAGCAGCTTTGGCGCACCGCTACGCGACATATCCTGATAGAAGCGCCTGAGCTGGCGTTCATCCTTGATCGGATACCAGATCACACCAATGGTCTGACGCATGCGCCCGAGCGCTTCGGACAGTGCTTGGACACAGCGACTCAGCTCATCGGCCTTCTCGAATGGCGGATCGACCAGTAACACGACGCGCTTTTCCGCGGTCGGCATCAACGCGCGAGGCACATGCCAGCCTTCGCCCAGGTGCACCGCCACGCGGCGGTCGCCGGCCATGTTGTCTTTCAGCAGACGGCCGTCTTCGGGGTGTTTCTCGTTGAGCTGCAGGCGATCCTGCGGGCGCGTCAGCTGTCGCGCCAGTTCCGGCGAGCCGGGGTAGTAACGCAAGGTGCCGTCTGGGTTGAGCGCCCGAATCACATCCAGATAAGGCTTCGCCATTGCCGGGACATCCTCGGCCTGCCACAGCCGCGCGATGCCCTGCAGCCATTCTCCGGTACGACTGGCCTGGTCGCCGGCCAGGTCATACAGACCGACGCCGGCGTGGCTGTCGAGATAGGCGAATGGCGCGTCCTTGCGCGCCAGCAAGGCGAACAATCGAGACAATACGAGGTGTTTGAAGACGTCGGCATGATTGCCGGCGTGAAAAGCGTGGCGGTAGTTCATCGGGCACTCCTGAAGAGCGCACAGTCTAACTGCGCAGCGACTTGTTTCGCAGGGGGCGCGGCACGCCATGGCTGAAGATGTAAAACGGCGACAGGTGGCTGCTACAGTGACTACCCCGCCAGCCAGCGCATAGGACCTTCCAATGGACATACGCGACCTCTTCCAGATCACGCTGCCAGTCATCCAGGCGCCGATGGCCGGTTCGCAGAACCATCAGCTCGCCGAGGCGGTGTCCGAGGCCGGCGGGCTCGGCTCAATTCCTGCCGGCATGCTCAACGCCGAGACTCTGGATGCCGAGCTGACAGCCATGGCCGCGCTCACGCGAAAGCCCTACAACGTTAACTTCTTCTGTCATCAGACGCCGACAGCCGATCCCGCACGCAACGAAGCTTGGCTGAAATATCTGGCACCGTTTCTCGAAGAGCTGCAAATCGACCCGGCAAGCATTCCCAACGGCGCCACACGCCAACCGTTCGACGCAGCGATGGCCGAGGTGATCGAGCGGCACCGCCCGCCTGTTGTTAGCTTCCATTTCGGGCTGCCTGCTCCCGAGTTACTGCAGCGCGTGCGGGCCACCGGCGCGAAGATTCTGTCCAGCGCCACGACCCTTGAAGAAGGTCGCTGGCTGCAGGAGCAGGGTGTCGATGCGGTGATCGCCCAGGGCGTCGAAGCCGGCGGTCATCGCGGCATCTTTCTCAGCGAAGATATCGACGGCCAGATAGGCACCTTCGCCCTGTTGCCACAGCTGGCGGGCGCACTGGACATACCGGTGATCGCCGCCGGTGGGATCGCCGATAGGCGCGGTGTCGCGGCCGCGCAAACACTCGGCGCGGCGGGGGTGCAGGTCGGCACCGCCTATCTACTGTGCAACGAAAGCCGCGCCAGCCCCTTGCACCGTCAGGCATTGCAGAGTCCCGCCGCGCAGCACACAGTGCTGACGACGCTGTTCACCGGACGACCGGCACGCGGCATGGTCAATCGAGTCATCCGCGAGCTGGGGCCTCGGCCCGATGAGGTTCCGGCGTTTCCGCTGGCGGGTAATGCAATCAGTGCGCTGCGGGCCAAAGCCGAAAGCCTGGGGGCCAATGATTTTTCACCGCTCTGGGCCGGGCAGAACGTCAGCGGTTGCCGCGCCGTCCCGGCGGCGCAACTGACCGAAGCCTTGAGCGTAGGTTGGCGGAGTTAAGGCAGACCAATGTCAGGTGTCGGCGCCTCACCAATGGACGCCGCGCAGCGCGTAAACTGGTGCGACCTTCAGAGCGATCGGATCGAACATGACCGTGCTGATCAACACCTTGGTATTTCTCGCCACGCTTATCGGCATGGAGCTGTTCGCCTGGTGGGCGCATAAATACGTGATGCATGGGTGGGGCTGGGGCTGGCACAAATCGCACCATGAGCCCCGCAACGGATGGTTTGAGAAAAACGACCTATACGCGATGGTCTTTGCCGGCGTCGCGATCATGCTGATCGCTCTTGGCACCGCCGGATACGGCCCGCTGGAATGGGTCGGCGCCGGTATGACGGCGTACGGCTTGCTCTACTTCGTCGCCCATGACGGTCTGGTCCACCACCGCTGGCCGTTACGCTATGTGCCGCGTAATGGTTATCTCAAGCGGCTTTATCAGGCTCATCGTCTGCATCATGCGGTAGAAGGCAAGGAGCGCTGCGTATCCTTCGGTTTTCTCTATGCGCCCCCGCTTGCCGTTCTTAAACAGCAATTGCGCGAGCTGCACGATGGGCCGTTGCGCAAGACTAGCGTGGACGCGTCCACAGAAAAGCAGGACGCGGCCTGACCGGCATTCGCCGTGAGGCCAGCGCCAGCACGCCTCCGCCCAGCAGAAACTGCAACTTCTGCGCGCCGCTTGTCGAGACACGGGTATCCCAGGCAGCCGCACCGCGCGCCTTCACTTCGATGCCGATCTGGCGATAGACGCCATGCGCGGTGGCGATCGACCAGGCCGAGCGCAATGGCAAATCACGCAACCCCTGCGACGCCGATTGGTAATAGGGTTCGGCCTGATCAACCAGCCGTGCCGCCAGTGTGGCCAGCGCTGCGCGGTGCGCTGAAAGGCCGATTTCGTCTCTGGCTATTCCCGCTTCGCTCAGCCATTCATCCGGCAGGTAGATGCGCCCGATTTCAGCATCCTCGACGATGTCGCGAGCAATATTGGTCAACTGAAACGCGAGTCCAAGATCACAGGCACGATCCAGCGTTGGTTCCGCTTCGGCTCCCATCACCTTTGCCATCATCAGGCCCACCACCCCGGCGACGCGATAGCAGTACAGCAGCGTGTCGTCGAGGGTCCGGTACCTGTAGTCCTGCACATCCATCCGGAAACCCGCCAGATGCTCCAATGGGTATTCGCGCGGGATCTGGTGGCGTTGAATGACCTGCTGAAACGCGGCGAATGCCGGATCGCTCATCGGCTCGCCGGCATAAGCGCGCTCAGTCAGCTCGACTAACTCAGCAAGCCGCGCCTCACCAACAGCACGGTCGCCCTCGACCTGACCATGCCCGAGTGTTTGCCCATCGATCACATCATCACAGTGACGGCACCAGGCGTAGAGCATCACCGCGCTCTGGCGGGTGCGCTCGTCGAACAGCTTCGCCGCCGCAGCAAAACTCTTGGAGCCTACGTTGATCGCCTGCGTCGAGTGATCGATGACTTGATCGTTCATCCGGCCTGCCCTTCTAACATGAAGCCCTCTAACATCAATCCGGCAGTTGCTTTGGCCGAGCCCACCACGCCGGGTACGCCTGCTCCCGGATGGGTTCCAGCGCCAACGATGTAGAGGTTGGGAATCACGTCGTCGCGATTATGCGGGCGGAACCAGGCGCTCTGAGTGAGGATGGGCTCCAGCGAAAATGCCGATCCGAGATGCGCGTTGAGCTCGTCACGGAAGTCGTGCGGCGTGAATATCCGGTGCGTGACCAGATCCTCTCGCAATCCCGGAATGTAGTGACGCTCGAGGTACTCGAAAATGCGGTCGCGGTACTTCGGCCCTTCCACGGCCCAATCGATGTCCGCCGTGCCCAAATGCGGCACCGGGGCCAGCACGTAGTGGCTGGCGCAGCCCTCCGGCGCCAGCGACGGGTCGGTCACGCAGGGTGCATGCAAATACAGCGAGAAGTCGTCGGCCAGGGTTTCGCGCTTGAAGATCTCGTCGATTAACTCTCGGTAACGCGGCCCGAAACAGACCGTATGGTGCTGCAGGTGCTCGTGTCGTCGCTTGAGACCGAAATGAATGACGAACAAGGACATGGAGAAGCGCTTGCTACTCAGCCGCTTGGCCTCGTCGCGACCACGTTGCTCATGTCCCAACAGCTGCTTATAGGTGTTCACCACGTCGGCGTTGGACGCCACCGCATCGGTCTCGAAGCGGCGCCCATCCTGAGTAATCACCGCGTTTGCCCGCCCTCCGGCCAGCTCGATGCGAGCGACTTCGGCGTTCAGCTCCAGCGTACCGCCCAGATCTTCGAACAGCCTGACCATGCCCTGCACCAGCGCACCGGTGCCGCCGCGCGGAAACCAGACGCCGCCTTGCCGCTCCAGCGCATGGATCAACGTATAGATCGACGAGGTTTCGAATGGGTTACCGCCCACCAGCAACGAATGAAACGACAACGCTTGGCGCAACCGATCGTTCTCCACGAAGCGCGCCACCATGTCGTACACGTTGCGCCAAGCCTGCAGTTTAGCCAGCTGCGGAGCCACCCCGACCATGCTGCGGAACGACAGGAAAGGCACGGTGCCGAGCTTGATGTAGCCTTCCTCGTAGACTGCACGGGAATACGCTAGAAAACGCTGATACCCGGCCACGTCCTTGGGATTGAGGGCGTGAATCTGCCGGTCCAGCGCCGCCTGGTCGTTGACGTAGTCGAAGCTATAGCCGTCTTCCCAACTCAGCCGATAAAACGGGCTGACCGGCAACAGCTCGACGTAATCGGCCATGCGCTTGCCGGCACCCGTGAACAGCTCGTCCAGCGCCGGCGGATCGGTGATCACCGTCGGGCCTGCGTCGAAGGTGAAGCCCTGATCGTGATAGACGTAGGCACGGCCACCCGGCTTGTCGCGCTTTTCCAGCAAAGTGGTCTGGACGCCCGCGCGCTGCAGTCGAATCGCCAGCGCCAGCCCGCCGAAACCGGCGCCAATCACCACAGCCCTCCTCACACTACCTATTGGCTGGTTCATCGCTTGTCCTTGTGCAGATTGACGGCGGCGAGCGCTCGAAGCGCCTCGCCTACCGGCACGGGAGGTTTACCTGAGACGATGCGCGCACGGTCCCAGGCGCTCAGATTTGCCGCGTAGAAACGCTGGATCAGCGGTTCGCGCAGGCGGTAGAAGCGCTGCATCACGGCCCAGCGGCGATCGGCCGGGCCAGCCATGAACAGCATGCGATTGAGTAAACGGAAGAAGCCGCGCTGGCGCCATTGGGCCAATGAGTAAGCGCGGATCGCCTCGAACAGGCTGGCCGCGTCCCAGCGATCCAGCGCGATCAGGTGATCGGCCAGGCGCACCGCATCGGGCAGCGAGTAGCCGGTGGTGGGATGAAACAAGGCCGCCGACAACCCGCTCTGCGGCACACCCCGTGCCTCATCCCAGAATGCCGGCAGGTCACCGGAGAGCACGATGGGCAGCACGCCCTGCTCCTCGCGCAGCACTTCAACGACGGTCCAACCTTGTGCACTGGTGTAGCGCTCGATGTTGTTTCGCAGCGTGTCGAGCGCTACGGCTTCACCGTCGGCGTAATACGTGTCCTCGATCAACAAGCGTTCGGCGCTAAGCGGCAGCACATAGACGAACCGATAGCCGTCCTGCTGGGCGACGCTGGCATCCATGATGATCGGTTGTTGTAGGCCATGCGGCTGGTGCAGACGCAGCTCCTGGCCGAGAAATTTCTGAAAGCCCAATGCCAACTGATGGCTACGGCGTGCGCCACGCCCGTCGATCACCGCGCCGGCGTTCAGGGTTTCGCCCGAAGCCAGTCGCACCCGTTGCGGTTCGACCTTGGCAACTGCGGTGCGCAGACGTACGCCATCACCCAATTCGGCTATCAGGTGTTGATGAAACCGCTGCGAGAAGATGCTGGCGTAGCCGCTGTTCAGACGCCTCCGGAGGCTTGGGAAGATCACGTCGTAGCAAGACCAGCGATGACTCACCAGCGGCTCCAGCCAGAGATGCTGCATAGGGGTCAGGTCGTGTTCGTGAAAGGACCAGGTATGGTTGCCGCCGAGCGTTTCGCCCTGTTCCACAATCAGCAGGCGCAGGTCGGGCCGCTGTTGACGCAGCCGCAGCGCCAGCAGCCCATTGGCCAGGCCACCACCGACGAAGATCAGGTCCACATCAGCCATGTTCGACTCCCCGAGCAACTGGCGATTCGATTCCGAGCGCCTCCTCGACCAACTGTGCCGCTCGCAGCGCGCCACCAGCAGCGCGAACCTCATTGCCCAGATTTCGCGCTCGCTGTGCAAAATTGGGGTCACGCAACAGTCGGCGCAGCGCCAGCACGATACGGCGCCGGCTGGCCAGGCGCGGATCGAGCTTCAAGCCCACGCCCGCATGGACCACGCGTGCCGCGACGCCGGGCTGATCGAAGGCAATCGGCAAGGCCAGGCTCGGCACTCCAGCTTCCAGCGCGTCGAGCACGGTGTTCAGGCCGGCATGGGTGACCAGCGCATCGGCCCTCGCCAACACGGCACGTTGCGGCGCGAAATCAGTAACCCAGCTGGCTCCGGCCTTGAGCAAATTCCTTTCCTGCTGCGCGCCAAGGCGGCCGCAATGAGCGATCAACAGCTGCACGTCGAGCTCGCGACAGGCCTCGGCGATGCGTTCGAACAGGCCGAAACGATCCCCCTGCAAGGTACCCAGCGAGGCGAACACGAAGGGCTTTCGAGTCGCGATCGGCACCTCCAGCGAGGGCTCAGCGGTCAATGCCGAACGCAGCGGGCCGACGCCATGGAAATGCTCAGGCAGTGCGATGCGTGGAAAGTCGAAACCCGGGGTGGTCTGGCTCAATTGCAGCAAGGGTGACAAGCATTCATCGAGACGCTGGCGAGGCGACAGGCCGAATCGCGCGGCATAGCGCGAGACGACTTCGGCATGGGCCTGCATCGCCCGGTCGTAAATACCGCTGCTGTGCAGATTCAACTGCTCGCCCCAGGGCGTCGGGCGATAGCGCCACGGCATCACCGGCAAGGGCACCAGCGCCTCCCGGTTGACCGGCAGTGCACAGGCCACCGAGACGAACGGCAGTCCGAGATGCTCAGCCACCAGCCCGCCGGCCGCTTCCATCTGATCGGCAATGATGACGTCGACGCCGATAGTGCGCAGCACCGAGGGCGCCTCTCGGCAGAACATTTCGGTCGCGGCGGCCATGTCGGCGATGACCCGGCGGATGCCCCAAGGGCCGCCGGGCCGCGCAGCGCGACCGATCACGCTCCTGAGCGAACCAGGCGGATGCGAAACGGCGCCGACCAGGGCGAAACCAAGCTGCGAATGACGCAACGCTCCGGCGACATCCGCCTGATGCACGATCGTCACGTGGTGCCCGCGAACAATCAGCTCGGCGCTAATCGCTTCCATTGCGCGTATATGACTGTGGAACGGCGGCACGATAATCGCGAAGTGAGTCATCGGGGCGCGCCTTGCCGGTAGCCGGACTCTCGCTGCGTTCGCATCAGGCAGTGGACGGATCAAAGGCTGGCAGCAACGGCGCCCGAGTCAAGGCCGCCAGATTCGCCGAGCCGGTGCAAAAGCAGACGATGCGCAACTGCTGAAGCAGCACCTGGAAGTGCTCGATTACCGCGTGCGGACCAATGAGCGCAGCGTCGAGCACACCGGCCGCTTGACCGACAAGATCAGCGCCGAGACGAATCGCCTTAGCCGCATCGATGCCGTCACGTATCCCGCCCGATGCGATCAACTGTGCTGTCGGACAGACCCGCCGCACCTCGGCGATCGCCTGCGCCGTCGGGATTCCCCAGCCGGCGAACGCCTGGGCCACCGCGCGCTGATTGAGGTCCGCCGTCCGTTCGGCCTCCACTGCGGCCCAACTGGTACCGCCGGCGCCAGCGACATCGATTACCGATACTCCGGCATCCAGCAGCCGCCGGGCCACCGAGGCTGAAATACCCGCTCCGACTTCCTTGGCCACCAGCGGAACCGGAAGCCGCGATGCAAGCGCCTCGATTGCCCTTAGCACGCCGCGCCAGTCACGGTCACCACCTGTCTGCACAGCTTCCTGCAACGGATTGAAATGAATGATCAGAGCGTCCGCTTCGATCATCTCCACTGCCCGCCGCGCCTCGTCCAGCCCATAACCGGCCCCCAGCTGCGCCGCGCCGAAGTTAGCCAACAGCGGGATGGACGGCGCCAGCTGTCGCAATTGCCGTGTCAGGCCTTGATCGGCACCGGTTTCCAGCGCGATGCGTTGCGACCCGACTGCCAGCGCGATGCCCAGCGTCTCGGCCGCCTCGGCCAAATGGCGATTGATTTGCGTGGCCCGCGCCGCGCCACCGGTCATGGAGCTGATCAGCAAGGGTGCTGCCAGAGTCCGGCCACAAAACGAGCTGCCAATATCAATGTCGTCCAGACGCAACTCTGGCAACGCACAATGCTCGAACGTCAACGCGGCGAAGCCGGACTCCACCGCAGAGCAGGCGCGGCTCGGGTCGAGAACGATATCCAGATGCTCATTTTTACGCTCTACGAAAAGTTCTTTGCTCATGCGGCGCCTCGTTCGATGACCTTATGTTGACGGACATGGTCAATAAAAGTGCCAAGACTTATACACGCTGTATAGGTATTGTCACAGTTCCCCGAAATCCATACAGGAGGGCGCCATGGCGACCGTTTTGCCGAGTACGCAACTCGACTTCGAGCAAGTGCTCAGTGCGTTGCGTACGCAGGTCGACGACCGGTTAAGTCTATGGCTGCCCCGATGCCCGCCGCAGGACGCCATCGGTACCGCCATGCGTGACGGCACCCTGGCGCCAGGCAAGCGAATTCGGCCATTGCTGCTGCTTTTGACCCTCAAAGATCTGCAACCGGAACGATCCACAGGGCCTGCACTCGACCTCGCCTGCGCTATTGAGATAGTGCACGCCGCCTCGCTGTTCCTAGACGACATGCCCTGTATGGACAACGCCGAGCTGCGCCGTGGCCAGCCCACCATTCATTTGCGATTCGGTGAAGATGTCGCCGTGCTGGGCTCTGTCGCGCTGCTCAGCCATGCGTTCAGCATAGCGGCGTCCGTGGAAGGCTTCGATCATGCAACGCGCAACCAGCTGGTACGCCTGCTCGCACAGTCCACCGGCGCGCAGGGGCTGGTCCGTGGGCAGTATCACGATCTGCGCGAGGGTCAGCGGAACCGCCCGATGGAGGCCATTGCCCACACTAATCGTTTGAAAACCTGCCCGTTGTTCACCGCTGCGGTGGAGTTTGCCGCTTTGGTGGCTGACGCCAGCGCTAGTCGCACACATCATCTGAAGGGTTTCGCTACGGAGCTGGGAATGGCTTTCCAGCTGCTCGATGATCTGGCCGACGGGCTCAACCCTCAGCAGAGCGGCAAGGATGCTGGTAAGGATCGAGGCAAAAGCACCGTCGTCGCCTTGCTTGGCCCGGAAGCAGCGCGCAAGCACGTCGAACAGCATCTGGCGCACGCGGCGCAACATCTGATCGAAGCAGATGTCGGCGACGGGCATCTCGCCCAGTTGCTGGGTCGCTTCCGCGCTTGGCCCCACTGACGGCAGCCAGCAAGCCCCGGCACAGACCGCTGTGTCGCTCTATCACTCGAATGTATGGTGCTAGGCAGCCATCTCGCCGTCTCCTTAGACTCCGGCCCATAAAACGGAGGACACCCCATGCCCGAGATGCTGCTTTGCCCACGCAACCTCGCCTTCGAGCTCTACGAAGTGCTCGACGCCGAAGCGCTGACCCGCCGCGAACGCTTCGCCGACCACAGCCGCGAAACGTTCGACGCCGCCGTGGGTACCGCCCGCCAGATTGCGGAAAAGTATTTCGCCCCGCACAACCGCAAATCGGACGAAAACGAGCCGCTCTACCAGAACGGCGAGGCGGTGTTGATCCCGGAGGTCAAACCGGCGGTAGACGCCTTCATCGAGGCCGGCTTCCACAACGCTCAGCGCAGCTTTGAAGACAGCGGCATGCAGTTGCCCAACTTGCTGTCGCGGGCCTGCTTCGCGCATTTCCAGTCCGCCAACATCGCCACCAGCTCTTATCCGATGCTGACCATGGGCGCGGCGCATCTGATCGAGACCTTCGGCAGCGATGAGCAGAAACAGCGCTTCCTGCAGCCAATGATCGAGGGTCGTTTCTTCGGCACCATGGCGCTCACCGAGCCGCATGCCGGCTCATCGTTGTCGGATATCCGCACCCGCGCCGAGCCAGCCGGCGACGGCACCTATCGCCTCAAGGGCAACAAGATCTTCATTTCCGGCGGCGATCACCCGCTGTCGGAGAACATCGTGCACATGGTGCTGGCCAAGCTGCCGGACGCCCCGGCCGGTGTGAAGGGCATCAGCCTGTTCATCGTGCCCAAATTCTTGGTCAACGACGACGGCTCGCTGGGTGAGCGTAACGACGTGGTGCTGGCTGGGTTGTTCCACAAGATGGGCTGGCGCGGCACCACCAGTACAGCGCTGAACTTCGGCGACAACGGCAACTGCGTCGGTTACCTCGTGGGCGAGCCGCACAAAGGCCTCGCCTATATGTTCCAGATGATGAACGAGGCGCGCATCGGCGTTGGCATGGGCGCCATCATGCTCGGCTATGCCGGCTATCTGTACTCACTGAACTACGCCCGCGAACGACCGCAGGGCCGACTGCCGGACGGTAAGGATCCCGTCTCGGCGCAGGTGCCGATCATCGAGCACACCGACATCAAGCGCATGCTGCTGACGCAGAAAGCCTACGTCGAGGGCGCCTTCGATCTGGGCCTGTATGCCGCGCGGCTAGTGGATGACGAGCACACCGCCGAAAGCGAGGAAGAACGACGCAACGCCGCCGAGCTGCTCGACTTGCTCACCCCCATCGTCAAATCCTGGCCTTCGGAGTTCTGCCTGAAGGCCAACGAACTGGCGATCCAGATCCTCGGCGGCCACGGTTATACCCGCGAATATCCGGTGGAGCAGTACTACCGCGACAATCGTCTGAATCCGATTCATGAAGGCACCCACGGTATTCAATCTCTAGATCTGCTGGGCCGCAAGTTGATGCAGAACAAGGGCGCTGGCCTGCGCCAGCTGCTCGAGTTGATCCAGAACTGCTGCGCACGCGCCGCCGAATACCCATCGCTGGAGCCGTTGCTCGATCCGTTGCAACAGCTGGTTGCGCGCCTGACGGCGGTAACCCAGGCACTGCTGGGCGACCTGATGGCCGGCAAGGTCAATCTGGCGCTGGCCAACTCCGCGCTGTATCTGAAAGTCTTCGGACACACCGTGATCGGCTGGCGCTGGCTGGAGCAGGCGATTCGCGCTGAACAAGGCCTCGCGGCTGGCAATCCATCCGACGCCGATTTCTATAAAGGCAAGCTGCAGGCAGCGCGCTATTTTCTGACCTGGGAAGTGCCGGGTTGCCAGCATGAGCTGAACCTGCTGGACGCGCGCGACGATACCTGCCTGACGATGGACGACCGCTGGTTCTAGGTCGGTTTCCGCTTCCGGCGCACCGCACTGTGCGGTGTCGCCGAAGCTCTAGCAACCATCCCCGTAAACCGAGACAAAGCCTTAAAGCCAGCCGCCATTCATCACGCAGCGCTCCAGGAATGCCTCTTAGCACAAGGGGCATTTTTTTTGACAGCCCGTCAAATCATCGGGTTAGAATCGCTGGCATGTCCCGTGCATAAAGTGCCGGGAAACTCGCTTTTCTCGGAGACCGCACTTGGACGTCGGCAACATCAACCACCTCTTTTTCGTCGGTGCCCTGTTGGTTGCTGCCAGTATCCTGATGAGCTCTTTGTCAGCGCGCCTTGGCGTGCCGATCCTGGTCATCGTCCTCGGTGTCGGCATGCTGGCTGGAGTCGATGGTATTGGCGGCATCGTCTTCGAGGATTACCGGCTCGCCTTCATCATCAGCAACCTGGCGCTGGCGGTGATTCTGCTCGACGGCGGAATGCGAACACGCAAGGCCACCTTCCGCGTCGCGCTCTGGCCATCGATGTCGCTGGCCACCCTCGGCGTGGCGATCACCTCCGGCCTGACCGGTATAGCGGCTGCCTGGCTATTCGACCTGCGCCTGATCGAAGGTCTGTTGATCGGCGCTATTGTCGGCTCCACCGACGCCGCGGCGGTATTCAACCTGCTCAACGGCAAGGGTCTCAACGAACGCGTCGGGCCCACGCTGGAAATCGAATCGGGCACCAACGATCCGATGGCGATGTTCCTTACCGTCACCCTGATCAGCATGATCGCCTCGGGGGAAACCTCATTCACCTGGACCGTGCTGATCAGCCTGATTCAGCAGTTCGGTATCGGCATTCTGCTCGGCCTGGCCGGCGGCTGGCTGCTGCTGCATCTGATCAATCGCCTCTCCGTCGCCGATGGCCTCTATCCGCTGCTGGCCGTAGCTGGGGGCATCATGATTTTCGCCTTATCCGGCGCGGCGGGCGGCAGCGGGATCATGGCTGTGTACGTCTGCGGCTTGCTGCTGGGCAACCGTCCGATTCGCAACCGCTACGGCATTCTGCACATGTTCGACGGCCTGGCCTGGCTCAGCCAGATCGGCATGTTCCTCGTACTCGGACTGCTGCTAACGCCCAGCGAACTGCTGCCCATCGCCGTTCCCGCCCTGCTCCTGTCGCTGTGGATGATCCTGTTCGCCCGCCCGCTCTCGGTGTTCATTGGCCTGCTGCCGTTCAAGAGTTTCAATCTACGCGAGCGGTTATTCATTTCCTGGATCGGCCTGCGCGGCGCGGTGCCGGTAATTCTCGCTGTGTTTCCACTGGTCGCCGGCCTGGACAATGCGCAGCTGTTTTTCAACGTTGCGTTCTTCATCGTGCTTGTCTCGCTGCTGTTGCAGGGCACCACGCTCGGCTGGGCAGCAAAAAAGGCCAAGGTCGAGGTTCCGCCTTCGCCATCGCCGATTTCGCGCACCGGTCTGCAAGTCCACCCCACCAGCCAATGGGAGCTATTCATCTATCGCCTGAGCGCCAGCAAGTGGTGTGTCGGGGCGGCCTTGCGCGAGCTTAAGATGCCCGAAGGCACGCGAATTGCTGCATTGTTCCGTGGCCGAGCGCTGCTGCACCCGTCCGGCAGTACGCGCCTGCAGGTCGATGACATCCTGTGCGTCATTGGCCATGAAGAAGATCTGCCGGCACTCGGCAAACTGTTCAGCCAGGCGCCGCAGCGGGGCCGCGACATGCGGTTCTTCGGTGACTTCATTCTCGAAAGCGAAGCCGAAATGGGCGCTCTCGCGGCGCTGTATGGCTTGAAGCTGGGTGATGTCGATGAACATCAACAGATAGGCCGGTTCATTACCGAGCGTGTCGGCGGCAAACCGGTCATTGGCGACTATATCGAGTGGAGCGGCCTGATCTGGACGATTGCCGCCATGGAACAGGGGGAAGTCCGCAAAGTCGGACTGAGGTTCCCGGAAGGCGAAAAACCAGGCCCGTCGCTGCAGTTCTGACGAGGCGCCTGGGTCGCGGTCAGGATGGCGGGACGTTCCGATCTATGGACTCGCCGCGACCATCCACAGCCCTTAGACTCCGCACTCTTTCTGCACTTCGATAGCACCCATGGCCTCATTGCGTAACTTGCTGCTGGCGACACTGCTCCTTATCGCCCCGCCCCTTCTCCACGCCGCCCCGACCATCCCAGGGCTGACGGGCAATCAGAGCGCCGGGGAAGAGGCGAAACCCGCGCAACCGAGCAACGATGAACGCGCCAGCCGGTTCGCCGACCAAGCGAGTCAGGCGCAGCAGCGGCTGACCGAACTCAAGGCCGAGCTAGCCGGCGCGCCAAAGGAAATTGCCGAGGCGCAACGTGAGCTGAGCAAGCTCAAGGGCAGCGACACCAGCGAACTGGCGTCAAAGCTGGCTAAGCAGAGCGTCCCCGCACTCGAACAGCGACTGACCGAACGCGTCGATGAACTCTCGGCTTGGCAGGCGGCCCTGACGTCGGCCAATAGCATGATCATCAGCTCGCAGACGCGCCCGGAGCGCGCCCAGGCCGACATCAGCAAATCTCAGACGCGCATCGACGAGATCAACAACCTCCTCAAGACGGGCCGTGAGAGCGGCAAACCCTTGACGGAAGAGCGTCGTGAACTGCTCAACGCGGAGAAAACCGCGCTCAACGCTCAGATCGAATTGCGTCGCAACGAGTTGGCCAGCAACAGCTTGCTGCAGGATCTGGGCGTTGCCCGCCGCGACCTGCTGTCCGAGCGCATCACGCGCGCCGAGCAGGAAACCATGGCGCTGCAGACCGCGATCAACAACAAACGCCGCGAGGAATCGGAGCAAACCGTCGCCGAATTCTCGCTGAAGGCCGAGAAAGCCGGCTCGGACAAACTGTTACCGGCCGAGAGTGCAGAGAACCGCAAACTTTCGGGTTATCTGCTACGCGCCACCGAGCGTCTCAACGACCTGACCCAGGAAAATCTACAGACTCGCCAGCAGCTCGATACGCTCAATCAGGCCGATCAGGCGCTGGAAGAGCAGATCGCCGTGCTCGAAGGCAGCCTATTGCTGTCGAAGGTTCTCTACCAGCAAAAGCAGGCACTGCCGCAGCTGAGCCTGAACAAGAACCTGGCGGATGAAATCGCCGATATCCGCCTTTATCAATTCGAGCTGAATCAGCGCCGCGAGCTCAGCGGTAACGTCGAGGCGTACGTCGAACAACAGCTCGCCAGCCAGCCTCCCGACGAGGTAACGCCGGAGCTGCGCAGCGCGCTGCTGGAGCTCGTGCGCACCCGTGGAGAGCTGCTCGATCGTCTCAATCACGCGCTCAACGCGCTACTGAGCGAATCGATCACGCTGCAGCTGAATCAGCGCCAGCTTCAAACCAAGGCCCAAGCGCTGAGCGAAACACTGGACGAGCAGATGTTCTGGATTCCGAGCAATAGGCCGCTGGATCTGGACTGGCTCAAAAACATACCGACGCTGCTCGACCGGCAGTTGCGCGCGATGCCCTGGGGCTCCGCGTTCGAGGCGCTCGGTGCCGGGCTGTTGGAACGGCCATTGTTCTTCGTGCCACTGCTGCTGGTGATCGGCGCGCTGCTGTGGCGCCGCAATGCCATAAACGCCAAGCTCGACTCGCTCAGTGCGGACATCGGTCACTTCCGCAACGACAGTCAGCTGCATACACCGCTGGCGCTGATGCTGAACCTTCTATTGGCGCTGCCCGGTGCGCTGTTTCTGGCGCTGTGTGGGTACCTGCTACAGATGGACGGACGAGGACAGAACATAAGCCTCGGCGCCGCTTTTTATCAGATGGCGCAGGCCTGGCTGGTGTTCTATAGCGCCTATCGCATGCTGTCGCCCAACCGTGTTGCCGAAACGCATTTCGGCTGGTTCCAGCCGCAGGTGGCCTTTCTGCGCAATGAGATCCGCCGGCTGGGGCTGGTGGTCATGGCACTGGTGGCGGTGGTGGCAATCGCCGAACATCAGCCAGGAAGCCTGGTAGATGACGTGATCGGCATCGTGGTCGTCATCACCTGCTACGCACTGATGAGCTGGAGACTGACGCGCCTGCTGCTCAAAGGACCGTCAAGCCAGAACGCACCGCCGGTCCGCCGCTTCATCGGCCTGCTGTTCAGCATGCTGCCATTGGCGCTGATCGTGGTGGTGGGCCTGGGGTATTACTACACCGCACTGAAATTAACCGGCCGGCTGATCGACACGCTCTATCTCCTGCTGGCCTGGGTCGTTATCGAGGCAGCGCTGATCCGTGGTCTTACGGTGGCTGCGCGGCGTCTGGCATACAAGCGCGCGGTCGCCAGGCGAGAAGCGAATCCCGATGAATCGACCATGCCCCACGAAGAGGCAGCAGAGCCCGGCCTGGCAATCGACCAGGTTAACCAACAATCCCTGCGCCTGACCCGGCTGGCCATGTTCGGCCTGTTCTTCGTCGTGCTGTATTGGGTCTGGGCCGACCTTATCAGCGTGGTGTCGTATCTCGATAACGTCACCTTGTATGAATTCACCAGCGGCAGCGGCGAGACCGTCACCACTTCCGCCATAACGCTCAACAACCTGCTCGGCGCAATGGCCACGGTTGTCATAACCATCGCGCTGGCGCGAAATCTGCCAGGGCTTCTCGAGGTCCTGGTGCTGTCCCGAATGCGCCTCGCGCAGGGCAGCGCCTACGCCACCGGCACCTTGCTTTCGTACACGCTGGTCGGCATAGGCATCGTCACGACGCTTTCGACGCTTGGCGTGAGCTGGGACAAGCTGCAGTGGCTGGTCGCTGCCCTGTCGGTGGGGCTGGGTTTCGGCCTGCAGGAGATCTTTGCCAACTTCGTTTCGGGCCTCATCATTCTGTTCGAGAAACCGGTACGCATCGGCGACGTGGTGACCATCGGCAACCTGTCCGGGACCGTCAGCCGCATTCGCATTCGGGCGACGACCATCACCGATTTCGACAACAAGGAAATCATCGTCCCGAACAAGACCTTCGTGACCGACCAGCTGGTCAACTGGTCGCTCAACGACACCGTCACCCGAGTCACCATTCGCATCGGCGTACAGTTCGGCTCCGATCTGGAAGTGGTTCGCAGCCTGTTGTTCCAGGCGGCCCGAGAGAATCCTCGCGTGCTAAAGGAGCCCGAGCCGCAGGTGTTCTTTCTCAACTTTGGCGAGAGCCGGCTGGAGCATGAACTGCGCCTGCACGTGCGCGACCTCGCCGACCGCAACCCGGTAATCGACGAGATAAACCGGTGGCTCGATCAGGAATTCCGCACGCGCGGAATCGTCATCGCCTTCCGGCAGCTGGATGTACACCTGAAAAACCCGCCGCTGGAAATCCGGCGGGTCGATAAGGACGAAAATCTCATCGACACACCTGCCAGCGGTCAGCCTCGAGGAACGCCCTGACAGACGCGACCTCCAAATTCATATGCGCTCGCCCGGCGGGCGCTATCTTTCAAGACAGCGCCGGAGCCACCGTGAAAACCCTCACCGAGCTGCATTTCGATAACAGCTTCGCCCGACTCGGCGACGTATTCTCCACCAAGGTGACGCCCCAGCCCCTGGCCGAACCGCGCCTGGTGGTGGCCAGCGAGGCAGCAATGAGGCTGCTCGATCTCGACCCGGCGTTGGCGGACGATCCGCTGTTTACCGAGCTGTTTTCCGGCCACAAGCTCTGGAGCACCGCCGAGCCGAGGGCGATGGTCTATTCCGGTCATCAATTCGGCAGCTACAACCCGCAGCTAGGCGACGGTCGCGGTTTATTGCTGGGCGAGGTGGTCAACGATGCCGGCGAGCATTGGGACTTGCATCTCAAGGGCGCCGGCCTTACGCCTTACTCGCGGATGGGTGACGGCCGCGCCGTGCTGCGTTCCTCGATCCGGGAATTCCTGGCCAGCGAGCATCTGCATGCGCTGGGCATTCCCAGCTCACGCGCGCTGTGCGTGACCGGCTCGGATACGCCGGTCTATCGCGAGCGTCAGGAGCGCGGCGCGATGCTGCTGCGCCTGGCGCCCAGCCATGTACGCTTCGGCCATTTCGAATTTTTCTACTACACCAAGCAGCACGACGAACTGAAGAAGCTGCTCGATCACGTCGTCGAATCTCACTTCGCCGATTGCCTGGAACATCCGGAGCCCTACCACTCATTCTTCCGCGAGGTGCTGCAGCGCACCGCCGAGCTGATCGCCCGCTGGCAGGCCTATGGTTTCTGCCACGGCGTAATGAACACCGACAACATGTCGATCTTGGGCATCACCTTCGATTTCGGTCCCTACGCTTTTCTCGATGACTTCGATGCGCGCTTCATCTGCAACCATTCCGACCACACCGGCCGTTATTCCTACGAGAATCAGGTGCCCATCGCGCACTGGAATCTCGCCGCGCTGGCCCAGGCGCTGACGCCCTTCATCGCCATCGAGCAGCTACGCGAGACGATGGACCTGTTCCTGCCGATCTACGAAGCTGCCTGGCTCGACCTGATGCGCCAGCGGCTGGGCCTGCAGACCGCTGACGACAGCGACAAAGAGTTGGTGCAGCGCCTGCTGCAGCTGATGCAGGGCAGCGCTATCGATTACACAAACTTCTTCCGCGAACTCGGCGAGAGCCCAGCGGAGCAGGCCCTGGCTCGCCTACGCGAGGATTTCATCGATATCAAATCGTTCGACGAGTGGGCCGCGAGCTATCGCAAGCGCACCGAGAGCGAGGGCAGCGCCCAGCAGGCGCGGCGGACGCGCATGCGCGCGGTCAATCCCAAATACATCTTGCGCAATTACTTGGCCCAGCAGGCAATCGAGGCTGCGGAAGCTGGCGACTACGGTCCGGTGCGTGAGCTGCATGCGGTGCTCAGCCGCCCCTTCGATGAGCAACCGGGTATGGAGCACTACGCCAAGCGCCCGCCGGAATGGGGCAAGCATCTGGAAATCAGCTGCTCGTCGTGAGCAATGGCGTTGCGCAATATGCTGCGCAGAACTTCGCTCACCACCCTGATCCCCTCGGCCTCGCGGCCCGTAAACGCTGGGCTGGGGCGCATCTGTGCCAAACCTTGCACAGCGCCGGCAGGAAGTTGCTCAACTTAGTGTGAGCAGCCCCGCAGATCAGATCGAGCGCTTGCGATGTGCATCCAGTAACCCGTTGATATGTAAGGATTTTCATCAACCTGGCACGCGACTTGTACTTCTCTGCCTGCCATTCCGGCATTCAACAAAGGCAAAGGAGAGCACTCATGCCAACACCCGCGTATCTGTCCCTCGAAGGCACCAAGCAAGGCCTGATCACCGCAGGCACTTTCACCGAGGACTCGGTCGGCAATATCTTCCAGGAAGGACATGAAGACCAGATCCTGGTGCAGGCTTTCCAGCACCAGGTCATCATTCCGCGCGATCCGCAGTCCGGTCAGCCCACCGGCCAGCGTGTACACAAGCCGCTGATGATCACCAAGGTGTTCGACAAGTCGTCGCCGCTGATCTTCAACGCCCTGACCTCCGGCGAGCGCCTGAACAAGTGCCGCCTGGAGTGGTACCGCACCTCCTCCACCGGTACCCAAGAGCATTACTACACCATCGAACTGGAAGACGCGGTGATCGTCGACGTGCAGTCGCGCATGCCCAACTGCCAAGACCCGAACATGTCCCACTTCACCCATCTGGAAGACGTGTACTTCACCTACCGCAAGATCGTCTGGACCCACGAAGTCTCCGGCACTTCCGGCTCTGACGACTGGCGCACCCCAATCGCTGGCTAACGCGATCGCGGCAAAGCAGGCTTCGGTCGGGCGCACCCCGGCTGAAGCCTTTTTGCGAAACAGTAGCGGAAATTCGGACCGCGGCGTCGCAATGCGCGACTCAGCGCACCGCAATGCCGCCAGCGCGTGGTACATCAAGCCCCCGCATGCGCCCTGGCGCACACCATGGACGGATCCAGGAGGAACAAGGATGTTCGCCCCCGCCAACCAGAAGCACTTTTACCTACACATCGAAGGCATCGAGCATGACCTTCAAGTGCTTGAGTTCAGCGGCCGAGAAGCCATCAGCCAGCCCTACCGCTTCGAACTGGAGCTGGTCAGCGAGCGGCCCGACTTGGATCTGGAAAGCCTGTTGCACCAATCCGCGTTTCTGGCATTCACAGCGGATGGCGCCGGCATCCACGGCCAGATCCACCGCGCCGCACAGGGCGAATCAGGCAAACGCCTGACTCGCTATCGGTTGGTCATCGTTCCGAAGCTCGCCTATCTGGCGCACCGGACCAACCAGCGAATCTTTCAGCACCTCTCGGTACCGCAGATCATCGCTCTGGTGTTGGAAGAGCACGGCATTTTCGCTGCCGACGGCCACCGTTTCGACCTTGGCCCAGTGATTTACCCTGAGCGTGACTACTGCGTTCAGTACGACGAAACCGACTTGCACTTCATCCAGCGCCTGTGTGAGGAAGAAGGCATTCACTACCACTTTCGGCACAGCGAAGCCGGCCACATGCTGGTGTTCGGTGATGACCAGACGGTGTTCCCGAAACTTGCACCGGTCGCTTACCAGCAGGACAGCGGACTGGTTGCTGACGCGCCGGTCATCAAACGCTTCGGCGTGCGCATCGAGACCCGCACCGGCCGCGTCACCCGCCGCGATTACGACTTCGAAAAGCCCCGTCTGATGCTGGAAGCCGGCGTTCGAAGCGACGCCCAGCCTGACCTGGAGGATTACGACTATCCCGGCCGCTTCGTCGATCGCGAGCGCGGCAAGCAACTGTCTCAGCGTGTTCTGGAACGGCACCGCCACGATTTCGAACTGGCCGACGGCGAAAGCGATCAGCCGCTGTTGGTCAGTGGTCACTTCCTCCCGCTCAGCGAGCACCCGCGTAGTGACTGGAATCAGCTGTGGCTACTCACCGAAGTATTTCATGAGGGCAAGCAACCGCAAGTACTGGAGGAGTCAACCACCGACGCGTCACGCCCGCACGCACCAACCCCCTCTCCCCTCGGGGGAGAGGGCTGGGGTGAGGGGCTAGGGAGCATTGCCCAACGTTTCGGAGCAGACGCCTTCACTCAAGGCTACCGCAACCACTTCACCGCCACGCCCTGGGCCGTCCCCTTCCGCCCAGCGCTCAAACATCCAAAGTCCCGCATTCTTGGCAGCCAGAGCGCAGTCGTCACCGGCCCCGCCGGCGAGGAAATTCACTGCGACCAATACGGTCGTGTAAAAGTCCAGTTTCACTGGGATCGCGAGGGCCAAGCCGATGACAAGACGAGCTGTTGGCTGCGTGTATCTTCCAGCTGGGCTGGCGACCGCTACGGCGGCATCGCTATCCCTCGGGTCGGAATGGAAGTGCTGGTCACCTTCCTCGAAGGCGACCCCGACCAGCCGCTGATCACCGGCTGCCTGTACCACAAGGAAAACGCCGTCCCCTACGACCTCCCAGCGAACAAGACACGCAGCCTGTTCAAGACCCTCAGCTCGCCGGGGGGCGACGGGTACAACGAATTGCGCATCGAAGATCGCAAGGGGCAGGAGCAAATCTACATCCATGCCCAGCGCGACTGGGACCAGAACATCAGGCACGACCAGAAGATCCGCGTCGGCCACGAACGCCACGACACCGTCGAGGCCAATAGCCACAGCGAATTCAAGGCCGAAGAACACCGCACCACCCACGGCGACCGCCGCAGCGAAGTAAAAGCCAACGACCATCTAACCGTCGGCAACAACCAGCACGTGAAAATCGGCACCGGCCAGTTCGTCGAGGCGGGTCAGGAAATCCATCTTTCCAGCGGCCTGAAAGTTGTCCTCGAAGCCGGCAGCGAACTTACCTTCAAAGCCAGCGGTAGCTTCGTGAAACTCGATGCGAGCGGCATCACCATGGTTGGGCCGGTGATCAAGATGAACTCGGGGGGAAGTCCGGGCGCAGGCTCAGGCGCGGCGCCGGTATTGCCGGGCGCGGTGAAGCTAGCGGATGCGGATAAGGCAGGTGAGTTGCTTATTCAGGCGCAGAAACAGGCGTTGACGCGCAAGCAACCACTTTGCCTCATCTGCGAGGCCGCCAAGCTGGAGGCCGCAGATGTCAACTAACGATTTGCGTCAACTGCCAGCAGCCCTGCCCTGGGACGCCTCCGCCTACCTGCTGCTGGACGGCATCAGTGTCGATGGCCTGGCGCAACGGCTCTATGAGTGGTCCGAATCGCCCGATTTCGACGTGCTCTACCTGGATACACCCTGGGCTCAGCTGAGTGATGTCTCGCCCTGCCTGATTCGTCTGAACGGGCAGCAAGACCCCGCGTTGGCCGCGTTTGTGCAAAACAGCCACGACGAATGGGGCTACCTGCTGTTCAGTCGTGCCAGCCGAGATGAGGTGTTGAACCACCTGCGCTGGCTGGTAGCCGTGCGCCACCCACAAGGCGAGGCGATGCTGCTACGGCTGGCTGACCCGGCGGTGATGCAGGCGCTACTTGAGCCCACCCAGCGCGACGCAGATGCCACGCTATGGGGCCCCATCGAACAGATCGTTGCCGCCGACCGCACGCAGAACAGCTGGCATCAGCTTCAACGCCCAGGCTCGGCAGCAGTCCCCCGCCATGATCGGCCCTATCGGCTATCCGACGCGCAATTGGAGAGGCTCGGCGAGGTGGCGTTTCGCGGCATCCTTATCCGCCTAGACCAGCACCTGTGCGAGTACTTTCCCCATTACCAACAGGCCCTAAGCCCGCCAGAGCGCTGGCAGCACCTACGGATGCTGGCGGAACAGGCCTATGCCCAGGGCTTTAATAGCGAACAGGACATCACTCTCTACGCCAACATCTTCGGCCTGTTGGGTGACGACGCCCTGCAGGCGCATGCCGACATTGCCGAATTGCTGACGCAAAAGTCTTCACGTACGCCTTCCCAACGTATCGAACAGGCGGCGGATCTGGCCTACACCCGCGCCCAGTCAGCGCAAAGGATTTTCTCATGAGCAGCAAGAACCCCAACCACGCTGACAAAGCCAAAAGCGACGCCAAGAGCCCAATCGGCGCCTGCCCGCACATGAAGAACAAGGTGCAGTTACTACCCTTGCGCTATGGCCTGGTAGAACGCCTGGATCCATCGGCCGAGCTGAGCATGCCTTACTCACTTAAATCGCGGCCATTGGGTATTCGGTTGATTCGCGATGGCTGGTTGTATGTGATCGTCAGCAAGCAGCCTAAAGCCATTCTGCATGAGTACCGCATTGCCAAGGGTGTTATTACCCAACTGCTGTGGAACAAGGCCGAGGTCATTGCCGACAAGCGGGAGACCAGCGTCGGCGCAGCCCAACTGATTTTCTCCCGTAATGATCCGCTGCATGTGGCCTACTCCCAGGTGCAGTGGACTGCCGCAAAATGCGCTCAAGTGCTCAACAGCCCAAGAGAGCGTAATCACTTCATGCAAGCCGTTGACCTCAGCCGGGTGGATTGTGAGAAAGGTGCCGCCGACCTTTTGACCACTCACCAAGCCACTAAGTGGCTTGCCGAAATAGCGGAAAAGCCAGCCGCAACAAGCGCTAGCCAAGGAGTGAACCCCGAAGAGGTAAAGGATTACGCGTGGGAGCAACCATCCCTGTACCAGCAAATCCAGCTGGGCATGCTGAAGAAAAACCTGAATCCTCAGTACGAAAACGATCACCTCTACTTGGTGGTGCGTGACGACATCGGTGTGCTGAGCGATTTGGCCAACGCTCAGAATAAAGTTGTGGGCTGGCTTGAGGACTGGGCCAAAGGCGGTGCGCAGGAAAACGCCAACGAGCGGGACTATTTGCTGGCCTGCTATATCGAGTCGTTGTCACAGGTAACCGGGCGGGACTTGGAGGAAATTGCCAAGGCCTCCGATGACCCGGCCATACAGGCGATGCTTAATGATCTGGAGCGCTTGCCTGAGCCTGAGCGCGATACCAGCCGTCAGGCAGTGCTCGACTACCTCAACCAGGGCAGCAACACCACTCGCGTCCCCGGACCCAGCGACCCTAATCAGCCCGCCGAGCTGAAGGCGCAATTGGACGCGATCCGGCAAAAGGCCAACAAAACCAATGCCTTTGCCATTGCCGATGAACTCAATACAACCACCCAGCGTTACTACGCCAAACAAAGCCTGGCAGCGGCTAACTCGGGCTTTGCCGATAAACATCTCGACACCCTGATAAAACTCAAGAAGCAGCAGAACAAACGGGTCAAAGCCGTTCTAGAAGGTGCAAAGTTTGGCCAGCGTGGCATTAACGAGCTGATCGACCGCCCTGCCATGGATGCCTTTCTGGCGACCCATCGGACTAGCTTGTCACGCTGGAATGCGCTGCTGGAGCGCATCACGGACGACCGTGTAGCCTTGATCACAAACAATCGCTTTCATCTGGCCGCCTGGTATTACGACGCCCAGCAGGCCGAGCAGGTTGGTCTGGCATTCAGTGCCCAATATGCCTGTTTCAAGGACATATGCCGCAGCGATAAGGCTATAGCCGATATCCATGCCTGGTTGGAGAAGCAGCCTCATTACGACCGCCCCCTGTTTTACAGCCTGCCGCTGAGCGGCCAAACCGAGCTGATCGGTCACCTCAGCAACATTATCAATGCTGGCTATAACCTGTTTACCAAGCTGAAAGAGTTGATCGAGAAGCTTCGTACCATCGAAGCCAATCATCTGCCCGCCCTGGACCAATTGCCGGAGAATGTTCGCGTACTCGGCGAGAGCGCCCACCAGACCCTGAACCCGGCATTGGCTTATGGCATGTCCAAAGCCCTCGATGGCTCTTTCCAAAACAGCGTCAGTAAACAACTGCCGACACTCGACGAACTCTTCCGTAAGTTGCCCAAGGCCTTGCCTGCTCGGCTTCTGGACGCGGCGCGAATAGAGGGCGTGACCTTTACCGTCGCCAGTCCGGATGAATTAGCAGCCCTGCGGGGCACCATCGGCGATGTACTGCGTGAACGCACCGAATTGTCGCGCCTCAACCGCGAGCGCGAGCACGTCAAACGCAATAGCGGCCACAAGTCAGCCAGAGCGCAACAGTTACTGGCCGAAATACGCCATGTGCGCAATAACCTGACCATGCTGGAACAACGCCTGGCCCAGGGCCTTAGCCCTATCGCCGCGCTGCCAGATAACTCGCTGCGGGTGGCCGGTGCCGCGCCGCTACGTGCCGGTATTACGGTGGTATTCCCCGCCGCCCAACAACAAGAAGTCGGGCGTGTGCTCAAAAGCGTGCGCCAGGGTTATACCCATGCCTCAACTAAGGGCGTACTGGGCGATGGGGCCGGCTTGCTGGTCTTTGTGGCGCAGGCAATTAACTTGGTGCAGGTGTGGCGGGAAACACTGGGGCAGGCTGACGAAGACAAGCAAAAGACGGCGCTTAGGAGTGCCGCACTTTCGACTGGAGCAGCAGGCTTTATGGCTGCGCAGTCCATTGCCGATACCGCGCTAACGGCTCGCAGCACTCAGTTGGTTAAGAGCCTGCAACTACATGCCTTAGAAGGTGTGCATGCGCAAATGGGCAAGCTGCATATGGGGTTGGGTATTTTGGGGTATGGCTTTGGTTTTTTTGCATCCCTTCTCAGTTTGAATAGCCGACAAGCCGAGTGGAGTGAGGCGGTACGTCAGGGTAATAAACAGGCTCAGTCGGGCGCAGCACTTAGCATGGTCGGGGCTGCCGGTATGGTTGGCAGCAACGCCTATGGCTTTGGCCTTACCCTCAAAACAGGCTATGACGTTTGGCGGGGCGCTTCTTGGGCAACCGCAGGCACACGCCTGTCCATGGTGTTTTTCCGCTTCAATCTATTGGGCGCGGCGTTTACCCTGCTCGAACTGGGCGGTAGCTGGTGGTACAACCACCACAATATCAGCCGGCATGATGCCTGGTTGCTTAGCACGCCGTGGAGCAATGACCCTGAGCAGCGCCAGGCGCTACCCCTGGCCAGCTATCAGGGGCGCCTGCAGGCCATTGCCCAGAGCCCTATTGCTGAGGTTAGCCATCAAGGCCATGGCAGTTGGATGCGGGATATATTCAGTGCACCCAAGGCCATCAATATCACCCTAAGCCTACCCAGTTTGTGCGAAGGCGAGCTGCAGGCCCCGCTGGGCGGGCAGTCGCCCGTGCGTTTGGCTGTTGCGGCCTATCAGATCAGCACAACGGGGGGCCGGGTGCGCTATGTAAGTTGGCAGCCGGTGAGTGAGTGGGTGTTCGACAGCTTGCAACTGCTCCAGGCCGCCCCGCTAAAGTTACAACTGACACCTCCCCCCGCAACTGAGGGCGTGGCCATCAGGGAGCTGCTGCTGGCCCTGCGTATCGAAACGCGCAATGCGCAAGGCCAGTATCAGGCGATACACCATATGATTCGCCTGCAACCCGATAATGAAGACAGCTACGCAACCAGCGAGCAAACGCCTCGTGGTGCTCAGGCCGCCTGGCTGACTCTGGACCCGCTTCTTTTACCCGCCACAGGCCCGTAATGACCCTGCTCGACAGCAATTCCGCCCAGTTTCTAAAGCAGCACCCCAAAGCGGGCGATATTCAGCCCTTTCCTTCCGGGCAGATCACCTACCTGGCACCGCTGCCTCTACCCACCCAGCATCCGGCCCAGGATTACAGTCATGCCGTGGGCGAGGTGAATGACACCTATCTAGACTTTGGTACGGGGCTTCCGCAGGTATTTGGCTGGCAAATGTTGTTGGGTGGCCCTTTTACCCTCTTCGTAATGATCACTTACTTGCTGCCCTTAATATCGGCTTGTGGCGCTCTATTGGTAGGAGGGACGCTTGATGATGCAAAAGATTTTTTCTATGGCACATATGAGGGGTTTCGTTATTTAGGCCCTTTTGGGTCCATTTTTCTACTCATGCTGAGCTTTTTCGTTTGGTTCCAGACTCGCAGCAAAGCCAGCCATATAAGGCCCACCCGTTTTAACCGTCAGCGCCGTGAAGTGTGCTTTGTCCCCATTGGCGATCGTGATCCGATTATCGTGCCCTGGGAGTCGCTTTCCGCCTGGGTGATCCAGGCTCAGGGCGTCACCCAGTACGGCGTGCAGCGCCAATACGCCATGGGCGTGGGTTTTCATCATGCACCCAGCGGGCGGGACTGTACCCTGGAGTTTCCCTGTGCCGGCCTGCCCCTGGCCATCAGCAACTGGGAGGCCATTCGCGCCTATATGGAGTATGAGGTGCATAGCCTCAAGGACATTCAGGACCCGCTGGAACTGCAAGGGCCGGATGACCCGCCCCACGAAGGCCTGCACACCTTCCGCAATGCCCGTCAGCGCTTGCACCGCCGCTTCCGCGAGGGCGATGTGGGTGTATTCGGCGTTCTCGGTTGGTACCTCTACCATGTGATGACGCTCTGGACGCTGCCCAACTACATGACCGAGTGGGATATCCGCAGCATCAAGCGCAAAAGCCGCGCCGCCCTGCCGCGCACCATGCAGGAATGGTCCAAACCCCTGCCTCCGGAGCAATGGGCCAAACCCAGCGCCGAGTTACAGCGCCTTAGCCAGCAGGTAAAAGCCCTGCACACACAACAGCCACAAAAACCGATTACCGCGATTTTTGCTGAAGTGCTGCGCACATCGCCAACCAAGAGCAATACCCGGAAACCGGCATGACCCTGCCCGACAGCAATGCTACCCAGTTTCTCAAGCAGCAACCCAAGGCAGGCGATACCCAACCCTTTCCTTCCGGGCAAATCGCCTACCTGGCCATATTTCGTGCCCAAACATAAGAACGTTACGGACGGCCTGGCATATTGCTATTAAGCCAAGAGATTGGCATAAAGCGCGACTGCCTTGACTACATGGATGTTCACCCATGCAACTGCTCCGCCGCGCCCTGCTCGGGCTTTTATTCCTAGTCGCCTTGTTCGCGGGCATTGGCGCGTATTTTGTTGCCTACCCCAACCTGCCCGCTTACCAACAGCCCGAGCAGCTGCATTATCTGAACCAGTGGAGCGAGGCAGATCGGCAGACTTTCTACTACACGCCGCAAGGCACACAAGTTAAGGGCTTAAGGTACGAATGGTTCCAGGCGCTTGAAAAACCATTCGGACGAGGAAAGCTCGCAGCGCCGGACTATCTGGCCAGGTTCGGTTTTCTTGTGGACCCGCAGCAGCAACCCTCCACACGCAATCCGGCCAACCTTCCCGTTGGCTTTGCGCGACACGAAGACAGCGAAACCGGTATCGCCTATCTCGATATAAGTTGTGCAGCCTGTCATACCGGTGAGCTGCGCCACCGTGGCCAGGCCATACGTATCGATGGCGGAGCGGCACTACACTCGCTTGCCTCGACGGTACCCACATTGCGTGGTGGGGCGTTCGGCCAGGCGCTGGGAATGAGCATGGCCGCAACTTACTACAATCCGCTCAAATTCAAACGGTTCGCGCTGGAAGTCTTGGGCGATAACTATGCAAGCGACCGCGAACAGCTGCGTATCGACTTCAAGCGGGTGCTGGATCGGTTGCTCAGCACAGCTTTCAACGACTGGCATCGAGGCCTGTATCCAACAGAAGAGGGTTTCGGTCGTACCGATGCATTCGGACGTATCGCCAATACTGTGTTTGGCGATGCAATCGATGCGGATAACTATCGGGTCGCCAACGCACCGGTTAGCTATCCGCAGGTATGGGATATCTGGAAGTTCGACTGGGTTCAGTGGAACGGCTCAGCCATGCAGCCAATGGCGCGCAATATCGGCGAAGCATTAGGCGTAGGCGCGCCACTGCGTCTGCTGCATGAAGATGGCAGCCCATTCATGCTCGACGAGCGCTACCCATCGGGCGTTCGCGTGCACGACCTCGATAGGTTGGAGCAGACGCTCAAACGCCTGCAGCCGCCGCGCTGGCCTGAGGAAGTGCTGGGCAAGGTCGATATCGAAAAGGCCAGTCTCGGCCGCGCACTGTTCGAGGAAAATTGCGCTTATTGTCACGCAGCCGATCCCAAGCCTGTGAAGGAGCGCTTTGCTGCAAGCAGAGCCCCTGAATGGCGCATGCGGATCGTACCGACCGAGGTCATCGGTACTGACCCCACCACCGCTGACAATATTGCCGACCATCGTTTCGATGTCAGCCGATTAGGCTGGACGCAACACGAGCTGAAAGAACTGAATGTTCGGCTCTTTGACGCCTCACCAGCAGAGCTGGACCTGCAAAACATATCCAGCGCAAAAGGGCTGGCTTACATCACGGCCTACGTCGAACAACGAGCCTACCGCGACGCTGGCGTCCATCCGGACGAGCGCGCACGCCTGGATGGTTTCGGACTGCCTATCGGCGTTCAGGAGATACGCGGCTATAAAGCCCGCCCCCTTGATGGCATCTGGGCTACACCGCCGTTTCTTCACAACGGCTCGGTTGCGAACCTGTTCGAATTATTGTCGCCAGTGGCCGAACGGCAAAAGCAATTCTGGGTAGGCACCTTCGAATACGACACCGAGCGTCTCGGCTTTGAAACCGGCGCCTTTCCCGGCGGCTTTTTGCTCGATACGTCTATTACCGGCAATGGCAACCAGGGCCATGAGTTTCGCGCTGGTTGCCGCGAGCAGGGCGTTATAGGGCGCGCTCTGCTACCTCATGAGCGCTGGGCGCTGCTCGAGTATTTAAAAGTGTTGGGCGACGATCGGTTCGAGTCGCAGCTGCAACATTTGCCAGCCAAACCATGGACACCGGGCCCCAACTGCGGGTAACGCCACACACCGCAGCGCTGCTCATACTGGAACGGTCAAAGGGACTTCACCATGCTCAAAAAAATCTGGCTCTGTCTGGGTAGCTGGCTCGGCAAAATCCTATTGCTGGCTCTGGCCGTAGGCCTTGGCGGCTGGCTGATTGGCAGTCTGTTCTATGGCTGGAAATTCTCCGGGCCAGTGTCACGCGAGGAACAGGTGCCCATCACCGAAAAGGCTGACACGCAGGCCATCATTGCTGATGCGATCCGTGTCGTCGAGCAGCACCGGGACAACACTCGGGTGCTGCGCGACGCGCATGCCAAGGCCCACGGTTGCCTCAAGGCGGAAGTTTCCATTCGCAGCGACATCGACAGCGATCTGCGCCATGGCGTCTTCAGCCAACCCGGACATAGCTGGCAGGCTTGGGTAAGGCTTTCCAACGGCAATGCTTACCCTCAGTTCGACCGTGTCCGTGATGCGCGAGGCATGGCGATAAAGCTGCTCGAGGTACCGGGAACGAAATTGACAGCGAACCCGGCTCACGCCTTCGAGCAAGATTTCGTCATGTTCAATCACCCGGCATTCTTCGTCCGTGACGTAGCCGAATACCGGAGCAATTTCGCTGCCCAGGCCGAGGGTAAGAAAGCGCTGGCGTTCTTCCCCGGTTGGGATCCTCGCCAATGGGAAATCCGCCATCTGATCATTGCGCTGAAAACCCTGTCGCAGGCGCCCGACAGTCCGGTAGCGACGACTTACAACTCGGTGGCGCCATTCAAGCTTGGGCCGCTGAACATCAAGTACCGCTTGATACCTGCTCCGGAGAACTGCCCCGCTTACCAATTACCGGAACAGAATCGCGACCTGCCTAACTTCTTGCGCAACGCACTCTATCAACAACTTTCACTCGACCGGACGCCCGCATGCTTCACGTTGCAGGTACAACGTCAGAACGCCGATTTCTACATGCCCATCGAGGATCCCAGCGTCGAGTGGGACGAGTCGATCTCCGCTTTCGAGCCTGTCGCGGATATTCGCCTTCTCGCCCAGGACTTCGACAGTCCGGGGCAGAACATCGATTGTGACAACCTGTCCTTCAATCCTTGGCATTCACTTCCTGAGCATCGCCCAATCGGCGGCATCAACCGCCTGAGAAAAGCGGTGTACGAAGCCATCAGTGCTTACCGCTTGGACCGCAACGGCGCGTTGCGAACGGACCACTAGTACTGCAGCGTGGAGTCAAATCGGCGCGAGGCCGCGTTAAGCCTCGACATTCAACGGCAGCAAAACCCGGAATACCGCGCCCTTGCCCTCTTCGCTTTCGACCTGGATGCGACCGTCGTGCGCCTTGACGATCTGTTCGGCGATGAACAACCCAAGACCCAGGCCGGCGCTGCTTTCGCTGCCTTCGGCGCGTTCGAACTGGCAGAAGATTCTTTCGAGGCTCTTCTGGCTGATGCCAATGCCCTGATCACGCACTTCGATACAAGCGCTCGCCGCAGTGGCGCTGACATTGACCTGCACGGGCTTGCCCGCGCCGTAGCGCATCGCGTTGGTCAGTAGATTGGCCAGCACCTGCTCGATGCGAAACTCATCCCAGACCCCGACGATCGGCTCCGGTCGCTGAAACAGCAGCGTGCAACCGCTGGCTTCCATCTGCGGAGCGAAATTCTCGACGACGCTAGCGACCAGCTTGCCCAGATCGAAGTGGTTGGGCCGGATCGACAGTTTGCCGGTGCGAATGCGCGAGACATCGAGCATATCGTCGATCAGGCGGATTAGGCTGCGGATCTGCCGCTCGTCCTTGTCGACCATCTGCCGCAGCTTGTCGTCGCTGAACGCGGCGAAGTTGTTCCGTCCGAGCTGCAGCTTGCGCAGCTGGACTTCGAGGATGAGCGTGTTGAGGGGCGTTTTCAGCTCATGGGAGACGATCGACATGAAGTCGTCGCGCATGCGCACGGCATCTTCGAGTTCGGCCTTGGTGCTGCGCAGCTGATCGAGCAACACTTCCTGCTCGCGGCGGCTGCGCTCGAGCGCTTCGAGCTGACGCGCCATCCGCTTGCGGTTGCGGTAGAGATCGACGAACACGCTGACCTTGCTGCGAACCGCATGGGTATCGAGCGGCTTGTGCATGAAATCCACCGCGCCGCTCTCGTAGCCCTTGAAGGCATAGTTGAGTTCGCGCCCGGCCGCACTGACGAACACGATGGGGATCTGCTTGGTGCGCTCAGTACCGCGCATCATCTCCGCCAGCTGGAACCCATCCATGCCAGGCATTTGCACGTCGAGAATAGCCAGTGCGAACTCATGCTGAAGCAACAGTTCAAGTGCCTGTTCCGCCGATTCGGCCTGATGCACGCGAACCCCCGGGCTCCTGAGAATGGCATCCAGCGCCAGCAGGTTTTCCGGCAGGTCATCGACAATCAGCAGGTTCGCTTCATCGGTATGGTCAGGCATGGGTCACTCCAGTTCACGCAACAGTCGATGAATATCGCGCAAGGGCAAAATGTAATCCGGCGCAAAGCGCTGGAGTGCGGCCAAGGGCATGGTCTGAACCTCGGCTTCGCCAGGGTCCTGAACGATGGTCATGCCGCCGGCCCGCTTGATCGCTTCGAGGCCTGCCGCGCCGTCTTCGTTGGCGCCGGTCAGCAGGATACCGGCAACGCGCTCGCCCCAGGCATCGGCGGCCGATTCGAACAACACATCGATCGAAGGACGGGAGAAGTGCATCGCCTCGTCCTGGCTGAGCGATAGCGTCAGGTCCGCCTCCACCAGCAGGTGATAACCCGGCGCGGCGAAATACAGCGTCGCGCCGCACACCGGCTCCTTGTCGTCCGCTTCCTTGACCCGCAGCGCGGTTTTGCGCTGGAAGATCTCGACCAGCTGTGTCGGCCCGTACGGCGGTACGTGCTGGACCATCAGCAGCGGCTGGCGAAAATCTTTCGGCAAGCCGTCGACCAAAGCACTGAGGGCGGCAAGACCGCCGGCCGAGGCGCCGATCACTATGGCATCGACAGACCGGGCCGGTAATTTGGCTGAAGCATCTATGGTCGCGAACGTCATAGTTTGCGAAAGATCCGTTGCGGCTTGTCGAACGCCTCGTAACGGTCGGCATGACCGGAGAACTCGACGGTCTCTTTGCTACCCAGGCCGAGAAAGCCGCGATGGCAGAGGGACTCATGAAACAGGCCAAAGGCCCGGTCCTGCAGCGGCTTGTTGAAGTAGATCAGCACGTTGCGGCAGGAAATCAACTGGGTCTCGGCGAAGACGCTATCGGTCGCCAGGCTATGGTCGGCAAAGGTCACCTGGTCTTTCAGGGTCTTGTCCATGATTGCCGAGTCATAGGCGGCCGTGTAGTAATCGCTGAGGCTGCGCTTGCCACCAGCGCGCTGATAGTTGGTCGTGTACAGCTGCATGTCGCCAATATCGAAAATACCTTGGCGCGCCTGCTCCAGCGACCGTGGATTGATATCGGTGGCATAGAGAATGGTGCGTTCCAGCAGGCCCTCCTCCCTGAGCAGGATCGCCATCGAGTAGACCTCTTCGCCGGTGCTGCAGCCGGCAATCCAGATTTTCAACGACGGGTACGTGCGCAGCACCGGGACCACCTGCTCGCGCAGCGCCAGGTAATAACTCGGGTCGCGGAACATCTCGCTGACAGGGATCGTGAGGAACTGCAACAGCTCCATGAAGGCTTGCGGATCGTAGAGAATCTTGCGCTGCAGCTCCGAGATGCTTTCGCACTGCATCTGCTTCAACGCCAACAGCACCCGGCGCTTGAGCGAAGCGCCGGAATAGTCGCGGAAATCGTAGCTGTAGCGCAGATAGATGGCTTCGATCAGCAGTTTCAGCTCGATGGCCTGATTGCGGTGAGGCATGTCACAACAGCTCCACTTTCGGTAGCCATACACGAATCAGCGAGAACAGACGATCGAGCTCGATTGGCTTGGCCAGGTAATCGTTGGCCCCGGCGCGCAGGCAGCGCTCCTGATCGTTGTTCATGGCTTTTGCGGTGACCGCGATGATCGGCAGTTTGGCGAAGCGCGAATCCTTGCGAATCTCCTGCATCGCGGTAAAACCGTCCATCTCCGGCATCATGATGTCCATCAGCACCAGATCGATATCGGCCACGTTCTGCAGTTGGGCGATGGCCTCGTGACCGTTACGGGCGATCTCGATCAGCGCGCCCTTCTGCTCCAGCGCACTGGTCAGCGCGAAAACGTTACGCACATCGTCGTCGACCACCAGAATCTTGCGCCCCTCGAAGGCCTTCTCGCGGCTGCGCACGCTTTTCAGCATCTTCTGCCGCTCCGGCGCCATATCCGATTCGACCTTATGCAGGAACAGCGTAACCTCGTCGAGCAGCCGCTCCGGCGACCGCGCGCCCTTGATGATGATCGAGCGCGAATATTTCATCAGCGACGCTTCCTCATCGCGCGTCAGGTTGCGCCCGGTGTAGACAATGACCGGCGGGAAGGAGCAGATGTCCTCGTGAGCCATGCGCTCGAGCAGCTCATGGCCATCCATGTCCGGCAGCTTGAGGTCGATGATCATGCAGTCGTAGAGCGTCGAGCGCAGCAGTTCGAGGGCCTGCTCGCCGAACTCCACCGCCGTGATTTCCACATCGATGTCTTCGATCAGCCGCGACACGCTTTCACGCTGGCGGGCGTCGTCCTCGACCAGCAGGATGCGCTTGACCTTCTGCGCCAGCTTCGCTTCTAGGCGGCCAAATACCTCCTTGAGATCGTCGCGAGTGGTTGGTTTGGTGGCGTAGCCGATAGCGCCCATTTGCAGAGCGGCCTCCTTGCGGTCTTCCACGGACACGATATGCACCGGGATATGCCGCGTGACAGGATTTTCCTTGAGCCGCTCGAGCACGGTCAGGCCGGAATGATCGGGCAGTCGCATGTCCAGCAGGATGGCATCAGGGCGGTACTGCACGGCAGTGTCGAAACCGTGATCGGCGCTCTGCGCGATCAGACAGCTGTACTTCAGCTCGTGCGCGAGGTCGCGGAGAATGCAGGCGAACTGCGGCTCGTCTTCGATCACCAGCACCGAGCGCTCGAACGGGAAGGCATCACGGTCGTCGGCCAGAGCCGGCACGCTCGGCTCCTGCGCGCGTAGCGGTGCGGCCGGCGAAGGCGCGGCCTGCGCAAGCGCCATGGCCCCCGATGCAGCAGACGCTTCGATCGGCGCGGCGGCAGGCAATTCCGACTCCTGTACAGCCACCGGGGCGCTGTAGTTCTCTGGAACGATCAGCGTGAACAGGCTGCCGGCGCCCGGCTCGCTGCTCACCTCAATGGTGCCGCCCAGCAATTGGGCGAGTTCGCGGGAAATCGACAGGCCCAGGCCAGTGCCGCCATAGCGGCGATTAGTGGTGCCGTCGGCCTGACGGAACGCTTCGAAGATTACATCCTGCTGATCGGCCGGGATGCCGATACCCGAATCATGCACGGCAAAGGCGATCTGCCCTTCGCCATGGCGCATCACACGTAGCTCGACCGAGCCCTTCTCGGTGAATTTGAAGGCGTTCGACAGCAGGTTCTTGAGAATCTGTTCCAGGCGCTGTCGGTCCGTGTAGAGGCTCGGCGGCAGGTCGTCGGCCAGTTCGACTTGGAACTGCAACGACTTCTCCAGCGCCTGAGCGAGGAACAGGCTCTTCAGCCCGTCGATCATGCGCGTCAGCACGAGCAGTTCAGGCCGCACATCGAGCTTGCCGGCCTCGACCTTGGAAATATCGAGAATGTCGTTGATCAGGTTGAGCAGATCGTTGCCCGCCGAATAGATCGAGCGCGCGAACTGCACCTGATCGTCGCTCAGATTGCCCTCGGAGTTGTCCGACAGCAGCTTGGCGAGGATCAGCGAGCTGTTCAGCGGCGTGCGCAGCTCATGCGACATGTTGGCGAGGAACTCGGATTTGTAGCGACTGGCGCGCTGCAACTCGTCGGCACGCTCCTCGAGCATCAGCTGCACTTCGTGCAGACGACTGTTCTTCAGGTCCATCTCATCACGCTGACGCGCCAGCTCTTCGGAATGCTCCGCGAGTTGCTCGTTGGTCTGTTCCAGTTCGGCCTGCTGCTCTTCCATGTGCGCCTGCGACTCGCGCAGGGCGTTGGATTGCTCTTCGAGTTCTTCGTTGGCGGCGCGCAGCTCTTCCTGCTGCACCTGCAATTCTTCGTTGAGCTGCTGGGTCTCTGCCAGTACGCGCTGCAGGCGCTGGCGGTAACGCGCGGCCTCGATGGCAGAGCCGATGTTTTCGCAGACACGCCGCAGCAGCTCGCTGTCTTCTTCGCGCAACGGCCGCAGGAAGCCGATCTCCAGCACGGCGTTGAGCATGCCGCTGTCTTCCACCGGGACGATCAGCACCGATCGCGCGTCGGTGTTGCCCAACGCCGACGTAACCTTCATGTAACCGGGCGGCACGCTGTCGAGCGCAATTGCCCTGCGCTCCAGCGCCGTTTGCCCGACCAGCCCTTCGCCGAGTTCCAGCGCCCGGTTACCGTTCAGTTTGTCCTTGTCCCAGCCGAACTCGGCGATTCGCTGCAGCTTGCCTTCCTGCGTCACATAGAGCGCTCCGACCGCGACGTCGAGATAGCGCGCAAGAAAACCAAGAACGTTCTGCCCCAGCGTCGGCAGCGCCTGCTCCCCGATCATCGACTCGCTGAGCTGGGTCTGGCCGTTGCGATACCAGGCCTGCTTCTCCAACGCCGCGGCATGCGCCTGCTGTTGCTCCAGCGATTCGGCATAGCTGTTGGACAGATTGATCAGATCGCGGCGCCCGAAATAGACCAGCAGGCCGCTGAAGAGCAGGCTGAACAGCAGGAAGCTGCCGATCAGGACCGTGGTGACCACTTCCGCTGTGTCGGTACGTTCGGCACGCGTCTGGCGTTCGTAGGCAATGATGTCGTTGAGCAGCTGACGTTGCTCTTCCTTCAGGTCCAGCCCGCGCTTGCTGCGTACGTAATCGACAATGGGCTCGTTGCGCGCGCGACGGGTAATGGCCTCTTCGGCATAGGCGAGCCACTGCCCGTGGAGCTGCTTCAAACGCTCGACGCGGCCCAGCTGCACCGGCGTATCGTTCGCATATTCCTCGAGCCGGTTCATCAGATCGACGAATACTGGCAGCTCTTTCCGGTAAGGATCGAGGAAAATCTCCTCGCCAGCGATGAGATAACCACGCATGGAGGCTTCCAGATCGCCTGCGACCTTCAGCGTGTCGTGCGCATAGGCGACACCATTAACCGAGCGCTCGACCCATTGGCTGACACTCAGCAGGTAATAGACGATGGCGCTGAAGAAAAATGCGCTGAGAAACCCGAAACCAAGGGGCACCGCCACGTTGCGGTTGAGGATGCGGCGGAAGTTGTCCTGATTGATGAAAGTGTCGCCCATTTGGTTTCCTTCCCGAGTACTGGCACGAATGACCGATACCCACGGCAGCGCGGGCAGCCGCGTCGCCAGCAGCGAACGCTCCACATCCCGTCAAGTTCAAGGTGATTCGCGCGAGATAGGGCCCACGCAACAAGTCGACCGGCGACTTTACACCGCTGCGGTTGCGAGCACAAAAAACCCGGCTGAATGGCCGGGTTCAGACCATCCTGCCGGGCAAGGGTTCGTTTTCTATCAAGAACTCGCGTCGGAGCGATTCATCCGGCCGTAGTCGCTCCCGAGTCGGCTCTCGCTGGGGTTGTTCGACGTAACAGCAGGCGACGCGGAAGGCGCGCCCTTGAGGACGAAGCGTCCGGCGCCTGCGCCAAGCTGAGCCGGACCGCTCTACCGCAACGCCATCAGCGCCGCGCGATGATCCAGACCGCGTGGATGATGCCTGGAATGTAGCCCAGTAGCGTCAGCAGGATATTCAGCCAAAAGGCTCCACCGAAGCCGACTTGTAGAAACACCCCCAAAGGAGGCAGAAGTATCGCGATGATGATTCGGATCAGGTCCATGTGTGTCCCCTCGGGTCTGTGCAGGCTGAAAAGCTCACTTGAATCGACCTGATCACGCCTTGGGGGTTCCTTCGGGTCCATGGCGCACAAGCGCAGCAGCAACGCAGAAGGAACGGCAACCGCCGTCGATGGACAGCGGCTGTCAGAACCGGGTGCGGCCGTTTGAGCCGCAGGGGGTGCCCACAGGCACCGATAGGGAGGAGACGCAACAGGCGGCGTGGTTGGCCAATCGTTGCGATACGCATCGCCTTGTGGGCGGTACGCATTGCCAAGCGGCTTCGCTTAGCCTGCTAACTATTACAGAAGCGGCGCAGGCACTCCATACGCTGAAAGTCGAATCCTCGCGAAGGGATTGCCGGAACCGGCTTCATTTCCATCTGCCAGCGGATTAGGTCAGTCCTAGGTCGGCGGCTCTCCAGATCGATCTCGGCGTTTACGACGAATGTTGATCCCCGACAGCACGGCCAGCGCCAGCATCAGGCCAGCCATGTTGAAGTTGCCCACCAGCACGTAGCCCAACCCGGCGAGCGAGCAGGCTACCAGACCGACCCAGCGTACGTACTTCATCATGGCGCCTACCGGCCCGCCCAAGCGCTCTTCGTCATGTCGCGACATCAACCCTGCCTCGCGCGCATGCGTTCGAGTTCCTTGGCATCGTGGCTGCAGAACAGCGTCACCTCGCCCTTGTGTTCCAACGACAAGGTCCAGAGCCGATGCTGATTGGACAGGCGCGCCGGACGGTCGACTTCCATCATGCGCTGGTACAAACGCAGGCCCGGCGTGCAGTAACGCTCGGTCTGGCCGACTTCGTCGCGGTAGAAATAGGCGTCGCCGGCGTGCAGCAGCCAGCCCTGGTCGGTCTGCAGCGCGACACCCGCATGGCCGTGGGTATGGCCGGTCAGCGGGATGAGCAGAAGCTCTGGCGGCAACCCGCGCAGCTCTTTGACGGCCTGGAAACCGAACCAGTTATCGCCGCCCGGCTCGTAGAACTGCCAGTTGCGCACCTCGTCCCATTGCCGATGACGGTAACGCCGATGGCCGATAAAGCTGTGAGTCGAGCGCGCCGCGTCCATTTCACGCTGTAGCACGTGGACCTGGGCCTCGGGGAAATCCTCGAGGCCACCGGCGTGATCGAAATCCAGATGAGTGAGCAGGATGTGCCGAACGTCTTCGGGCTTGAAACCAAGCTGGCGCACCTGCTCCAGCGCCGTGAAGCGACGCTCGAACTTGATGTTATTGAAGGCGATGAAGAACTGGCTGAGGCGCTTGCGTGGCTCCAGTACATCGCAGCTGCCGAAGCCGGTATCGACCAACACCAGCCCGTGCTGCTCGGTCTCGATCAACAGGCAGTGGCAGACGAGGCTGGCGGTCAGCCCATCACTGAAGCCATCGAACAGCTTGCCGCCCACCGGACACATGCAGCCGCAATTGAGATGGTGAATACGCATGGAAGACTCCTCATGGAGCGGGCCGGCGCGACAACTCCGCGCAAATATCAACGTCGTGTGAATTGTGAGGCCCGATGGCGCCTGAGAGTTCAGGCGCCTGTCTCTTGCGGACGATCCGACGTCGTGACAGGAACCTCGTGTCAACTGGACTACCCTCTCTGATACCGCCGCGATACATCATCGCGCATCGTCGATTCGGGAGGTTCACGCCTATGCGCCGCCGCCCCTTTGCTCGATTGGCCTGGCTGCTGACGCTCTTGCTGGCTTCATGGCTCGGGTTCGCAGGCACGACTCAGGCAGCGGCTGCGGTGACGGTGCTGCGGGTCGACGGGGTGATTGGCCCGGCCAGTGCCGATTACATTGCCAGCGGCATAGAGCGCGCCGTGCAAAACGATGCGCAGCTGTTGGTTCTGGAGTTGGACACACCCGGCGGGCTGGACAGCTCCATGCGCGCCATCATCAAGGAAATCCTCGCTAGCCCCGTTCCGATCGCCACCTATGTCACGCCCAGTGGCTCGCGCGCCGCTAGCGCCGGTACCTACATGCTCTACGCCAGCCATATCGCCGCGATGGCGCCGGGCACCAACCTCGGCGCCGCTACGCCGGTGCAGATCGGCGGCTCGCCAGGCAACCCACCCGAGAAGCCAGACGCCGAAAAAGCTGATTCCGATAAAAGCAGCGATGCCATGAGCCGCAAGCAGGTCAACGACGCAGCTGCGTATATCCGCGGCCTGGCGCAGCTGCGCGGGCGCAATGCCGAATGGGCGGAGCGGGCGGTGCGCGAGGCAGTCAGCCTGTCGGCCAACGAGGCTTTGGAACTCAAGGTGATCGATTACCTCGCCGCCGATGTCGACGAACTACTCGGCACACTCGACGGTAAAACCATCCAGACCAGCGCCGGCGAGCGAAGGCTGCAGACCGCCAATGCCACGCTCGACCACTACGAACCGGACTGGCGGGTGCGCCTGCTGGCCGTGATCACCAACCCCAGTGTGGCGCTGATCCTGATGATGATCGGCATCTACGGATTGATATTCGAGTTCTCCAATCCAGGCACCACCGGCGGTGGCGTGATCGGCGGCATCTGCTTGCTGCTGGCGTTGTATTCCTTGCAGCTGTTGCCGGTGAACTACGCCGGGGTGGCGCTGATTCTGCTGGGCCTGGGCTTCATGATCGCCGAAGCGTTCGCGCCCAGTTTCGGCGTGCTTGGCCTGGGTGGCGTAGCCGCCTTCGTCACCGGCTCGGTCATCCTGATCGATACCGAGGTGCCGGGCTACGGTATACCCCTGACCTTGATCGGCACGCTGGCCGTGGTCAGCGCATTCGTGTTGTTCGCCATCGTCAGCATGGCGCTCAAGGCGCGTCGGCAGCGCGTGGTCAGCGGTGACGCCGAGCTGATCGGTAGCCTGGCGCCGGTCAGCCGCATTCAGGCGGACGACCCGGCTTGCGGCTGGGTACAGCTGCAAGGCGAACACTGGCAGGTCCGCAGCGCGGCTCCCTTGCATCTGGGTCAACAGGTCCGTGTCGTGGCGAGACACGGGCTGCAACTGGACGTCACCGCGGCCGACGCGCCGCCAATCGAGAAGAGGTGAACCATGGGTTTTGAAATGAGCTTCATCGCGGTGCTGGTGCTGTTGTTCGCGCTGCTCGCATCGACCTTCCGCATCCTGCGCGAATATGAGCGTGGCGTGGTGTTCCAGCTAGGGCGATTCTGGAAGGTCAAGGGGCCGGGGCTGATCATGGTCATTCCCGGCATCCAGCAGATGGTTCGGGTCGATCTGCGCACCCTGGTGCTGGACGTGCCGACGCAAGACGTGATCTCTCGCGACAACGTCTCGGTCAAGGTCAACGCGGTGGTCTACTACCGCGTGCTGGATGCCGAGAAGGCCATCATTCAGGTCGAGGACTACCATTCGGCAACCAGCCAGCTGGCCCAAACCACGCTGCGTGCGGTACTCGGGAAGCACGATCTGGACGACATGCTGGCCGAGCGTGAACAGCTCAACAACGATATCCAGCAGGTGCTGGACGCCCAGACCGACGCCTGGGGTATCAAGGTGGCGAATGTCGAGATCAAGCACGTCGATCTCGACGAATCGATGATCCGCGCTATCGCCCGCCAGGCCGAGGCGGAACGTGAGCGGCGGGCCAAGGTCATTCATGCTGAGGGCGAGCTGCAGGCGTCGGAGAAACTGATGCAGGCTGCCGAGATGCTTGGCCGCCAGAGTGGGGCGATGCAGCTGCGCTACATGCAGACCCTGAGCAACATCGCTGGCGACAAGAACTCGACCATCGTCTTTCCGCTGCCCATGGAGCTGCTGCAGGGCCTGGGCAACCTCACCAAAAAAACCGAGTGAACCATCCTATGCGCATGCGCCGAGCCGTACCCGTTACCGCCTTGCTGTTGGTTTTCATGCTCGTGCTGAGCCTGACTGGCTGCGCGGCGTTCAGCCCGCGTGACCCGTTCAACGTGCAGGTCGCCGGTATCCAGCCGCTGCCCGGTGAGGGTTTGGAGCTGCGCATGGCGGTCAAGCTGCGGGTGCAGAACCCCAACGACATGGCGCTGGATTACAACGGCGTGGCGCTCGATCTGGAAATCAACGGTCGACGCCTGGCCAGCGGCGTCAGCGATGAGCGCGGCAGCGTACCGCGCTTCGGCGAAACCGTTCTGACCGTTCCGGTGACCATCTCCGCATTCTCCGCCGTCCGCCAAGCGCTGGGCCTGGCCGAGCATGTCGGCATGGAAGAGGTGCCTTACGTGCTGCGCGGAAAGCTCGCCGGCGGGCTGTTCGGCACTCAGCGCTTCGTCGAGAAAGGCACGCTGGATTTGTCCGGGGCGCTCGCTAGCCCTTATCGCCGAAATCCGTAAAGACCAGATAGTCCGTAGGGCCGGATTCATTCGGCCGCAGATTTGAGAAGTCCGCCAAAGCCATTCAATGTGCCGCGCGGCAGACCTAAACGTGTCACTCCCGACTTCGCTCACGCCGAGCGGCACTGCCCCGCCCGACAACGGTGCACTTCATGGGTCGGGTCTTCCTGCATCAGCTTGCGGGTCACACCGTTAGTCCAGCCGAAACCGTCCTGCAGAGGATATTCCCCACCGGTCGCATGTTCGACGCAGGGCCGCAGGACGTACTTCTCCACCAGCTTGCTTTCCCGCTCGAAGAGGTGCGAGACGATGCTCAGCCAGCGTTCTTCGATCTGCAGCGCCAGCGCCTCGTGACCGTAGTGTTGCAACCCACGAATCCCCATCCACTGCAGGGGCGCCCAGCCGTTGGGTCGGTCCCATTGCTCGCCGCTGTCGCCAATCTCGGTCGTCGCCAGCCCGCCCGGCGCCAGCAACCGTTCGCGCACGATGTCGGCGACGCGTGCCGCCTGTACGGCGCTGGACAGTTGAACGAATAGTGGCGTCAACGTCGCGGCTGTGAGGTTGTCGCGCGGCTTTTGCAGCGTCCAGTCGTAATCGAAATAGGCACCGCGCTGGTCGTTCCACAGGTAGCGGTCGATCGCCTTCAGACGCGCCTCGGCACGTTGGCGGAACTGATCGGCGCAGCCATGCTGACTCTTCACCTCGCTGAGGCGGGCGATTTGCCGTTCGAGCTTGTAGAGAAAGCAGTTCAAGTCCACCGGGATGATGTTGGTGGTGCGAATGCTCGATAACCGCTGGGGGTCGCCCAGCCAGCGCGAGCTGAAATCCCAGCCCGATTCGGCGCCCGCACGCAAGTCGCGGTAGACCTCATGCGCAGGCCGGCTCGACGAGCGCGCGGTCTCGACGTCTTCGAGATAGGACTCCTCGCGTGGCGTGTCACGGTCATCCCAATAACGGTTGAGCACGCTCCCATCGGGTAGGCAGACGCAGCGCCGATGGGCCTCGCCCGGACGCAGTTGATCGCCGCCCTCGCTCCAGAAAGCGTATTCCTTGCGCAACTGCGGCAAGTAATCGCTGGCGCGATGCACGCCGGTTTCCTCGAACAGGTCGGTCATGAACGCGAACACCGGTGGCTGCGAGCGGCTCAGGTAGTAGGAGCGATTTCCGTTGGGCACGTGGCCGTAAGTGTCAATCAGGTAGGCGAAATTATCCGCCATCGAACGCAGCAGCTCGCAATGCCCGCTCTCGTCCAGGCCGAGCATGGTGAAGTAGGAATCCCAGTAATACAGCTCGGTGAAACGCCCGCCCGGCACTACGTAATCGTGCGGCAGCGGCAGCAGTGATGAGAATTTCGGGTGCTGGCGTGGATGGCGGGTCAGAACAGGCCAGAGCCGGTCGATGTGCTCGCTCAGGCTGTCGTTGGGATTGGCGACGAACTCCTTCGCCGGCAGTTCGAACACGCTGAAATGCTCGTGCACGAAGGCGCGCAGATCGAAACCAGGGTCGCGCGACCGTGCGCGATAGGCCTCGAGAATTCGCTCGGGATGCTGGCGCGGCGCGCAGTCGACGAAGGTCTTACTGTCTGGGAATACGCGCTGCGTCTGCACGGCCACGAAGAGTTCCTGATAACGATCCGCCGGGGTCAGGGTGTCGGCAGCGGAGACCGCATGCGTGTCGTAATCGAAGGGGCCTTTGTGATCGATATCGGTCATTGCTCGCTGTAATTCCATAGCAGTCCGCCGTCTATGATCAGCGTAGTTCCAGTGATGTACTCGGCCTCGTCGGAGGCAAGGAAGGCCACCGCGCCCGCCACGTCACGCGGCTGGCCGAGACGGCCGGCGGGAATGTTCGCCAGCAAGCCTGCGAGCTTTTCCGGCTGGTTCATCAGCGAGCGATTGATCGGCGTCTCGATCGCGCCCGGCGCGACGTTGTTGACCGTGATACCCAAGGGCGCCAGCTCGATTGCCAGGTTGCGCATGAGCATTTTCAAACCGCCCTTGCTGGTGCAGTAGCTGGTGAAGTTGGGGAATGGCAGCTCCTCGTGAACTGAGCTGTTGTTGATGATGCGCCCACCCCGCCCCTCGTCGCGCAGGTATCGCGCAAACGCCTGGGCAGTAAAGAACGGCCCGCGCAGATTGACGTTCATTACCTGGTCGTAGTCGGCCTCGCTGGCATCGAGAAAGGCGGCATGTTTCTGCACGCCGGCGTTGTTGACGAGGATATCCAGGCGGCCCATCTGCTCGGCCGCTTGCTCGACCAACCGCTGGCACTCGGCGACCACGCCGACATCGGCACCGACGAAGCAGGCACGCCGGCCCTGCGCGCGGATCTGTTCAAGAGTCTCCCGAACTTCGTCGTCATCGTGCCGTCCGTTGATGACCAGATCGGCCCCCGCCTCGGCCAGGCGTACGGCGATACCGCGACCGATGCCCTGCGAGCCACCGGTAACCAATGCAACCTTGTCGTGCAAATTCATCGCAGACCTCATATGGCTGTCGGAGCGCGAGGACGCCCCTGAGTCGTTCAGGTGAGACGGGGTGCAGTCCGCTGCGTTCAACCTGTGTGTTTGCCAATTGCTTCAACGGCGGGAGCCATCGCAGCAGCAGACAAAGGGCCTGCCGCAGGCGCAGAATGTCCGGCTCTCCGTTGCTCCGTTACAGGACCATCATGGCCACCGCCGATCTGCGTAAAGGGTATTTGCTGGGTCTCACGACCTTCTGCATCTGGGGCATGTTCCCGCTCTACTTCAAATCCATCGAGCAATACGCGGCGCTCGAGATCGTGACCCAGCGCGCCATCTGGTCGGCGGTGTTCGGCACGCTGGTGCTGATGCTGTGGCGCCATCCCGGCTGGTGGCAGGAGCTGCTGGCGCACCCACGCCGAATCGGCGTGCTGATGATTTCCAGCGTATTGATCGCCACCAACTGGCTGATCTACGTCTGGGCGGTGAATAACGATCACATGCTCGAGGCGAGCCTGGGCTACTACATCAACCCGCTGGTCAACGTGCTGCTCGGCTTGATCGTGCTGCGTGAGCGTCTGCGGCCGCTGCAATGGCTTGCGGTAGCCATGGCGGCGACCGGCGTGCTGCTACAGCTGATCACGCTCGGCGACTTTCCGGTGGTCGCGATCGTGCTGGCGCTGAGCTTTGGCAGCTACGGCCTGTTGCGCAAGCAGGCGCCGGTGGCGGCACTGCCTGGCCTTGTGGTGGAAACCTGGCTGTTGCTGCCGGTCGCCCTGATCTGGCTGTTTTTCTTTGGCAGCGGGCCGACCACCGAATGGTCGTTCTGGACCGAACCTCAGGCACTGTGGCTGGTAGCCGCCGGCCCCGTCACCCTGCTGCCGCTGTTGTGCTTCAACGCCGCGGCGCGTCATCTGCCCTATTCGACCCTCGGATTTTTGCAGTACATCACTCCGACACTTTTGCTGATACTGGCGGTGTGGGTGTTCAACGAGCCCTTCCCAGCCGACCGCCAGGCGGCGTTCATCTGCATCTGGGCCGGGCTGGCGGTGTACAGCTATGACGCCTGGCGGCTGATGCGCAGGAGCGTTGAAGCCTGAGGCGACGCATGCGCCGGTGTAGTTAGCGGTCAGTCCGCTGACTGCAATTTCAGCTCCACCATCAGATCGTCGGCCAGGGTTTCCAGATGCTGCTGCAACGCTTCCAGCGACAGCTCGGTCGGCACCGCCAGGCGCGCATCGGCATGAAATAGCAATTCGTTGGTCATCGGCGCGGGCAACACATCGGTGTCCAGGCTTTCCAGGTTGACGCCGTGCCCGGCCAGCAGTCGGGTGATGTCGCGGACGATGCCGGGACGATCATTACCCACCAGTTGCAATTGGATCATCCGCCAGCTGCGCTCGGGCTCTTCGCCGCTGTGCGCGAACACCACGCGGATGCCTTGTCGCTCCAGCTGCTGCAACGCGGCGATCAGGTCGGCATGCGCTTCGGCCGGCACCGCGACCCGCAGAATTCCGGCAAACTGCCCGGCCATGCGCGACATGCGGCTCTCCAGCCAGTTGCCGCCATGCCCGGCGATGCAGTTGGCGATACGTTCGACCAGCCCCGGCTGATCTTCGGCGATGACTGTCAGGACGAGATGGTCCATGTCTGGCTCCTCTTCAGTTGGTTCTTGCGCTACCGGCGAAAGCCGCGTGCGCCTGAGCGTGAGTCGTGCACCCATGGAGCCCGGTTCCATAGGTATAGAACAAGGTGTCGGTTTCGCCGCTTTAGCACGGTCAAATTGATCTCCAATGCCGCGCCGTCGACCTGGGCTGACAAGCGCAACGAACTGCTTTTCCGGACGGCTTCCTGTAGTATCCGCCGACCCGGACTACAAGAAGAATCGTCCGAAGATTTGAAGAACCAAGTGAGGCGAGTAATGACTGAGCGCGTTCAAGTCGGTGGCCTGCAGGTCGCCAAAGTCCTGTATGACTTCGTCAACAACGAAGCGATCCCCGGTACTGGCGTCGATGCCGCGGCCTTCTGGGCCGGCGCCGACAGCGTCATCCATGATCTGGCGCCGAAAAACCGCGCTCTGCTGGCCAAGCGTGACGAACTGCAGGCGAAAATCGACGCCTGGCATCAGGCCCGCGCCGGTCAGGCTCACGACTTCGCCGCCTACAAGACCTTCCTGCAGGAGATCGGGTACCTGTTGCCCGAAGCCGAAGACTTCCAGGCCACCACCCAGAACGTCGACGAAGAAATCACCCGCATGGCCGGCCCGCAGCTGGTGGTGCCGATCATGAACGCACGCTTCGCGCTGAACGCCGCCAACGCCCGCTGGGGTTCGCTGTATGACGCCCTGTACGGCACCGATGCCATCTCCGAAGAAGGCGGCGCTAGCAAGGGCCCGGGTTACAACGAGGTTCGCGGCAACAAGGTCATCGCCTACGCTCGCGCCTTTCTGGATGAAGCAGCCCCGCTGGAAAGCGGCTCGCATGCCGACTCCACCGGCTACCGCATAGACGGCGGCAAGCTGGTCGTCTCATTGAAAGACGGCAGCACCACCGGCCTGAAAGACCCGCAGCTATTGCTCGGCTTCCAGGGCGACGCCAACGCGCCGATCGCCGTGCTACTCAAGCACAACGGCATCCATTTCGAGATCCAGATCGACCCGGCCAGCCCCATCGGCCAGACCGACGCTGCCGGCGTCAAAGACATCCTGATGGAATCGGCGCTGACCACCATCATGGATTGCGAAGACTCCATCGCAGCCGTCGACGCCGACGACAAGACCATCGTCTACCGCAACTGGCTCGGCCTGATGAAGGGCGACCTGGTCGAGGAACTGGAAAAGGGCGGCAAGCGCATCACCCGCGCGATGAACCCCGACCGCGTGTACAGCAAGGCCGATGGCAGCGGCGAGCTGACCCTACATGGTCGCTCCTTGCTGTTCATCCGCAACGTCGGTCACCTGATGACCAACGACGCCATCCTCGACAAGGACGGCAACGAAGTGCCGGAAGGCATCATGGACGGCCTGTTCACCAGCCTCGCCGCGATGCACAACCTCAACGGCAACACCACCCGCAAGAACACCCGCACCGGCTCGGTCTACATCGTCAAGCCGAAGATGCACGGCCCAGAAGAAGTGGCGTTCGCTACCGAACTGTTCGGCCGCGTCGAGGACGTGCTCAAGCTGCCGCGCAATACCCTGAAAGTCGGCATCATGGACGAAGAGCGCCGCACGTCGATCAACCTCAAGGCCTGCATCAAGGAAGCGCGCGAGCGCGTGGTGTTCATCAACACCGGCTTCCTCGACCGCACCGGCGACGAGATCCACACCTCCATGGAAGCCGGCCCGGTTGTTCGCAAGGCCGCGATGAAAGGCGAGAAGTGGATCAGCTCCTATGAGGACAACAACGTCGACGTTGGCCTGGCCTGCGGCCTGCAGGGCAAGGCTCAGATCGGCAAAGGCATGTGGGCCATGCCCGACCTGATGGCCGGCATGCTCGAGCAGAAGATCGGCCACCCCCTGGCCGGTGCAAACACCGCTTGGGTCCCCTCGCCGACTGCCGCCACGCTGCACGCGATGCACTACCACAAGGTCGACGTGTTCGCCCGTCAGGCCGAGCTGGCCAAGCGCACCAAGGCCTCGGTGGATGACATCCTGACCATCCCTCTGGCCAAGGACACCAACTGGAGCGACGAGGAAAAGCGCAACGAGCTGGACAACAACTCGCAAGGCATCCTCGGCTACATGGTGCGTTGGGTCGAACAGGGCGTGGGCTGCTCCAAGGTACCGGACATCAATGACGTCGCACTGATGGAAGACCGCGCCACCCTGCGCATCTCCAGCCAGCACGTAGCCAACTGGATGCGTCACGGCGTAGTGACTCAGGACCAGGTCGTCGCAAGCCTCAAGCGCATGGCGCCAGTGGTCGATCGTCAGAACGAAGGTGATCCGCTGTACCGCCCGATGGCACCGGACTTCGGCAACAGCGTCGCCTTCCAGGCCGCCCTAGAGCTGGTCCTCGAAGGCACCAAGCAGCCCAACGGCTACACCGAGCCGGTCCTGCACCGCCGCCGCCGCGAGTTCAAGGCCAAGAACGGTTTGTAACCGCAGCAGGAACTACAGCCGCGCTTTCACTCAGCGCGGCTTTTTCACAACAGTCGAACAGTACGATCAGTGCCGGATAGGGCGACCTAGCACAGCGATCCCATGTAGCGCTCGCCCCCAAAACTGCAAGGCGAGGCTAAAGGGAGCAGGGAAAACCATCGTTCAGACACTGAACGGACAAAAAACTGCGTAGCCTGCCGACATCGTCCCGCAACAGTTATACGCTTGCGTCGTCCACGCCACGAATCAGGCGGTCCAAGTCTTCAGCGGTCTGCGGCTGGGACATGTGAAAGCCCTGTACCTCCGCGCAATTTTCTTCTCCCAACCACTCGAGTTGCTCACCGGTCTCTACCCCCTCAGCCGTGACGCTGATGTCCAAGGCCTGAGCGAGCCCAATGATGGCCTTAATAACCGAACGGTCATCCGCAGACCTGAGAACGTTAGCGATGAAACTGCGATCGATCTTCAGCCCATCGAACGGATAATTTCGCAGGTAATTGAGCGAAGAATAGCCATTACCGAACTGATCCATGGTCAGCCGTACGCCTAGCTCTTTGAGCGAATTGAGCGTTTTCAACGCACCCGCGGATTCATCCAGCAGGATGCTTTCGACCACCTCCAGTTCGAGACGCGAGGCGGCTAGGCCTGCCTCTTGCAACGCCTCCTGGACGTCCAGTCGCAGATCGCTCTGGCGGAACTGGACGACAGACAAGTTGACCGACACGATCATGTGCTCTGGCCAACGTGCTGCTTCCCTGCAGGCCTCGCTCAAAACCCATCGCCCCAACGGGACGATGAGCCCGGTCTCCTCTGCCAATTCAATGAACTGCGCCGGGCCGAGCAGCCCTGCTTGTGGGTGCTGCCAGCGCACCAGCGCCTCCGCTCCGATCATGTGCATGCCATTGGTTCGATAGCGCGGGTGATAGTGGAGCATCATCTCTCCCGCGGCCATGGCGTCTCGCAGGTCCATCTCCATCTGCCGTCTTTGCAGCAGCCGCTGGTTCATTTCGCTGGCATAGAACCGCCATGTCGCACGTCCGTCTGCCTTGGACTGATAGAGCGCGATGTCTGCACAGCGCAACAATTCGTTCGCCTCGTTCGCGTCCTGCGGCGCAAGCGCAATACCAATACTTCCACCGATGAAAATGTCCTGGCCTTCGTAGGCCATCGGCTGATTGATCTGTTCGATAAGACGTGCACAGAGCGCTTCGATGCTTTCTTGGGCGCTCATGCCATCAAGCACCATGATGAACTCGTCACCCCCAAGCCGGGCGACCATGTCTTCATTGCGCGTGCAATGAAGCAAACGAAGCGAAACCTCCTTCAGCACGTGGTCGCCGGCCGCATGACCAAGGGTGTCGTTGACGGGTTTGAAGCGATCCAGATCGAGACTGAGCATCGCCAACGGCCTTCCCGCCTCCAGCTTGTCGGCGAGGAAATTATGCAGGTTGTTACGGTTGGGCAGTCCGGTTAAGGCATCGTGCATAGACAGGTGCGCCACCTGCGTCTGGGCCTTGACCTCCTCGGTAATATCACTGGCAGTGCCTCTGTAACCGACACACTGCCCGTCCACTATGATCGGACGTGACGCCACGCGGCAGACCCGAACATTGCCGTTCCGGTCCGAGTACTGGCAGTGCAAGGACTTGCCGCTCTGTTTGCTCAACCACTGCGCGATCTCCTGACCCTCAGCCCAAAGCAGCTCATCCAGCGGCCGGCCCAGCCATTGACTGGCGGTATGGTGAGTGACGCGCTCGAACCGCTCGGAGAGATATACCAACCTCAGCTGCTCATCGGTTTCCCACAGCCAGTCGGATGCAGCCTCGGCGATATCACGGAAGCGTCTCTCGCTGCTGCCAAGGCTTGCCTGGCTGTCCAGAAGCGCTGAATGGCTCTCTTCGAGGCGTCGCGAAGCCTTCACCGCATCGAGGGCAATCAGGCCCATGAGCACAAGCAGAAGCAACGCGGATGAGCCCACAACCGGCAGCAGCCCATAAAGCATCTCGCGACCGAACCTTGGCGGCGACCAGCCGAAGATCACCGGTGCTCCGATCAGACCGGGGATGGCCAGGCCGGACTCTGCCGATATCGCGCCCTCGTCGGCCACATGCAGATCGATCAGTCCGTATTGAAAACCAAGCTGCAGCAGCTCATCCGGAGTCAGCACGTCCATCAGAATGAAGGTCTCAGTCTGTATCTGGCCCGGGGCGGCTTGATCGTCAGCCGACGCGGTTGCTACAGCAGCCAATACCAGCATATCGCCGAGCCGCAGAACGCCATTACTGAACGCTCCGGGGCCGGCCTGCCGAGCCTGCTCCACCAGCCTTTCAAACCCGATATCGAGCTGTCGTCGCGACTCGCTGTCGCGCACGGCTTCGGAGGTTAATGCTCGAGCCGTCTCCGCACCGGGGCCAAACAACAACAGGGCATCGTAATCGAGCCTATGGAAAAGCGCGTCCAGCGCAGCCATCTCCCCGCCTGGCTGCGGAGCCGCGGGCACCTCACTAAGCGCGACGAGCGCATTCGCTCCTTGGTCAAGCATTGTCCGCCTGTAATCCAGCGCTTTACTGACCAAAAAGCGACTGTGCTCGCTGACGTTAAGGTCGAGCGAATGGGCCATGCGCGTGACGGAATAGGCGATAACAGACGCCGCAACCAGGAGAACCGCTAGCAGCAGGGGAAGCGAGCGACGAAGAAGGATTTGGCTGACGCCCATGAAGTACCCGTTCTACTTATTGGCTGCGCGGACCGGCGAATGTTACCGCAGCGAGGTGATTGTCGAGTTGACCCGTTGAAACCATGCATCCGAATTCTGGAAGCTTTGCTGCTATAGGTCGAAATTAAGGAGCGTAACGATAAAAGCGCCTTTCGTCGTAAGATATTCTGACGCCAACAAAAAAACTTAAGTTTATTTGGGATCTAGCGATACATGACCCAGAAGTCAGTTAGTACCCATAATTTACCCTTGATATCATTACGCCATCATTTGGCTAGCGAACATCTGGCCCTGTCCGGGAACCCTAAAATGCTGAAAAACCTACCACTGACGTTCAAACTGTCCCTCGCGCCTGCCGTTGCGATATTGGGCCTTGTCCTGTTCGTGGGCTACACATCGTTCCAGCTCTCAGCCACCGACTCGCGGTTACACGCGCTGGAAACCCACAGCTACCCCGTGCTGGAACGGGCCGACGCAGCTATTTTCCAGTTCTCGCGCGTCCCTGGCCTGCTCAACAGCGCGGTTGCGGCTGGCGAACAAACTTTGCTCACCGAAGCCGGCGAAGTGCTACAGGACATCAAGGCGCACCAGCACGAACTGCAAAAACTCGTACAGGTGCCCAGCCGCCGCCAGCACCTCGACAATTGGCGTCTCGCCGTGGAGCGCTACGCCGACAATGCCATCTCCGCGTCCAACAAGCTCGTCAGCGGCAGCGCTTCCTTCGAAGACCTGCGCCCGAGTCTCGATCGTATGGGGAACGACCTAGCACAGGCCCAGAGGCTGGCTGCTGAATTCCGCAGCGCCGCTTACGATGACTTCGAGCATACGCTGGCCGAAACCCGCGAAGTCAATGCAACCACCACGCGGCTGGGGATCGTCCTGAGCCTGGCGTTTCTGGTTCTGGTCACCTTGTGCGCGTGGGTCGTGACTCGCAGCATCATGAGCAACGTTCGTGGCGTGATCGACTCATTGCAGGGCATTGCCAGGGGCGACGGCGATCTGACCCGCCGCGTCAACGTCGAGTCCAACGATGAAATCGGCGCAATGATCCGTCTGTTCAACGGCTTCCTCGACAAACTGCAGGGCACCATTCGCCAGATTATCGAGGCCGCCAGCCCGCTCGGCCAGGTATCGAAGGAGCTCTACAACCTGACCCAAGGTTCAGAAGAGAACGCCAAGTCGCAACAGCACCACACTGACTCCATTACCCGCGACATCCTCACCATGACCGGTAGCATTCAAGAGGTGGCGCAGCGCTCGCAGCAGGCCTCCGACGAAGCCAACTCCGCCGCCCGCCAGGCCGCCACCGCGCGTGAGCACGTCGGCAGCCTGTCCAGCGGCATCAGCGATCTGGGCAACAGTGTGATGAGCGCTGTGCAGGCCATGGAGCAGCTGGAAGAGGAAACCCAGGAAGTGGGTTCAGTGCTGACGGTGATCCGCAGCATTGCCGAGCAGACCAATCTGCTGGCGCTCAACGCCGCCATCGAGGCCGCCCGCGCCGGTGAGCAAGGCCGCGGTTTCGCCGTGGTCGCCGATGAGGTGCGTAACCTCGCCCAGAAGACCGCCGCCTCCACCGCCGAAATTCAGCAAATCATCCAGCGGCTGCAAACCAGCGCCAACACCGTGCTTAACGTCATGACCAGCAACGGGGAGAAATCCCGCGCCAGTATCGAGCGCTCGGTAGAAGCCACCCAATTGCTCGAAACCATTGCCCAGACCGTCAACCAGATCGACGAACTCAACGCCGGCATCGCCCAGTTCACTCAGGAGCAGATCGGCCTGTCGAGTTCCATCCAACAAGAAACCCAAGTGTTGCAGCAGGACGCACAAGCAACCGCAAACGGCGCCGAAGCCACTGCTCGTCTCGGCGAGCAACTGGTCAGTACCGGCGACCACCTGCGGGCGGCCACCGCCCAGTTCCGCGTTTAATCAGTGTTAGGAGCATCACCCATGACCGCAGTACGTGTCATAAGCCTGGCAGCTGCCTGCCTGGCAGCAACACCCGCATTCGCTCTCGAGCAGGGCGAGCACCGTTTCAACGGCTTCGGCACCGTCGGCTTCACCCATCTGGGTGGCGAAGACGAAGGCCGCAACTATGGCGTGCAGAGCCAGACCAACGATTCCTGGCGTGGCGACCAGCTATCCAAGTTCGGCGCGCAGCTGAGCTATGGCCTGACCGACACCGTCAGCGTGACCGTTCAGGCCACCGCCAAGGCACAGCATGATGAGTGGAAGGCCGGCCTGGAGTGGGCCTACCTGTCCTGGCAGACCAACGACCAGCTGATGCTCCGTGCCGGCCGTTTGCGCACCCCGATCTATATGTATTCCGAAAGCCTCGACGTCGGGTACACCTACCCCTGGCTACGCCTGCCGGACGAGGTCTACAACCAGGTCGAGGTGACCAACTACGAAGGCGTCGATGCGGTGTACACCGTACCGCTGTCTTTCGGTTCAATCGTATTCCAGGTCGCTGGCGGTCAAGCGATGAACCGTGACATCTATGCTTCCGACGAGCGGTTCGATATCGATTATGGCAAGATACTCGCCGCCAGTGTGAGCCTGGCAACCAATGACTTCGGCATGCTGCGCATCGGCTACGCCGAAACGGCTATCAAAACTGATATTTACGGCACCGTAGACGCTACCGCTATAGGCTGGGGTCCTAACGCAAAGCTTCCAATGATGAGCCTCGATAAAGATAAAGGCAAATTCGCCTCGATCGGCTACCAGTACGACAACGGCACCTGGCTCAGCAGCAACGAGTGGACCTCGCGCACGATCGAAAACGACGGCGCGAAGTCCGTCGATTCTTTCTACCTGATGGGGGGCCGCCGCTTTGGTGACTTCCTGCCGCACGTAACCTACGCACAGCAGGATGACAACGGTGGTCGCCAGAACTCCTGGACCCTGGGCTTGAACTACCAGGCCGCGCCAACCGTAGTAGTCAAGGGCGAGTACAAGCGCGTTGATACTACCAACGGCTACGTCGGGTGGTTTACCCGTAGCGCTCAGGAAGTGTTCGACGAAGTGGTCGTCGGTCCCCCAACCCGCAACTACGACGGCGACATCGTTTCCGTCGGCGTCGATTTCGTATTCTGAGGAGCGTCCAGATGAAAACATCCCTTCGCATTCTCAGTGGCGCAGCCCTGCTCGGCATGATTTCCATGGCTCAGGCCGAAGTCGCCGTAATCGTCAATCCAGGCGCGGCCAAGGCACCTTCGCAGTCTGACGTCGCCAACATCTTTCTGGGCAAGGACAAGTCCATGAAAGGCGTGGACCTCAAGGATTGGACCCCGGCTAAGGAAAGCTTCTACTCGGCAGTTACCAACAAGAACGAGTCGCAGCTGAAGTCCTACTGGTCCGGCCTCGTATTCACCGGCAAGGGCCAGCCGATGGCCAGCGTCGCCGATGACGCAGCGATGGTCGCCAAGGTCGCTGCCGAAGCCGACGCAGTCGGTTATGTCGACAGCGCGGCGGTCAATGATTCGGTCAAGGTGCTGTTCACCCTGCCGTGATTTGATTCTGCAGTGCAAGAAACCGCCTTCTGGGCGGTTTCTTTTTGCGTGCAAAAACCCGCAACACCCTCATCGAATCAACCGACGCCCGTCAGCACAATGCCTCCCTTAGGCGACTAGACTTACGTCCAATGTGCCCTTCCGAACCCACGGCCCACCATTGGGCGCTTGAAAAATGGAAGCGAACCATGAGCAAAGCCGATGCCTTCGCCGAGGCAGGGAAGACTGCTGTGCTGCAGAACATTCACGGGACCATGGAATTTCTGCGCAAGTATCCGCCGTTCAATCAGATGGAACCGGGCCACCTCGCCTATCTGGTCGAAAACTGCCAGCTGCGCTTCTACAGTGAAGGCGACTGCATCATTTCGCCCGACGATGGCATCGTCGAGCACTTCTATATCGTCAAGCAGGGCCGTGTCCATGGCCAGCGGCCGCACACAAGCAAACGCGGAACCGAAACCACCTTCGAAGTGATCCTCGGCGAATGCTTCCCGATGGCCGCGCTGATGGGCGAGCGCGCAACCCGCACCGGTCATTTCGCCGCCGAGGACACCTTCTGTTTTCTGCTGAACAAGCCGGCCTTCGTCAAGCTGGTGTCCAAATCCGCCGCGTTCCGCGACTTCGCCATGCGCGGCGTGAGCAGCCTGCTGGATCTGGTCAATCAGCAGGCACAGATGCGGGCGGTGGAAAATCTCGGTTCGCAATATTCGCTGGAAACCGGAATCGGTGAGTTGGCCTTGCATCATCCCGTTTCCTGCCTGCCCTCGATGCCGCTGAACGAAGCGGTCGCCCTGATGCATGAACACAATGTCGGCAGCATTGTGGTGACCGACGCCGGCCTGCACCCCCAGGGCATCTTCACGCTACGCGACCTGCGCCGCGTGATCGGCACCGGCACGACCGATCTGTCGATGCCCATTGCCCAGTTCATGACACAGGACCCGTTCCACCTGCCGCCGGACGCATCCGCGTTCGACGCGGCGATTGCGATGACCGAGCGGCACATCGGCCATATCTGTGTGGTGGAGAACGGCTTGCTGCGCGGCGTCATTTCCGAGCGCGATCTGTTCTCGCTGCAACGCGTCGATCTGGTTCATCTGGCGCAGGCCATTTCGCATGCCGATAGCGTCGAGACGCTGGTGATCATTCGCAGCCGCATCCAGCAGTTGGTCGACAACATGCTGGCCCACGGTGCCTCGTCCACCCAGATCACGCGCATCATCACCTTGCTCAACGACCACTCGGTGTGCCGGGTGATCGAGCTGGCCATCGACGCGCTGGGCGATCCAGGCGTCCCCTTTACCTGGCTGTGCTTCGGCAGCGAGGGCCGGCGCGAGCAGACGCTGCATACCGACCAGGACAATGGCATTCTCTTCGAAGCCAAGGACGCGGCCGAAGCCGCACACATCCGGGGACGACTGCTGCCACTCGCCGAGCGCATCAACCAGGACCTCGGCACCTGCGGTTTTACCCTGTGCAAGGGCAACATCATGGCCGGCAATCCGCAGCTGTGTTTGTCGCGGCAGGAGTGGCGCCGGCGCTTCAGCTCGTTCATCCGTGAATCGACGCCGGAGAACCTGCTCGGCAGTACCATCTTCTTCGACCTGAGAGCGGTCTGCGGCTCCAGCGATGGCTGTGAGCGGCTGCGCAGCGACCTGCTCGAAGAGATTGCAGAAAATCGGCTGTTTCAGCGGATGATGGCCGAAAATGCGTTGCGTCACCGGCCACCGGTAGGCCGGTTCCGTGACTTCGTCATGACCCGCAAAGGCGACGGCAAGGCGACGCTGGATCTCAAGGTGCAGGGCCTGACGCCCTTCGTCGACGGTGCCCGGCTGCTGGCGCTGGCCAACGGTATCGCCAGCACCAACACGCTCGACCGGCTGCGGCAGCTGGTGGAAAAGCAGGTCGTCGACGAAAAGGATGGCGCGGCCTACGAAGAGGCCTACCATTTCATCCAGCAGACGCGCATGCAGCAACACCAGCAGCAGGCACGCGAGGGGCGGCCCTATTCCAACCGGCTCGACCCTGACACCCTGAACCACCTGGACCGTCGTATCCTGCGCGAATCTTTCCGTCAGGCCCAGCGCCTGCAGAGCAGCCTGACCCTGCGTTATCAGTTATGAACATGCCTTGGTTCAACATGCGTGGTCCGGTACTGGACCTTGAACAGCTGCAGCGACGCGACCGGCTACCCGTGCCGTCGGCACCCGCTACCTGCCCGCTCAGTGAAACGCGTCTGGTGGTGCTGGACCTGGAAACCAGCGGGCTGGATATGCGTCGCGACATCGTTCTGTCCATTGGCGCGGTGGTCATCGAGAACGGCGGCATCGACCTGGGCCAGCAGTTCGAGTCGACGTTGCTGCGACCGGCTCAGAAAATCAGCGAGAGCGTACTTATCCACGGCATCGCGCCGAGCGAGTTGGAAGCCGGCGAAGATCCCGCCGAAGCGTTGCTGGATTTCATGGAGTTCGTCGCTGACAGCCCGATTCTGGCGTTTCATGCCGGTTTCGATCAGCGCATGCTGGCTCGCGCGCTCAGGCAGACGCTCGGCCACAAGCTGCGTCATCCATTCCTCGACGTGGCCGAACTCGCGCCGATGCTGTGTCCCGACAATCGCCCGCGACAGAATGGGCTGGACGACTGGTGCAGTCGTTTCGGCCTGCAAGTGCTGCAGCGTCACCATGCCAGCGCCGACGCGCTCGTAACGGCCGAGCTGGCGCTGATCCTGCTCAGTAAGGCGCGCCGGCAAGGATTGGATAGCTTGGCGGCGCTGAATCAGCGGCTGACTAATTGGCGTCGGCGCCAACAGGCGCAATTGATGTAGCACCGCCGCACATGAATCTCTTCGGATCTGCCGCGTAACCGATAGCCAGTCGTTGCACCGCTAACGGCAACTTGCGATCATGCTGCGAATAGTTCTCGTTACCGGCCAATCCAGGCCTCGGAGCGTTCGTCTTGTCGGCGGGTGAATCGTCCAATCAACTTTTTGTAGGCACGCTGTATCGCGACCATCGTGATTGGCTGCTCAGCTGGCTGCGGCGCTACCAGACCTGCCCGCATCGCGCCGAGGACCTGAGCCAGGATGCATTCCTGCGCCTGCTCAAACGCAATGACCTGGGTGAGGTGCGCGAACCGCGAGCGCTGCTGGCGACGATTGCCCGCGGCCTGCTGATTGACCATTTTCGCCGCAGTGCGCTGGAACGCACCTATCTCGATGAACTGGCGCTTCAGCCGGAAGAAACGCAACCCAGCGCCGAGGAGCAGCTGCAGATCATCGAGGCGCTGCGCGAGGTGAATGCGCTGCTGGGTCAACTGTCCGCGAACGCGCGCGCGGCATTCTTCTACAACCGCCTGGATGGCATGACGCATGCCGAGATTGCCCAACGCCTCGGCGTGTCGGTCCCGCGTGTGCGGCAGTATCTGGCCCAGGCGCTGCGCCAGTGTTACATCGCCGTCTACGGCGAGCCGACATGAGCCTGGACCGCACACCGGTATCGGCCCGCGTCCTCGATGAGGCTATCGCCTGGCAATTGCGCCTGGGGGACGACGCAGCGGGTATCCAGCTCGACGCCGAACTCCAGCGCTGGCTGAACCAAAGCGCCGAGCACGCCAAGGCCTGGGCGCAGCTGGGGGGTATCGATCGGCGTCTGGGAACGATCAACTCGCCAAGCGCCAGGCGCGCCCTGCAGAGCAATGCCGCGACCAAACGGCAGCATGCCGTTAGCCGCACGCTTCTGGGGTTGGCCTTGCTCGGCTTGCTCGGTCTCGGCCTTGCGCTTCAGGCGCGCCCGCTGCCGGTCTGGCTCGCAGACGCAAGCACCGGCGCAGGCGAGCAGCGCAGCCTTACGCTGGACGACAACAGCCGCATCCAGCTGAACAGCCGCAGCGCACTGGACATCCGCTTCGATGAGCGGCGACGCGGACTGTTCCTGCATCAGGGAGAAGTGCTAGTGGAAACGGCGCCGGGAAGCGACCCGCGACCGTTCATCGTGGAAACCGCACATGGCGACCTTCGAGCGCTGGGTACGCGCTTCATCGTTCGTCGCGAAAGGAATGCCACTCGGCTGATCGTGCTGCGCTCGGCGGTCGCCGCGCATCCGGACGACGGGCAAACGGGCCGCACCATAGGCGCTGGCGAGCAGGTGCTGATGCATCGCAATCGCCTCGGAGAGAGTTCGGCCGCGCCCATCGCGGCGGATGCCTGGAGCCTCGGCATGCTCGTCGTTGATGACCTGCCGTTGAGTGAACTGCTGAAAAAACTGGGCGAATACCGCCGCGGCTATCTGGGCCTCGATCCGAGCCTCGAGTCCCTGCGCATCAGCGGCAGCTTTCCGCTGCATGACACCGACCGGGCCCTGGCGGCGCTTCCGCCCAGCCTTCCGGTGCGGATCGAGCGGCACACCGATTGGTGGGTCAAGGTGGTTCCGGCGCAACCCGTCAGCCCCCCGGGCAAGTAGCGACGGCGCCCACCACAGCGGCGCTGCGGGCCCCTATGAAATATTTTCAGCGGCCCCTATCACTTTTCATTTCTGATCCGGCCTGATGAATAACTGAGACATATTCCTATTCGGGAGTTATTCACAAATGCCATCGCTTTCACTGTTCCGTCCCAGCCTCCTGGCCGTTGCTATTGCCGTCGCACCACTGCCACTACTGGCCCAGGCGGCCAACGGCGAAGCGGTTATTGGCGATGTTCGCGAGTACTCTCTGCCCGCCGCACCTCTGGCCTCGACCCTCAATCGTATCGCCGCCGAAGCGGGACTGGTGCTCAGCATCGATCCGGCGTTGACCCGCGACCGCCTGGCCGAGCCGGTACAAGGCCGCTTCGATGGCCAGGGTGCGCTGCAGCGAGCCTTGCGCGGCACCGGACTCGAACTTCGTCAGGACCCTTCGGGCAGCTTCAGTTTGCAGCAGGCAGCAACCGAGGCGATGGCACTGCCGGATGTCACCGTGACGGCAACCGAGGCGTTGGCTGAGGGCGGCGAAGAAAGCGGCTATCGCGCCAGCGCCGTGCGAAACGTCGGCGCGCTGGGCGGAATGGCACTCCAGGATGCTCCCTATTCGGTGGCAGTGATTTCCTCGGAGCTGATGGATAACATCCAGGCCACCTCCAGCGACGACATCTTCAAGCTCAGCCCGACCACGCAGTTCACCTCCCCGACCAGCGCCGGTTACGCCAGCGCGGTAGCCATTCGCGGCTTCAGCGGCGTCGGCAACCTGAGTATCGCCAATGATGGCCTGCGCTTCAGTAACGGCTACGATGGCGGCAACTTCATCGAGGAAATGGAGCGGCTGGAAATCCTCAGCGGTCTGTCCGGCTTCCTATATGGTCCGGCCAGCCCCGGCGGACTGGTCAACTACGTGCTCAAGCGCCCCACTGCCGAGCGCTACAACAGCGTGACCTACGGCACCCCTGGCGGCGAGAACCAGTACCTGCACGGCGACTTCGGCGGGCCGATCGACAGCGAAGGTCGCTTCGCCTACCGCGTCAACCTGCTCGCCCAGGACGGTGAAACCGCCATCGATGGCCAGGTCGAACGCCGTCACATGGCCAGCGTCGCACTGGACTGGAACGTCAGCGACGACTTGCTCATCCAGTTCGACGCCTCGCACAAGCAGAGTGAGACGCGGGGCCTCACCAGCTACTGGTACTTCGCCGATCAAGCATTCCGGCCTGATGCCGACGACTTGGAGAACGACGAGCTCTATAGCCAACGCTGGGCCTACAACGACAGCCGCCACGACCGTGTCGGCAGCCGCTTCCAGTGGCGCCTGAGCGACGTGTTCAGCCTGCGCGGCGCGCTGGGCTACAGCCAGTACACGACCGAATACGCCTATACGGGGCCGACCGTGAATTCGGCCGGCGTGTACGTCCAGCCACTCTATGCCTTCGCCCCGGTAGAAACCGAAGAGACCTCGGGCAACCTGTTTCTCGATGCAGTTTTCGACACCGTGGGCATCGGCCATGAGATGACCTTCGGTTACCAAGGAAACATCGCACGGGTTCGCTATAACACCGATTACATCCCTTATGCCGCAGGCACGTTCTGCGGCAGTACTGGTAATGGGCCGCAATATGTAGATGTACTGTGCGGCGCGGCTTCCTTCGACAAATATCCGCAAGTCGCCAAGCCCGCCTACGACCTTGGCGACGGCGACTACCATCTGGCCAGCCGCTCCCAGGCCGACAGCGTACTGATCGGCGACGTCATCACATTCAACGAGCAATGGTCGACGATCCTTGGCGTGACGCACTCACGTATCAAGACCTTCAGCGACAACTTCGTCTGGGTCGAAGCGTTCGGCAGCCCGCCGGCGATAGAGGACTACAGCGAAACTAAAACCTCGCCCAACGTCTCGCTCGTCTACAAGCCAGTCGAGTGGCTGACTACGTACGTGACCTATATCGAAGGTCTGCAGACGGGTGGCGTGGCGCCGAGCGGCTCGAACAACGCCGGCCAGGCACTTGCGCCGATCGTCAGCGAGCAGTACGAAATCGGTGCGAAAGCCGAGCTCGGCGGTGCCCTGTACACCGTTGCGCTGTTCGACATCGAGAAGCCCAACACCTACACCAATGCAGCCAACTTCTTCGTTCAGGATGGCATGCAGAACAACAAGGGCCTGGAGTTCAGCGTATCGGGCAACGTTACCCCAGCACTGACGCTGGTGGGCGGCGTCACTTTGCTCGATCCGGTCGTAGAAGGCGCGGCGAACGCTGCCAACGACGGCAATCGCCCGGTCGACGTGGCGCGGCACCTGGCCAAGCTGTACGGCGAGTACGCGATCTTCGGCGTACCCGGGCTGACACTCACCGGTGGCGCCTTCTATACGGGCAAGCAATACACCGACGAGGCCAACGACCACACCATCCCCTCGTTCACCACTTTCGACCTAGGCGGTCGCTATCGCATGGCCTTGGCGGATGAACGAGCTCTGACCCTGCGCGCCAACTTGAGCAACCTGACCGACGAGGAATACTGGCTGAGCAGCCATTACCTTGGGGCACCCCGCACCCTCAAGCTGTCGGCGCAGCTGGAGTTCTAATGCGGACCACCACCATCCGTCGCTGGTCATTCGTCCACACCTGGACCAGCCTGATCTGCACGCTGTTCCTGCTGATGCTTGCCATTACCGGGCTACCGCTGATCTTTCACCACGAGCTGGAGCACCTGCTTGGCGAAGCGCCGGAGCTGCGCGAAATGTCCGCCGACACGCCGCGTCTCGACCTGCAGCAACTGGTATCTGCCGCTGAACGGCATCGGCCGCAAGAGGTGGTCCAGTACCTGGGCTGGGAAGCAGACGAGCCGTCCGGTGTGGTCGCCATCATGGCCGCGACCGCCGGCACCGAGCCGAACAGTTCGTACACATTCATGCTCGACGCCCGAAGCGGTGAGGCGGTGGCGATGCCGGCGGCCAATGGCGGCATCATGATGTTTTTCCTGCGCATGCACGTGGACATGTTCGCCGGTCTGCCGGGCAAGCTGCTGCTGGCGTTCATGGGCGTGTTGTTCGTGACCGCGATCGTTTCGGGCGTGGTGCTCTATGCGCCCTTCATGCGTCGGCTGCGCTTCGCCGAGGTGCGTCGCGACCGCTCGCGGCGCACCCGCTGGCTGGACCTGCACAACCTGATCGGCATCGTCACCCTGACCTGGGCATTGGTGGTCGGCGTCACTGGCGTGATCACCGCAACGGCGGACCTGTTGATCGCCGCCTGGCGCAATGAATCGCTCGCCGCCATGGTCGAGCCCTATCGCGATGCGCCGCCGCTCGAGCGCCGAGCGCCCGCAAGCGATCTGCTGACCATCGCCGGAAGGGCCGCGCCGGGCATGGTGCCGGACTTCATTGCCTTTCCCGGCACACGCTTCTCCAGCGAGCATCACTACGCGGTGTTCATGGTCGGAGCCACGCACCTGACCTCGCACCTGTGGACGCCAGTCCTGATCGATGCGCAGACGCTCCAGGTCACCGCGGTTGGCACCCGCCCCTGGTACATGGATGCGCTGTCGCTGTCCTCGCCGCTGCACTTCGGCGATTACGGCGGGCGGCCGATGCAGATTCTCTGGGCGGTGCTGGACGTGCTGACGATCATCGTACTCGGCAGCGGTCTCTATCTATGGTGGGTACGACGTCGCGGCGCCACATCGACGCGCGAGGTGATGGCATGAGCTGGCGCCAATCGACGTTTCTGCTGCCCAGCCTGATCGCCCTGCTCGGCATGGCCGGATTGTTCGCCGCGCTGTTGGGTGATGGCTGGTGGGATACCTTGGCCTGGCTCGGGTTGGGCGCGCAGGCGGGACTGGGGTTGTGGCCCCTGTTACCCCGGCCGCGAAAGCCGAGCCGGTAGCGAAAGGATCAACCAGCGCCAGCAGCCCTGACCGCCATAGCGGGCGGCATCGCTGGCATGGAGTGATCAGGAGTGATTGGCTGTGCAAACGGCCTGGTAAAGCGGCGCAGCCACGTCCAGTTCGGTCATGGTTTCAAACTTCGCCTGACCTTCCTCGTTCAGCCGGAACATCACCTTCTCGGTGCACAGCGCCTGGTAATTCGCGCTTTTCACCGTGGATATCAGATGGTGCTTTTCAAAGCGATACAGGGTGAAACGAGCGACGGGACCCTTGCTTGTCTCTTCAACCTGCGCGCTCGCGCCATCGAGTACCGTATAGACCAGTGGCATCGGGAACTTGATGGTCCAGGGGCGCCAGAACATCTCGCCCTCTTCGCTCGATACCACAACGGAGCCTTGCGGTAGACGCGCTTGCTTGGTGTCGAACCAGGTGTATTCGTAATAGATGGTGTAGCCGAGCATGCCCAGACCGGCAAATGCCGGGATGATCCACTTCGGTAGCCGCTTACGGGTCAGGCTGCGCAACAACAGCGCGACCCCCGCACCCGCCACTGCGGCGACGATTGCGGCGATTAGATGCCAGATCATATGGATCTTCCTTAAAAAAGTCGGGCTTCCAAATGGAAGCCCGACTTGTTTCACCCATGGGTCAGATTCTAAACCCAACTTCTGGACGAATTAACACTTAGTGATCAAGCGCAGCGCCCGCGCCTTTCGGAGTACGAACACTTTCAACCAGATCCTGAATGGCCTGCGGAGGTGCTTCAGTAGACATCGAAACGGCGTAAGCCACTGCGAAGTTAAGCATCGCACCGATAGCACCGAAGGCTTGCGGGGAAATACCGAACATCCACTCGGCAGGCGTGTTGGCGAACGACGCAGTGCCTGGAATGAAGAACCAGCCCAGATACAGGAAGATGTAGACGCTGGTGCTAACCAGACCAACCAGCATGCCCGCGACGGCGCCCTTGCTGTTCACACGCTTGGAGAAGATCCCCATCATCAGCGCCGGGAACAGACTCGATGCCGCCAGACCGAACGCCAGTGCCACCACCTGTGCCGCAAAGCCTGGTGGATTCAGCCCCAGCCAGGTAGCTACGAGAATCGCACCCGTCATGGAAAGACGAGCAGCCAGCATCTCGCTCTTCTCGCTGATCTTCGGATTGATGATCGTCTTGATCAAGTCATGACTGATCGCCGAGGAGATAGCCAGCAGCAGACCTGCAGCTGTCGACAGCGCTGCCGCGATACCGCCCGCCGCGATCAGACCGACAACCCAGCCAGGCAGGTTGGCGATTTCCGGGTTGGCCAGAACGATGATGTCGTTATTGACGACCAGCTCGTTGCCGTTCCAGCCGCGCTCTTGCGCAGTAGGAGCAAAGGCAGCGTTGGTGTCGTTGTACATCTGGATACGGCCATCATTGTTCTTGTCCTCGAACTGGATCAGACCGGTTTCTTCCCAGGTCTGCATCCAGGCCGGACGCTCTGCATGGAGAATCGCTTCAGCCTGAGGACCTTCCGGATAGATGGTGTTGACCAGGTTCAGACGAGCCATGGACGCAACGGCCGGAGCAGTCAGGTACAGCAGCGCGATGAAAACCAGAGTCCAGCCAGCCGACCAGCGAGCATCAGCCACTTTCGGTACGGTGAAGAAGCGAATGATGACGTGCGGCAGACCAGCAGTACCGATCATCAGCGACAGGGTGAACAGGAACATGTTCAGCTTGTTATCAACGTCGGCAGTGTAAGCAGCAAAGCCCAGATCCTGGACAACGAGGTCAAGCCGATCAAGCAGAGGCATACCGGATTCGACGTGGGTACCGAACATACCGAACATCGGGATCGGGTTACCGGTCAGCTGGAAGGCGATGAACACGGCAGGAATGGTGTACGCAATGATCAGCACCACGTATTGCGCCACCTGGGTATAGGTGATGCCCTTCATGCCGCCGAATACCGCATAGGCGAACACGATGGCGGCCGCAAGCCATATGCCAACGTCGTTGCTCACTTCGAGGAAGCGGGAGAAGGCAACACCAGCACCGGACATCTGGCCGATCACGTAGGTGACCGAAATCAGAATCAGGCAGATAACCGCAACCAGGCGCGCGCCTCGGCTGTAGAAACGGTCACCGATGAAGTCAGGTACGGTGAACTTGCCGAATTTACGCAGGTAGGGCGCCAGCAGCATCGCCAGCAGCACGTAGCCGCCAGTCCAGCCCATCAGGTAAACCGAAGTCGCGTAACCACCGGAAGCGATGATACCCGCCATCGAAATGAAAGAAGCCGCAGACATCCAGTCAGCTGCAGTTGCCATACCGTTAGTTACGGGATGGACGCCACCGCCAGCTACGTAGAACTCTTTGGTCGACCCAGCTCGGGCCCACACCGCAATCCCTATATATAGGAGAAAGGATGCGCCCACGAACAACATGTTAATCCAATATTGACTCATTCTGGCTTACTCCTCGACCCCAAATTCCTTGTCCAGTTTGTTCAACCGCCACGCGTAGTGGAAGATGATCAAAATGAACGTAATGATGGAACCTTGCTGAGCGAACCAGAACCCCAGATCTGTTCCGCCGACCGGTATACCGGACAGCAACGGGCGCAAGAGGATAGCAAAGCCATATGAGACGAGAGCCCAAACCACAAGGCTCCATGTTATGAGGCGAACGTTCGCCTTCCAGTACGCAGCAGCATTTTCTTTATCGGCGTCGGCCATTGACGTTCTCCGTCTTATTTTTATTGCGAGTGAGAGGAACCACATCGTGAATCTAGCAAGGATGGGTTCTGAAAAGAAAGCCCCGACTTTAGTCTGACGAACGTTATAGAACGCCATCTAAACCGCTGCATTGCGGCATTTCGCATACGCTTTCAAGGCACGGCAAGCTGTCGCTCGATAGCGTTTGATCCTCGATGTGACACTCCTACGCTCGATGACCCGCTACGACCGGGGACAAACCAGCCCCCCTTCCCAACGCGAACAGCACCCGGGTACGCCCGGCGGCTCGAAACTGCCAACCTTAATCGAACATAAAAACGCGCCAATCGTTTCTGCTCTTATGACATCCAATCCAAAGCAAGCATGAACAATCAAATATGAACATTTCAATTCATTACGTTTAAAAATCTAATACAGGCCTTAAACCAGCCACATAAATTTAATCGCCACATCAATAAAACGACACAATAAACTTAATGCCAAAAAAATATAATTCAGCCTTAACAATGCAGCGCATAGTTCTGGCTTTCGGATTTTTGAATTAAAAAAAAGGCGGATAAGCGCAATTCAGAACGCACTTTCTGGCACTACATCAGCTCGTTCTTTCGCATATCCGCCATCAACGCATGCGCATCCGTCTCAGCAGGTCGGTCGCCCTGCCGTGTACTTGTCGGCCGGATCGATCGCAGCGTTCAGGTCGCGGATGGTTTGTGCGCCGATCAGCAATGGATAACTGAAGTGGGTACGATCGGTGAGATTCACCTCAGCCTCGCGCAGCTGGTCGCCGATGCACAGCTGCATGCCAATGAGTGGCCGCTCCGCACGTGGCGGCTCGCTGTTTGGATCGACCTCAACACCTTCTTCGGAGCGGGTTTTGATCTGACTGATGCCGATCAGGGGCTGCTCGTAGAGGGTGTCATCGGCGCCGTCGACAGCCAGGCGGAAGCGCACCCAATCCTCACCGTCACGCTGGAACTGCTCGATGTCACGCGCTGACAACGATGCGGTCATAGCTCCGGTGTCCATCTTGGCCGGCAGGGTCTTGCCGATTTCTTCGATCTTGATGTGTTCGTAACGCCCGTAAAGCGTAGGGTCGGCCGCGAACGCTGGAAGCGCCAACAGCCCTGCAAGGAAAAGAACGCGAGACAAAAACAACCTCCTGGAACGAGTCATGGACAAGTATCGATCGGCACCACACCTGCGGGGTTCCGTCTGTCTGTCCTACAAAACGTTTCGCCTCGATGAAGGGCCGCCTCGATGGCATGCTTGATCTCCGCGTGAGCCAGCGGCCCTGATAGACTGCAGGCCGATCCCCGCCGAAGACTTTCCCCGTGCCCAGTACCGCATTTTCTTCCCTGCCTCTTTCCGCAGCCATGCTGGCCAACCTCGAGGCCCTCGGCTACAGCGAGATGACCCCGATCCAGGCCCAGAGCCTGCCCGTGATGCTCAAGGGCATGGACCTCATTGCCCAGGCCAAAACCGGTAGCGGCAAGACCGCCGCCTTCGGTATCGCTCTGCTCGAACCACTCAATCCGCGCTATTTCGGTTGCCAGGCTTTAGTGCTTTGCCCGACCCGCGAGCTGGCCGATCAGGTTGCCAAGGAACTGCGCCGGCTGGCGCGCGCGGCTGACAACATCAAGATTCTCACGCTCTGCGGCGGCGTTTCCATCGGCCCGCAGATCGGCTCGTTGGAGCACGGCGCACACGTCATTGTCGGTACTCCTGGACGTATCCAGGAGCACCTGAAAAAAGGCACTCTAAAACTCGACGGCCTGAACACGCTGGTGCTCGACGAGGCCGATCGCATGCTCGACATGGGCTTTTACGATGCCATCGCGGAAATCATCGAGCAGACGCCGGGCAAGCGGCAGACGCTGCTGTTCTCGGCGACCTACCCTTCGGGCATCAAGCAACTTTCGGCTACCTTCATGCGCGACCCGCAGCAGGTTAAGGCCGAGGCGCTGCATGACGATTCACAGATCGAACAGCGCTTCTACGAAATCGACGCCGATGACCGAATGGATGCGGTGGTGCGCGTGCTCGCCAGCTTCCGCCCGGAAACCTGTGTCGCCTTCTGCTTTACCAAGCAGCAGTGCCAGGAACTGGTCGACCAGCTCACGGCCAAGGGCATCTCGGCCATGGCGCTCAACGGGGATCTGGAACAACGCGATCGAGACCAAGTGCTGGCGATGTTCGCCAACCGCAGTCTGTCGGTGCTGGTGGCCACCGATGTCGCCGCGCGCGGCCTGGATATCGACGCGCTGGACATGGTCATCAACGTCGAGCTGGCACGCGACTCGGAAATCCACATTCACCGTGTCGGGCGCACCGGGCGTGCCGGCAGAAAGGGGATCGCAATCAGCCTGGTGGCCCCCGCCGAAGCCCATCGCGCCCGCGCAATCGAAGAACGCCAGAAGGCGCCGCTCAACTGGCAGCCGCTGAGCGAACTGAAAGCGCAGCCTGGCGAGCTGCTACGCCCTCCCATGGTGACGCTCTGCATCGGCGCGGGACGCAAGGATAAATTGCGCCCCGGCGACATTCTGGGTGCGCTGACCGGCGATGCGGGCATTCCCGGCACCCAGGTTGGCAAGATTGCGATCTTCGATTTCCAGGCGTTCGTCGCCGTCGAGCGCGACGTCGCCAAACAGGCGTTGAATCGTCTCAATGCCGGGAAGATCAAAGGGCGGTCGTTGAAGGTGAGGCAGCTTTAAGCCGGAAGCCGGAAGCAAGCAGCTTTGACTTCCAGCTTCCAGCTTTAGACCTCCAGCTGCCTTTATTACAACGACCCGCGCGCCCATGGGCCCCAGATGGCGAACGTGATGCCAGGGGTCTGGATGTTGACGAAGAGGAAATGCCCGGTCGGATCGAAGCAGGCGCCGCAGAACTCACGGCTGCGATAATCGTCACCTGACACGTTCTTACCGGCCGCAGCAGCCTGGACGTCATCGAACACCACGTTGTTCTTGGCGAAAACATAGGCTTCACCGGCGGTGGTCAGGCCCAACAGGCGCTCGCCGAAACCGTACATGTCCTGCGCGCCACCGCCGTCTTCACAGAGCAGCACGCCGCCGCGCGGGCTGACCGTGATGTTGTCGGGGTTGTTGGCGATCTCGGCGTCCGTGGAAGCGAAGACACAGGTCAGGCGATCGGTGGCCAGGTCATGCATCCACACCGCGCCCTCTCCGTAGCCCGCACGGCCCTGGCTGTCCGTGCCAGCACTGGTATCAACAATGTAGAGCTTGCCTTCGCTGTACCAAATGCCTTCGCCGCGGCTCATGCTCAAACCACCGGCGCGACGTGCCTGGGCGTACGGGCCGCTACCTTCCGGCTGCGGTTCCAGGTCTGGATAGGCGACTTCAACCCACTCCAACTGGTAGCTGTCGCCCTGCTTCGGCGCGTGCAGATCGACCAGAGCACGATCTCGAACACGTGCCGCCTGCAGGATGCCGCCCGCGGCGAGTGAACCCGGCTGTTGGCTGGCATTGCTGGGGATGTAGCGGTAGTAGCCAGAACGGTTGCGTGAGTCTTCGGTCAAGTAGACGTAGCTGTTGCGCGGATCGACAGCGACCGCCTCGTGTGCGAAACGACCCATCTGGATAATCGGCTCGCCGGTAGTCAGCGCCGGGTCGGCTGTCACTTCGAATACATAGCCGTGGGCGCGACCACCGACACTGCGATAGTCGGCGGTGGTTTCTTCGCAGGACAACCAGGTGCCCCAAGGGGTGACGCCACCGGCACAGTTGGTGCGGGTTCCGCCCAGGCTCGGGACCGTACGGACAGGCTGCGCAATATCGCGGGAAACGTAGAGGTTCGTGGTGCCGCCGGCTGGACGCTGGCCATTGGACAGCGTGACGTCGTCATAGATGCCGGTGGCGTCGATCAACGGACCGGTGCTGGCTTCATGGTTACGGACCAGCACAATTTCCTGACCATGCTGACCACGGCGCACGCTGATAACGCCCATGCCGTCATGAGAGGTAGGAACGGGCTGGCCGTTTTCCATCATGTCGCCGGTCCAGGAAAAGCTTTTGTACTGAAAACCGTCGGGCAGCTGAAGCAGCTCAAGGCCAGTGGACAGGTCTTTTACTGGCCGCACTGGGCCATAACTGCTACGAACCAGACCAGCGCCGCGGCCCTGAGCATTACGGGCGGCAAATGCTTCCAGCGTGCCGAGGAATGGCGTGCTGGCGACGACGGCGGCAGTAATGGCGCTGCCCTTGAGCAGGCTGCGGCGGCTGGCATCATGTTCACGGTTCATGCGATGTCCTCTGTTATAGGAATGGGTGGAGGGGCCGCATGAATAAAGCCAGCGAAATACGGCAGAACCATGACCAAGCGATGGCGTTCCGGTGATGCAGGACAGACGGACGGTATAAGCTTTGCCATGGTCACCGTGACGTCCGAACGCTTCGGGCGTCCAAATAGCTTCTCAGTCGGGTCCGAACGTCCATGCGCTCACCATCGCTCAGCCATTCCCTACGCCGCCTCTGGGCGCTGGAGAAATTCGGCTACAGCCTGCGCGTGCTGATTGCGCTGGCCGGCAGCATGGGCCTGAGCTGGCACCTCGGGCAGCCGTCGATGGCCATCCCGCTGTTTCTCGGCGTGATAGCCAGCGCCCTGGCGGAAACCGACGACAGTTGGCTGGGGCGGTTGTCGGCTTTGCTGGTCACCTTGTTGTGCTTCGCCGTTGCGGCCGTCTCGGTAAAATTGCTGTTCCCCTACCCATGGCTGTTTGTCAGCGGAATGGCCCTTGCTGCATTTGCCCTGGTGATGCTTGGCGCGCTGGGTGAGCGCTACGCGACAATCGCCCAAGCGACGTTGATCCTGTCGATCTACAGCATGATCGCTGCCGATCAGCGCGGCGGCGACCCACTCAACCCCTGGACCGATCCGTTGCTGCTGCTGGCAGGGGCAACGTGGTATGGCCTGCTGTCGGTCCTCTGGAATGCGCTGTTCTCGCACCAGCCGGTGCAGCAGAGCCTGGCCAGGCTGTATCGGGAGCTAGGGCAGTATTTCAAACTCAAAGCGACGCTGTTCGAGCCAATACGCCAGCTCGATGTGGAGGAGCGCCGGCTGCAGTTGGCGCAACAAAACTGTCGGGTAGTCAGCGCGCTGAACGCCACCAAGGAAACCCTGCTGCATCGCCTCGGTAACGGTCGTCCCGGCGTCAAGATCAGCCATTACCTCAAACTCTATTTCCTCGCACAGGACCTGCACGAGCGCGTCAGCTCCTCTCACTATCCCTACCAGGCGCTGGCCGAGGCCTTCTTCCACAGCGACGTGCTGTTCCGCTGCGGCAGGCTGCTGCGGTTGCAGGGCATCGCCTGCGCCGAACTGGCCAAGGCCATACAGCTGCGCCAGCCCTTTCGCTACAGCGAAGCCAATACCCAGGCACTGGGCGATCTGGAATCGTCGCTGGAACACTTGCGCATGCAAAGCAATCCGGCCTGGCGCGGGCTGTTGCGCTCGCTGCGGGCGCTGTCGAGCAACCTATCGACGATGCAGCGCCAGCTCGCCAGTGCCAGCAACCCCGACGCCCTGGAAGGCGAACAGGACAGCAGCCTGCTGGACCGCGAGCCGCAATCGTTACGCGACGCCCTCGCCCGCATCCGCTTGCAGCTCACACCTACCTCGCTGCTGTTCCGTCATGCCCTGCGCATGAGCCTGGCATTGGTGTGCGGCTACGCGGTACTGCACGCGATCCACCCGGAACAGGGCTACTGGGTGCTGCTGACGACGGTGTTCGTCTGCCAGCCGAACTACGGCGCGACACGGATCAAGTTGGTACAGCGCGTGACCGGCACCCTGCTCGGACTGGTGGTGGGCTGGGCGCTGTTCGATCTGTTTCCGAGTCAGCAGATCCAGGCGCTGTTCGCCGTGGTCGCCGGGGTGGTGTTCTTCGCCACACGAAGCAGCCGCTACACCCTGGCGACCGCCGCAATCACCTTGCTGGTGCTGTTCTGCTTCAACCAGGTCGGTGACGGCTACGGGCTGATCTGGCCGCGCCTGGTCGATACCTTGCTGGGTAGCCTTATCGCCGCGGCAGCGGTGTTCCTGATTCTTCCGGACTGGCAGGGTCGCCGGCTTAACCGGATGGTTGCCAATACGCTCAGCCGCAGCGCGGATTACCTGCGTCAAATCATGCGTCAGTACGAGAGCGGCAAACGCGACGACCTGGCGTACCGGCTGGCCCGACGCAACGCGCATAACGCCGATGCCGCGCTGTCTACCACGCTATCGAACATGCTGCTGGAGCCCGGTCATTTCCGAAAGGATGCCGAGACCGGCTTTCGCTTTCTGATTCTTTCCCACACCCTGCTCAACTATCTGTCAGGGTTGGGCGCACACCGCGAAAGCCTGCCCGACGACGCCCGCGACGACATGCTCGAGCGTGCAGCACAGCAACTGGCAAGCAGCCTCGACGAACTGGCAACGGCTTTGCGAACCAATCAACCAGTGGCGGTCTATAGCGATGAGGAGGAAGCCCTCGCGCAACAGCTCGAACAAGCAGCCGAGGACCAGGACGATGCACACCGGCTGCTGCAAACCCAGCTGGGCCTGATCTGCCGTCAGCTGGCGCCGCTGCGCAGTATGGCCAGCCACCTGGTGCGCCAGGCGCCCCCCGCTCAGGGCTAAGGCAACGCTTTGGGCGCAGGCAGCCCATGACGGAGAAAGATCGCCGCATAGCTGCCGTCTCGTTCCATCGCCGCGATCTCGCGATTGAACGCTGCAAGAATCGTCGCCTGCTGCGGATGGCTGTTGCGTACCGCCAGCGACAGATCGCGCAGGCTGAACTCACCCGGCACGAACGACAAGGCGTCGCTCACTTGCTTCAGTTCGCGACGGAAATGGAACAGAGCGGTGCGCTCATCTTCCAGCGTCAGATCGACGCGCCCGACCAGCAGCATCCTCGCGGCCTGGACGAAATTTACAGCGTATCCCTTGTTCAGACGCGAATCGTTTTCTAGCTCATCGCTATAGCTATAGCCGCGGCTCAGCGCGATGGAATAATCCGCCAGGCTGGCGAGGCCGTCATAACGAATGTCATTGTCGCGTCGCTGCACCCAACGCATGCGATTGGTCAGAAAAGGCTGTGAGAGGCGTATATATCCGACTCGGTTGAGGGCCGGCCAGCCGTTGATCATGTCGTAGGTGCCATTCTTCAGGCCCAGCACCGCGCGCGCCCAAGGCACCTCGATGTATTCAATCTGGTAGCCCGCACGGCCAAGCGCAGTGCGGATGAGGTCGACCGACAAACCATCCTCGGGCAGCCGTCGATCCGTATAAGGCGGCCAGGCGTTGCCCGCCAGACGTAGCACGTCGGCCGACAGGGACGTGCTCGCCAGCAGCAATGCCAACCATAGAAGACGGCTTGTACATTTCATGGACTTCTCGCCCTCATAGCGAAGCGCCATTACCCATAGCAAAGCACAAGGTGAACCGATTGCCATGTCCGTCTCGTCGGCTGCCCCAAGCCCAGGCTGCAGCCGCCCGGCGGCAGGAGTACCATCTCGCGTTTTCGGGTCGAGGTGAGAAGTGTTGCAAACGGACGTGGTGGTAATTGGCGCTGGGGCCGCCGGACTGATGTGCGCTTTCACGGCGGCGGCACGCGGCCGTCGCGTTCTGCTGCTCGACCATGCCAACAAGGCCGGCAAGAAAATTCTCATGTCCGGCGGCGGACGCTGCAATTTCACCAATATGTACACCGAGCCGGCCAACTTCCTCTCCGGCAATCCGCATTTCTGCAAATCCGCTCTGGCGCGTTATACCCAATGGGATTTCATCGAGATGGTCAGCCGTCATGGCGTGCCCTATCACGAGAAGAAACTCGGTCAGCTGTTTTGCGACAACAAGGCCTGCGACATCCTCGACATGCTGCTCGATGAGTGCCTACAAGCGGGCGTCGATCTTCGCCTGAATACGAGCGTGCAGTCGGTCGAACGCAGCGAGGACGGCTATCGGTTGCAAAGCGATGTCGGCGAACTGGCCTGTCAGTCGTTGGTGATCGCGACGGGCGGGCTGTCGATCCCGACTCTCGGGGCCAGCGGTTTCGGTTATCAAATCGCACGTCAGTTCGGCCACAGCGTGTTGCCGACTCGCGCCGGTCTGGTGCCGCTCACCATTACCGAACCGCAGCTCAAGGGAATGTGCGAAGCCCTATCGGGCACCTCGGTCGAGGATTGCCTGGTCAGCTGCAACGGCCAGAGTTTCAAGGAAAACATCCTGTTCACCCATCGCGGGCTTTCCGGGCCGGCGATTCTGCAGATTTCCTCGTATTGGCAGCCGGGCGATGTCATCGAAATCAACCTATTGCCGCACCTGAACCTCGTCGACTGGCTGGACGAACAGCGCCGTGAACGCCCGAATACCGAGTTGAAAACGCTGCTCGGCGAGCTGTTCACACGCAAGATGGCGGGGCTGCTGGCCGAGCATTGGTTCATCTCCAGGCCGCTGAAGCAGTACAGCCCGACTGAACTCGAAGACGTGGCAGAAAAGCTGGGCAACTGGCAACTGGTCCCGGCTGGCACCGAAGGCTATCGCACCGCGGAGGTGACATTGGGTGGCGTCGACACGCGCGAGGTGTCGTCGAAGACCATGGAGTCGCAGAAGGCACCGGGCCTGTACTTCGTGGGCGAAGTGCTGGATGTCACCGGCCATCTCGGCGGTTTCAATTTCCAATGGGCCTGGGCATCCGGCTACGCGGCGGCCCAGTACGTGTAGCGGCTCGCTCAGCCGCAGCGTACGAGCCCTGTCATTCATTGGCCATGTTCGAAGGTGGCGAAAGCTCGCGCGGCCCGGCCGGGTCGGTGGCGGTGTTCTGGTATTCCTGTTGATTTTCGCTGGTGTTATCCATCGCCGACGGCTCTTCGTCCGGCGAGCAGGCACTCAGCATCAGCGCAACAGGTAGCGCAGCGGCGACGGCGATATATTTCGACTTCATCCAAACCTCCATGAGCGCCTCGCCAGGCTTGCGAGGCGCCATTGAATTTAAAACTTACTGGGACGCACCCGTACCGGTGCCGGTGGGATTGGGCGCGGTGCCGGCACCCGACTCGGTGCCCATGCCGCTGCCGTTGTCGGCCGGGGCGGTGTTCATCCCATCCGAATTACCCGTTCCGGTGGTAATGCCGGTTCCAGTGCCGGTTTCCGCACCTGCGCCCGTACCGGTTCCGGTAGTACCCGCCCCTGCACCCGTCCCAGCGCCAGTGCCGGTCGCCGGCGGTGTAGTGGCCGGTGCCGCAGGCTGCTCGGTTGCAGGCGGCGGGGTTTGTTCGCGTTCACGATCCTCATCCGGGCCGCAGCCGACCAGCAGCAGACCTAGGATAGGGGCAGACAAGTAAGCAAGACGCATGGATAACCCTCCAGAAAGATGAAAGCCGACTAACAAGCCGGAGATAGGACAAATCAATCCTTCTGAAATTGACCTTTCACAAGGGGGAGAGTGCCCACGCTACGCCACAGACCGGGTGTCAACCGCTCAACGGTATCGGTCATGCCATGCAAATCCAGCGCGCTGGCGCATAAAACGGAGGCTCTGATCGATCCCAGCCGATGCTCTGCGGCCGGCCGGACTCGCTATCGAGCCGATACGTCAACCGGCGCGACAGTTGCCTGCGCGCCGGTTGGCTGTGAACAATGTGCCGAGGCGTTGCGCCCCCGGTACGAAATGCATCAAGCCGCTTTGCTTGAAACGAATTCCTTCTTTAGGCGGTCTCTGAGTTCGCTCATTTGCTCACCCATCTCTTCCAGCCTGGCCTCGTCGAACAGCTCGCGCGCCTGGGGAAACATTTCCGATTCCTCTTCCTCAATGTGATGCTCGAGCAACTCCTTGCACACTTTGGCGCGGCCGGAAAACTCGACGCTCCCCGGATCGGTCACCTTGAGATCAGGCAGCACGAGGGAATCCACCGCACGATGCTCCTCCTTGGCCTCGTAATACATTTTCAGCTCTTCCTTACCACCCGCCTCCTTATAGGCCGGGTAGAGAATCTGCTCTTCGAGCTGGGTATGAATGGTTACTTCCATCTCTAGTTTTTGCAGCAGATCGGCACGAGTCTTGACGGCGCGCTCCGTGCTCTCAGTCAGGCGCGTCAGGATGTCCTTCACTCGTTCGTGATCTTCGATCAACAGGTCAATGGCATTCATGTGGGCTTCCTCATCACTTCATCGGCTTGCTGCACCCGGACTCTTCTGGCCCGGTAGTTCGCCTGCGCCAGGTCGCGCAGTGCTCATCGATCAGTGGGCCCCGCAGCACAGGGCCCAACGATCGGTTCAGGCATAGTCGTAGGTCGGCAGCCCTGTGCGGCTCTGACTTTGCAAACGGGCGATGGCAGGCGACATGCCAGCCTCCAGCGCCAGATCGCGGCGGATCGAGCTGATGACCCATTCCAGCTGAATATTAGTCTGGGTCTGACCCTTGGAAAGGGCGCGCTTGATGATGTCCCGATCATCATTACGCAGCGTCAATAAAAGCCCCCCATCCGGACGAGGGGTGGTGAGTACTTCGAACTCGGGAAACGCGGCAGAGAGAGTTTTTTCAGCGGCGATCATTATTGTGTACTCCGGTTATGGTCCAGCTTCCTTAACTAGAGCAGCGTTCGTGCCAACCCGAGAGATCAACGAAACCCGCTAAATTCAGTGACTTGCGTCACATAATAGCGTTTTGTATGCATGCAAAACGCATGAAACCAAGCTTCACGACATGCATTCTGCTTTGCAGATGAACAACCTCCGCCTGCCGCTGTCTGCCACGTCAGCCCTTGCGCCAGACGCTGGCAAGCCATGGCTGCCGTTCACGTGGCAAGCCCGCTGGCCGGTAATAATGCTCAAGTTCGGTAAAGCCGGCCGACTGCAGTAATGCACGCCAGGTTGGCCAGTCATACCGGGTGCCGTAACGCGCACCGCTCCAGCCCTCCTGATTGTTGCCGCGCGGATTGGAGCTGAACAGCACGCCACCGCCGCGAAGCGCAGCATGCAACTTCAGCAGAACCGCGCCGATTTCACGGCTGGGAAGATGAAACAGCACCGCATTGGCAAATATGCCGTCGAACGCTTCGGCGGGCAGGTCCAGCTGCAGGAAGTCCTGGTGCAGCACCTCGCAACCGCTGTCGGCCCGCGCCATGGACACGAAGGGTTCGGCGCCATCCAGCCCGACGGCGATATGGCCGAGGGATGTGAATGTCTTGAGGTCTCGCCCGGGGCCACAACCCAGGTCGAGAATGCGAAAAGGCGGTTCGCCGCGGATGTTTCGCAACAATGCTTCGATATTCTGGCTGACATCATGGTCGCGTGTGCCCTCGCGAAACGCCTCGGCATTGGCGCGATAGTCATCCAGCGTGCGTTCAGCGACGGTACGGGGATCTTCATTGGTCATGGTGGATTCCAAAAGTTACTGACTTGAGCCATGGTCTTCTGATAGAGGTTCGTACCATAGTCCAGTACCCTGCTGGGCAGGCACCGACGGGGCACTCGATCGGATCAGCCGATTGCAGCGCACTCATGAACTTGGGAAGCGCCGTCGTGCTCCAAGTGCTCGTCCCGCGCCGGAACCATCACTGGCCTGACACACAGTACGTTCACAAGCTATTGCACAAGAATCGAGAATCCCGATGAGCCAAGCACCCGCCAAAGTTGTCCTGCTCGTTGAGGACGAACCCCACATTCTCGGCCTGTTGTCTGACTATCTAGCAGGGGAAGGCTACAAGGTTCTGGAGGCGGCGGATTCAGCCCGAGCTTTCGAAATTTTGGCAACCAAGCCGCGACTGGACCTGCTGGTAACCGATTTCAGACTGCCCGGTGGTGTTTCAGGCGTGATGATCGCGGAGCCGGCAATCAAGTTGCGGCCCGATCTGAAAGTCATCTTCATCAGCGGTTATCCGATCGAGATCCACGAATCCGGAAGCCCCATCGCCCGCTCCGCTCCGATCATCGCAAAGCCCTTCTCGCTCGATAATCTGCACAGCCAGATTCAGCAACTATTGGACTAAGAGTTCTCATCTAACGCTCAGCGTAGCCGGTGTCTGAGCCGTATCTCAAAGACCAAGTGCGCCTGGTAATACCGCAGGCAAAAGCTTCGCTCCGAGGGCGGGCCTCCCGCAAAAGCCCATAAGAGGCGCGCCCCGCGACAATTGCCCCGGCCGGCACAACGCTTAAAAAACAAAACCCCGCCAAGGGGGGGGGGTTGTTATTTCGAGCCCACTTCAAGCGGGCCCTTGTTCAGTCGTCAGCCGACTCAGTTGACCTTGGGGTCCAGCTCGCCGGAGGCATAACGCTGGAACATGCCTTCCAGGGAGATCGGCTTGATCTTGCTGGCATTGCCGGCGGTGCCGAAGGCTTCATAGCGGGCGATGCAGATGTCACGCATGGCTGTAACGGTCTTGGCCAGGTATTTGCGCGGATCGAACTCGGCGGGGTTCTTCGCCATGAACTCGCGGATCGCGCCAGTGGAGGCCAAGCGCAGGTCGGTGTCGATGTTGACCTTGCGTACGCCGTACTTGATGCCCTCGACGATTTCCTCGACCGGCACGCCGTAGGTTTCCTTGATGTCGCCACCGTACTCGTTGATGATTTTCAGCCACTCCTGCGGGACCGAGGAGGAGCCGTGCATCACCAGGTGCGTATCGGGAATGCGCTGGTGGATTTCCTTGATGCGCTGGATCGACAGGGTGTCGCCGGTCGGCGGCTTGGTGAACTTGTAGGCGCCGTGGCTGGTGCCGATGGCGATGGCCAGGGCGTCCACCTTGGTCTTCTTCACGAAGTCGGCGGCTTCTTCCGGATCGGTCAGCAGCTGGCTGTGATCCAGCGTGCCTTCGGCGCCGACACCGTCTTCTTCACCAGCCATGCCAGTTTCCAGGCTACCCAGGCAGCCCAGTTCGCCTTCCACCGAGACGCCGCAGGCGTGGGAGAAAGCGACCGTTTGCTGGGTGACGCGCACGTTGTATTCATAATCGGACGGCGTCTTGCCATCTTCACGCAGCGAGCCGTCCATCATCACCGAGGAAAAGCCCAGCTGGATCGAACGCTGGCAGATATCCGGGCTGGTGCCATGGTCCTGGTGCATGCACACCGGGATATGCGGGAATTCTTCGATTGCCGCCAGAATCAAGTGGCGCAGGAAGGGGGCGCCGGCGTATTTGCGGGCGCCGGCAGAGGCTTGGACGATCACCGGGGAGTCGGTCTTGTCGGCCGCTTCCATGATGGCTCGCATCTGCTCAAGGTTGTTCACGTTGAAGGCCGGCACGCCGTAGCCGAACTCGGCGGCGTGGTCGAGCATCTGGCGCATGCTGATGAGTGCCATGTTTTCCTTTCTCCCGGTTTGGGTCGTTTATTCGTGTAAAAGCCTGCCGCAGGGGCTGGCGCTGTTCAAGCACCGCGCGGTAAGGCGCGGCATTGTAGTGGCGGACGGCTCAAAAACCATCAGTTCTGGCGAAACGCCGCAAATCGCTCCATGCCGACCCGCTGCGTAGGGGCGTCTCGGCATCTCAAATGGTGATCAGCGAAGCGCTGCAGCCATGGGCCAGCAGCTTGTCGTCGGCGGTCCGAAAGACCAACGCCTGGTTGCCTTTGTCGTGGAAAGCCACCACACCGTCGCTATAGAAAGCACCATGAGTGGCAGGTTCCTTGCGCAGCCGGTGAACCTGCTCGCTATCACCGATCTTCAGCTCCACCGTTTGGCGACTGTCATCGGCGTAGCGCCAGGCGATGTTCTGTTGGCTCTGGCATTTCCAGCGAACGAAGGGTGCGTCGGGGCCGGATTGCCAGTGACCGCAACCGCTGAGCAGCAGTGCGGCAAACGGGATGTACAGGCCTTTCATCGCTTCTCCTTGCTTGGCTGCGTCGGCTCAGGGGCAATCCTGAACGTCCGCAGCGGTTCCAGCGGTTGGATCGCCGGTGCTTTGCATCTGCACCCGTTGATCATTCTGTGCAGTGGGGCTTTCGATTGGTGGCGGGTCGATCACTTCGCAAAGCGAATCCGGCGCGCCACCGGCACAACCGGCCAGGCCAAGACAGCAAACAGCTAGAGCGGCATAACGCATGGTAAGTCTCCATTCCGTGCTCAGACAAAACAGAGACCTCACCAAACCCCAGGGGTTGCCTTGACGCTTCGCTTGTTGTGCTGGTCTACCGTTACTGCGCCGCGCGCTGCTCGAGCATTTCCACCGCAGGAAGCACCTTGCCCTCGACGAATTCGAGGAAGGCGCCGCCACCGGTGGAAATGTAGGAAATCTTCTCGCTCACACCATACTTGTCGATGGCCGCCAGGGTGTCACCGCCGCCGGCAATGGAGAACGCCGGGCTTTCGGCAATCGCCTGCGCCAGCACCTTGGTGCCGTTGCCGAACTGATCGAACTCGAACACGCCGACCGGACCGTTCCAGAGGATGGTTTTCGAGGATTTGAGTAGCTCGGCGAAGTTGGTAGCAGTCTGCGGGCCGATGTCGAGAATCATGTCGTCGTCGGCCACCTCGGCGATGGACTTGACCGTCGCTTCGGCATCCTCGGCGAAGGCCTTGGCCACCACCACGTCCACCGGCAGCGGCACACTGACCTTGGCCGCGATGGCCTTGGCGGTGTCGACCAGATCGGCCTCATACAGCGACTTGCCCACCGGGAAGCCGGCAGCGGCGAGGAACGTATTGGCGATGCCGCCGCCGACAATCAGCTGATCGCAGACCTGACTCAGACTGTTCAGCACGTCCAGTTTGGTCGATACCTTGGAACCGGCGACGATCGCGGCCATCGGCTTGGCCGGGCTCTTCAGCGCCTTGCCCAGCGCATCCAGCTCGGCGGCCAGCAGCGGGCCGGCACAGGCGACTTGGGCGAACTTGGCCACGCCATGGGTCGAACCCTGGGCGCGGTGGGCGGTGCCGAAGGCGTCCATGACGAAGACGTCGCACAGCGCGGCATATTTCTGCGCCAGCTCGTCGGTGTTCTTCTTCTCGCCCTTGTTGAAGCGCACGTTCTCCAGCAGCACCAGCTCACCGGCTTTCACCTCGACGCCGTCGAGATAGTCGCGGACCAGCGGGACGTCGCGGTTCAGCGCCTTGGAGAGATAGTCGGCCACAGGCTTGAGGCTGTCTTCCTCGCTGAACACGCCCTCTTCCGGACGGCCCAGGTGCGAGCAGACCAGCACCGCCGCGCCTTTTTCCAGCGCCAGCTTGATGGTCGGCAGCGCAGCTAGGATGCGCGCATCGCTCTTTACCGTGCCATCCTTCACCGGCACGTTGAGATCCTCGCGAATCAGCACGCGCTTACCCTGGAGGTCGAGGTCGGTCATCTTCAAAACGGTCATCTGATCTTCCTTAAAATTCATGAACGGCGAGTCTTCAAGCAGTGCGGCTTCAGGCGCGATGAGCGACCTGCAGATAATGTTCGGCCACTTCGAGCATGCGATTGGCGAACCCCCACTCGTTGTCGAACCAGGCCAGCAGATTCACCAGCCGCGGCCCGGACGCCCGCGTCAGGCTGCCATCGACGATCGCCGAATGCGGAACGTGGTTGAAATCGCAGCTGGCGTGGGGCAGCTCGGTGTACGCCAGCAATCCCTTCAGCGGACCGGATTCAGCGGCTTCGCGCAGCACCCGGTTGATCGCCTCGGCATTGGTATCGCGTGATGTTTGCAGGGTGATATCCAGGCAGGACACGTTCACCGTCGGCACGCGCACGGCTTTGGCCTGAATCCGCCCCGAGAGTTCCGGCAGTAACCGTTCGATTCCCTTGGCCAATCCGGTGGAGACCGGAATCACCGACTGGAAGGCCGAACGGGTGCGGCGCAGGTCTTCGTGATGATAGGCGTCGATCACCGGCTGATCGTTCATCGCCGAGTGAATGGTGGTGATGGAGGCGTACTCGATGCCCACCGCGTCGTTGAGCAGTTTCAGCAACGGCACGCCGCAGTTGGTGGTGCAGGAAGCATTGGACACCAGCGTCTCGGCACCGCTGAGCTGTTCATGGTTGATGCCCATCACCACGGTGGCGTCGACATCGGCAGCGCTGGCCATCGGCTGGGAGAACAGCACGCACGGCGCACCGGCATCGAGGAAACGCGCGCCAGCGGCACGGGTGTTGTAGGCGCCCGAGCATTCCAGCACCAGATCCACGTCCAGCGCACGCCAGTCGATGGCTTCAGGTGTGGACTCGCGCAGCACCTTCACGCAATCGCCATTGATGTGCAGGCAATCGCCCTCCACGCTCACCTCGCCGGGAAAGCGTCCGTGGGTGGAGTCGAAGCGGGTCAGGTACTCCAGGCTGGGCATATCGGCCAGATCGTTGAGCGCGACGATCTGGAAATCGAATGCGGCATCGCGCTCGTAGAACGCACGTAGCACGCAGCGGCCGATGCGGCCGTAGCCGTTCAACGCAACACGATAGGCTCGATTGGGCATAGCCTTGGAAGCTGGAAGCTGGAAGCTGGAAGCTGGAAGCAAGAGCAGGTATGCCTTTACTTCCAGCTTCCAGCTTCAGGCTTCCGGCTTTAGTCCTCCAACAATTCTTCAGCGACCGCGAGAATGTTATCGACCGTAAAACCGAATTCCTCGAACAGTTGGCCGGCCGGAGCCGATTCGCCGTAAGTGGTCATACCGATGATCTGCCCTTCGAGGCCGACGTACTTGTACCAGTAGTCCGCATGCGCCGCTTCGATGGCGATGCGCGCGCCAACTTCCACCGGCAACACCTGCTGCTTGTAGGCAGCATCCTGGGCGTCGAACACGCTGGTGCAGGGCATGGAAACCACGCGTACCTGACGACCCTGCGCAGCCAGCTTGTCGGCAGCTTCCACCGCCAGACTCACTTCCGAACCGGTGGCGATCAGGATCAGCTCCGGCTCGCCCGCACAGTTCTTCAGGATGTAGCCACCGCGGGCGATGGCCGTCTCGGTCTCGTTGTCACGCACATGGAACGGCAGGTTCTGGCGCGAGAAGATCAGCGCGCTCGGGCCGTCCTTGCGCTCGACGGCATGCTTCCAGGCCACCGCCGATTCGACGGTATCGGCCGGACGCCAGGTGTCCAGGTTCGGCGTGGTGCGCAGGCTGGTCAGCTGCTCGATCGGCTGATGGGTCGGGCCGTCTTCGCCGAGGCCGATGGAGTCGTGGGTGAAGACGTAGATCACCCGCTGCTTCATCAGCGCCGACATGCGCACCGCGTTGCGCGCGTACTCCATGAACATCAAGAAGGTCGCGCCGTAGGGGATCAAGCCGCCGTGCAGGGCGACGCCGTTCATGATCGCGGCCATGCCGAACTCGCGCACGCCGTAGTACATGTAGTTGCCCGAGGCGTCTTCGGCGACCACCGGTTTGCAGCCCTTCCACAGGGTCAGGTTGGAGCCGGCCAGGTCTGCCGAACCGCCGAGCAGTTCCGGCAGCAGCGGGCCGAAGGCGTTCAGGCAGTTCTGGCTGGCCTTGCGGCTGGCGATGGTCTCGCCCTTGGTGGCGACTTCACGGATGAACTCGCTGGCCTTCTCGGCGAAGTCAGCGGGCAGTTCGCCGGCCATGCGCCGCTTGAATTCAGCAGCCAGCGCCGGGAATTCGGTTTCGTAGGCGGCGAAGCGCTTGTTCCATTCGTTTTCGGCGTCGGCGCCCTTCTGCTTGGCATCCCACTCGGCGTAGATCTCGGCGGGAATTTCGAACGGGCCATGCTTCCAGCCCAGCGCCTCGCGGGTCAGCGCGATCTCGGCATCGCCAAGCGCGGCGCCGTGGGATTCTTCCTTGCCCTGCTTGTTGGGCGAACCGAAGCCGATGATGGTCTTGCAGCAGATAAGGGTCGGACGGTCGCTCTTACGTGCAGTCTCGATGGCCATCTGGATTTCGTCGGCGTCGTGGCCGTCGACATTGCGGATCACCTGCCAGCCATAGGCCTCGAAGCGACGCGGGGTGTCGTCGGTGAACCAGCCATGCACTTCGCCATCGATGGAGATGCCGTTGTCGTCATAGAAGGCGGTGAGCTTGTTCAGCCCCAGGGTGCCGGCCAGCGAGCAGACTTCGTGGGAAATGCCTTCCATCAGGCAGCCATCGCCGAGGAACACGTAGGTGTTGTGGTCGACGATCTCATGGCCGGGCTGGTTGAACTGCGCCGCCATGACCTTCTCCGCCAGGGCGAAGCCCACGGCGTTGGCCAAGCCCTGACCCAGCGGGCCGGTGGTGGTCTCGACGCCAGCGGTGTAGCCGAATTCGGGATGACCAGGCGTCTTGCTGTGCAGCTGGCGGAAGTTCTTCAGGTCATCGATGGACAGGTCGTAGCCGGTCAGGTGCAGTAGCGAATAGATCAGCATCGAACCGTGGCCGTTGGACAGCACGAAGCGGTCACGATCGGCCCACAAAGGGTTGGTCGGGCTGTGTTTCAGGTGGTCACGCCAGAGCACTTCGGCGATGTCCGCCATGCCCATTGGGGCACCGGGATGGCCGCTGTTGGCTTTCTGCACGGCATCCATGCTGAGTGCACGAATGGCATTGGCTCGCTCACGACGGCTGGGCATCGCTGAATCTCCTGCGGGGGTAATACGTGAAAAAGGCCGCCATTTTCCCCTTTCATGAGATGGGGGGCAATGACTGATACAGCCTGGCGATCCACTGCCCGGTTCTAGTCGAGCAGACTGACACCGCAACTACCGGCATTCGGCAGATGCTGCAGCAGGTAATCCTTCATTCGCGTGAGCGTTTCCGGGGTTTCGCCGGTTGCCGGCCAGACCAGGTAGTAACTATCGCCGGAGCGCACGGCCTGCTCGAACGGCAGCGCCAACGTGCCCTTGTGCAGCTCCGCACCGACCAGGGCGAGATCGCCGATGGAGACGCCATGCCCCTGCGCCGCGGCGGAGATGCCCAGTTCCAGCGTGTCGAACAGCTTGCCCTGCTGCCACGCGATCACATCGATCAACCCGACCCGCTGCAACCAGCGCCGCCAGTCGCGGCAGTCGCGCGAGGGATGGATCAACTCGGCCGACGCCAGCTGGGACGCGGTCCAGCATCCGTCACCGAGGATGTCCGGTGAACACACGGGCACCAGCCATTCATCGAACAGCTTCACGCGGTTCCAGTCAGCCGGGAAACCGCCGTGTCCGAGCAGAATCGCGCAATCGAACGGCTCGTTATGAAAATCCACCGCATCCAGGTCCATCCAGGCGCTGGTGAGCTGTACCTGATTCTGCGGATGGGCTAACTGGAACGTTTCCAGCGCGCCCAGCAACCAGCGCATGGTGAGCGTCGAGGGCGCCTTCAGCCTGAGCGCGTTCTGCTGTCGATTGACCGCGATGCAGGCGTTTTCGATGGTGCGAAAGCCCACCTTGAGCTCCTGCGCCAGCATCCGCCCCGTGTCGGTCAGCGCCAGCTTGGAGCCGCGCCGATCGAAGAGCTGACAACCGAGATTCTCTTCGAGTGCCTTCACGTGCCGGCTGACCGCGCTCTGCGTGATGCACAGGCTTTCAGCCGCCTGGGTGAACGAGCCGAATCGCGCCGCCACTTCGAAAGCTCGCAGCGCATACAGGGGAGGCATCCGCGCTGTCATGCCGCCCCGCTCCGGCATGAGTAAAACTCATGGCATCCGGCCCTTTTTTCCATTTTTCAACCCTCCGAACCCCACCAATACTGCGCCAGCAGCCGAGCCAACAGCGCGATGGCATCGACTCACAAGCGTGGCGTATGCCGTAGAAAACTGCAGGGAAGAATGACATGTCCAATCGCAACTTTGACCTACTTTTGTCTGCCGCCATCAGTAACGGGGGACTGGGCCAGGAGCAGATTGCGCAGATCCTCGATTTCAAGATGTTCGGTAATCCGAAGGGTTTTCTACGGCTGCAAGGCATGGAGATAGGCGATATCCCGCCGACACCTCAATCCCGCGCCGACGTGTGCAAGCCGGATGAGCGCAGCGAAAAGCTGCTGCTGCAAGCCACCGCCCTGCTGGGTGACCCGATCGGCTACGTGCAGGAGTCCGGCGGCTGCATCGTCAATAACCTCTTCCCTCAGCCGACACAATCGCGCGCCGCCAGCTCGGACAGCTTCGATACCGAACTCGACCTGCATACCGAAAACGCCTTCCATGCAATCCAGCCGGACTATCTCTTGCTGCTCTGTCTGCGTCAGGATCCAGAGGCGCAAGCCATTACCTACATCGCTTCGGTCGATCGCATTCTCGAGCACCTGAGCTACGAACAGCAGGCGTTCTTTCTCAACGAGCCCTACAACTTCTTTTCCGATTACGGCCCAACCGAGAAGAACCAACGCATCGACATCAACAAACATCAGACCGTGCTGTACGGCGACCCCGATGCGCCTTTCTTTCGCTTCGATCCGCAGTTCATGGTGGCCTGCAGCGACCGCGCGCAGCACTCACTCGATGCGTTGCGCCGCATCGCCTGGAATATCGTCGAGCCGGTAAGACTGGCTCGCGGCGACCTGTTGATCATCGACAATCGCCGCACCGCGCACGCGCGCAGCCCCTTTCCTGCCCGCTTCGATGGCAGCGACCGCTGGATGCAGCGCACCTTCGCCAGCTGCAACCTGGCTTTCTACACCGAAAAACTGGGTCGGCAATCGCGCATCTTCGAACTGGTGACTGAGCTATGAGCGCCACATACCTGGCCTTTGCCGCCGCGGTCACCTTGCTGATCGCGTCCCCAGGACCTGTGGTCGCGCTGGTCATCGCCGATGCGCGGCGCAGCTGGCCGGCCTGGACCATTCTCGGCGGCGTGCTCTCCGCACAGCTACTGTTGATCGCGGCACTGGTGCTGATCTACCTGGCGCTCGATCTGAAGCCGGTCATTCTCGAATGGGGCCAGGTGCTCGGGGGCCTCTATCTGATCTGGCTCGGCGCGGATGGCCTGTGTGGCGGCGATGACGAAAAACCGAAGCCGACACGACCACACGCACATTACTTCTGGCGTGCAATGGCGGTAGGACTGTCGAACCCCAAGGACATCCTGTTCTTTCTCGCGTTTCTGCCGGGGTTCATTCTTCCCGCGCAGCCCTTCGCGCCACAGGCGGTGGCACTGATCGCCATTTGGGCGCTGGTCGATGTGTCCATCCTGATCGCCTACAGCCTGGTATCGCGCCGCCTGGCCAGCCACGAACGCCTGCAACGAGCACTCTACCTGCTCCCGAGTGTCTTCCTGCTCGGCCTCGGGCTGGTGTCCTGCGCAATGGGTATCAACAGCCTGGTGAATTGAAACCCGGCCGGTCCAATATCAAAACTTTTTGATATTGCCATTGCTGGACGAAAAACGACCGACTAGACTGCGCGACTTATGAGCCTGCGCATTCCCCGGATTTCCTTCGACGACAATGATCAGCTCGCCGCCCTGTGCAAGGCCGGCGGCGATTCGCTGCGTCTGAATGTATTGCGGGCGCTGGCCAACGATTCGTTCGGCGTACTCGAGTTGGCGCAGATCTTCGCCACCGGCCAGTCCGGCATTAGCCACCATCTAAAGGTGCTGGCCCAGGCTGGCCTCCTGGCGACACGACGCGAAGGCAACGCCATTTTCTATCGTCGCAGCCTGCCCCAGGGCGAATCCCTCGGCGGCAAGCTGCATGCAGCCCTGCTGGAGGAAGTCGATCAACTGATATTGCCAATCGACGTCGAGGCTCGGATCAGCGCGGTGCATGCTCAGCGCAGCGCCGCCAGCGAGGACTTTTTCGCGCGCATGGCGGGTAGTTTCCAGTCACGCCAGGATTTGATCGCCGGGCTGCCGCAGTACCGCGATAGCGTAGTGGCGCTGCTCGATGCACTGAATTTCGCACCGACTGCGACGGCGCTGGAAATCGGCCCCGGCGATGGCAGCTTTCTACCGGAGCTCGCCGCTCGCTTCGCGCAGGTAGTCGCTGTCGACAACAGTCCGGCGATGCTCGAGCTGGCACGCACACGCTGCAAAGAAGAGGCGCTAGACAACGTCGAATTGAAACTCGCAGATGCTTTACAGGACGAATGCCCATCGGCCGACTGCGTCGTTTTGAACATGGTTCTGCATCACCTGGCCGCGCCGGGTGATGCGCTCAAGCAACTGGCGCGACTGGTGAACCCGGGCGGTAGCCTGCTGCTCACCGAGTTGTGCAGCCACAACCAGAGTTGGGCCAGGGAGGCCTGCGGCGATCTGTGGTTGGGTTTCGAACAGGACGATCTGGCCCGTTGGGCCGATGCCGCGGGGCTCACGCCCGGCGAGAGCCTCTACATTGGCTTGAAGAACGGTTTTCAGATCCAGGCCCGGTACTTTTCCCGGCCCGCCACTGACAGCCGACTCACCCACCGGTAATTAGGAACCGATAGATGAGCGAATATTCGATTTTCACCTCCGAGTCCGTGTCCGAAGGGCACCCGGACAAGATCGCCGACCAGATCTCCGATGCGGTGCTGGACGCCATCATCGCCGAGGACAAACACGCCCGTGTGGCCTGTGAAACCCTGGTCAAGACCGGCGTCGCAATCGTCGCCGGCGAAGTCACTACCAGCGCCTGGGTCGATCTGGAGCAACTGGTGCGCGACGTCATCATCGACATCGGCTACAACAGCTCGGAAGTCGGCTTCGACGGCGCCACCTGCGGCATCATCAATATCATCGGCAAGCAGTCCGTGGACATCGCCCAGGGCGTCGACCGCAGCAAGCCTGAAGACCAGGGCGCCGGCGACCAGGGCCTGATGTTCGGCTACGCCAGCAACGAAACCGATGTGCTGATGCCGGCCCCGATCCGCTTCTCCCATGCGCTGGTAGAGCGCCAGGCCGAAGCGCGTAAGAACGGCCTGCTGCCGTGGCTGCGCCCAGACGCCAAGAGCCAGGTCACCTGCCGCTACGAAGGCGGCAAGGTGGTCGGTATCGACGCCATCGTGCTTTCGACCCAGCACAACCCAGAGGTCAAGCATTCCGACCTCAAGGAAGCGGTGATGGAGTTGATCGTCAAGCACGTCATCCCGGCCGAATTGCTGCACAAGGACACGCAGTTCCACATCAACCCGACTGGCCAGTTCATCATCGGCGGCCCGGTAGGTGATTGCGGCCTGACCGGACGCAAGATCATCGTCGACACCTACGGCGGCATGGCCCGTCACGGCGGCGGTGCCTTCTCCGGCAAGGACCCGTCCAAGGTCGACCGCTCGGCTGCCTACGCTGGCCGTTACGTAGCGAAGAACATCGTCGCTGCCGGCCTGGCCGAGCGTTGCGAAATCCAGGTGTCCTATGCCATCGGCGTCGCGCAGCCGACTTCGATCTCGATCAATACCTTCGGCACTGGCAAGCTCAGCGATGAGCGGATCGTCGCCCTGGTGCGCGAGCATTTCGATCTGCGACCGTACGCGATCACCACCATGCTCGACCTGCTGCATCCGATGTACAAAGCCACCGCGGCCTACGGCCACTTCGGTCGCGATCCTTATGAAATGACGGTCGGTGGCGACACCTTCACCGCCTTCACGTGGGAAAAGACCGACAAGGCCGACGCACTGCGCGCGGCTGCCGGGCTGTAAAAACGCAGCGGCAAGCTTTAAGCGTCAAAGAAAGCCCCGCCAGCTCTGTGCTGTGCGGGGCTTTTCTTTTCGCTGCGCAAGTTCTGGCGCAGCCGGGCATAGGCTGCGAACCAGCCCATAAAAAACGGCGCGTCGTTTGCGCTCGCTATTGCCTTGCGGCAAGGTGCCGGCTCGCATACCGATAAGGAGATTGGTCATGTCCGGCAAACCGGCCGCCCGCCTGGGCGATCCCACTGCCTGTCCGAAGACTGGGCACGGTAATAACCCCATCGCCAGCGGTTCACCCGACGTACTCTTCGACAGCTTGCCCGCCGCCCGCCTGGATGACGCCACCGGCTGTGGCAGTGCACTGTCGGGCAACCTCATCCCCAACGTGCTAATCAACGGCAAACCGGCCGCCACGCTGGGCAGCGTTGGTGTTCATGGCGACGTGATAGTTGGCGGCTCCGGCACGGTCATCATCGGCAATACCTCAGTCTCGGCACCCTTTACGCCGCCCGCGCCTATGAACCTTCAGCCCGCGGCGCAAACCCAGGTCTTCGATACGACCACATCGCTGCGCTCACCGTATCCGCCACAACCGACTCCCAGCCAGGCCCGAACTTCGCAGGCGGACCTTGGCCGCGATGCTCCGCAAGGCCTGGAAGAAGAGGAGGAAGAGGAAGAACTCGACAGCCGCCAGGCCGTCACCCTGCGCATTGGCGTGTTCTTCGACGGCACCGGCAACAATGCCGGCAATAGTGCTATTGGCGCGCAATGCCGCGCTCCGGCGCTCGGGTTCGGCGAGCAGGAGGCCCAGGCCATGGTCCAGCACTGCGAAGCGCATCACCTGGCCCCGGAGAGTAGCTATGCGAACGATGTGAGCAATATTTGGCGGTTGTACAACCTCTACCAAGAGGACTCTAAAGCGAAAGAAGTCGCAGGTACGCTCACTGCCTACAAACCAATTTATGTTACCGGTATCGGTACGACCACTGGCAAGCCGGACAACTTGCTTCCCGGCCAGGCCTTCGGCCGCGGCGCGACGGGCGTGCGGGCTAAGGTCGACGAAAGCATGGCCTTGCTGGAAAAAGCGCTGGTCAGCTTCAGGGACGAAAACCCCGAAAGCACACTGGGCCGGCTGGAGCTGGATATCTTCGGTTTCAGCCGCGGCGCGGCGGCGGCCCGGCATTTCGCCAACCAGATCCTCCTGCGCGAACAGGGGCCGTTGGGCAAGTTGCGCCGTACGGGCAAGCTCGGCCTAGCCTCCGGCTTCGACTGGCGGGACGACGTCGGAATCAACTTCATCGGCCTATTCGATACCGTGGCCGCCATCGGCGGCTGGGAAGACTGGGGCGATCCCGCCGATGACATCAATGGCGGGATCGATCTCTACCTGGCGCCCGAGGCGGCCCGCCAAGTGGTGCACCTGGTCGCCCGCGACGAATACCGGCGCAACTTCGCCCTCAACCAGGTCTCTCCACCGCACCGGGAAATCGTCCTGCCCGGCGCCCATTCGGACCTGGGCGGCGGCTACCAGCCGCTGGACAGCGAGCGGCTCTACCCGATACGCCCGCGCAGCAACTGGGTCAGCCGGGCGACCAGCCCATATGGCACTCTTGCCTACCAACAGGCGCAACGCGACACCGAATACGCCCGTCAGACCGACCTGCTCGATCCACAGGACCGTACCGCGCGGCTGGAAACAGACCTCTGGGAACACTTCCCACTGCTCAGCGGCGGGCGTGGAGACCAGATGAAATACGTACTGGCGGCACCCTATCTGGAACGCCGGGTTTATGGGCATCTTTCGCGGGTGTATCTGCGGGTCATGCATACGCTGGCGGTGGAGGCCAATGTGCCTTTCAAAACTGTTCCCGTCACGGAGGATTTGAGCCTGCCGACCGAATTGATGTCCATCAACGACAAACTGCTGGCCTGGGCCAGAAGCGGCAGCGGTGCACTGGATATGGAAGAGGAACGCCTGCTGCGCCAGCGCTACGTCCATCTGTCGGCCAACTGGAATGCCGTCGCCGGACGGGGCGGCAGCGTACTTGATGTGGTCTTCGTCAATGCCCCGGCCGAGAGCGGGCGGATACGCCATACCGACAGACCCCGGGAGAAAAAGCGATGAGAGCGCCGCTGCTTGCCCTGTTCCTCCTGCTGCTCGGCGGCTGCGCCGGCGCCGAGAGAAACCCCGGCAGCCTGCCTTACAAATACTGGCGCCTGGGCTTCCTCGCTCCGGACCACATGGAGGTTTGGGTGGAAACCGCCGATGTGGAAGACATACACGGCAATATCTTCTACCGGGTGGGTGAAGGTACCGTATCGGTACATCTGCCTACCGATGGAACAGGTAATGCCGTCGGCTGGAGAAAGACCTGGGGGAAGGGCCGCCACGTCAACGACGCCGACCTGCCCCGGCGCATCTACGTGCGCTGGCAATCCCTCGCCGAGCCCCAGACCTATCGGGTTATCCTGGAGATTCCCGAACGCGCACGACAACTGATGAGCGAGCGCCTCGACCCGCCCTGCCCTGCCAGCGAATACCGTGAAGCCCTCGCCTTGGGCCTCGCACCTGGCGGCGTGGTCAGGGTCTGGGCCATGAGCACCTGCGGTGGGCCCATCGAAGTCCTGCGTGCACAGGCGGAAATCGAACCCAAGGGGCCCTCCCAAGGCAAGACCGACGGTCACTACGCCTTGCCGTTAGAGCCCGAATCTAGAGCCTATATCGAAAAGCATGGCATCCCTTATGGCTCCTGGTAATACACCCCGGCGCAATGAAAAAAGCCCCGCCGGCAATGCCGGACGGGGCTTCCTTCTTTTCCGAGAACGCGAATCAAGCGCCGCCAACACCCCAGATGCTGCCTAGGCTCTGTAACAGCGAGCCGCCAACCCCTTGGCCGCCCAAATACTGCAGCAGAATCGGCGCGAACTGGCTAACCATGCCGGCGTCCATGCCCAGCGCGGAGAAGGCCTGATTGACGTCGCCCAGACTCTGCACGTTGTCCACTACGGCGGCCGTCTGCGCATTGACGCTGGTATCCGACTGGCCCAGCAGACCGGTCAGCGCACCCAGTTGGCTGAGCTGATCCAGACCGCTGTCGCCGGTGAGTTTATCGATCCCCGGCACGGATTTGGCCAGCTGGGCGTAATCGTTGCTGCTCAATTGCTGTTTCGCCAATTGCAGCAGCGCACCGCTGCCACCGAGCGCCTGGGTGGGCGTGACGTCCAGCCCGTCGAGCTGACCGATCAGATTAAGCGCCTGCCCCTGCGACGAGTTCTGCGTGGCGTCGTTACCGGTAATGCCCGAAACCGCACGCGCGGCCTCGCCGAGGTTGAAGGCGGTAGCCGAGCCGGTTGCCAGACTGAGAGCGGCCAGAACGGCGAGAGAAGAAACGAGTTTCATGTTTGCCTCGAAAAGAAGGGTGCATCGCATGTTACCGGCGATGCGGGTCGGAAAGCGTTGTGCCTCAGTTCTTCAGCCGGTAACCCGTCCGGAAGATCCACCACACGGCCAGCAAGCAGGCAACGAGGAAGCCGAAGATCATTGCGAGGCTGATACCGACACCGATGTCCGAAACACCGTAGAAGCTCCAGCGGAAACCGCTGATCAGGTAGACCACCGGATTGAACAGGGTGATCTTCTGCCACAGCGGCGGCAGCATTTCGATCGAATAGAAGCTGCCGCCGAGAAAGGCCAACGGCATGACGATCAGCGACGGCACGATCTGCAGCTTTTCCCAGCCGTCAGCCCAGATGCCGATGATGAAGCCGAACAGACAGAAGGTCACCGCCGTGAGTACTAGGAATAGCGCCATCATCAGCGGATGCTGGATCTGATAATCGACGAACAGCCGCGCGGTGACCAGAATCACCAAGCCAAGAATGATGGACTTGGTCGCCGCCGCGCCGACGTAGCCGATGACGATTTCTAGATAGGAAACCGGCGCCGACAGCACCTCATAGATGGTCCCGGAATAGCGCGGCATATAGATGCCAAACGAGGCGTTGGAAACACTCTCCGTCAACAGCGCCATCATGATCAGGCCGGGAATGATGAAAGCACCGTACGGGATACCGTGCATAGCCTCCATCCGCGAACCAATGGCCGAGCCGAACACCACGAAGTACAGCGAAGTGGAGATGACCGGCGTGGCGATGCTCTGCAGCAACGTACGCCAGGTGCGTGCCAGCTCGAACAGGTAAATGGCGCGAATTGCATGGAAGTTCATGTGCGGCTTCCCTTAACCAGGTTGACGAAGATTTCTTCCAGCGAGCTCTGACTCGATCGCAGATCCTTGAAATCGATCCCGTGTGCCGCGAGGCGCCTGAGCAGATCGGCGATGCCGGTGTCCTCGTGCTGGGCATCGAAGGTAAAAACCAGTTCGTTGCCGCCGTCGACCAATTCCAGCGGATATCCAGCCAGCTCCGCCGGGATTTCCGCCAGCGGTCGTTGCAGATGCAGCGTCAGCTGCTTCTTGCCGAGCTTGTGCATCAGGACGTGCTTGTCCTCGACCAGAATGATCTCGCCCCGGCTGATCACGCCGATGCGATCAGCCATTTCCTCCGCCTCTTCGATGTAGTGCGTGGTGAGGATGATGGTCACGCCGCGCTCACGCAGACCACGAACCATCTCCCACATGTCCCGGCGCAGCTCGACATCGACGCCAGCGGTAGGCTCGTCGAGAAACAGAATGCTCGGCTCATGGGACAGCGCCTTGGCGATCATCACCCGGCGCTTCATGCCGCCGGACAGCTCGATGATGCGCGCGCTTTTCTTGTCCCACAGCGACAGGTCGCGCAGCAGCTTTTCCAAATAGGCATCATCCGGCGCCTTGCCGAACAGGCCGCGGGAGAAGCGCACCGTGGCCCAGACACTCTCGAAGCCTTCGTTGAACAATTCCTGCGGAACCAGGCCGATCTTCGAGCGGGCTTGGCGGTAATCGCCAATGATGTCGTAGCCATCGACGAGCACCCGCCCGCTACCGGGATTGACGATGCCGCAAATGATGCTGATCAGCGTGGTCTTGCCAGCTCCGTTGGGCCCGAGCAGGGCGAAGATTTCGCCCTTGCGAATGTGCAGATCGATCTGCTTGAGCGCCGGATGCCCGGACGCATAAGTCTTGCTCAGCTGCTCGATGGAGATCACGGGTTGCACGGACTGATAACTCCATAAGGATTGACCGGCAATTGTAAGCGCAACTGGTTAACTCGCTCATTAATCAGGTGCTGCGATGGGCTGCGAGGTGATCGCCGGCAGCGTCTGACCGCCGTCATAGGTAAGAGCCGGATTGGCGAAACCGCGCCATATCGCGCTGCGGCCCCACAACATTGGAGTGACTTGCGGCACGGTTTGATCGGCTGAGGTCCGACTGCCGAAGACTTTAAGCCGAAATTGTTTAACATGCGCCCGCACCGCCGCCGAGCACAGCGCGACCGCAACCGAGTGAGTTGCCAGCCATGCCAAGCGGCTTACCCTGCATTTCCAATCGAGCAAGGATGCTCCGCCATGTCACGCCTGATCGCGTTAACCCTGCTTCTTTTGACGTCTGCCGTACAGGCCAGCTGTCCGGACTGGTCCGAATCGCGCGCTACCAGCGAGCTAGCCGCGCTAACCCGGCAGCTTCAGCTATGGGACGACGCCTATCACGGGCGTGGCATCTCGCTGGTGGACGATGAGCTCTACGACCAATCCCGCAGTCGGTTAAGGGCATGGCAAGCCTGCTTTCCAGGGTTCGCCACGGACACTTCGGATCCGTTGGCCAATAGCGCTGGCCCCATCGAGCACCCCATTGCTCAGACGGGGCTCACCAAACTGGCCGACACGACCTCCGTGCGGGCCTGGATCGAAGCCCGCAACGATATATGGATTCAACCGAAAGTCGATGGCGTCGCGGTCACGCTGCACTATCGCAACGGTCGTCTTGCCCAGGCCATCAGCCGCGGGAATGGCAGCCATGGTCAGGACTGGACCGAACGGGCCCGGCAACTACCGGCGATACCGCAACGCCTGGCGAGCGACGGCGAGCTGATTCTGCAAGGCGAGCTTTACTGGCGTCTCGATGCGCACATCCAGATGCAGGCCGGCGGTGTTGGCGCGCGCGGCAAAATTTCCGGCGCCATGGCACGCCAGACCATCGACGACAACACTGCCGCACAGATTGGGCTGTTCATTTGGGACTGGCCGAATGGGCCGGCACGGATGCAGGCACGCCTGGAAGGCCTGACAGCCCTTGGCTTCAAAGCGAGCACAGAGCTGACCCAGCCGATCAGCGATCTGCAGCAAGCCGAGCGTTGGCGTGATCGCTGGTATCGCCAGCCGCTGCCCTTCGCCACCGATGGCGTCGTGCTGCGCCAGGGCACGCGGCCAAACGGCGCACGTTGGCAAGCTCAACCGCCGCACTGGGCAGCCGCCTGGAAGTATCCTCTACGCACCGCCCTGGCCCAGGTTCGGCAGGTGCAATTCACCATAGGCCGAAGCGGCCGAATCACTCCTATTCTGCAGATCGAGCCGGTCCGGCTGGATGATCGCCACATCACCCGCATCAGCCTCGGCTCTCTCGAACGCTGGCGTGCGGACGACATCCGGCCTGGCGATCAGGTCGCGATCAAGCTCGCCGGCCTGACGATCCCACAGCTGGACTCTGTCGTCTGGCGTACACAACAGCGACAGCCAATCGAAGCGCCCAACCCTGCCAACTACCATTGGCAAAGCTGCTGGAACGCCGAACCGGGCTGCGATCAGCAATTCGTTGCCCGACTCACCTGGCTGAGCGGCAAAAAGGGGCTGGACTTGCCGCGCCTGGGGCCCGGCACCTGGAAAACGCTGGTCGATGCGGGCGCGCTTAGCGAACTGCTCGGCTGGCTCGATCTCGACGAAGCCGATCTCCGCCAGGTCCCCGGCATCGGTCCAACCAGCGCCGAAGCACTGATGGCCAGCTATCAACTCGCGCGCGAACGCCCATTCGCCGCCTGGCTGCGGGCAATCGGTCTGCCGCCAAGCGGCAGTGCTTACATCGAGGCGGATTGGGAAATCCTCGTGGCCAGAAGCACCGCGCAATGGCAGGCCGAGCCCGGAATCGGGGCCACCCGCGCCAGCCAGTTGCATGCCTTCTTCAGGGAGCCGGAAGTCGTCAAACTGCGTGATCGGCTACGCAACGCCGGGATCGCCGGCTTCTGACGGCACTTAGCCGGCTCGACTCAGTCAGAAGATCAACAATAAGAAAGGAGTCCCCATGTTCCGGCGAAGCATTTTATCGCTGCTGCTCTTCGGCCTTTGCGCCACTCAAACACCCATTGCCGCACCACAACCTGCGGAAGCCTGCCGTGACGAGCGCAAAATCCTTGGCGAGCAGATTCAAGATGCCCGTCTGAAGGGCGAGGACGGCCATCGCCGGGCACTCGAAGAACGGGTAAATATCCTTAATGAACGCTGCCGCGGCCTGGTCCCGATCCAACCCAACCATGCCGAGGTGGAGCGGGCGACTCGACTGGCCAGCGAGCGGGAAGCGCAGCTGCGCGAAGCGCTCGGAACGGGTGATGCGCAGATGATCGAAGTGCACAAGCGACGCCTGGATCAGGCTCGGGAAAAGCTCGAAGCGGCCAAGCGCTGAAGGCAAAAGAGGCCAGATCCAAGGTCCGTATCAATAGGCACGAAACTCTTTGTGGCAAGCCTCGCAGGCATCCTCCACTCGCTGGAAAGTCGGCGCGACGCTCTCGGCCGTCACCGGCTTCTGAGCCGTCACGGCGACCAGCGCGGCAGTATGCGCTTCCAGTTCGCGGGCCAGCTGATTGAAACGCTCTTGCTTGTGCCAGACGTCCTCGCGAGCGTCGCTCTGCTCTTCCTTGACCTCCGGATAATGCTGCCAGGGTTGCCGCGACAGCTCGTCCAGCTCTATCGCGCCGCTGGCAAAGCTCTGCGAATCGAACGGCAGCCGGCCTCGCAGCATGCCGCCAAGGTCTTCCTTGGTATCCAGCATCTGCTGATAGATGGCCTTGCGCTTGCCGAGTGGCGAGTCGGGATCGATGCGATCACAGCCGGCCAATGCGAAAACGGCGACCAGCAAAACACTCAACGGGATCAGCTTCACGGTTCAACCACTCGAAACACGACGGCTGGCGATTATCCCCGCAAGCGGCAGTTTCACCAAACGTCCGCTACTGCGACCATTCACCGCCCGCGCTTTCACAGTCAATCTTGGCCTGAGCGCGATCAGTCGATTCGTAGTTATACGTCACGATGCGCGCCTCTTCAGGCAAGGTCGTTGGCGCTGGCGAGCCGTCCGCCTGCGTACCAGTGGCGCGTTCGTTGGCCAGCGTCTCCGGCGTGATCGCTGCGGTGCATATCCCGAAATGGCCAGACGGGCAGCTGTCGCGGATTTCACGCCGTGAATTCTTCACCGCCTCGGTGTCACTGCAAACCCAATCAATGGCTTCAACATCCACTCCCTGAAATTCGAAGCACTTTTCGGTGACCACCGGCGGCGGTACGGCGCCCGAGGTTTCAGCTTTGACATAACAGGAATTGGCTGCCACCGGCAGGCTCAACGCAGCGATAGATGCAAGCAGAACAGAACGGAACAAGAGGTTCATGTTGGCAGCTCCTGTAGATCGTCGCCCGGCGAGGCTCACCGAACCTTTAGGTTTGACCGCCGGGGTTCTGTTGGAGTTCGGCAAACGGACGGCTCATCGGCGCTCACGCCATGCATCGAATCGCGCTACGGCGCCAAGAATCCCCGCCAGCATGCGCTGCACCGGGCTTGGGAATACTCGCGGTCGCGGCTATAATCGTCGGGTTTCACACGGTCGACACTGTTCGACCGTGCCCGCCACCTGTCCGAGGGGCGCTGCAGCAGGTTTTTGAAACTTGTTGGACTTGCAAGCGACGCTGTTTACCTGGCGCGCCGCAGCAGATCCAATCAGGCATCACCTGTCAGGCTCGGATGGGGCGTTAACCATACGCATCAACGGCGCCCATTCGCACAAAACGAATGGAGAACTCTTCAATGAGCGCTGTCATGACGCCTGCCGGTTTCACTGATTTCAAGGTCGCCGACATTTCCCTGGCTGACTGGGGTCGCCGCGAGATCATCATCGCCGAATCGGAAATGCCCGCACTGATGGGCCTGCGCCGTAAATACGCCGGCGAGCAGCCACTCAAAGGTGCGAAGATCCTCGGCTGCATCCATATGACCATCCAGACCGCCGTGCTGATCGAGACGCTAACCGCCCTCGGCGCCGAAGTACGCTGGTCCAGCTGTAACATCTTCTCGACTCAGGATCAGGCCGCTGCAGCCATCGCCGCCGCCGGCACCCCGGTGTTCGCCTGGAAAGGCGAGACCGAAGAAGAATACGAATGGTGCATCGAGCAGACCATCCTCAAGGATGGCCAGCCGTGGGACGCCAACATGATCCTCGACGATGGCGGCGATCTCACCCAGATCCTGCATGACAAGTACCCACAGGTACTCGAGCGCGTCCACGGCGTGACCGAAGAAACCACCACGGGCGTGCATCGCCTGCAGGACATGCTGAAGAAAGGCACCCTGAAGATCCCGGCGATCAACGTCAACGACTCGGTCACCAAGAGCAAGAACGACAACAAGTACGGCTGCCGCCACAGCCTCAACGACGCTATCAAGCGCGCCACAGACCACCTTCTCTCCGGCAAGCAGGCGCTGGTCATTGGCTACGGCGACGTGGGCAAGGGCTCGGCACAGTCGCTGCGCCAGGAAGGCATGATCGTCAAGGTCTCCGAAGTCGACCCGATCTGCGCCATGCAGGCCTGCATGGACGGTTTCGAACTGGTCTCTCCGTACAAAGACGGGCTCAACGACGGCACCGACGCCAGCATCGATACCGCGCTGCTGGGCAAGATCGACCTGATCGTCACCACCACTGGCAACGCCAATGTCTGTGATGCGGGCATGCTCAAGGCTCTGAAGAAGCGTGCCGTAGTCTGCAACATCGGTCACTTCGACAACGAGATCGACACCGCCTTCATGCGCAAGAACTGGGCCTGGGAAGAGGTCAAGCCGCAGGTGCACAAGATCCACCGCACCGGCACTGGCAGCTTCGATGCGCAGAATGATGACTACCTTATCCTGCTCGCCGAAGGCCGCCTGGTGAACCTGGGCAACGCCACCGGCCACCCAAGCCGCATCATGGACGGTTCCTTTGCCAACCAGGTGCTGGCGCAGATCCACCTGTTCAATGAGAAGTTCGCCGATCTGCCGGTCGTGGAAAAGACCAAGAACGTCACCGTCATGGTCCTGCCGAAGAAGCTCGACGAGGAAGTCGCCGCCGAAATGGTCCGTGGCTTCGGCGGGGTGATCACCCAGCTGACGCCGAAACAGGCCGAGTACATCGGCGTCGAGGTTGAAGGGCCGTTCAAGCCGGACAGCTATCGGTATTAATAGCTGGAAGCTGGAAAGCTGGAAGCCAGAAGCAGTCGGGGAATTCCCGCTGCTTTGGCTTCCAGCTTCAAGCTTCAAGCTTCAAGCTTGGTAAAAATAAATGACTTCTCTGAATCGCCCTTCGATTAGCTTCGAGTTCTTCCCCACCAAGACCGATGCCGGGCACGAAAAACTGCTGGCCACCGCACGCCGGCTGGCCGAATACAAGCCGGACTTCTTCTCCTGCACCTATGGCGCTGGCGGCTCAACCCGCGATCGCACGCTGAATACCGTGTTGCAGCTCGACGGCGAGGTGAAGGTTCCGACCGCGCCGCACCTGTCCTGCGTGGGCGACAGCCAGCAGGAGCTACGCGAGCTGCTGAATCTCTACAAGGACGCCGGCATCAAGCGTATCGTCGCGCTACGGGGCGACCTGCCGTCCGGCATGGGCATGGCCAGCGGCGAGCTGCGCTATGCCAACGAACTGGTGGAATTCATTCGCGCCGAGACGGGCGATCACTTCCATATCGAAATCGCCGCTTATCCGGAAATGCATCCGCAGGCGCGCAATTTCGAGGACGATCTGGCCAACTTCGTACGCAAGGCCCAGGCTGGCGCCAGCAGCGCTATCACTCAGTACTTCTTCAACGCCGACTGCTACTTCTATTTCGTCGAGCGGGTGCGCAAGCTGGGTGTGGAAACGCCGATCGTGCCGGGCATCATGCCGATCACCAACTACAGCAAACTGGCGCGCTTCTCCGACGCCTGCGGCGCGGAAATCCCGCGCTGGGTGCGTAAGCAGCTGGAGTCCTATGGTGACGACATGCCCAGCATCCAGGCCTTCGGCGAGCAGGTCATCAGCGAGATGTCCGAGAAGCTGCTCGCTGGCGGCGCGCCGGGTCTGCACTTCTACACGCTGAACCAGGCCGAGCCGAGCCTGGCGATCTGGGACAACCTCGGGCTGTCCCGCTGATCACTTTGCCAGCTCCCTGCGAAACAGGGAGCTGGCCAATGAACCTGCGAACTGCCACACTGTCCCACCAATGCGGCGTTAACAAGCTCTGTTATACTCCGCGTTTCCGCCAGGCTTACGTCCGGATGTCGGCATTCTCCCAAATGCGACAGGACCGGACGGGATCGCACGCCAGTCGCGATTCGGGCCAGGCATGACCATCCCGGGGCTTCGCCCTCTACAAGACAGGATTACTCATGTCCTTTGCTTCCCTCGGTCTCTCCGAGGCTTTAGCCGGTGCCGTCGAGGCCGCTGGCTATACCCAGCCTACACCAGTGCAACAGCGGGCCATTCCCGCCGTGTTGCAACGACGCGACCTAATGGTCGCCGCACAGACAGGCACCGGTAAGACCGGTGGGTTCGCCCTTCCTGTACTCGAATTGCTGTTCCCCGGCGGTCATCCAGACCGGGAACACCGCCACGGCCCGCGCCAGCCTCGCGTGCTGGTGCTGACACCCACCCGCGAACTCGCCGCGCAAGTACACGACAGCTTCAAGGTCTACGCCCGCGATCTGCCGCTGAAAAGCGCAGTGATCTTCGGTGGCGTCGGCATGAATCCGCAGGTCCAGGCCATCGCCAAGGGCCTCGACGTGCTCGTGGCTTGTCCGGGTCGCCTGCTCGATCTGGCCAACCAGAAGGCCGTTGATCTCGGCCACGTGGAAATACTCGTCCTCGATGAAGCCGACCGCATGCTCGACATGGGCTTCATCCATGACGTCAAGAAGGTGCTGGCCAAGCTGCCCGCCAAGCGGCAGAACCTGCTGTTCTCGGCGACCTTCTCCAAGGACATCACCGACCTGGCCGGCAAGCTGCTGCACGAGCCGGAGCGCATCGAGGTCACGCCGCCGAACACCACGGTCGAGCGCATCGAGCAACGCGTGTTCCGCATCGCCTCCAGCCACAAGCGCGCGTTGCTTGCGCACCTGATCACTCAGGGCGCCTGGGAACAGGTGCTGGTATTCACCCGTACCAAGCATGGCGCCAACCGCCTAGCCGAATACCTCGACAAGCACGGCTTGCCGGCCGTCGCGATTCACGGCAACAAGAGCCAGAACGCTCGGACCAAGGCGCTGGCCGACTTCAAAGCCAATCAGGTAAGAATCCTGGTCGCCACCGATATCGCCGCACGCGGCCTGGATATCGATCAACTGCCGCACGTGGTCAACTTCGAGTTGCCCAACGTCGAAGAAGACTACGTTCACCGCATCGGTCGTACCGGCCGGGCCGGTCGCAGCGGTGAGGCCATCTCGCTGGTCGCGCCGGACGAAGAAAAGCTGCTCAAAGGCATCGAGCGGATGACCAAGCAGAGGATTCCGGATGGCGATCTGATGGGTTTCGATGCCAGCACCATCGAGGCGGAAAAACCCGAAGTGCGCGAAGCACGCCAACCGCGCCCAGCACGCAACAGCGAGCGCAAGCCGCGTGCAGCCAAGGCGGCCGAAACCAATGCCGAACCAAAAGAGCGTGAGCGCAACCGCCGCAGCCGGAACAAACCGCGCAACGCCAATGCCAGCCAAGGCTCAACGACTGCGGGAGCCGCCGCGGCACCGGTCAGTTGTCCTCCACGTCTGCCCAGTGACCGAGATCCAGAAGTGTTTCTCGATGACGATCTGGACAACTTTGGCAATCGCGTCGATTACGTCAGCCCTTACCAGAACAAGCAGGGCCGTGGCCGTCGCCCGGGCACTCCCGCGCAACCCGGTGGCGGCCAACCCCGCGCTGCGGCAGGTCCGCGCGGCGGTGGTACGGACTCGTCAGGCGCCGCCGGCAAAGGCAAACGGAAGCCGGGCCAACCCCGCGACGGTCAACCACGACGCAAGAACGAAGGACGTCGGATCGACAACGATAGCCGCGCCCGTCAGGATGTTGCAGCCAAGCCGAAGGAGAAGCAGCCAGTGATCATCCATAAGGAATCGAAACTCGATCGATTGCCAAGCGTGGAGCAACTGGATCAGCTTCCGACAAAGCCTCGCGGCGAGAAGCCAGCATTGCTGACCCGCAACCGCTGATTCGAGACGCTAAACAAGAACGCCGCCCCAAAGGGCGGCGTTCTTGTTTGTGCAACCGTGAACATGTGCGGCGAGCACTGCCGCCCGGCGAAGCAATCAGCCTTCGCCGGGAATCGGCTCGGCTTGCATGTCCCAGCCGCCACCCAATGCCTTGAACAGATTGACCTCGCTGATCATCTGCGCCAGACGATCAGCAATGTACTGCTGCTGCACGTCGAACAGCTGGCGCTGAGCGTCGAGCAAGGTCAGGTAGCTATCCACGCCGGTGCGGTAACGTCGTTCGGCCAGGCGGAAATAATCTTCACTAGTGTCCAGCAAGTCACGCTGAGCCTGGACCTGACGGGTATAGGTCGCCTGGGCGGCCAAGCCGTCGGACACCTCACGAAATGCGGTCTGGATGGCCGTCTCGTACTGTGCAACCTGGATGTTACGGCTGATTTGCGCGTAATCGAGATTGGCGCGCAGCTGCCCGGCATTGAAGATGGGCACGCTGATGCTCGGCGAGAACGTCCAATAACTGGAACCACCATCAAACAAGCCGGATAGCTCGCTGCTCGCCGTACCCGCCGCGCCGGTCAGGCTGATCCGCGGAAAAAAAGCCGCTCGGGCAGCGCCAATATTCGCGTTTGCTGCCCTGAGCTGACGCTCGGCCTGAATAATGTCGGGACGCTTGTGGAGCAGGTCGGAAGGCAGGCCGATTGGCAGCACCGCCAGTTGCTCGCGCTCCAGATCGCCGGCAGCCGGAAGGCCGGCGGGGATGTTCTGACCGAGAAGCAGGGTCAACGCGTTACGGTCCTGAGCGACCTGGCGGGTGTACTGTTCGATGCGTACCCGCGCCGAATCCACGGCACTGCGGGCCTGGCTGAGCTCGAGCGCCGAAGCGACGCCCACATCGAAGCTGTGCTGCGTCAATCCAAGGCTCTGCTCGTAGGTCTTCAGCGTGTCGCGGCTGACCTGAAGCAGGGCCTGATCAGCCTGCAGGGTCAACCAGGCGTTGGCAACGCTGGCGATCAGGCTGATCTGCGTGCTGCGCTGTGCCGCTTCGGTCGCGAAGTATTCCTGCAGCGCCTGCTCGCGCAGGCTGTCGAGACGGCCAAACAGATCCAGCTCCCAGGAGACGCCGAACGTGGCGCTGTATTGACTGCTAATGCCGCTCTGCCCGGTCTGGTTGAGATCGCCAGGTGTACGGGTGCGACTGCCGCTACCGTCGGCACTTACCAGCGGCAGCAGATCGGCGCGCTGGATGCGATACAACGCGCGATAGGCGTCGACGTTAAGTGCCGCAACCCGTAGATCACGGTTATTTTCCAGCGCCACTTCGATCAGCTGGCGCAACGCGGGATCGCGGAAAAACGCTGTCCAGCCCAGATTGATCTGCTCCTGGGTCGCAGCAGATGTGCCCTCATAGGCCTGGCCTTCCGGCCAGCTGGCCGCCGTGGGCGCATCAGGGCGCTGGTATTCGGGAATCAACGAGCATCCGCTAAGCGCAGCCAGCAGTGCCAAAGTCAGTACCGACTTGTTCATTGCGCATCTCCCTTCGGTTCTTCAGTGGCGTTTTTTTTACGCTCACCCAGTGAAGACACCAGAACATAGAACAGCGGCACCCAGAAAATGACCAGCAACGTCGCCGTCACCATGCCACCGATGACGCCCGTACCGATAGCGTGCGAGCTGCCAGCGCCTGCACCGCTCGCCATCGCCAGCGGTACCACGCCGAGGGTGAAGGCCAGCGAGGTCATGACGATCGGACGCAAGCGCATGCGGCACGCCTGGACCGCCGCATCGAAGCGGCTCATGCCTTGTTCGTGCAGATCTTTGGCGAACTCGACGATCAGAATCGCGTTCTTCGCGGTCAGACCGATGGTCGTCAGCAGACCTACCTGGAAGAACACGTCATTGGACAAGCCGCGGCCCAGGGTAGCAAGCAGTGCACCGATGACACCCAGCGGCACCACCAGCATTACCGCGAATGGAATCGACCAGCTTTCATAGAGCGCCGCCAGACAGAGGAATACCACCAGCAAGGACAACGCATAGAGCGCCGGCGCCTGATCGCCGGACAGACGTTCCTCATAGGACAGTCCCGTCCAGGACACACCTACGCCTGACGGTAGCTGCTGCGCGAGTCGCTCGACCTCGGCCATCGCATCACCCGTACTGTAACCCGGAGCCGCTTCACCGAGGATTTCCATCGCCGAAACGCCGTTGTAGCGCGACAGCTTGGGCGAGCCATAAACCCATTTGCCACTGCCGAACGCGCTGAACGGAACCATTTCGCCTTGATCGTTGCGCACGAACCACTTGTCGAAATCTTCCGGCCCCATGCGCGAAGGCGCCGCGCCCTGCATGTAAACCTTCTTTACTCGCCCCCGATCGATGAAGTCGTTGACGTAGCTCGACCCCCAGCCAATCGACAGCGCACTGTTAATCTGGTCTAGCGAGACGCCCAACGTCCGTGCCTTCTCGTCATCGATCAGCAGCTGATATTGAGGTTCGTCGTTCAGGCCGTTCGGGCGCACCCCTTGCAGCACTGAGCTCTGCGCAGCCAGGCCCAAGAACTGGTTGCGCGCGCCCATCAGGGCTTCATGGCCGAGGCCGGCACGATCTTGTAGATAGAAGTTGAAGCCGGTTGCGTTGCCCAGCTCCATGACCGCAGGTGGCGCAAATGCGAACACCTGCGCATCGCGGTATATGGCGAAATGCTCCTGGGCGCGCTGCGCCAGAGCGAAGACACTATCTTCTGCATCCGGACGCTCGTCCCAGGGTTTCAGACCGATGAACGCCAGCGCTGAATTCTGGCCACGACCGGCGAAGTTGAAGCCAGTAACGGTAAACACCGAATTGACCACGTCGCTTTCTTCTTTGAGTAGATACTCACGCATCGCATCCACGGTCTTTTGGGTACGCTCGGCAGTCGAGCCCACGGGCGTCTGAACCTGCGCAAACAATACGCCTTGATCCTCATCCGGTAAAAACGAGCTGGGCAGACGACTGAACAGCACCGCCAACCCCGCAACGACAACGAGATAAATGATGATGAAGGGAATCTTGCGCTTCAGCACAGCAACGACACCCTTCTCGTAGCGGTTCACGCCACGATCGAAGGTGCGGTTGAACCAGCCGAAGAAACCGCGTTTCTCGTGGTGGTGGCCTTTCTCGATCGGCTTAAGCATGGTCGCGCAAAGCGCCGGGGTAAATATCAGCGCTACCAGCACGGATAAGGTCATCGCCGAGGCGATGGTAATCGAGAACTGTCGGTAGATGACGCCAGTAGAGCCGCCGAAAAAGGCCATCGGCAGGAACACGGCGGATAGAACCAGGCCGATGCCGATCAGCGCGCCTTGGATCTGCCCCATGGATTTACGTGTCGCCTCCAGCGGCGAGAGCCCCTCTTCGGCCATTACACGTTCAACGTTCTCCACCACGACGATGGCATCGTCCACCAACAGGCCGATCGCCAGGACCATTGCGAACATGGTCAGGGTATTGACACTGAAGCCGAACACCGCCAACAAGCCGAAAGTACCCAGCAACACTACCGGCACCGCCAGCGTCGGAATCAGCGTCGCGCGGAAATTCTGCAGAAAGAGGTACATCACCAGAAACACCAGTACGATGGCCTCGAACAGGGTATGCACCACGTTAGTAATGGATGTCGAGACCACTGGGGACGTGTCGTACGGATAGACGATCTCCATCCCCGCCGGGAAGAACGGCTGCAAGTCACTGATGGTCTGGCGCACCGCTCTGGCGGTATCCAGTGCGTTGGCCCCGGTCGCCAGTTTGATGCCAATGCCGGCAGCAGGCATGCCGTTGTAGAGCGCGGTGATTGCAGAACGCTCGGCGCCCAGTTCAACCCTGGCGACATCCTTCAGACGCACCTGGGAGCCGTCGCCGTTGACCTTCAATAGAATTTCGCGGAACTGCTCGGGCGTCTGCAGCCGCGTCTTGCCGATAATCGTGGCACTCAGCTGCTGCCCTGGAACCGCTGGCAGCCCACCGAACTGACCAGCGGAGACCTGCACGTTCTGGGTGCGGATTGCATTGGCCACATCAGTCGGCGTGAGCTGAAAGTTGTTCAGCTTGGCCGGCTCCAGCCAGATGCGCATCGCGTACTGCGAGCCGAACACCTGGAAATCGCCTACCCCATTGGTACGCGACAGGGGGTCCTGAATGTTGGAGACGATATAGTCGGCCAAGTCGCTCTGGTTCATGCTGCCGTCCGCCGAGACGACGCCAACCACCATCAGGAAGTTTCGAACGGCCTTGGTTACGCGGATGCCCTGTTGCTGCACTTCCTGCGGCAGCAGGGGCGTGGCGAGCTGCAGTTTGTTTTGCACCTGAACCTGGGCGATGTCCGGATCGGTGCCCTGGTTGAAGGTAATGGTAATCGTCATGCTGCCGTCGGAGTTACTCTCCGAGGAGATGTAACGCAGACCGTCGATACCATTCATCTGCTGCTCGATGACCTGCACAACGGTGTCCTGGACCGTCTGTGCCGAGGCGCCGGGATAGCTCACGGAAATGCCGACCGCAGGTGGAGCAATACTGGGGTACTGGTTGACCGGAAGACCCAGGATCGCCAGTCCCCCGGCGAGCATGATCACGAGGGCAATTACCCAGGCGAAGATGGGACGATCGATAAAGAATCTGGACATTAGGTGGTAATCCTTGGCTCAGCCTTACTGGGCTTGTGGCTGGGCAGACGCAACGTTTGAAGCCGGCACGGCCTTGACTTCAATACCAGGCTGAATGAACTGCAGCCCCTCGGTAATCAGGCGATCTCCGGCATTCAACCCTTCATTGATCAGCCAGCGATTACCAACGGTACGAGAAGCCAAGACCTGGCGGAGCTCGACCTTGTTGTCCGCGTTGACGACCAGTGCCGTCGCATTGCCATTAGGCGTACGGGTAATGCCCTGTTGCGGCGCTAGGATGGCTTCGCTTTTCACGCCGGCGACCAGTTGCGCATGGACGAACATGCCGGGCAGCAACACTTTGTCGGGGTTTGGGAAAACGGCGCGAAGCACTACGGAACCGGTGCCGGCATCCACGGATACTTCAGAGAACTCGAGCTTGCCTTCGTGGCTGTACTCGGTGCCGTCTTCCAGCGTTAGCGTCACCTTGGCAGCGTTCTCACCAGCTTTTTCCAGGCGGCCTTCCGCCAGATCGCGGCGCAGATTGAGCAGCTCTCGCGCTGGCTGGGTCACATCGACATAAATTGGATCCAGTTGCTGGATGATCGCCATCTCCTGGGCCTGGCCATTATTCACCAGCGCACCCTCGGTAACAGCCGAGCGGCCTATGCGTCCCGAAATCGGCGCCAGCACCTTTGTATAGCGGAGATTGATGCGCGCCTGCTCCAGATTGGCTTCGGCTTGCAGGCTGGTCGCCCGCGCCTCGTCGTAAGCCTGCTTGCTCACCGCCTGCTCTTCGACTAACAACGCATAGCGATCGGATAGCGACTTGGCAGAGGCCAGGCTGGCCTGGGCACTCTTGAATACAGCCTGATAAACCGAATCATCGATTTGGTAAAGCTGCTGCCCGGCCTTGACGTCACGGCCCTCGGTGAACAGGCGCTTCTGAATGATCCCATCTACCTGAGGTCGAACTTCAGCAATGCGATAGGGTTGAGCACGGCCGGGAAGTTCGGTAGTCAATGCAAAAGACTCGGCCTCGAGCGTCACCACTCCGACTTGGGGCGTCTCCTGCGCGGCAGGTGCCGCTGCCTGTTCGTCCTGGCAGCCTACGAGCAGTGTTGCCACGGCAAAAAGAGAGATCAGTGCAGCGCTGGCCGACTTGATGGGCATTGGGAACCTCGTTGAACAGGCAAACCAGGGAAGCGGGCGCCCCTGGGCCAGATAATGATGGCAGAATGCGGCGAATATACTTACATGCACGAGTGTTTGTAAATAGCCGATAGTGCTTTAGCTCCGGCTACAGTAGCCCGTACAAGCCACCTGCAACCTGTCTCTAGCCGCCCCGCCCACTGGCCTAAAAGCAAAACGCCGGCTTGCGCCGGCGTGTTTTTACACGTGTTCTATTACTGACGAACACCTTCGACCGAGATGATCAGATCCACGGTCTGCGATGCCGGACCCAGGTCCATCTTGATGTCGAAATCTTTCAGTTTCAAGGTCGTGGTACCTTCGAAACCGGCGCGATAGCCGCCCCATGGATCCTTGCCTTCACCAATGAACTTGGCCGCGATCACGACCGGCTTGGTCACACCATTAAGGGTCAGGTCGCCCGTGATATCAGCAGTACCTTCGCCGGTCGACTTCACCGCAGTGGACTCGAAGGTCGCGGTCGGGTGCTCGGAAACACTGAGAAAGTCTTCGCTGCGCAGGTGCTTGTCGCGCTCGGCATGGTTCGAGTCGACACTGGCGGTCTGCAAAGTCACCTCGACCTTGCTGGCTTCCGGCTGGGCGGCATCGAAGCTGAAGCTGCCCTCGAAATCCTTGAAGGTGCCCCACAGCCAGCTGTAGCCAAGGTGGCTGATTTTGAAATTGACGAAGGCATGCTGGCCCTTCTTATCGATCACATAGTCGGCGGCCATCGCCTGACCAGCGAAAAGCATCGAACCCAGAGCAAGTGCAGCAAAGGTTTTCTTGAGCATAGGAATCCTCCATTGAGTGATTAGTCATCGGCGCGGCCGAACATCCTTTTCAGAGTCGGATCGCGATCGATGAAGTGGTGCTTGAGTGCAGCCAGGGCGTGCAGACCGGCAAAGATCAGCAGGCCCCAGGCCAGATATTCATGAACCAGGCCGGCGATATCCTCCTGTTTCGGAATCGAAGTGAACAGCGCCGGCACTTCGAACCAACCGAACACCCCTATTGGTCGCCCATCGGCAGTGGAAATCAGGTAACCGGAGATCATCAGGACGAACAAACCGATATAGAGGACGCCATGTCCCACCTTCGTTGCAAGACGCGTCATACGGCCATGGCTCTGCAACGGAGCGGGGCCGTCGCTGACGAATCGCCAGATGACCCGAACCACCATCAGAGCAAGCAGCAATAGTCCGACACTTTTGTGAATATCCGGAGCCGTGCGGTACCAGCTGCTGTAATAGGTCAGCCCGACCATCCAGTAACCCAACGCGAACAATCCAACCATCGCAATCGCAACCAGCCAATGCAGCAGGATGCTAACGAGGCCATAGTTGGTGGATGAGTTTCGCCATTGCATCGACGGGTCTCCGGAATTGGGGTGAGACAAGCCTAACGAGTAACCGATCGAATTAGAGCGTATTTTTTCGTTGCAAAATATCGAACGGGTTGATGTTTCCGTCCGCCTTCCCCTAAAGCCGGTATTAGTTCTGCTAGGCTGCGCCGTCTCACCTGTACGAGGAACGATGATGAGCCTGAACGACAGCTGGATGCAGCGCGACCTTGCCGTCCTCTGGCACCCCTGCACCCAGATGAAGGATCACGAACAGCTACCCGTGATTCCGATCCGGCGCGGCGATGGCGTCTGGCTGGAAGATTTCGACGGCAAGCGCTACCTCGACGCGGTCAGCTCCTGGTGGGTCAACGTGTTCGGCCACGCCAACCAGCGCATCAATCAGCGGATCAAGGATCAACTCGACCAGTTGGAGCACGTGATGCTCGCCGGGTTCAGCCATCAACCGGTGGTCGAACTGTCCGAGCGCCTGGTACAGATTACGCCGCCTGGTCTCGATCGAGTGTTCTACACGGACAACGGCTCGACCGGTATCGAGGTTGCGCTCAAGATGAGCTTCCATTATTGGCGCAACAGTGGCCAGCCGAACAAGCAGCGTTTCGTCACCCTGACCAACAGTTACCACGGCGAAACCGTCGCGGCGATGTCCGTGGGCGACGTCGCGCTGTTCACCGACACTTACAAGCCGCTGCTGCTGGACACCTTCAAGGTGCCGAGCCCCGACTGCTACCTGCGCCCCGACGGCATGAGCTGGGAAGAACATTCGCGCAACATGTTCGCGCACATGGGGCAGACCCTGGCCGATCATCACCGTGAAATCGCGGCGGTGATTGTCGAGCCGCTGATCCAGGGCGCAGGCGGCATGCGCATGTACCATCCGGTCTATCTGCAGCTGCTGCGCGAAGCCTGCGATCGCTACGATGTGCACCTGATCCACGATGAGATCGCCGTCGGCTTCGGACGCACCGGAACCATGTTCGCCTGCGAACAGGCCGGCATCACGCCTGACTTCTTATGCCTGTCCAAGGCGCTTACCGGCGGCTACCTGCCGATGGCCGCCGTGCTGACCACCGACAAGCTGTATCAGGCGTTCTACGACGATTACTCGACGCTGCGCGCCTTCCTCCATTCGCATACGTACACCGGCAATCCACTGGCTTGCGCCGCGGCGCTGGCGACACTGGATATTTTCGAGCAGGACCGGGTGATAGAAGCGAACAAAACACTGGCGGCGCGGATGACAACGGCCACCGCGCACCTGGCTGATCATCCGCAGGTTGCTGAAGTCAGACAGACCGGCATGGCCGTCGCTATCGAGATGGTCGCCGACAAAGCCAGCAAGACGCCCTATCCGTGGCAGGAGCGGCGCGGTCTCAAGGTTTACCAGCACGCCCTGCAGCGCGGCGCCCTGCTGCGCCCACTCGGTAGCGTCGTGTACTTCCTACCGCCCTACACGATCACTGAAGAGCAGATCGACTTCCTCGCCGAAGTCGCCACCGAGGGCATAGACATAGCCTCTCGGGCCTCGGTCAGTGTGGCCGTGGCGCCCGGCGCTCCTGCAAACTTTCACGATCCGGGCTGATAGCAGCGTCAAGCGGCAAGTTTCAGACAAGCACTGCGGGCCAGGCCACCGATGCTTTAAACTTGGCACTTCCAACTTGCCGCTTGCAGCTGCTCTTATGCGCCTATCCCGCTTCTTTATCGACGCCCCGCTCTCCCTCGGCCAGCACGAACTGCCCGAGGCCCAGGCCCATTACATTGGGCGGGTGCTGCGCCTCGCGCCCGGCGCTGCCGTGCAGCTGTTCGACGGCAGCGGTCAGGAATACCAGGGCGAACTGGTCGAAGTGGGCAAAAAGCAGGTGCGTGTGGAGCTGCATGAACAGCGTGCCGGCCTTCCCGAATCGCTCTTGCGGATCCATCTTGGCCAAGGCCTGTCGCGTGGCGAGCGGATGGACTGGTCGATTCAAAAGGCCGTCGAACTGGGCGTCGCGGAAATCACCCCTGTTGTCAGCGAACGCTGTGAAGTGCGGCTGAAGGATGAGCGGGCCGACAAGCGTCTGGCTCACTGGCGCCAGATTGCCATCAGCGCTTGCGAGCAGTGTGGACGCTCGGTCATTCCGGTAATCCATCCACCCGCGCCACTTGCACAATGGCTCGCCGTGGAGGCCGAGCTAAAGCTGGTCCTGCATCCTGTCGCCGAACCACTGGCAAGCCATGAACAGCCAGGCTCTCTGGCATTTCTGATCGGCCCTGAGGGAGGACTGAGCGATACGGAAGTAGAGCAGGCGCGCGCCGCCGGGTTCCATCCTGCCCGTCTCGGCCCTCGCGTGCTGCGCACCGAAACAGCACCGGTCGTCGCCCTGAGTGTAGCGCAGCAGTTGTGGGGGGACTTTTAAGCTGCAGCTGCAAGCTGTTCAGCACCCGCTCTACTTGAAGCTCACGGCTTGAAGCTTGCCACTGCCTCTTCTAACGCGTCAGACCAACCCTGAGTCGGCCAGCTTCTGCTCCAGCGCGACTAGATCCGGAATTCTCGCCTGTACGTCGCCGAGGTTCACCACGTCCAGCTCCAGCGGAGCCGGCACGATGTCCGAACGCGCCAGGCTCGGGTCAACCTTGACCGAGCGAGGTATGCCCTGCACCAGCAACGCAATGAATTTCACATGATCGCGTCCGCCCACTGCGTTGAGTATCGCCACCCGAGCCCGCACTCCCGTTTCCGGTTGACCATCGGACGCCGCCTCGAACGATAGTAGCGGCAGAGTCAAATCTCGCCACGACACCTGTCCAAGAAACCAGGCCGGGGCGTCCTGGGCTGGCTGCGGTGCGCGATAGGGGATCAGCTCGGCAACGGCGACGTTGGGTAACAGTAGCGTCCGGTCGGCCAGTGGCACCAAAAGACCGGTGATGCTGGCGGGCGTATCCTGAGCGATAGCGGATTGACTCATAAATTATCCATTTACAAAGCCGCAACGGGCCGGCGAGCCTGCTGCAAAAAATGATCGATCAGCGCTTGGGCCAGTTCGCGCGGGTCGCCGCTGAATGAGCTGTAGCCGCCTTCGCGAAGGCTGTCCGGCATGCTGGAGCAAACGCAGGAATCGGCACGCTGGGTCCATACACGACCACCCTGACGTAGCACATAGGCCGCTGCGGCGTTGCCATCGCTGCCCATGCCGCTAAAAGCGATGACGCCACAACGGCTGCTGAACTGCTGCGCCAGATTGAGCATCATCTGATCGATCGAGGGACTGTAGGGCTCAGGCCAACTACGGCCACTGAGCAGCATGGCGCCATCCCTGTCGAAACCCATTTCCTGACCGATGGGTGCTACCACGACTTCGCCGCAGCGAATCGAGTCGCGCTGCCGGCTCTGGTTGACGCTCCATTGGCTGTGCCGTCCGACTACTTGCGACAGTGCCGATTCGAAACTGGCTTCGATGTGCTGGGCGTAGACGAAACCAACGGGCAAGCCTGCCGGTAGCGCATCGAGAAAGGCCTTTACCGCCTCAGGCCCACCTAACGAAGCCGCCAACAACCAGACCTCATGGGCCGGCTGGCCCACTACCGAAACGGCATTTGCCAAAGCCGCGGGTAATTCCAGGCACGCTGGGCGCTCCGCATCCCCGCGCAGCCCTTCAAGACGAGGGCCGACGACCCTCGACGGATCACCGACAAGCCGCTTCAGCTTGCCGAACAAGCGCCGCTCCCAACGGGGATAGTGCTCGGAATGACGCTCTGGCGCATGGCCTTCGCCGAACAGTACTGGACAACTGTCCCGCTCCAGCAGGGCGTTGACCAGAGGCGAATCTTCCGTTTGCGCCAGATCGACCAGCCACAAATCAGCTTCCACCGCCGCCAGGTCTGCATCTTCCAGCCGTGCCGGATCGCTGTTCAGCACCACGTGGTAACCGTTCGCACTCAAGGCTTGCTGCAGCACATGGCGCTGCAACGAGGTATCGGCGATCACGCCGATGCGTGCCGCGGTAACGTCACTCATGACGCGTAACCAGTTGCTGGATGGCCTCGAGTAGCAGGGATTCCTGATACGGCTTGCCCAGATACTCGTTTACACCGATGCCCATTGCTCGATCCCTGTGCTTTTCACCGGTTCGCGAGGTAATCATGATGATCGGCAGATCCTTCAGCTGCTCATCGTGGCGAACCAGGGTCGCTACTTCGAAACCGTCCATCCGTGGCATTTCGATGTCCAGGAGCATGATGTCCGGCTTGCGTTCCTGCAGCTGGGTGATCGCATCGACACCATCCTTGGCAGTCATGACGTTCATGCCGTTGCGCTCGAGCAAGCGGCTGGTGACCTTACGCACGGTAACCGAGTCGTCGACGACCATGACCAGGGTAGGCCGATCAACTTCGGGCTCGACCGGCTCTTCATTGCCCAGCAACCGAAGCGGTTGTTGCTGCGTGAGCAGATGCGCATGCAACACACGGATGGTCGCGAGCAGGTCGAGAATCACCACCACGCGACCATCACCCAGAATGGTCGCGCCGGAGATACCCGGAACCGTGGCGAATTGCGGGCCAAGACTCTTCACCACGATCTCGCGGGAGCCGGCGAGGCTATCGACCTGCACCGCCACGCTGTGCTCGTTCGAGCGCACCAGGATCACCGGGAGAGGCAGGCTCTGGCCAACCAGCTTGGGTCGCTGTCCGTTATTCAGCAGCTCGCCGAGATAGCGCAGCTCGTATGTCTGACCTGCATACTCGAAGCGCGAGGCGCCCGGCTGGTAGTAGGCTTCCAGCTCGTATGGCGACACCCGCACGATGCCTTCGATCGTATTCAGCGGAATCGCATAAAGGTCTTCGCCGGAATACACCATCAGCGCCCGGTTGACCGATACGGTAAATGGCAGGCGGATCAGAAAGCGCGTGCCACTGCCGAGCGTCGACTCGATGCTCATGGAGCCGCCGAGCTGTTTGACTTCCGAGTGCACCACGTCCATGCCAACACCGCGGCCGGATATCTGCGTTACCTGTTCGGCAGTGGAGAACCCTGCCTCGAGGATGAACTGCAGGATCTCATGGTCCGACAGATCATTACCGGGCACCATCAGCCCCCGCTCCAACGCCTTGCGTCGCACGGCTTCTAAATTAATACCCGCGCCATCGTCGCTCAGCGCAAGAACGATGTCGCCGCCTTCGCGCGTCAGATCCAGGCGGATGTTGCCCTGTTCGGGCTTGCCTGCGGCCACACGCTTAGCCGCGGTTTCGATACCGTGATCCACGGCGTTACGCAGCATGTGCTCCAGCGGCGCGACGATCCGCTCGAGAACGCTGCGGTCCATCTCGCCCGTTGCGTTACCGACGTGGAACTCGACCTGCTTGCCCAGCTCACCGGCAACCTGCCGGACGATCCGCCGCAAGCGCGGTACCAGCCGGTCGAAGGGCACCATGCGCGTGCGCATGAGTCCTTCCTGGAGTTCCGTGTTGACCCGTGCCTGCTGCAGCAGCAAGGTTTCGGCGTCGCGATTACGCGCGGCGAGGGTTTCTTTCAGGTCCAGCAAGTCGGAAGCCGACTCGAACAAGGCGCGGGAAAGCTGCTGGAGCTGCGAGTGACGGTCCATTTCCAGCGGATCGAAATCGTCGTAGCCCGCGCGCTCTGCCTCGGCCTGATAGCGGCTGAGAATCTGTGCCTGGGTTTCGGTATCCAACCGCCGCAGCTGGTCGCGAACTCGCTCGATGGTGGCTTCCATTTCGCTCAGCGTGAAACCGACGTCACTGACTTGCTGCTCGACCCGACCGCGGAAAATCGATGTTTCGCCGGCCAGGTTGACCAGCCCTTCGAGAAGCTCGGCCGGTACTTTGACCAGTTCCTGCGGCGCACGACGTGATGCGGCATCCAGCGCCGCCTGTTCGGCCTTGCGGACGAACGGCAGTACCTTGGCTGGTGTATTGGTTGTCGGCGCCTGCACGCTGGCGGCGACGATCGGTGTTTCGAGCACGATAACCGGGGACTGCGGCTGATCTTCAACGCCTTCCGGCATTTGCTCAGTGAAAACGACTTCAGGCTCGCTCGACAACCGCGAACGCATCGATTCGACTTCCTTGAGCAAGCCGTCATAGCCGGCCTGTACATCAAGAAACAAGCTGTCCGTCCAGGACTCGCCCTGCAGCTGAGCCTCACCTAGCCTGTGCTCTAGGTCGTGCGCCATATCACCCAGGCGACCTTGAGCCGCCAGCCGCGCGCCCCCCTTCAGAGTGTGTAGAACGCGCATCATGTCGGCCAAGGGCGCTACGCCATCACGCGTGGCTTCCCAGCGTCCCAGCGCGGACTCCATCTCTTCCAGCAGCTCATCGGCTTCTTCGACGAAGATATCCAGAATCTCGGCTTCGGCGGCGTCCTGAGCCGAGGTCAAGGCGACACTGCTGGGCATGCTCAATTGCTCTTCCGGGTTCGCCCGGAAGCGCCGGATCGTTTCGATCAGATCCAACCCGCTCGGCAGTTCGCGATAGGCGCGCACCGCATCGAGCATCGCCGCCAACCGGTCGTGGCAGCTCTGCAGCAAAGTGAACAGGGACGGACTTGCCCGGTAACTACCGGCGCACAGCCCCTCGTATAAATACTCCAGCTCATGCGCCAGATCACCGATCTCACGGATGTCCGCCATTCGCGCACCACCTTTGAGGGTGTGCAAATCTCGTTGTAGCGCTTCGACCTCGTACGTATTGTCGACGTCCTCCATCCAGCGCTGTAGCGATGCTCCGGCGCGTTCGATGATGTCGAAGCCTTCCTCCAGGAAGATCTCCGCCAGCTCAGGGTCACGCTCTTCCCAACCCTCTGCTGCTGTCTTGGCGGGCTCCGCCATCTCTGTCGGCACCTTCTCCTCGACAGTCTCGAACTGCTCGGGGTCCAGCTCATTGGCCGCGTGTTGCAACGCGTCCTCGCTTGCAATTTCGGGTTCGAGAGCGAAGGCTTCGTTCGATGGGACTTCGGTTTCAACCTGACCGATATCGATGCCGGCCGTCGCATCGGTTGGATCCGCCAGCTCACCGGCCGCAAGCCGGAAGTCGTTCTCGGGGAGTTCCGACAGCTGCGCATCATCACCCGCGACTACCGATTCCTCGCGCGTGAAAGCACCATTTTCGAACGTCGGCGTAACGCCTTGCCGATAGGCTCGAATACTCTCGATTAGCTCCGCAGCGGTGTCCATCGGCTTGCGTGCTTGCAGTTGTTCCAATTGCACTGCCAGATGATCGTGACTGCGCTGCAGCAGCGCGGCAAGGCCGTCCTCATACACGTAGCGACCATCCGAAAGCCCTTCATAAAGGGTTTCAAGCTCATGGGCCAAGTCGCCGATCGGTCGGATTTCGGCCATCCGCGCGCCACCCTTGAGGGTGTGCAGATCTCGCAATAGAGCAGATAGTGCCAATTGGTTAGTGGGGGTACCCAGCCAGCGCTCCAGCGCACCACCGGCACTTTCGAGCAGGTCGACCGCCTCATCGAGGAAGATGTCGACCATTTCCTCGTTCAGGTCGTCCTGAACCAAGGATGTGTCGAGAGGCCAGGCTTCGGCTTCGGCTTCGGAAATATCCTCGGCAGCGTCCTCGATAGCGGAGGCCGAAACAGCGGCTTCCGTCTGCAGGTCCTCAGCAGGGATTTCGTATGTTTGTGGGTCGATCGCCTCGGCGAGCAATTCTTCGAGACGGGCGACCAGTTCAGGCTGACCGGTAACCTGGAGACCGGCGGCAACCTGATCCATCATGCCAACCAGCGCCTCGTGGGCCTGCTCGACGTCATCGAAGAAGCGCCCGCTGATCGCGAGACGACCATCTTGCACAACGGCATACAGATTCAGCAGCACCTGGCATAACGCATCGATCTGCGGCAAGTCGGCCATTTGCGCACCACGGCCGAGCGTCGTCAGCTCTTCGAGCAGCGCAGTCAACTCTTGGCGCTCGGCAGGATGCTCGCGCCAGCGATGCAACAGGTCTTCGGCATCCAGCAGGATGTTCATGCCTTCCGAGAGAAAGAGCGAGATCATGCCCGGATCCCGCGGCTCGCCCTGATCGGTGTCACCACGCTCGCTGGCAGCGTCCAGCCGAGCCTGATGCTGCGCATGGACCCGGATGATGAATTCACTGGCCCCATCGATGGGCGCCAGCGGGTCGCGCTCGAGGTTCTCCAGTCCATGACGCAACAGCTGCTCCGCAGCGTGCAGCAATTCCGCCTCGGCCAGATCCATTGGAATCAGGTTGGCCTTGAATTCCTTGACCATTTTTTCCAGTGGAGTGGCGATCTCCGCCACCGGCAGGATCCCAGCCATGTGCGCGCTACCCTTGAGGGTATGCAACGCTCGCTGCAAGGCGTCGGTGACCGGCTGAGGCAGGCGTTGCGCACAGTCGGCGAGGAAGTCGACCAGCGTACCGAGATGGGCTTCAGCCTCGTTACGAAAGATCTCCAGCAACTGCGGATCGAGCATTTCTTTAGCTGCAGATTCCGGAGCCGGTGACTCATCGAGCGCTACGCCACCCTGCGGACCAGGGTCGATCGGCTGCCCCTTAGCGAGCGCGTGGGCGTCGGCCGCTAACCGATCGACATCGTCACGCTGACGCTGTGCCTTCGCTGCAAATTCTTCGACCAGCGCCGGCATCAGCGCGACCACGTCGGCCACAAGTTTCTTCACGGGCTCACTGGCGTCGATGCTTCGGTCGAGAACGCGATTGAGCAGATTTTCCACCGACCAGGCGAGCTCGCCGATGATCAGTGCACGCACCATGCGTCCACTGCCTTTGAGAGTATGGAAGGCTCGCCGCACTTCACCGAGCGCGTCCTTGTCGGCGGTATCGGCGCACCAGCGTGGCAGGCACTCGCCGATGGTTTCGAGCACTTCGGCCGCCTCCTCGATGAAGACTTCGAGCAGGTCTTCATCGACCGGCTCTTCACCCTCAGGCGGTGGCAGCAAGCTTGGCGGAACGTTCTGTGCCGGAGGATTGATCGAGACGACCGGCGCAGCCATGACGTCTTCCATGCTCAGCGCCGGTTCGACAGTCGTCGGCTGCTCCATCAGCTCAGGCAGGATCACCTCTGGGATGTCGAGCTCTGCCATTTCGGCTTCGCTCCACTCCACCCCATAGCCGAGCGAGTCTTCGGTCTGCTCGTCGACCGGAATGTTATCGGCAATGTTTTCCGACGCGGACTCCAGCTCGTAGGGCTCGCCCGTCAGGTCGGCGAATTCAGGCTCGGCTAGAGCCTCGGCAGAGGCTGCTCCTTCTTCGCCACTCCAATCGACGGCCGGCCAGGTAACGTCTGACAATTGCCCATCAGTCGATGCCTGTATCAGGGCATCGCCCTGACCCGACGGTTCATCTGCCAGCACATCCACCGCAGGTTCGGGCATCAGTATTTCGATATCATCCAGAGGATCGGACAAATCGAGGTCCGCTTCACGACAGGATTCGTCGCCGGCATCCGGTATTGATTGCTCTCGCAGCGGATAGCCCAGCGTCTGCAGGCTCTCTTCGGCCACGTCGAGAATGAGATCACCTTGCGAGCCGCGATCCTCGCTAAGGCGCTCAAGGTAATATTCAACGCTGGTTATGGCATCGGCAAGCGTATCCAGACTCTGCCAATCGGGGATCGCCTGTGGCTCGAGCAATTGCTCCTGAATATAACTATTGCAGGCATCAAGCAAAGCAGCGGCCCGTGCAAGCGGGACCATTGCAAGCCCGCCTCGTGACTGGGTCAGCAGCTCCGGCACGCGAGCCAGGTGCTGATGATTCCACTGAGACGCGATGAACTCGATGATCGCATCCTTGGCCTGCTCGAGGCCCGTGCGCGCTTCGCGGATGACCAGTTGGTGGATCTGCGCGACATCCGTTGTCGGCAGATGACTCTCTTCTCGCCGTTCCTCGGGCGTGCCACCGACCATGCCAGACAGTGTCGCCTCGACGTACAGCAGCGCCCCCGCGACATCCATCAGCGCCGCATCGTCAGGCTGCCGCTGCCCTTGCATCAAGCTTTCGATCACCCCGATCTGATCGAGAATGATCCGGCGTGGCTGACCGAACCCCAACACCGCAAGCGTGTCCGCAATCTGCTTGAGCGGCGACTGCAGCGCGCCAAGCTCGGTCACGCCCATGCGATCGCTGCGCACGAACAGATCCAGGCTGTCTTTTACCCGCACCAGTTCTTCGCACAGCGCCGCTACAACCGAACGCATGGCGCCGCGATCCGGCCCTGACAGCTGTGCACGCTCTTCATCGACGACGGTGCTGTCGGGCAGTGCATCGTCCAGGCTGTACTCGGCTTTCAAGGCATGGATGCGCGGGGACTGGGTTGGCGCCTTGGCTATATAGAAAAGTAGATTTTTGGTCAGCTCGTCAGGTGCAGCCTGGTTGATACCATCGGCGCCTTGCGCGACAAGCCGCTTGAGTTCCTTGTCGACTTGGCGCAGCAGGTTCCGGACCGTGGTGCCGTTGGCGACCGCGCCACTGGCCATCCCCTCGACCACACCCGATGCGACCCGCCACAACGCGCCTAGCGGTGCATCCTTGCAGAGCATTTCCAGGCGCGCGAACACCCGCGCCATATATCCCAGATTGGTAGGCAGGTCTTGGTTACGGATAACGCCGACCAATGCAACTTGCAGCATCTGCCGCAGCTTACGAAGCAGTCCTGGTAGATCAGCGGTTTGCCGCTGGGCCAGAAACTCATCTGCGAGCGCCGGTGCTCGGACAGTCATATTCGGCGAGAACAGACTGGTCTCCGACAACAACTTCTCGCCGCGTGCGGCACGCAGGTCGTTGAGCAACGGAAGCACGACCATCGGCAAGTCACGACGGGCGCTCTGAATACGGTCGAGGTACACCGGCATCTGCAGAATGGCCTGCATCAGCACTTCTAGCGCTTCGGTCTGGCTGGCGACACGCTCATCCAGCAAGGCACTTGCAAGCTGCTCCATCTCTTCGGCAAGCAGCGCAGCACCGTAGAACTCGACCATTTGCAAGGTGCCGTGCACCTGATGCACATAGGTCAGGCAGAAGCGCATCCGTGTCGAGTCCTGTGGGTTTTCGACGAACGCTTCCAAGGCCTGCCGCGCCTGTTTCAGCGTTTCGGCAATTTCGCCCTTCACCCACTCCAGGGCGACATAATCGTGCCGATCACCCATAGCGACTCCGCTCATAAACATTTCCGGGTAAAAGCCAAAACCTGACTATCAGCCACCGGCACCAGCTCCGGGTGCTGCCAGCCGACTACCTCTCCCGCACCAATGACCAGCAACCCTCCCGGCGCCAGGCGTTCAGCCAGACGATTGAGGATTTCGCGGCGGCGCCAGCGACGGAAGTAAATCAACAGGTTCTGACAAAAGATGACGTCCATATTGGACATGGGCGCGCCGGCCAGCTCCAGCACGTTAAGCCTGGCGAAGCACACACGTGCCGCCAAGCTGGGTAACACTTGAAAACGATCATCCGGCAGCAACTGGAAATAGCGTTCTCGCAGGTCCGAAGCCAGGTGTTCAAGTCGACGATGACTGTAGAAGCCATCCCGCGACCGTGCCAAGGCGCTGAGACTGATATCGGTGCCGATCACGCCGTATTGCGCCTCGTCGCCGCTGCGTGTCAGCGCCTCGGCAGCACAGATCGCCAACGAGTAAGTTTCCTCACCGCTCGCACAACCGACGCTCCATAACGACCAGGGCTGCGCATCGTTGCGCACGTCGCAGCGTTGCTGCATGTAGCGCGAAAGCAGCGCAAACGAAGGCGGGTGGCGAAAGAAGCGGGTTTCCTGCACCGTCAGGCGGTCCATCAGGGACGACCACTCCACCGCGCCCCGTGGCCCATCGGTAACCTGACGATAGTAGCTGGCGTAATCAGCCACACCGACTTCGCGCATACGGCTGCTCAGGTTCGCTTGCAGGAAAGCTCGTCGTTGCTCCGTGACCACCATGCCGGAGCGTTCTTCGAGCAACGCCTGCCAATCATGGAACTCCGCTGACGACATATCGGCCAAGGGTCTCAGTGACCAGTCAACGCTTGGCTGCATGCCCTGCCCCTCACTCATGAACGTTCACGGCTGCCGTCATCCGGCTGCCGTGTTCTCAATCAGGCCTGTTCCTGCGTTTCCGGCAAGGTAAAGCCGGAAACCGAATGCCGCATTTCGTTGGCCATCTTCGCGAGATTACCAATGCTCTTCGCGGTCGCGGTGGTGCCCGACGAGGTTTGCGAGGTGATTTCCTGGATGACGTTCATGGTGTTGGAAATATGACCGGCCGAAGACGCCTGCTGGCGAGCGGCATTGGAAATATTCTGGATGAGTGCCGCGAGGCTCCTCGATACCTTCTCGATCTCCTCGAGCGCGACACCCGCGTCCTGTGCCAGACGAGCGCCTCGTACCACTTCGGAGGTGGTCTGCTCCATGGAGATAACGGCTTCGTTGGTGTCGGTCTGAATGGTCTTGACCAGCGCTTCGATCTGCTTGGTTGCAGCGGAAGAACGCTCAGCAAGACGCTGTACTTCGTCCGCAACCACCGCGAAGCCTCGGCCCGCGTCGCCGGCCATGGATGCCTGGATGGCTGCGTTCAGTGCGAGGATGTTGGTCTGGTCGGCAATGTCGTTAATCAGACTTACGATGTCACCGATCTCCTGGGAGGACTCACCGAGACGCTTGATCCGCTTGGAGGTGTCCTGAATCTGTTCACGGATGTTATCCATGCCGGTAATGGTGTTGTGAACGACCTCGTTACCCTTGTTGGCAATGGCTACCGAGCGTTCCGCTACCGCGGACGACTCGGCGGCGTTAGCAGATACCTGGTCAATCGAGACAGCCATTTCGTTGATGGCCGCCGAGGCCCCGGCGATCTCCTGAGCCTGGTGCTCGGACGCCTCGGCTAGATGCATCGCGGTCGCCTGCGTCTCCTGCGCCGCACCCGATACCTGAACGGCAGTCTGGTTAATTGTCTCGACCAGATCACGCAGCTGGTCGATGGAGTAGTTGATCGAGTCGGCGATGGCGCCGGTAAAGTCTTCGGTAACCGTAGCGGCCACTGTAAGGTCACCGTCAGCCAAGTCGCCGATTTCATCGAGCAGACGCAGAATCGCCGTCTGGTTACGCTCGTTCTTTTCCGCTGTCTCAGTCAGACGACGACGCGTTTCCTGCACCATGACCAGACCGATCAGCAGAATCGACGCAAGGGCCAGCGCACCGAGAACATAACCAGCGAGGGTATTGACGTAACGGGCGTCGGCACGCGCCTGTAGGCCCTGGGTCAGCACGGAAGTCTTTTCAAGCAGCGTTTGCGATACCTCGAAAATGCTGTTCGACGATTCGCGCACCTGGAACAGTTCAGGTGAGGTTTCGAGGATCTCGTCCACCGAGCCGGAAACGAACTGGAACAGTTCGGAAATCGCGGCCAGACGATCCAGCGCTTCGACATCGTTAACGCGGGTGATGCCCATGGCTTCATTGCCTTCGAGCATCGCCGTGAGTACACGACCGAACAGGCTGGCATCACGGCCGAACATGTCGGCGGCCTGAACCGAGTCCTGGTCACCAGACAGCACCTTGTTCACCGAACCCAGAATACGTTCCGCAAGCAGCGACTGGCGCTGAGCAACCGAAACCTGAGCCGCCGGCGCACCACTCTCGAGAAGGATATCGACGACCTCTTCGTACTCAACCTGCAGCTGCGGGATGGTTTCGGCGAGGGTCGCGGCGACCTGATGCAGCGACAGTACGGTTTGTTCGCTGGCGAGGATCGCGTCGGTGTTCTGCCGCAACGTATCCCAGTCCTGCTGTACCGTGGCCACTTCTGCCTGGAGCGACTGCGGAACGGCGGGTAGGCCGATACGGTCGTCACCTTCGGACAGATAACCCCAGCGCTGGCTGAAGTCGTTTCGTGCGTCTTTCAGCGAGGCGAACGCGTCCGGCGTACCGGCGGCCGCTTCCACCGCGTTCTTCGCGATGCGCTGGGACAGAACTCGCAGCTCACCTGCGTGTCCTATGTATTCGTTGTCATAGTCGGCCTGGGTATTGATGTACGCGAAGTTCACGAACAACAGCACCATCGACACGATCAGAAGGATAAACAGCCCGGCGATCAACGTATTGCTACGCACCCCTGCCAGCAATGCTTTTGCGTTCATTTTTTTCATTTTTTCCGGCCCCCGCCTGGACCACCCGTACGTTTCCTTCCAAGAACCAAAAGGCCGGCATCAGCCGACCCCACCTAAATCAATACGCCACGTCCAGAAATGTCTGATGCGCGGCAAGCGCGTGCGGACTGAAGACCAGCCAGGGCTGCTCACGCTGAAAGACACCATGAATGAAGGGCTGAATCGACGCCTCGACCGGTGGCAACTGCTCGGAGAAGGCATCTACCGGGAAATATTGCATGCCGAACACTTCATCGACCGTAAGTCCCGCAAACACCTCCCGGTGATCGACCACCAGCACGCGCCGCTGCTTGCGCAGCGCCGACAATTCCAGGCCGAAATAGCCGCACAGATCCATGATCGGCAATAGCCTACCGCGCACGTTCGCCACGCCTTTGACCCAGGCTTTCACACCGGGTAGCAAGGTATAGCGTGGTTCATGGAGTATTTCGCCGACCTCCCCCATCGGAGCAACGAACAGTCGCCCCCCCATCCGAAAACCGATACCAGCCCAAGTCTGAATAGCCTCCTGCTGCGAAGGCAGTCCGGCGGCCATCGTGCGGCAACGAGCATCAATCTCCAGGAGTCGCTGAAACGGCGTAGGCGTATCCGACATTGCTGGCAACATCCCTTGTTCGATTTGCAAGCCGCCGATTAACCGGCGAGTACCGCGTTCAGGGTCTTCAGCAGTGTCGCTTCATCTACCGGCTTGGTCAGGTAATCCTTGGCGCCTTGACGCTTTCCCCAGACCTTATCGGTTTCCTGATCCTTGGTCGTCACAATGATCACCGGAATGTGACTGGTTTCAGCATCTTTGGTCAGTTGGCGAGTAGCCTGAAAGCCATTCAGGCCAGGCATGACGATGTCCATCAGGACCGCATCGGGTTTTTCCTGACGCGCGAGTGCTACGCCATCGGCACCGTTTTCGGCTTTCAGAACGACATGACCATGCTTTTCCAGCATGGCCGTCAACTTGTACATCTCGGTCGGCGAGTCATCAACAATCAGAACGCGAGCCATGATTTCTCCACGGAAAGGCTTCAGCGGCACACAGGGCCGAACTTCAGGATACTTGCTCTGTCGGCGCAAAATCAGGCACGTGAGCCTTGATAGCACCGAGCAACTCTTCTTTGCTGAAAGGCTTGGTGAGGTATTGATCCGACCCCACAATCCGCCCTTTGGCCTTGTCGAACAGGCCATCTTTGGACGACAGCATGATTACCGGCGTGGACTTGAACGAACTGTTGTTCTTGATCAGCGCGCAAGTCTGATAACCATCAAGCCGAGGCATCATGATATCGACGAAAATGATGCGCGGGCGGCTATCCGCTATCTTGGCGAGCGCATCGAAGCCATCCACCGCCGTGATCACATCACAACCAACCTTCTTCAGCAGCGTTTCGGCGGTCCGACGAATCGTTTTCGAATCGTCGATCACCATGACCTTCAAGCCCTCGGAGTGCTGTTCCATTTCGCCCTACCATCGCCTCGGTGAGTCGTAGTTTATCGTTATGTCAGTGCGCTAGAGGACCTGCCATCGATGGGCTGCACCCAATCGCCGGACCTTTTTAGCACACTCCTCAAATGCAAGCCATCCGCCACCGTAGCAGCGGGATTTTCCTTGACCCAACGCACATCCACCGCCAATCTGCGTCGACATTTCAGCCTCGGCAGCCCTGCTCTGCCCCCTCGTTGGAGATCATCACATGACTGTTCGCGTCGGGATCATCATGGACCCAATCGCGCAGATCGCATTCAAGAAGGACAGCTCCCTGGCCATGCTGCTGGCAGCCCAGGCTCGCAGCTGGACGATCTACTATATGGAGCAGCGCGACCTGTACCAGCTCGGCGGCGAAGCACGCGCCCGTATGCGCCCGCTCGAGGTCTTCAACGACCCCCAGCACTGGTACGAAACTGGCGAGGAGCTTGACAGCCCTCTGGCCGAGCTCGACGTCATCCTGATGCGCAAGGACCCGCCTTTCAACAGCGAATACATATACGCGACCTATTTGCTGGAACTCGCCGAACAAGCCGGCACGCTGGTAGTAAACCGACCGCAGAGCCTGCGCGATTGCAACGAGAAGTTCTTTGCGACCCAATTTCCGCAGTGCACACCGCCAACGCTTGTCAGCCGACGGTCCGACATTCTGCGGGAGTTCGCCCGCGAGCAGCGTGACATCATTCTCAAACCACTGGATGAAATGGGCGGCGCCTCGATTTTCCGCCACCGCGAAGGGGACCCCAACCTTTCAGTGATCCTCGAAGTACTGACTGAACACGGCAACCGCCAGATCATGGCACAACGCTACATCCCGGCCATCAAGGATGGCGACAAGCGAATTCTGATGATCGATGGCGAACCGGTGCCCTACTGCCTGGCGCGCATTCCGGCAGCCGGCGAAACCCGTGGCAACCTTGCCGCTGGCGGGCGCGGCGTCGCACAACCGCTATCCGACCGCGACCGAGAGATCGCAGCCATCGTCGGGCCGGAGCTGCGCAAGCGCGGGCTGCTGTTCGTCGGGCTGGACGTGATCGGTGACTTCCTTACTGAAATCAACATCACCAGCCCAACCTGCATTCGCGAGATCGACAATGCGTTCGACACGCGCATCGGGGAACGTCTGATGGATGCGATCGCCGGAAAGCTGAAGCGCTAAAAGCTAAAAGCTGGAAGCTGGAAGCTGGAAGCTGGAACTGCCAGCTCTTTGTCTCCCAGCTTCAAGCTTCTAATCGCTTTTCTATGACCGAGCTATCAGCTTTGAGTTTGAAGCTTGCGGCCTCAAGCTCAAAGTCGGCAGACTGCGCGCACCTCTAGCCGACCGAATTTAGATGAACGCCGCTACACGCCAATCCCTCCCTGCCAACACCGGCGTCCGTCCGGCGGATCGTCTCGGCTTCACGATATTTCTCGCGGCCGCACTGCACGCGGCCTTGATCCTTGGACTTGGCTTTTCCCTGAGCGAACCGAAGCAGATCAGCAAGTCGCTGGAAATCACTCTTTCCACCTTCAAAAGCGAAGAAAAGCCCAAGGACGCGGACTTCCTGGCTCAAGATAACCAGCAGGGAAGCGGCACCCTGGAACACAAGGCATCTCCGAAAACCACCGAGCAGGCACCGTTCCAGGACAACGAGGTGCGCAAGGTCACGCCGGCCGCCTCGCCGCCACCAAGCAACCGGAGCGAGGCTCCGGAAAAGACCGCCGTAGCAACGCGCGCGCCGCAGAAGGACAAGACCCCGACTAAGCCGCAGAAGGACAAGCCGCAACCGCAGACGCAGCCGGCTCCGGTCTTCGACAGTTCGCAATTGAGCGCCGAAATCGCCAGCCTCGAGGCAGAGCTCGCCCAGCAGGTGGAGCAATATGCCAAACGGCCTCGTGTCAGCCGTCAAAACAGCGCGGCCACCATGCGTGACATCAGCGCCTGGTATCGCGATGAATGGCGCAAAAAAGTCGAGCGCATCGGCAATCTCAACTACCCCGACGAAGCTCGCCGTCAAAGGATCTACGGCAGTTTGCGCATGCTGGTGGTGATTGACCGCAACGGCACCGTGCAGGAGCTTCGCGTGCTTGAGTCGTCGGGGCAGGCGGTGCTCGACGAGGCCGCAATGCGCATCGTCAGGCTCGCCGCACCGTTTGCGCCCTTCTCGGGGGAGCTCGCGCAGAAATTCGATCAGGTGGAAATCATCAGAACCTGGCGTTTCGAGCGCGGCGACCGCCTCTCGAGCCAATAAGTCGCAAGCGAACAGCGGTAGCGACTGGTCCCGAACGGCTACCAGACTTCGCTTTATCTGAAGCTCGCCGCTTGAAGCTTATCGCTGCTTTTTGAAGCTTGAAGCCGCCGCGTCGAAGCCCGAAACTAGCCCGCATGAAAAACGCCACGACGTCCTATCTCAAGCATCATTTCCTGATTGCCATGCCGCACATGGTGGACCCCAATTTTGCCCAGACATTGATTTATCTGGTGGAGCACAATCGAGAAGGCGCGATGGGCCTCATCATCAATCGCCCAAGCGGACTCAACCTGCTCGACATACTGGAACAATTGCGCCCGGATGGCCCCGTCGATCCCGCGAGCCAGCAGGTAACGATCTTCTCAGGCGGGCCGGTACAAACTGATAGAGGATTCGTGCTGCATCCGGCCGACGCTCAGTTTCAAGCCACGCTCGGCCTCGGTCAGCTAGGGGTCACCACCTCTCAGGACGTGCTCTTTTCCATCGCCGACGGTCACGGCCCCAAACAGCATTTCATCGCCCTCGGCTACGCGGGTTGGGAGCCAGGCCAGCTGGAGGCTGAGCTGCTCGACAACGCCTGGCTGAGCTGCCCAGCACAACCTCACATTCTCTTCGACTTGCCTTACGAACAGCGCCTGAATGCAGCCGCCGCATCGCTGGGCGTCGACCTCGGCCTGCTTAGCACACAGGTGGGCCACGCATGAGCACCCTGCGTCTGTTGCTGGGTTTCGATTACGGTACCAAACAGATCGGCGTCGCGGTCGGCCAAGCCGTCACTGGCCAAGCGCGCGAACTCTGCGTGCTCAAGGCGCAGAACGGCGTGCCCGACTGGTCGCAGATCGAGGCGTTGCTGCACGAGTGGCAGCCGGACGCGCTGGTGGTGGGCCTACCGCTGAACATGGATGGCAGCCCCAGCGAAATGAGCCATCGCGCGGAAAAGTTCGCCCGACGCCTCAATGGCCGCTTCAATCTGCCAGTGCACACCCACGACGAGCGCCTGACGACTTACGAAGCCAAAGGCGAACGCCTGCGCAACGGACAGCAAGGCGGCTATCGCGAGCGCCCTGTCGACGCCCTGGCCGCGGCGCTTTTGCTAGAAGGCTGGCTGGCCGCGCAGCAAACCGCCTGAGCCGCCATCAAGGAGAACCCATGACATTGCCGAACCCCGATCAGCTACTGCCCGAAATGGCCGCAGCGCTGGATCGACACCTCACCAGGCACGGCATAACCGAGCCCAATTTCATCGGCATCCACACTGGCGGCGTCTGGGTTGCTCAGGCGCTTCTGAACCTGCGCGGCCAGCAGGAAGCGCTCGGCGTGTTGGACGTCTCTTTTTATCGCGACGATTTCACACAGAACGGGCTACATCCGCAGGTTCGCCCATCGGCGCTGCCATTCGAGATCGAAGGCCAGCACTTGGTGCTAATCGATGATGTGCTGATGAGCGGCCGCACCATTCGAGCCGCGCTCAACGAGCTGTTCGACTACGGCCGGCCCGCCAGCGTCAGCCTGGTTTGTCTGCTGGATCTCGACGCCCGCGAATTGCCTATCCGGCCAGATGTGGTCGGCGCGACGCTACTCTTGCCGCCCGAGCAACGGATCAAGCTGGTCGGCCCTTCGCCGCTCGCTCTTGAGCTACAGACCCTCGTTTCCGCCCAATGAGATATTCGATGACGCCTCTCGACGCCAAGCGCCCGCTACAGCTGAACGATAACGGTCAACTGCGCCACTTTTTGTCGCTGGACGGCCTACCACGTGAACTGCTGACTGAAATACTCGACACGGCTGATTCCTTCCTCGAAGTCGGCGCCAGGGCAGTCAAGAAGGTTCCGCTGCTGCGTGGCAAGACCGTCTGCAACGTATTCTTCGAAAACTCCACGCGCACGCGCACCACCTTCGAATTGGCGGCCAAACGCCTGTCCGCGGACGTGATCACGCTGAACGTCTCTACCTCGTCGACCAGCAAGGGTGAAACCCTCACCGACACCCTGCGTAATCTCGAAGCCATGGCAGCTGACATGTTTGTTGTGCGCCATGCGGATTCAGGCGCGGCGCACTTCATTGCCGAGCACGTCTGCCCGGATGTTGCGGTCATCAACGGCGGTGACGGGCGCCACGCGCACCCGACTCAGGGCATGCTCGACATGCTGACCATCCGTCGACATAAGGGCGATTTCGGAAAACTCTCCGTGGCGATCGTCGGGGACATCCTGCATTCCCGCGTGGCCCGCTCGAACATGTTGGCATTGAAGACCCTGGGCTGCCCGGACATCCGCGTCATCGGCCCGAAAACCCTGCTGCCGGTGGGGCTGGAGCAATATGGGGTCAGTGTTCACCACGACATGAACGAAGGGCTGCGCGACGTCGACGTAGTGATCATGCTGCGCCTACAGCGCGAGCGCATGCAGGGCGGGCTGCTGCCCAGCGAGGGCGAGTTCTACCGGCTCTACGGCCTTACCACGCAACGCATGGCGCTGGCCAAACCGGACGCCATCGTCATGCATCCGGGCCCGATCAATCGCGGCGTGGAAATCGAATCGGCGGTAGCCGACGGCGCCCAGTCGGTGATTCTCAACCAGGTGACCTACGGCATCGCTATCCGCATGGCGGTGCTGTCCATGGCGATGAGCGGCCAGACCGCGCAACGTCAGCTCGAAACCGAATACGCTGCCGAGGAGCAGAACTGATGCCAACCCAGATCCTCGGTGCCCGGCTGATCGATCCTGCCAGCGGCCGCGATGAAATAACCGATATTTACTGCGCAGACGGCAAGATCGCCGCTATCGGCCAAGCGCCGACAGGTTTCGAAGCCGCGCACACGATCGATGCCCAGGGACTGGTAGCCGCTCCCGGGCTCGTCGACCTGTCCGTCGCCCTGCGCGAGCCGGGCTACAGCCGCAAAGGCAGCATTGCCAGCGAGACACTCGCGGCCACTGCCGGCGGCATTACCAGCCTGTGCTGCCCCCCCGCGACCAAACCGGTCCTGGACACCGCCGCGGTGGCCGAGCTGATCCTCGATCGGGCGCGCGAATCCGGCCACGCCAAGGTCTTTCCGATTGGCGCCCTGACCCGCAACCTGGCCGGCGAACAGCTGTCGGAGCTGGTCGCACTGCGTGATGCGGGCTGCGTAGCCTTCGGCAACGGACTGACCAACTTCACCAGCAATCGCAACCTCAGCCGCGCGCTGGAGTATGCGGCGACCTTCGACCTCACCGTGATCATTCACTCCCAGGACAGCGACCTGGCCGAAGGCGGATTGGCGCACGAAGGCCCCAGCGCAGCATTCCTCGGTCTCGCTGGCATTCCGGAAACGGCCGAAACCATTGCGCTGGCTCGCAACCTGCTGCTGGTGGAGCAGTCCGGTGTACGTGCCCACTTCAGCCAACTCACCACCGCCCGCGGCGTACAGATGATCGCCGATGCTCAGGCGCGCGGCCTGCCAGTCACGGCCGATGTAGCAATGTATCAGCTGATCCTGACCGACGAAGCGCTGCATGGTTTTTCCAGCCTGTACCACGTGCAGCCGCCATTGCGCAGCAGAGCTGACCGTGACGGCCTGCGCGAAGCGGTCAGGTCCGGCGTGATCTCAGCCATTTCCAGCCATCACCAACCCCATGAGATAGATGCCAAGCAGGCGCCGTTCGGCGAAACCGAGCCCGGCATCAGCAGTGCGGACATTCTTCTGCCGCTGGCGCTGACATTGGTGGAAGACGGCCTGCTGGACCTGCCGACTCTGCTTGCCCGCCTGAGCCACGGGCCGGCTAGCGCTCTGCGGCTACCCGCTGGACGCCTGGCTGCCGGCGAGGCAGCGGACCTAGTGCTGTTCGATCCGCACAGCTCGACCCTCGCGGGCGAGGCCTGGTATTCGAAAGGCCGCAACTGCCCCTTCATCGGCCATTGCCTGCCGGGGGCGGTGCGGTACACCCTCGTCGATGGCCGGGTCAGCTTTCAGGTTTGAAGCCCGAATCGGAGGCTCGATTTTTTTGTCGAGCCTCCGGCGCGCTTATCGATTCTTTTCTACGTTACGCACCGAGACCTGATCATTCAGCGTCCAGAAATCGTAGAGCACGCCGAGGAAGAACAATCCGCCCGTGCACAGGTAGATGATCCCCGTGATCCATTTGCCCTGATACATCCGGTGCACACCGAATATGCCGAGGAAGGTCAGCAGGATCCAGGCAATGGTGTAATCGATCGGTCCTGGCTGGAAGCGCATGTCGGCCTCGCGGTCCATCGATGGGATCAGGAACAGGTCGATGATCCAACCGATGAAGAACAGGCCGAGCGTGAAGAACCAGATGGTGCCGGTCACCGGCTTGCCGTAATAGAAGCGGTGGGAACCGAGAAAACCGAATATCCACAGGAGATAGCCGATCAGGGTGCTATGAGTGTTCTGCCGCATCTGAGCCTCGCTGTCTGTTTAGCAGGCCGTTGAAAGCACCTGCGTTGGCATTGCATGTCGAGCTTATCCGATTCGCTTCATTCGAACCTTCTGCCGAGCGGAGGTTGCCGGATGAAGCGGCCGTGATACTGTATACACGAACAGTATCTCGACGCTTCTTACCATGCAATTGATCGACAAACTCAGCGTTCTGGCCGACGCCGCGAAATACGACGTGTCATGCGCCAGCAGCGGCGCGCCAAAGCGCAGCTCGAAAGGCCGCAGCGGGCTTGGCGCCACTGATGGCATGGGCATCTGCCACAGCTTCACACCCGACGGCCGTTGCGTGGCGTTATTGAAGATCCTTCTGACCAACTTCTGTCTATACGACTGCCAGTACTGCGTAAATCGGCGTTCCAGTGACGTACCACGTGCGCGTTTCACGCCAGAAGAGGTAGTGACGCTGACGCTCGATTTCTACCGGCGCAACTGCGTCAGCGGCCTGTTTCTAAGCTCCGGCATCATCCGCTCGGCCGACTACACCATGGAACAGCTCAATCGAGTGGCTAAGCTGCTACGCGAGGAGCATGAGTTCCGCGGCTATATCCACCTGAAGACCATCCCGGACGCCGACCCGCTGCTCATCGCCGAGGCCGGCCGCTACGCCGATCGCCTCAGCGTCAATATCGAATTGCCCACCGAGACCAGCCTGATCCGCCTGGCACCGGAAAAGCAGGTAGTGACGATCAAACAGGCCATGCATTCGATTCATCAAGGAGAGACCGAAGCCCAGACGGAGAAAGGTTCGCCGCGTTTCGCTCCAGCCGGGCAAAGCACACAGATGATCGTCGGCGCCGACGCAACTGACGACAGCACCATTCTGCATACCGCACAGTCGCTATATGGCGACTTTCGCCTGCGTCGCGTCTATTACTCGGCGTTCAGCCCGATTCCGCACAGCCCCAAGACCGTGCCGTTCGAAGCGCCGCCACTGTTACGTGAGCATCGGTTGTATCAGGCCGACTTCCTCATGCGCGGTTATGGCTTCCGCGCCGGCGAGCTACTCGCCGGTCCGGGCAATCTCCCGCTGGATATCGACCCCAAGCTTGCCTGGGCGCTGTCCAACCGCGAGCACTTTCCGGTCGACCTGAACCGTGCCGAGCCGTCGTTGATCGCACGTATCCCCGGGATCGGAATACTCAGCGCCAAACGCCTGGTCGCCCTGCGACGGCAAAAACGCATCCGGTTCGAAGACCTGACGCGGCTGCGCTGCTCGCTGGAAAAGGCCAAACCCTTCGTCATAACCCATGACTACCGCCCGCCGCTGGCCTACCGCGAGTCAGCAGCCCTGCGCCAGCAACTCAGCGAAGGCCCTCAGCAGATGGCGCTGTGGTGATGCGCCAGGTGCGCTTCGACGGCAGCTTCGATGGTTGGCGCGCCGCTGCCCGCGCCCTGCTTGGTGCGGGCGTAGCCCCTCATGACGCCGAATGGCTGAGCGGCGACGCTCCAGGCAGTCTGTTCGAATTTTGCGACGCTTCCCCCGAGTCGACCGAGCCGTCACTGCCCATCCGTATTCCGCGGCAGCTGTTGGACGAGCTGGAAAGCGCAGCCCGATTTCGCAGCGACGACCGCTGGAGCCTCCTGTATCGCATTCTCTGGCGGGTCGCCAAGGGCGATCAGACAGCCAGGCTCGCCGGCGATATAGATGGCAGCGAACTGCATGCTCGAATCAAGGCGGTACGTCGCGAGGCCCATCATATGCACGCTTTTCTCCGCTTCAGCCCGCTGAGCAGGGTAAACGCCCCGGACTATGTGGCCTGGTTCGAGCCGGCACACGACATCCTGCTCAGTGCGGCGCCACACTTCGCCGAGCGCATGGGCCTGCATTCGTGGCTGATCGCGACGCCGGATGATGCGGTGTTATGGGATGGCCGGAACATGCACTACGCCAGCCCCTGTCCGCCCCACTGGCGGCAGCTGGCGCAAGATGTACAGGATGCCGGCGCCGAGCTGTGGAAGACCTATTACGAAAGCACCTTCAATCCGGCGCGGCTGAATCAGGTGGTGATGCAGAGCAATTTGCCGGTGCGCTTCTGGAAGAACCTACCGGAGGGGCCGCTGATTCCGCAATTGATGAGCCGCGCCCGAGCCGGTGCGCAGCGTGACGGTCAGGCCGAGCGCGTTGCCAGCCAGCCGGGCAAGCGTATCGGCCCGCGAAACTAGCTGCGTTCCCAACGCATCGTTAGAAAAGCCTCGGTTGCGAGCCCAGTCAGACTGCTCGCTTAGAACAACTGAACTCCGCGTCTTCGGCTGCTTCTACCCCGTCTTGCCTGCCTCGCTTACGTTTTCGCAGCGATTTCTAGCGAAAGCTGCGCCCCGGATCGTCGTCGCTGACCTCCAACGTCAATCCATGGGATACGCTGCTCAGGTGTTCACCATCGGTTTCCGAGCCCAGCTTGATCATCAGGCGCAGGTCGTTGGACGAGTCGGCGTGCAGCAAAGCGTCTTCATAGGTGATCTCGCCTTGCACATAGAGGTTGTAAAGCGCCTGATCGAAGGTCTGCATGCCCAGATCGGTGGAGCGCTTCATCAGGCCCTTGAGCTCGTGTACCTCGCCCTTGCGGATCAGATCGGCGGCCAGCGGGGTGTTGATCAGCACTTCGATGACCGCGCGGCGCCCCTTGCCATCGGGCGTCGGGATCAATTGCTGAGCGACGATGGCTTTCAGGTTCAGCGACAGATCCATCCAGACTTGCTGCTGACGGTCGGCGGGGAAGAAGTTGATGATCCGGTCCAACGCCTGGTTGGCGTTGTTAGCGTGCAGCGTGGCCAGGCAGAGATGTCCGGTTTCGGCGAAGGCGACGGCATAATCCATGGTCTCGCGGGTCCGTACCTCACCGATGAGGATCACGTCGGGCGCCTGTCGCAGGGTGTTCTTCAATGCTACACCGAAAGAATCGGTATCGATGCCGACTTCACGCTGGGTGACGATGCAGCTCTGATGTTGGTGGATGAATTCGATCGGGTCTTCGATGGAAATGATGTGGCCGCTGGAGTTCTTGTTGCGGTAGCCGATCATCGCCGCCAGCGAAGTGGACTTACCGGTGCCGGTGGCGCCGACGAAGAGCACGAGGCCGCGCTTGGTCATGGCCAGCTTCTTCAATACTTCCGGCAGCTTCAGATCTTCGAGCGTCGGGATATTCGTCTCGATGCGGCGCAGCACCATCCCCGCCAGGTTGCGCTGATAGAAGGCACTGACGCGGAAACGACCGATGCCCCGCGCACTGATGGCGAAATTGCATTCATGATTTTCGGCGAACTCGCGGCGCTGCTGCTCGTTCATGACCGCATGCACGGTTTCGCGAGTCATCTCAGGCGACATCGGCGTCTTGTTCACAGGCATGATCTTGCCGTTGACCTTCATCGAAGGCGGCACACCAGCGGTAATGAACAGATCGGAGCCGCCCTTTTCCACCATCAGGCGCAACAGTTTCTCGAATTCCATTGTCGTTCTCGTATTCGTCGGGCGAAACCGCATTGAAGCAATTCGGCGGTCGGCGTTTATGGCCGAACCGCCTATGAAGATTAGAAGTTTTCCGGCTGCTTGGCCTTTTCCTTGGCGCTGTCACGCGAGATCAGCCCTTTTGCCAGCAGCCCCTTGAGGCAGGAGTCGAGCGTCTGCATACCCAGCGAACCGCCGGTCTGGATCGAGGAATACATCTGCGCCACCTTGTCCTCACGAATCAGGTTCCGGATCGCCGGCGTGCCGATCATGATTTCGTGGGCGGCCACCCGACCGCCACCGACCTTCTTCAGCAGCGTCTGGGAAATCACCGCCTGCAGCGACTCGGAAAGCATCGAGCGGACCATCGATTTCTCTTCCGCCGGGAACACGTCAACTACGCGGTCGATGGTCTTGGCCGCCGAGGTGGTGTGCAGGGTACCGAACACCAGATGCCCGGTTTCCGCGGCGGTCAATGCCAGGCGGATGGTTTCCAGGTCGCGCATTTCACCGACCAGGATGATGTCCGGGTCTTCCCGCAGCGCCGAGCGTAGCGCCTCGGAGAAGCCGAGCGTGTCGCGATGCACTTCGCGCTGGTTGACCAGACACTTCTTCGATTCGTGAACGAATTCGATCGGGTCTTCGATAGTGAGAATGTGGTGATATTTGGTGTTATTCAGGTAATCGAGCATCGCCGCCAGAGTGGTCGACTTCCCCGAACCGGTCGGCCCGGTGACCAGCACCAGTCCGCGCGGCACATCGGTAATCTTGCGGAAGACCTCGCCCATGCCGAGATCCTCCATGGTCAACACCTTGGAGGGAATGGTCCGAAATACCGCGCCGGCGCCCCGGTTCTGGTTGAAGGCGTTGACCCGGAAGCGTGCCACGCCTGGCACTTCGAACGAGAAGTCGGTCTCGAGGAATTCCTCGAAATCCTTGCGCTGCTTGTCGTTCATGATGTCGTAGATCAGCGCGTGTACCTGCTTGTGGTCCATCGCGGGCAGATTGATGCGGCGCACGTCTCCGTCGACGCGGATCATCGGCGGCAAGCCGGACGAAAGGTGCAAATCCGACGCACCCTGCTTGGCACTGAAGGCCAGCAGCTCTGTGATATCCATGGGACTCCCCAATTACAAGCAAGCAGGTAGAATGCCGCGCAGACCCTAAGGTGGCAGGCGCAGGTAATGTCCACGATAGCGAACAATATTGCAAAGGTCGCAACGCGCATCCGTGAGGCGGCGCAAGCTGTAGCGCGCGATCCCGACGAGGTGCGTCTGTTGGCAGTGAGCAAGACGCAATCGGCCGAGGCCATCCGCCAGGCGTGCGACGCCGGGCTGCGCGATTTTGGCGAAAACTACCTGCAGGAAGCCTTGCAGAAACAGGCCGAGCTAGCCGAGCTTCCTCTCACCTGGCACTTCATTGGTCCGATTCAATCGAACAAGACCAAGCAGATCGCCGAACACTTCGACTGGATCCACTCGGTGGATCGGCTGAAAATCGCGCAGCGTCTCTCCGACCAGCGCCCCGAGTCGCTGCCGCCCCTGAACATCTGCCTGCAAGTTAACGTCAGCGGCGAAGCCAGCAAGTCCGGCTGCGAACCGCAGGCCGTGTCGGAGCTGGCCCACGCCATTGCCGCCCTGCCTCGTCTGCGTTTGCGCGGACTGATGGCCATCCCCGAGCCGACTGAAGACCCGGCCGAGCAACGCGCCGCTTTCGCCCGCCTGCGTCAGTTGCAGAACGAACTCGACCTCGGTCTCGACACCTTCTCCATGGGCATGAGCCATGACATGGAGGCTGCCATCGCCGAAGGCGCCACCTGGGTCCGCATCGGCACCGCCCTGTTCGGCGCCCGCGCTTATCCGTCGCAGACAGCTACGGATGCCCCTCCGCATGAATAAAGGAACCCACGCATGAGCACACCCCGTATCGCCTTCATCGGCGCCGGCAACATGGCCGCCAGCCTGATCGGCGGACTGCGTGCCCAGGGCATTCCAGCCGCATCCATTTGCGCCAGCGACCCCGGCGCCGACAAACGTGACGAGTTGAACGCGACCCACGGCGTCGAGACTTTTGCCGATAACGGTCAGGCGCTGGCTGGAGCCGATGTCATCGTGCTCGCCGTCAAGCCGCAGGTGATGCAGGCTGTCTGTCGCGACTTGGCCTCGCACCTGCATTCGAACCAGCTAATCGTGTCGATTGCCGCCGGCATCAATTGCGCAAGCCTGCAAACATGGCTCGGCGAGCAAACACCACGGGCCATCGTGCGCTGCATGCCGAATACGCCGTCGCTGCTGCGTCAGGGCGTTAGCGGCCTTTATGCCAACGCGCAGGTCAACGATGCACAACGGCAACAGGCCGAGCAGTTATTGTCGGCGGTGGGTCTGGCACTCTGGCTGGATAAGGAAGAACTGATCGACGCCGTGACCGCGGTTTCCGGCAGCGGCCCGGCCTATTTCTTTTTGCTGATCGAAGCCATGACCGCCGCTGGTGAAGAGCTGGGCCTACCTCGCGCCACGGCGGCTCAGCTGACCATGCACACCGCACTCGGCGCCGCGCGGATGGCCTGCGAAAGCGACGTCGAAGCGGCTGAATTGCGGCGCAGGGTCACTTCACCGAACGGAACCACCGAAGCGGCGATCCAAGCATTTCAGGCGAGCGGCTTCGAGACCCTGGTACAACAGGCGATGAACGCAGCCGCACGACGCTCGGCCGAGCTCGCCGAACAACTGGGCAAATAAGGAGCCTTCATGTCGCAACTCTCGCAAGCCCTGATCCTGATCGTCCAGACGCTCGGCAGCCTTTACCTGCTGATCGTTCTGTTGCGCTTCATTTTGCAGTTGGTCCGAGCTGATTTCTACAATCCACTGAGCCAGTTCATCGTGCGCGCTACGCACCCGCTGCTGAAGCCTTTACGCCGGGTGATCCCCAGCGTCGGCGGGCTCGACCTATCCTCGCTGGTGCTGGCCATCGTGGTTCAAGTTCTGCTGATGGCCGCAGTCCTGATGCTGGCCTACGGCACTATCGGTAACCCGCTGCAGCTGCTGGTTTGGGCGATCATTGGCGTCACCGGACTGTTTCTCAACATATTCTTCTACGCCATGATCATCAGCGTGATCCTGTCCTGGGTAGCGCCCGGCAGCCACAACCCCGGCGCGCAACTGGTCAGCCAGATCGTCGAACCGGCGCTCGCCCCCTTCCGCCGCCTGCTGCCCAACCTCGGCGGCTTGGATATTTCGCCAATTTTCGCGTTTCTCGCGATTAAGCTGATCGACATGCTAGTAATCAACAACCTGGCGATGATGACGCATATGCCCAACATTCTCCGCTCGCTGATCTGAGGCGCAACCGCTCAATCGCCTCATACGGCCTTTGAGCGTCAGTTCACAGCGGCTCGATTGACCTATACCGGCCTGCTGGGATAATCGCCAGATCACGACTTTCTGGAAGCACGACGATCATGGAACGACTCGACCGACAGGTGGATGCTTACGTCAACTGGAAGCGCGATCTGGTCCGCGAGATCACTCGCTACCGCACTTGGCTCGCTCACAACCGCCTCACCTCGGAGGCGGTCGACTCCAGATTGGAGCGTGCGCTGAAGCTGCTGCGCACCGACCACATCACCTTGGCCTTCGTCGGCGAGTTCTCTCGCGGCAAGACCGAGCTGATCAACAGTCTGTTTTTCTCGGGATACGGCCAGCGCATCCTGCCTTCGCGTGCCGGCCGTACCACCATGTGCCCGACCGAGTTGTTCTTCGATCCACGCGCGGAGCGGTCCTATATCCGCCTGCTGCCGATCGAGTCGCGCCTGGACGATAACAGCATCGCCCAGCTCAAGCGTACGCCGCGCTTCTGGCAAAGTATTGCACTGGATCCGGACGACCCGGACGCCATGGTGGAAGCGTTCAGCCAGGTCGCCTCGACCAAATCGATGCCCGTCGAGCACGCCATTCAGCTCGGCTTCCATCCTAACTCACTGGAGGACTCGGAGGTTGCCGGCGAAGTGATGGTGCCGGCCTGGCGGCACGCCATGGTCAACTTCGACCATCCGCTGTTGCGCCAAGGTTTGCGCATTCTCGATACCCCGGGCCTCAATGCCCTGGGCAGCGAGCCAGAACTCACCCTGTCGATGCTGCCGAATGCGCAGGCCGTGATCTTTCTGCTGTCGGCCGACGCAGGCGTCACCGCCAGCGATATGGGTATCTGGCAGCAGCACATCAGTCAGCTCGATGACAGCAAGCGCAATCGCCTGTTCGCCGTGCTCAACAAAATTGACATCCTCTGGGACGACGTCTCCGGCAACACCTTCGTCGAGGATGCGATTCGGCAGATACAGATCAGCACCGCCCAGCAACTGGGTATCGCTGTTGAGGACGTGCTACCACTCTCGGCCAAGCAGGCGCTGCTGGCCAAGATCCGCGACGACCAGGCATTGCTGGAGCGCAGCCGGCTAGCGACGCTGGAGCACTTACTCTGCGAACGTATCCTCGCGCAAAAGGAGCACCTGCTGGAGCAGCAAGTGGTCCGTCAGGTCCTCGCCCTGCTGCATAACAGCCAGCAGATACTGACCCAGCGCCTGGCCAAAGTTCGCGAACAGAGCGAACTGCTCGACAATCATCGTCAGGATAACGGTCAGCTCCTCCTGGAACTCACCGCCCGTACCCGTCACGACCATAACCAGCACCACAAACGCCTGCTCCAGCTGAAGACCAACCAGCACTTGCTGCAACGTCAAGGCGACTTGTTACGCGGCACCGTGCGCGCGGAGCGCCTGGAAGAACACCTGGCACGCCTGCGCCGCAGCCTGACCGGTAGCCTGACGACCCTCGGTATCAATCTCAGCATCCTGCACTTCTTCCGCTCGGTGGAGCAGGACCTGAGCGCCCTTGAGCAGGAAGCTGCGCTGGCGAACAAAATGGTGACGGCGATCTATCGCCGTCACAACGAGGCAAACCCGCTGCATGGTCTGGATGCCCCACTGTTCCGCCTGGCCCCTTATCAGCAGGAGCTGAAGGGCTTACAGAACAAGGCCGATCAGTTCCGCCTGCAACTCAAGACGCTGCTCACCGAACAGCGCACCCTGACGCGACGCTTCTTTGCCACGCTGGTGCAGGAGGTTATCGGGCTGCACCAACGCCTGCGCCAAGAGGCCGAACACTGGGCTAGCGAAGCCCTGATGCCGCTGATGCAACACTCGCTGGAACATAAGCAACAGCTCGAAGCCCACATGCTGCGCCTCAAGAGCCTGGCACAGGACGGCCAGCAGGCCAGCCAGCGTGGTCGACTGCTCGCACGGTACATCCTCGAGCTGGAGCAGCAACTGGCCCAGGCGGCAGAGATGTTGCGATTGCTGCGCCGCCCGGCGCCGATCAGACGCCAGAGCAAGGTCGTCAGCCTGACCAGCGCCATTCCGGGTTGAGTGGCGTTGCGATTGAGGATGAATTGAAGCGCGCTTACCTTTAGACTTTGCCGCCTTCTTTTCGCAAGAGCCAGGCTCGATGCCCACTGACATACCAGCCGATTCCGTTGGTCTGGTGAGCCCGCAGGTCGCGCATTTCGCCGAACCACTGGTGCTCGCTTGCGGCCGCACCTTGGCCGATTACCAACTGATCTACGAAACCTACGGTGAACTGAACGCCGCGCGCAGCAATGCCGTACTGATCTGCCATGCCCTCTCCGGCCATCACCACGCCGCCGGTTACCACAGCGTGGACGATCGCAAGCCGGGCTGGTGGGATTCATGCATCGGGCCCGGCAAGGCCATCGACACCAATCGCTTCTTTGTCGTCAGCCTGAACAACCTCGGCGGTTGCAACGGTTCGACGGGGCCGAGCAGCCCCAATCCGCTGAGCGGCAAGCCCTACGGCGCCGATTTCCCGGTAGTGACCGTGGAGGACTGGGTCAACAGTCAGGCGCGCCTGGCCGATGTGCTGGGCGTCGAGCAATGGGCCGCGGTGGTCGGCGGCAGCCTCGGCGGCATGCAGGCGCTGCAGTGGAGCATCAGCTACCCCAAGCGGATTCGTCACTGCGTGGCGATCGCCTCGGCACCCAAGCTGTCCGCACAGAACATCGCGTTCAATGAAGTGGCGCGTCAGGCCATCCTCTCCGACCCGGAGTTTCACGGTGGCCATTTTCAGGAACAGAACGTGATTCCCAAGCGTGGGCTGATGCTGGCGCGCATGGTCGGCCACATCACTTACCTATCCGATGACGCCATGGGCACCAAGTTCGGGCGCGGGCTCAAGAGCGAAAAGCTCAACTACGACTTCAACAGTGTGGAATTCCAGGTCGAGAGCTACCTGCGCTACCAAGGCGAGGAATTCTCGGGCCGATTCGATGCCAACACCTACCTGCTGATGACCAAGGCGCTGGATTACTTCGATCCGGCCGCCGCGCATGATGATGATTTGGCTGCGACGTTGTCAGGCGCCCAGGCCGATTTCTGCGTGATGTCCTTCACCACCGACTGGCGCTTCTCGCCGGAACGCTCGCAGGAAATTGTCAACGCCCTGATGGCGGCACGCAAGAACGTCTGTTATCTGGAAATCGACGCACCGCAAGGCCATGACGCGTTTCTGATTCCGATCCCACGTTATCTGCAAGCCTTCCGCGGTTACATGAACCGCATCGCCGTATAAGGAACCGACATGCGCGCCGATCTGGAAATCATCCAAGACTGGATTCCCGCCGGAAGCCGGGTGCTTGACCTCGGCTGCGGCAACGGCGACCTGCTGGCCTGGCTGCGCGACCACAAGCAGGTCAGCGGCTATGGCCTGGAAATCGACCCGGACAACATCGCCGCCTGCGTTGAGAAAGGCGTAAACGTCATCGAACAGGACCTCGACAAAGGCCTGGGCAACTTCGCCAGCGACAGCTTCGACATGGTGGTGATGACCCAGGCCCTGCAAGCCGTTCATTATCCCGACGTGCTGATGAAGGAAATGCTGCGCGTGGGTCGCGAGTGCATCATCACCTTCCCCAACTTCGGCCACTGGCGTTGCCGCTGGTATCTGGCAAGCAAGGGGCGCATGCCGGTCTCGGAGTTCCTGCCGTACACCTGGTACAACACGCCCAACATCCACTTCTGCACCTTCGAGGATTTCGAGCGACTGTGTCAGGAGCGCGGCGCGCGAGTCCTCGAACGACTCGCGGTCGACCGTCACCACAAGCATGGCTGGGGCAGCCGCCTGTGGCCGAACCTGATCGGCGAAATCGGTATTTACCGTGTCACCGGACCGAACAGATGACCCGCTTCAATGATGGAGGGAACACCATGAAACGCAGCCTCATCGGCCTGCTGGCCCTGCTGCTGACGTTACCGGCCTGGGCCGAGCGCAAGCACAGCTTTGGCGAATACGACATTCACCACATCGCCTTCAATTCCGGCTTCCTGCAGCCGGACATCGCGGCGGCGGCCGGCCTGGTGCGCAGCAAAACCCAAGGTGTGGTCAATATCTCGGTGCTCAAGACCGGCAAGCCGACAATGGCGCTGGTCAGCGGCACGGTCAAGAACCTCCTGGGCCAGGACCGGCCACTGACGTTCAAGCAACTCAAAGAAGGTGACGAAGCCATCTACTACCTGGCCCAGTTCCCATTCGACTCGCGCGAGACGCTGCGCTTCGCCCTGACCGTGCAGCCCATGGGGGCCGACCCGATCAGCTTTACCTTCAACCAAGAATTCTTCCCTGACGAATGATGCCCTTCAAAGAACTGGTGCTGGCCAGCCACAATGCCGGCAAACTCAAAGAACTCCAGGCCATGCTGGGCGACGCCGTGCGCGTGCATTCGGTGGGCGAATTCAGCGATGTGGAACCGGAAGAAACCGGCCTGTCGTTCATCGAGAACGCCATCCTCAAGGCGCGCAACGCCGCACGGGTGTCCGGCCTGCCGGCGCTGGCCGACGACTCGGGCCTTGCAGTCGATCATCTCGGCGGCGCACCGGGTATCTACTCGGCGCGCTATGCCGACGGTCAGGGCGATGCGGCAAACAATGCCAAATTGCTGGACGCCCTGAAAGAGGTCCCTGACGCCGAGCGCGGCGCACAGTTCGTCTGTGCCTTGGCGCTGGTCAGGCATGCCGACGACCCGCTGCCAATCATCTGCGAAGGCCTCTGGCATGGCCGCATCCTGCATGAAGCGCGTGGCGAGCAGGGCTTCGGCTACGACCCGCTGTTCTGGGTGCCCGAACGCCACTGCTCCAGCGCTGAACTGACGCCCCTCGACAAGAACCGGCTCAGCCACCGCGCACGGGCCATGGCGTCGCTCAAAGCGCGGCTGGGAATTGAATGAGCGGAGCTGGAAGTTCAAAGCTGGAAGCTGGAAGCCGACGCACGGATAACTCCCAGCTTTCAGCTTCCAGCTTCGAGTTGCCGCCCTTGGCGGCCTACATCCATATCCCCTGGTGCGTGCGCAAGTGCCCGTACTGCGACTTCAACTCCCACGCTGCCGGGCCGCAGTTGCCCGAGGATGAATATGTCGCGGCGCTGCTAGCCGATCTCGAGGAGGATTTCGATCAGGTCCAAGGCCGGCGACTCAGCTCGATCTTCTTCGGCGGAGGCACGCCCAGCCTGTTTTCCGCCCAGGCGCTGGGCAGGATTCTCGAAGGGCTGGAGCATCGCGTCGGCTTTGCCGAGGACATCGAAATTACCCTGGAAGCTAACCCGGGCACCTTCGAGCAGGCCAAGTTTCGCGATTACCGCCGTCTCGGGATCAATCGCCTTTCCATCGGTGTACAGAGCTTCCAGCCCGCCAAGTTGAAGGCCCTGGGTCGCATCCATGATGGCGACGAAGCCATCCGTGCCGCCGACATGGCGCGCGCCGCCGGTTTCGACAACTTCAACCTGGACCTGATGCATGGCTTGCCCGAGCAGAGTCTGGAAGATGCCCTGAGCGACCTGCGCACCGCCATTGCCCAACAGCCGACGCACCTGTCCTGGTACCAGCTCACCGTCGAGCCGAACACCGAATTCTGGAGCAGACCGCCGCAACTGCCCGAGGACGATACCCTCTGGGACATCCAGGAAGCTGGCCAGGCGCTGCTCGCCGAACAGGGCTACGCCCAATACGAAACCTCAGCCTACGCCCAACCCGGACGCCAGGCGCGGCACAACCTCAACTACTGGACCTTCGGTGACTTCCTCGGCCTCGGCGCGGGCGCCCACGGTAAGATCAGCCGGCCCGACGGGCGCATCCTGCGCAGCTGGAAAACCCGCCTGCCTAAGGACTATCTGGACCCGGCCAAACGCCTTCGTGCTGGTGAAAAGCAGCTGAAGGCCGAGGAGTTGCCCTTCGAATTCCTGATGAATGTGCTGCGCCTCACTGACGGCGCGCCCGCCCTGTTGTTCACTCAGCGCACCGGTTTACCGCTGGGGCAGCTCGCCGAAGCCCGCCGCGAAGCCGAAGCCCGCAGCCTGCTGGTCGCTGACTCGCAGCGCCTAGTAGCGACGACCAAAGGCCAGCTGTTTCTCAACGACCTGCTGCAACTCTTTCTGCCCTAAGGACCCTTGATGGATCTTGTACTCGACCTAATCGCCACCCTCTCGCGCTGGAGCCGCGGTCATCTGTTCGATATTTCCTTGGCGATCATGGCCACGCTGTTCGTGCTGTTCGGGCCGGCGCTTAACGCCTGGGTGCAGAGGAATATCGGCGGGTTGAATTTCGTTCTGCGGACGTTGGCTTTCGTGGTGTTCTGTGCTGTGGTTTATGGACTCGGCATCATCTATCTGAGTCCTTGGCTGGCCAAGGGGCTGGCGCAGTTCAACAATTACACGCTGGCGCCGGTGTTGATTCTGGTGCTGTTCATCATTGGGGTGGTGGCTGATCGGAATTAGGTGTTAGCCGCCACCGGAATTTGCTGAAACACCGTGTTTTCTCAGGCTTATCAAGTTGCCTGAACGCACGGGTTTCGCCCTGCTGGGCGAGTCACTTTTTTTACAGTCGCGGAAAAAGTAACCAAAACCGCTTGCCCCTTCATCCGGCCCTGGGTGCGCCGGGGTTTCCTCGCTCCATCGCTGCTCCGGGGGCCGGCGTACAAGGGGGCCATCCATACCGATGGCGGCCCCGACCCTTTACGCCTCTCGCGGCATCCATGCCGCTCGCTCTCCTACACAGCAACACTCGGCCTTCTAAAAGGGGCGTTTCGTGTTGCCTGACAGTCTGTGCTTCTAAAAGCAAGCCGACCTCAAACCAACCTCCAAACGACTCGGACTCCCTTCCCCTCCAGGAGGCCGAGCGAGGAGTGATGGGCCATGGATGGCCCTTCGCGACGCCCCCGGAGCAACGCCTGAGCGAGGGAAGTTTTGCGAAGCAAAACCCGGATGCAGGGGTGGCCTTCTTTTTGGTTACTTTTTCTTGGCCACACAAGAAAAAGTGACGCGCCGTACAAGGCGCAACCCATAGCTCAGCCGGGATAAGCGTTGTGGCCCACGAAAACCCAACGCCTTTAAAAAACCCCTCGTTTTATTAATTCCCCCCTCGCCTCAACGCCGCCGGCGAGAAGTCCCGAGGGCTGAGCCTGACGTCGAAATCGTACATCGGCTCGTTGTTGTCCAATCCGTCTACGAAGTAGTTACCGTCCTTGAGGTGATACAGCGTCTCCAGCGTGCTGGCGAACATCGGTACTTCGTAATAGCTGATCGGATGACTTTCCTGCAGCCCGATCAACTCAGCATTCTCGTCGAACAGATCCACCGCCAGAATCTGCCAGCTATCTTCATCGATGTAGAACCGGCGCTTGTCGTACGGATGGCTGAAGCCCTTGCGCAGGGTCGCTTCGACGATCCATACGCGATGCTGTTCGTAGCGCAGCAGTTCGGGGTTCAGGGTGCGCGCGCCAACGATCGAATCGTAGGGGATGCCTTGTTGGTGAACCGCATAGCTGTTGTACGGCACCAGCATCTCGCGCTTGCCAACCAGCTTCCACTCATAGCGATCCGGCGCACCGTTGAAGGAATCGACCACGTCAGCGGTAGCCAAGCCGCTGGTGTCCGGCTGCAGCGAGTCGTAGGCCAGCGAAGGCAGGCGCCGTACGCGCCGGTCGCTTGGACTGTAACGCCAGGCCTTGCGGATCGCCAGCACCTGATCCAACGGGTCCTGCAGGACCAGCGAGGTGCCGGAGAGCTTCGCAGGCGCGGTGACCCGGTATTTGTAATAGAGCAGCGTGTTGTCCAACTGCGCCTGATCCATACCATCGCGGTTGTAGACGTAGTAAATGTGCCGGTCCCGCTTGATGAGGTTGGCCCTGCCGTTGATCACCACGGCCTGGTTATTGACCATGTGGGTCTGCTCACCTTTGTAGTGCAAGACGTGGTTCCAGATCACTTCCATACCGTCCTGCGGTATCGGGAAGGGGATGCCGGACGCGGCGCCCTTGATTCCGTTGCCGTTGGCGATCAGCTCGGCAGAGACGGCATTGGCACGCGTCTCGTCATAGATACGCTGTGGCGCCGAGGCGCTGCGGCGTGATGGGAACACGCGTAGATGAAAGTCCGGATACCGCTCGACCAGCGCACGGAGGCCTTCCGGCAGCAGTGCGGCATATTCGGCGACATTGCTGCTGTCGACCCGGTAAAGCACCGGATCAGCGGCGAAAGGATCAGGATGGTGCATCCCGGCGGAGTAGCTGTCGGGCGCCTGGACTCCACCGGTCCAGGCCGGAATCGTGCCGGCGGCGTTGGCGGCGCGTTCAGCACCCAGCGGGGTAAGGTCCTGACCCAGTCGGGCGGCCTGGGCCTCGTCCACCTTGGCCTGGGCCTGGCTGGCACAGGCCGCCAGCAGCAGAATTCCGAATTTTCTGTACATCGCTTTGCTCCTTGCTGCGCAACGGGTGCGCCGCATGTAACGGCCTCTGCCAGCAGGCAGGGCTCTCATGAGGTGTTGGGGGAGATCGAGCCTTCCTGGCGTTGCGTTCTTGTCAGTTCTTCCGTGGGCCGTTTGATACGGCTCTAGTATTGGCGGTCAGCCGATGCGTTCGAACTTGAGATCCCAGACTCCATGGCCCAGGCGCTCACCGCGTCGCTCGAACTTGGTTGTCGGGCGCTCCTGTGGGCGCTCGACGTATTGCCCGTTTGCCGCCTGGTTGCGATAGCCAGGCGCGACGCTCATGACTTCGAGCATGTGCTCGGCATAGGCTTGCCAATCGGTTGCCATATGCAGGACGCCACCAACCTTCAGCTTTTGCCGCACCAATTCGGCGAATGCCGGCTGGACGATGCGCCGCTTGTGGTGGCGGCTTTTATGCCAAGGGTCGGGGAAAAACAGCAGTACCCGGTCCAGGGTCGCGTCGGGCACGCATTCACGCAGGACTTCCAGCGCATCGCAACTGTAGACCCGCACGTTATTCAGGTTTTGTGACAGGAGCCCGTTTAGCAGAGCGCCGACGCCCGGCGAATGCACCTCGACCCCAATGAAATCCTGCTCAGGCGCAGCTGCCGCCATTTCCAGTGTCGAGTGGCCCATGCCGAAACCGATTTCAAAGGTGCGTGGCGCCTGACGACCGAAGACCTGGTCGAAATCGCGCGGACCATCGGCCAACTCCAGGCCGAATCGCGGCCAACCCTGGTCCAGACCGCGCTGCTGGCCCTCGGTCATACGACCGGCACGCATCACGAAGCTTTTGATGGTGCGCATGCGCCGTTGGCCGTCGGCCGGGGTAGAAGTGTCACTCATGAACGAACCTGCGGAGAGAAGCCGCGCGATCAGGCAAGTGCGCGGCGGAGTACGGGGGGATTAGCGGATCAGACCTTCCAGGGGCGAAGAGGCGCTGGCATACAGCTTCTTCGGCATGCGTCCGGCCAGATAGGCCAGCCGCCCGGCGTCAATCGCGTACTTCATGGCTTCAGCCATCAGCACCGGATTCTGCGCATGGGCGATGGCGCTGTTCATCAGCACCGCCTCGCAGCCCAGCTCCATGGCGATGGTCGCATCGGACGCCGTACCGACGCCGGCATCGACCAGCACCGGCACCTTGGCTTCCTCGAGGATGATGCGCAGGTTATAGGGGTTGCAGATGCCAAGGCCAGTGCCGATCAGCCCGGCCAGCGGCATCACCGCAATGCAGCCGATCTCAGCCAGTTGGCGCGCGATGATCGGATCGTCGCTGGTGTAAACCATCACATCGAAGCCGTCCTTGACCAGCACTTCGGCAGCCTTGAGGGTTTCGATGACGTTGGGGAACAACGTCTTCTGGTCGGCCAATACTTCCAGCTTGACCAGCTTGTGGCCGTCCAGCAGTTCGCGGGCCAGGCGGCAGGTACGCACGGCCTCGTCGGCGTCATAGCAACCGGCGGTGTTCGGCAGAATTGTGTAGCGATCCGGCGAGATGACGTCGAGCAGATTGGGCTCGCCCGGGTTCTGGCCGATGTTGGTGCGGCGCACCGCGACGGTGACGATCTCAGCGCCGGACGCCTCGATGGCGGCGCGTGTCTCGTCGAGATCCTTGTATTTGCCGGTGCCCACCAGCAAGCGCGACTGATAGGTGCGGCCTGCGAGCGTAAAGGGTTTGTCGTGCGGAACTGGGCTCATGGGACCATCCTGTTCAGACTTAATGAAGCGAGAAATACGCCGCTGCACGGGCGACGTCCGGGAATATCAAGGCGGGCTCGTCAGCCGCCACCAATGGCATGCACGACTTCGACCTGATCACCTTCGACCAAGACCGTCGCGGCATGCTGGCTGCGCGGCACGATGTCGCGATTGAGCTCGACCGCCAACCGACGCCCAGTCAGTTCCAGGCGTTGCAGCAGATCGGCCACCGACTGACCGTCAGGGAGCTCGTAGCGCTCGCCGTTCAACTGAATGTGCATAGTGATCGCCACCATAGCCAAGGGGCCCGCATTCTAGCCCGATCAACCCGGCGCACCAAGGCGCCAAGCGCCGCCATTCATCTGCCATCACAAGGCCGTTTTTCAGCCGCGAAGATTCCAGGCTGCAAGCATCAAGCAGAGCCATCCCGCTAGAAATGCCGTCCCGCCGATAGGCGTGATGATGCCCAGCTTGCTCATGCCAGTCAGTGTCAACAGGTAAAGACTGCCGGAGAACAACAGGACACCGAGCGAGAAAAAACCGCCCGCGGCAGTCAGCAGGCGGCTCGGCGCATGCAGGGCGAGCAGCGCAACCCCGAACAACGCCAGGGCGTGAATCAGCTGGTACTGCACGCCAGTCTGGAATACCGCGAGGTAGTCGGCGCCGAGGCGGGATTTCAAGCCATGCGCGGCGAAGGCGCCCAGCGCCACACCGGTCAGTCCAAAAAAGGCGGCAGTCAGGAGATAGGCGCGAATCATTCGGCAGCTTCCGGTCAGGGTGTATGGCGGTCGCTATAATGCCCGTTCCCTCTGGTTGCGACTATGTCCACATGTTCCGAGCCCTGCTGCGCCGACTCATCAAACTGTTGCTCTGGCTAGCCGCGCTGTCCGTGCTGCTGGTCCTCGTGCTGCGCTGGGTTCCTCCGCCGTTCACCGCGCTCATGTTCGAGCGCAAGCTGGAATCCTGGCGGGAGGGCGGCCAGAGCATCGACTTGCAGCGCACCTGGCGGCCCTGGACTGCTTTGCCGGACAATCTGAAGATGGCGGTCATCGCTGCCGAGGACCAGAAATTCGCTGACCATTGGGGGTTCGATGTCGAAGCGATCCGCTCCGCACTTGCGCATAACGAGCGCGGCGGCTCGCTGCGCGGCGCCAGCACGCTGAGCCAGCAGGTGGCCAAGAATCTGTTTCTCTGGTCCGGGCGAAGCTGGGTGCGCAAGGGCTTCGAGGTCTGGTTCACCGGATGGATCGAGCTGCTGTGGTCGAAAGAGCGAATCCTGGAGATCTATCTGAATAGCGTTGAATGGGGCGACGGAATATTCGGCGCCGAAGCGGCTGCGCAGCATCATTTCGGGATTGGCGCTGCAAATCTCTCAGCCGCCCAGGCCAGCCAGCTGGCCGCCGTGCTGCCCAACCCGCGCGAGTGGAACGCCGGGCGTCCCGGTCCGCACGTCCGGCAGCGTGCCGGCTGGATTCGCCAACAGGTTCGCCAGTTAGGCGGCGGTCACTACCTGGACGGACTGCAAGAGCCAGGCGCACGCTGAGATCCGCCGTCGTGGAAAAGGGCCGCCGAAGCTGGCTGACGGAGCGTTATGGCATGACGCCATCGCAACGGGTAAGCTGCAGCCGACATGTTGCGAGATGCAGGGGAAGGCTGTCAGGTAGACGGGCCCATGCAGTAACCTCTCGCTCGATTCGCCTCTGAACGCACGGCAGCGATAGCATGAGCGCAACCGCAACCGGAAACAGCGCGCCCCTCACCGGGGTGCGGCAATTCTTCAATTGGCGAAACAGCGCTGCCTGGCTTGTTCTGGTGTTCACGCTGCTCGTGCAGCTGGTCATCCTGCAACACTTGCGCAGCAATGAAACGCGCGCTGCCATCACCCAATTCGAGTTTCTGGCGGAAAAGACCGCCGAAGCCATCGGCAAGCGGCTGAGCAACCATGAGCAGATCCTGCTGGGTGCCGCCGCCCTGTTCGACAGCAACGGCGATATTTCACGCGAGCAGTGGCGCCTCTACAACGAACGTCTGCAACTGGCCGAGCGCTATCCTGGCATCCAGGGCGTAGGCTTCGCCAAGGCGGTGCTGCCCGAGCAGCGCGCGGCCCATATTCAAGGCGTTCGTCAGGAAGGTTTCGCCGAGTATGAAATTCATCCGCCAGGGGAGCGGCCGCTTTATACGCCCATCGTCTACCTCGAGCCCTTCGCTGACCGCAACCTCGCCGCATTCGGCTATGACATGTCCTCCGAACCGGTACGCTGGCAGGCCATGTCGACAGCCGCCGAAACGGGACAGACGCGGCTAACCGGAAAGGTCAAGCTGCGGCAGGAAACCCATGGCGAGGTGCAGGCCGGGGTACTGATGTATGTCCCGGTGTACCGTCAGGGTGTCCTCATCGATTCGCCGGAAAAGCGGATGCAGGCGCTGCGTGGATTTGTCTACAGTCCCTATCGGATGGACGACCTGATGCGCGGGATTCTCGGCGTGGCCGATCCGAACATCAGTCTGCGCATCTATGCTGGCCCGCAAGAACAGGCCGAGCAGCTCATTTTTGCCAGCCGCAATCTGCCGCCTGCCGAAGCCTCACGATACAGCCAGACCCTGCGGCTGGACCTGTATGGGCAAACATGGACCCTGAATCTGCAAAGCCTGCCGGAGTTCGATGCCTTCTTTCATGGCAACGATGCGCTGGTGATCGGGCTCGGCCTTGGCTTCAGCGTGCTGTTGTTCTTCCTGACCTCCTCGCTATCGCTCAGACGCAGCCGTGCCGAAGCGCTAGCCCGGCAGATGACCGAACATATCCGCGAGAACAAACGCGCCCTTCAGCTCAGCGAAGAGCGCCTGAGCCTTGCCCTCAAAGGCAGCAACGACGGGCTCTGGGATCTGAATCTGGAGGCCGGCACCTTCTATGCCTCGCCACGCGCCTGGCACATGCTCGGCTATCGTCCCGGCGAACTGCATTCGGATCTGAAGCTTTGGGAAAGGGCCATGGCACCTGACGACCTGCTTCCGGCAAAAAAACGGCTGGCGCAGACCATGCTCTCGGCGGTCGATCACTTCACCACCGAACTGCGTTTCCAGCACAAGAACGGCAAGCTGGTTCCGGTCTTGATCCGGGGCTACATCCAACGCGACCGAAACGGTCAACCGCTGCGCATCAGCGGCACCACGATGGACCTGACCGAACACAAACGCATCGAGCAGATGAAGGACGAATTCGTCTCGACCGTAAGCCATGAGCTGCGCACCCCGCTGACCTCCATCAGCGGCGCCCTAGGCCTGGTGACCGGCGGCGCACTGGGCGACGTTCCACCGGGCATGGTGCAGATGCTGGAGATCGCTCATCGCAACAGCCTGCGCCTGGGTCATCTGATCAACGATCTGCTGGACATGGAAAAGATCACGGCAGGCAAGATGACCTTCGACATGCGCGAGCACTCGCTGTGCCGGCTGCTAGAAGAGGCCCTGGCCAGCAATCAGGCCTTTGCCGCTCATTTCGGCGTGAACTGCGTATTACGCGATGCCCCTAAGGTCAACGTCTGGGTCGATGGATTGCGTCTGCAACAGGTGCTGACCAACTTTCTGTCGAATGCGATCAAATACACCCCGGAAGGAGGCGAAGTAACCCTGCACTGCAATCTGACCGAAGCCGGCCAGGTTCGCATCAATGTCACGGATCAGGGGCCGGGGATCCCACCGAGCTTCCAGAACCGTGTATTCGAGAAGTTCGCCCAGGCAGACGCTTCCGACAGTCGCCAGAGAGGCGGTACCGGCCTAGGGCTCACCATTACCAAGGAATTCATCGAGCGCATGGGCGGCCGGGTCGGCTTCGACACCGAGCAAGGTCAAGGTACAACCTTCTGGTGCGAATTGCCGGTACTCGAATCGGCCACCTCAACAGTGGATCAGGGCCAACCACGGCTGCTGGTAATCGAAGACGAACCGGACACCGGTCGACTGCTGCATCTGATGCTGCGCGATGCCGGTTATGCAGTTGATCGCGTGCAAAGTCTGCACACAGCACGAAGCAAACTCGCCGGTGTACGCTACGAGGCAATGACACTCGACTGGCACCTGCCCGACGGAAGCGGACGCGAGCTGATCGACGAGGTACGCGCCAACCCCAACACGCAGGCCCTGCCGATCATCGTGATAACGGCGGCCAGTCGGTTCGAGCAGAGCGATACAGATACCGGCATCACCTGGCTACACAAACCCATCAGCGCGGCACAGCTGCTGATTGCGGTTACCGACAGCCTGGAGCGCTCGCAACATCGCCCATGAGCCGCGTCAAGGACACGCAAGTACCGGTTCGACAGATATAAAAAAGGCGCTGCAGTTGCAGCGCCTCGGGGCAGCCATGAACGATCAAGCCTGAATGGAACCCTTGAGCTTGTTCATCGCGTTCTTTTCCAGCTGGCGAATGCGCTCGGCTGAAACGCTGTACTTGGCCGCCAGATCATGCAGCGTGGCCTTCTCTTCGCTCAGCCAGCGCTGCTGAAGGATATCGCGGCTACGCTCGTCCAGCGTTTCTAACGCCTCGTGCAGACTGGAATTGGAACTGTCGCTCCAATCGGCATCTTCGAGCTGACGCGCCGGATCGTAACGATGATCCTCAAGATAATGCGCTGGCGACTGATAGGCGCTGTCGTCATCAGCATCGGCTGACGGATCGAATGCCATATCGTGACCCGTAAGGCGACTCTCCATCTCCCGTACTTCGCGCGCTTCGACACCGAGGCTATCGGCAACCCGCTCGACTTCCTCGTTGCTCAGCCATGCCAGGCGCTTCTTCTGACTACGCAGATTGAAGAACAGCTTGCGCTGCGCCTTGGTGGTAGCGACTTTGACGATGCGCCAGTTGCGCAAAATGAATTCGTGAATCTCGGCCTTGATCCAGTGCACGGCAAAGGACACCAGGCGCACACCCATTTCCGGGTTGAAACGCTTGACCGCTTTCATCAGGCCAACATTGCCTTCCTGGATCAGGTCGGACTGGGCCAGCCCATAGCCGGAATAGCTACGGGCGATATGGACGACGAATCGCAGGTGGGCAAGCACCATCTGACGTGCGGCCTCGAGATCCTGATGGTAGAACAGGCGCTCTGCCAGGTCGCGTTCCTGCTCGACCGTAAGCAGCGGGATGCTGTTGACCGTCTGCACGTAGGCCTCGAGATTGCCTCCCGGGACCAGGGCTTGAACAGGTTGCAGATTAGTAGTCATGCAGATCCTCCAATAATGAAGCTGCAGCAGTTTAGCACTGCCGGGTCAGACTGCAAGCCTATGGAAAAGTTCCCTTACAGCCCTATAAAACCTCTATAGATCAACAAGTTATCAGCGCGGCGCCAGTTCGCTCAAATGCCTCGCCACCGCCAGCCAAGCACCGATGTAACCCAGCAGCAAGGCGCCGAGCACCAGCGACAGACCATCTTCGACCGGCACCCCGGCCAGACCGAAATCGCTACCATACAGGCCGGCCAGTCCTACCACCGCTTCGTTCAGCCAGCCCAGCCCGTAAGCCAGCAGCAGCCAAGCGATCAGCCCGGCACCCAATCCGTACAGCGCGCCCATGTAAAGGAACGGCCGTCGTACGTAACCGTCGGTTCCGCCGACCAGCTTGACCACTTCGATCTCGGTGCGGCGGTTTTCGATATGCAGGCGGATGGTGTTGCCTATCACCAGCAGCAGGGTGGCGATGAGCAGCAGCGTTAGGCCGAAGACGAAGCGGTCGCCCAGCTTCAGAATGGCCGTCAGGCGCTCGACCCAGAGTAAATCCAGCTGCGCCTGCTCCACCCCGGGCAGCTCCGCCAGGCGTTGGCGCAAGGCTTCGAGATTGTCACGGTCGACTTCGCTGGGCGTCACCAGAATCACGCCAGGCAGCGGGTTTTCCGGTAGTTCACGTAGCGCCTCGCCAAGGCCCGAAAGCTGCTGAAATTCTTCCAACGCCTGCTCACGGCTGATCCAGCTGGCTTCCGACACGTCCGGCATGGAAAGGATCTCCTCTCGCAATGCGCTGCCCTGTTGCGCGTCCACGTCTAGCTGCATGAACAGCGAAATCTGCGCCGCACGCTGCCAGGACCCGCCGAGCCGCTCGACATTGTCCAACAATAGCGCCAGCCCCATTGGCAGGCTCAACGCAACCGCCATGACGAGACAGGTAAAAAAACTTCCAATAGGTTGCTTGACCAGCCTGCCGACGCTATCGACCATGCTGGCGCGATGGCTTTCCAGCCAGGCGTGGAACAGCGTTTTGAAATCCGGCTCACCGTCTCTCGGCTGCTCGGGCTTGTTCCGCACGCCGCCGGCGCGTTCGGCCGGATTCGGATTGTTCTCGGGTGCGCTCATCGAGGGGCCTCCCCGTCGCCGATCAGGCGGCCACGCTGCAGGGTGAGCATGCGGTGGCGCATGCGGGCGATCAACGCCAAGTCATGACTGGCGATCAGCACGGTGGTGCCGAGTTTGTTGATGTCCTCGAAGACGCCCATGATCTCCGCCGCCAGACGCGGGTCCAGGTTGCCGGTGGGTTCGTCGGCCAGCAGCAGCGCCGGACGATGCACCACAGCACGGGCAATGCCGACGCGCTGCTGCTGCCCGGTGGACAGGTCCGAAGGATATTGCAATGCCTTGTCCTTCAAGCTGACGCGATCCAGCGCAGTCATCACCCGCTGGCCGATCTCGCGCTTATTCAAGCCCAGAATCTGCAGCGGCAGCGCGGCGTTTTCGAACACAGTGCGGTCGAACAGCAACTGGTGATTCTGGAACACCACGCCGATCTGCCTACGCAGAAAGGGAATCTGCGCATTGCTGATACGCGACAGATCCTGCCCGGCCAGCAGCAACTTGCCGCTAGTGGGCCGCTCCATGGCCAGCAGCAGCCGCAGCAGGGTGCTCTTGCCGGCGCCGGAATGGCCGGTGACGAACAGAAATTCGCCGCGCTGCACCTGAAAGGACAGTTCGTGCAGCCCGACATGACCGTTGGGATAGCGCTTGCCGACCTGATCGAAACGAATCATGACGGGGGATTACCTGCGCTCGTTCCTTTCTCGGCGAACAGCGCGCTGACGAAGGCGTCGGCCTCGAAGGCGCGCAGGTCGTCGATGCCCTCGCCCACTCCGATGTAGCGGATCGGCGTGCCGAACTGCTTGGCCAGGGCGAAGATCACCCCGCCCTTTGCGGTGCCGTCGAGCTTGGTCAGCACCAGGCCGGTGAGTTCCACCGCCTGGTTGAACTGCTTGGTCTGGTTGATGGCGTTCTGGCCGGTGCCGGCGTCGAGCACCAGCAGCACTTCGTGCGGGGCCGTCTCGTCGAGCTTGCCCATGACCCGGCGGACCTTCTTCAGCTCCTCCATCAGGTTGTCCTTGGTGTGCAGGCGGCCGGCGGTGTCGGCGATCAGCACGTCGACGCCACGCGCCTTGGCAGCCTGCACGGCATCGAAGATCACCGAGGCGGAGTCGGCGCCGGTGTGCTGGGCGATCACCGCGATGTTGTTGCGCTCGCCCCAGACCTGCAGCTGCTCCACGGCGGCGGCGCGGAAGGTATCGCCGGCGGCGAGCATGACCTTCTTGCCTTCGAGCTGCAGCTTCTTGGCCAGCTTGCCGATGGTGGTGGTCTTGCCGACGCCGTTGACGCCGACCACCAGGATCACGAACGGCTGCTTGCCGGGCTCGATCCGCAGCGGCTGCTCGACCGGTTTGAGCAGGTCGGCCAACTCCTCCTGCAGCGCCTTGTATAGCGCGCCGCTGTCGGCCAGTTCCTTGCGCGAGACGCGGCGGGAAAGGTTCTGCATGATTGCAGTGGTAGCTTCGACGCCGACATCGGCGGTCAGCAGGCGGGTTTCCAGCTCGTCCAGCAGGTCGTCGTCGATGGCCTTCTTGCCGAGGAACAGGCTGGCCATACCTTCGCCGATGCTGGCGCTGGTCTTGGACAGGCCCTGCTTGAGGCGAGCGAAGAAGCCCAGCTTGGCCGGTACTTCTTCCGCAACGGGAACCGGTGCCGGCTCGACGGCGATTTCAGCGAGAGTCGGGGCTTCCGGCACATCCATGGATTCGTCGAGTTGCGCTACCGGCTCGGGTTCGGGCTGCGGCACGATTTCCGATTTGATTTCCGGCTCGGCGACGGGCTCGGGCTGCTCGCTCTTGATCTCGATCAGCTGCTCTTTGGCCTGCTCATCGGGCTCATCGGCGAACGGCTGGCTGTCTTCCAGCGGCTCGGATGGCGGCGGTTCGGCTGTGGGGGTCTGCGGCTTCTTGCGCAACCAGCCGAACAGGCCTTTCTTCTCGCCGGCCTCGGCCGGCGCCTTCTTATCGTCGTTGGAACCAAACATGGAGAAGATTTTCTCAAGAGGGCGAAACGCCGGCGGCCACGCCACCGGCCAGACGGGGGCTATCCTAGCACCGCGCAACCGACTGCGCTAAGCGTGGCCATCGGACCTGGAACATCGCGACGCAGTTCGAATCTGCTGACACTTTGCCCCGATCACGGCGCGCCAGTACCATGCCCCGCGTGTTTCCGCCTGCCAACGCCACCCGGCGGGATTCATTCCTGAACGAGTCTTTCCCTATGTCTCCGATGCTACGACGCGCCGCCGCTCTGCTACTCGCCGCTCTTTACTTGCCGCTGGTCACCGCAGCCGACGCTCAGCCAACCCACGAATTCTTTCTGGACAACGGTCTCAAGGTCATCGTCCGCGAGGACCATCGCGCACCTGTGGTTGTATCCCAGCTCTGGTACAAGGTCGGCTCCAGCTATGAATCCCCCGGGCAGACCGGCCTTTCCCACGCGCTGGAACACATGATGTTCAAGGGCAGCCGCAAGCTCGGCGCCGGCGAGGCTTCGCGCATCCTGCGCGAGCTTGGCGCCGAAGAGAACGCCTTCACCAGCGACGACTACACCGCCTATTACCAAGTGCTGGCGCGTGATCGCCTGGCGGTGGCCTTCGAGCTGGAGGCCGACCGCCTGGCCAGCCTCAAGCTGCCGGCCGACGAATTCGCTCGCGAGATCGAGGTCATCAAGGAAGAACGCCGGCTGCGCACCGACGACAAGCCCAGCTCGCTCGCCTACGAGCGTTTCAAAGCCATGGCCTACCCCGCCAGCGGCTATCACACCCCGACCATCGGCTGGATGGATGACCTCGAACGCATGACTGTCGAGGAGCTACGCGCTTGGTACGAGGCCTGGTACGCGCCTAACAATGCCACCCTGGTGGTGGTCGGCGACGTGACGCTTGATGAAGTCAGAACCCTAGCCGAGCGCTATTTCGGCCCGATCGAAAAGCGCCCGATCCCCAGCGCCAAACGTCCGCTGGAGCTGGACGAACCCGGTGAGCGCCGCCTGACCCTGCACCTCAACACCCAGGTGCCGAGCCTGCTGATGGCGTTCAACACGGCCAGCCTGGCCACTGAAACAGACAATCCTCGGCAGATCCATGCGCTGCGCCTGATCACTGCGTTGCTCGACGGCGGCTACAGCGCCCGCCTGCCCAGGCAACTGGAGCGCGGCGAAGAATTGGTGACCAGCGCCTCGGCCTGGTACAACGCCCATGCCCGCGGCGACAGCCTGTTCGTCCTCAGCGCCGCGCCCAACATGCAGAAGGGCCGCACGCTGGAAGAAGTGGAGGCGGGTCTTTGGCAGCAGCTCGAACAGCTCAAGCAGACCGCCCCTACGGCAGAAGAGCTCGAGCGAGTCCGCGCCCAGGTCATCGCCGGCTTGGTCTACGAACGCGATTCCATCACTCAGCAAGCCACCACCATTGGCATGCTGGAAACTGTGGGCCTGTCCTGGCACCTGATGGACGGGGAACTCAGCGCCCTGGAGGCGGTGACGCCGGAAGACATCCAGCAGGCCGCCCGTACCTACTTCACCCGCTCGCGCCTGAGCGTGGCCCATGTTCTGCCCAAGGAGACCCGCGATGAGTGATCGCACCCTATTGCGTCGCGGCCTGCTCGGCCTGATCCTGCTCGGCACCCTGGGCCTGGCCGCCTGCGACAGCGAAACCGGCGATACCGCCGCGGTCATCCCTCCGGCGAAGAACGTCGCGACACCCGCTGAATCCGGCCAGGCCATCGCCAATGCCGCGCAGGACGAAACCCGCCTGGAGTCGCTTGCCGAACTGGGCGACCAGCCATTACCGCGTCGCGAGCTGGACATCCAGAGCTGGCAGACCGAAGGCGGCGCCAAGGTGCTGTTCGTCGAAGCCCGTCAGCTGCCGATGTTTGACCTGCGCCTGACCTTCGCCGCCGGCAGCAGCCAGGACGGCGCCACGCCCGGCCTGGCGATGCTGACCAACGCCATGCTCAACGAAGGCATCGAGGGCAAGGATGTCACCGCCATTGCCGAAGGCTTCGAAGACCTGGGTGCCGACTTCGGCAACGGTTCCTACCGCGACATGGCCATCGCCAGCCTGCGCAGCCTGAGCGCCGCAGACAAACGCCTGCCAGCGCTGGAACTGTTCAGCCAGGTGGTCGGCCAGCCGACCTTCCCCGAGGATGCGCTGCAACGCATCAAAAACCAGGTCCTGACCGGCTTCGAGTTCCAGAAGCAGAACCCCGGCAAGCTGGCCAGCCTGGAGCTGTTCGAGCAGCTGTACCAGGACCATCCCTACGCGCATCCCAGCGAAGGCACGCCTGAATCCATTCCCGGCATCGACGCCGCGCAGCTGCGCGACTTCCACGCCAAGGCCTACACCGCCGGCAATGTGGTGATCGCGCTGGTCGGCGACCTGAGCCGCGAAGAGGCCGAGGCGATCGCCGCGCAGGTGTCCGCCGCCCTACCCCAAGGCGCCGCGTTGCCGCCACCGCCCGCGCCGCAGCCTCCTGCAGCCACGCACGAGCACATCGACTTTCCGTCAAACCAGACCCATTTGCTGCTGGCGCAACTCGGTATTCCCCGTGGCCATCCAGACTACGCCGCGCTTTACCTGGGCAACCAGATTCTTGGCGGCGGCGGCTTCGGGACCCGGCTGATGGAAGAGGTGCGTGAAAAGCGCGGCCTGACCTACGGCGTCTATTCCGGTTTTAGCCCCATGCAGACCAACGGCCCCTTCATGATCAACCTGCAGACTCGCGCCGAACTGGCCGATGGCACTCTGCAGCTGGTGCAGCAACTGGTCGCGCAGTTCCTCGAAGACGGCCCGACCCAAGCCGAGCTGGAGCGCAGCAAGCGCGAGGTCGCCGGCAGCTTCCCGTTGTCCACCGCCAGCAACGCCGACATCGTTGGCCAGCTGGGCAGCATCGGCTTCTACGACCTGCCGCTGACCTATCTCGTAGACTTCATGCAACAGGTCCAGGCGCTGTCGGTCGAAGACGTCAAGGTGGCGATGAACAAGCATCTCGACCCAGACGGCTTCGTCATCGTCACGGCGGGTCCGGAGGCCGAGCAGAAACCATTGCCGCCACCGAGCGACAAGCCCCTCGAACAACCCAGCAGCGTTCCGGAGCATTGATGGCCAACCCACCCATTCGCCCTTCCGCCCACGGTGGCCAGGGCCAGCTGCGCATCATCGGCGGCGAGTGGCGCAGCCGGCGCTTCGCCTTCCCTGACGCCGAAGGCCTGCGCCCAACGCCGGACCGGGTACGCGAAACGCTGTTCAACTGGCTCGCGCCTTATATGTCCGGTGCCCGCGTGCTCGATCCGTTCACCGGCAGCGGCGCGCTCTATCTCGAAGCCTTGTCGCGCGGCGCCAGCATGGCATTGGCGCTGGACGTGAATGCCAACGCCATCGCCAGCCTGCGCAAGCATCTGGATACGCTCAAGTGCGGGCAGGGTCAGCTGCTGCAGAGCGATGCCCTGCGCTATCTGGAAACCCAGTCGCCAACGCCCTTCGACCTGGTGTTCCTCGACCCGCCGTTCAACAAGAACCTGCTGCAACCAGCGTGCGAGCTGCTGGAAAACAAAGGTTGGCTAGCCGACCACGCCTGGGTCTATACCGAAAGCGAAGCCGTGCCATCGAGCCTCGGCCTGCCCGGCAACTGGCGGCTGCACCGGGAAAAGAAGGCCGGCACGGTGCATTACGCGCTATGGGAGCGCAACGCCTGAACTGGCTGATCGTTATCTCCATCTGTCGCACCCGAGCATGACCACCACGCACCCGCACACCAGCTGCTGTACCGCCAGCGACGAAACCTTTACGCCGGCCCGATGGCTGCCGGGCGGCCATCTGCAGACGCTATGGAACCCCTTCTGCCGTCGCGCCACCAAACTATCTCGCCAGCGCGAGCGCCTGTGGCTGGCCGATGGCGACTTCATCGACCTCGACTGGCATGGCCCACACGATCCGACGGCGCCTCTGGTGCTGATCCTGCACGGCCTGACCGGCTCGTCCAACTCGCACTATGTGCTGGGCCTACAGCGGCAACTGGCCGAGCGGAACTGGGCCAGCGTCGCCGTCAACTGGCGCGGCTGTTCCGGCGAGCCGAACCTGCTGCCACGCGCCTATCACTCCGGCGCCAGCGACGACCTGACCGAAGTCATTGCCCATCTGCAGGCCACGCGGCCAATGGCGCCGCTCCATGCAGTCGGCTATTCATTGGGCGGCAACGTGCTGCTCAAGTATCTCGGCGAAACCGGAAGCACGACGCCGCTGCACAAAGCCGTGGCGGTTTCTGTGCCGTTCCGGCTGGACCAGTGCGCCGACCGCATCGGCACCGGCTTTTCGCGCGTGTACCAGGCGCATTTCATGCGTGAGATGGTGGCGTATGTGAAGGATAAACAGCGCCTCTTTACCAGCCTAGGCAACGCCGAACATCTATCGACGCTCCAACGCCTCGGTTCGTTGCGAGGCATGCGCACCTTCTGGGATTTCGACGGCCGCTTCACCGCGCCGTTACACGGCTATAGCGATGCCAGCGACTACTACCGGCGCGCTTCCAGTCGCTATTTCCTACCAGATATCCGCATCCCAACGCTGCTGATTCAGGCCGAGGACGACCCCTTCGTGTTCCGCCACAGCGTGCCCGACGCGGCCGAGCTCTCGACAACCACGACATTGGAACTACACCGCAGCGGCGGTCATGTCGGCTTCGTCGAAGGCTCGCCGATCAGGCCGCGCTATTACCTGGAGCGGCGGATACCGGGATGGCTGGCCGGCTGATGATCAGCCTGGCAGCTAAGCACCCCGCCCGTTAGGGGCCAGCACAGCCACCGCTGGCCAGTTGCGCAAGCAGATACAAGGACGCCGAATAGTAGTCTTCCGTGCCTACCGGAGATGCAGGTCCGGGCGCGCCTGTCAGATAAGCATGAATGGCCGCCACGCCCGTGGATACCGGATACGGCGCGACCGACCCATCGTCGAGGTTTATCCATGCCGGTGGCCGCTGTTTGCCTTCGCTGCGCCAGAAGCGGTCGAACGGCTTGAGCAGGTCGGGTACCTTCGCATCCGCGCCGCCCCAGCGGTAGTACAGCGGGATTCGCACCGCATCGAAGCCGAAGCGCGCAGGCCAGCCGTTGGCCGGATAAGGCCGGCCCCGATCTGGCAACAGCATCCAATCCGGCGGCAGGTCGTATTTCCCGAACCGAGCCAACTTGAGCAACCGCGGTGCATCGTTGAGCAGGTCTTTCCAAGGTCCCCGATGGTCGATGCGGTCGAATTCGACGAACGCTGGTATGACCAGATAGGAGAGGTTGATGATCGTTCCAGCGGGTTGGTCGAACCCCTCGATTCCAGCCAGAAGCGTGGTGTAGCCTTGAATACGCCTGACCAATCGCTGGGCAACCGCCTCACGAATTTCAGCCGACCTCAGCAGTAGCTCGGCATCCCCCCAGCGCTGGCCCGCGCGTAGCAACGCCCAGGCAATCAGCAAATCGCCATCGCTGGCGTCGTTGAGATCCGCGATGGGCGGCGTTCCGTTCGGATCGTAGCGCCACGCAAAAAGCGCAACATCCTGGCGACGAAGCGTCGAATCGGTCCAGCGCCAGAGGCTGTCGAAGGCTGCCCGGTCATCTGCGGCAACGGCAAACAGCATGCCCCAGCCTTGTCCTTCGGAGTGGCTGATATTGCCGTTACCGGTATCTTCGATGCGCCCGTCGGGAGCCATGAAGCGTTGGCGGTACTGGTTCCAATCTGCCGGGCAGAGCTTTTCTGGCGCGCCATAAGCCAGGGAGCAACACAGACTGACGCCGAGCAACAGCCCTCTAACCAAGCGGCTAGGCGCCATGGCAGCGGAACACCAATGCCATATCGACCTGTTCCGTACAGCTAACCTTCAACGGCGCACCTTCACCGAGCACCACCAGCCAGGCCTCATACAGGCCTTCCAGCAACGCCGCCATCGCTGCTTGCCATTGAGCGGAGTCGTCGCCCGCACCGGGATAGGCGCCGTGGGTCAGCGTCAGGCTTCGGTTATCGGTAGTCAGGGTCACCCAGCCCCAGTCCATGCCGAGCCACTGGTTGTTGATGGCCTCTTCGAGCGCTTCGAGCGTGCTCGCGCTCGGCGGTCCAAGTTCGTTGGCCATACGGCGGCCCACATGGCGCATGAACGCACAACCATCGTGCTCGCCCGCCGAATCGAACATTTCTCCCACCAGTGCCTGCAGCATCGGAAGGCCCTGGGCACTGCCGCGCTGCTTGGCCAGGTACGCCAGGCTGCGCGTTTCGATTGAGTTAGCCGAGGTCAAGGCAGTTTCTCCAGGTTGTGTTTGATGTAGATCGAGCCGGTGGTCTCTTTGTACTCACCGAAACTGTCATAGCCCAGGGCGCCGCCAACCTTGGTCTGATCGCCGAGTTTGTATTCGAGCTTGCCGCGCAGGTTGACCGCCATGCCGCTTTCGCTCTGCGCACTGTAGCGGCTCTGTATCGACGTACTCTTATCGGTAACGTATTCATTAAGTACTGACTGAGCCGACTGCAATCCCTCCAGCGCATCCTGCATTTCTGAGTCGTTCGGAAAATAATCGGCGCTGTCCTGGGTATAAGACTGATAACCCAGCGCGCCGCCGACCTGCATATCCCAGCGCTTGCCGAACGACTGTGTCCACTGCACCGGCAGCGAAACGCCCACGTAGTTTTCCGGGCTGAAGTAGCCCCCATGGCCCGAGGTGTAGTAGCTGAGGTTCTTGTCGAAGCTCATCCAGTCGAGGCCGATCCCCACCTGCAGCTGGCGGTCCTGCTCCTGAATCGGCCTCACATAGATACCGCTGTTGAAACCCAGACCCGTGTTGCCCTCGACATTTTTCCCGACATAACGATCAGCCTTACCGCCAACGTAAAAGCCGGAGCTACCATTATCGTAGCTGTACTGCACGCCGGCGCCGGTGCGCGTTACGGCCCCCCACTCCTTGCCGGTCAGCGGGTCTTTCGAACCCGCGTAGGACAGCAGGCTGTCGGTGACGGCCCGGCGATGTACGTCGATGTCCAACCGGCCATTCTGGCCCAGCTTCGGCGATACCTTGATCCCGCCGACGATATTGGTCTGGCTGAAGCCCAGCGGCGTGGTGCCGATGTCCGCACTAATCAGATCGCCCTTGTAGGCCAGATTGAGGGCGACGCCGGCCTCGTTCTGCGAGCCGGGCTTGTAGCTGTCGAGCAGCTTGCCTGGGGTATTAGAGATGAGGTTGTCGCTTACCTTCGCTGCGTCCTCAGCTGACAACCCTTCATCGATCAGCCCTTGTTCAATACCCGCCGCGATCAATTTACGACTGCTCTGAAGGAGGCTGACACGCTCTAAGGCGTTAGGTGAGCGCTGCTCTTCAACTGCAATCCTCTGTAGCTCGCTTTGGTAATGGGTTTCCACGCCTAAGCGAAACCCATCGGCCAAGACGTTGACGGCGCCCGCCGGTATAGCGTGACTGCCGAAGCGAGTCGCCGCCGAATCGCTGGCCGTGCCCGCGCTAAGGCTCACCGGAGTCGCCGTCACTTCCAGCCGCCCCGATTCCAGCGGCACGGTGGACAGCGTCATCGGAGCCGAAAATTCGGTGAGTTTGCTCAGACCGGCCTCGCCATCGCGGGCGCGCAGCTGGCCACCGACGGACACGAACGACGCGGTCTGCTCGCTCACTTGTGCAAGGGCGTTGCCGATATCGCGTAGCAGCGGGTCGCCCACCGGCGCTGGCTGCGCGGCACTGGCGAACGGCTGGCGCTGCAGGTAAGCGGGCGGTGCGCTGTCGGCTGCCGCCACCGAATAGGCTGAAGAATCGCTGGCCTTGCGGAAGGGGTTGATCTGGACGAATGGCCGTGCGCCGTGAGCCAGTAGCAACGAGCCCTGCCCCGCCAGCCGCTGTTGTTGCTGCCGCTGAGCGTTTTCCAGCAGGATGCGCGCCTGCTGGTGCTGCCCCTTGGCCTGGGCAACGCGGGCACGCAGGAACAGCCGGCGCGGTTCGTCCATGCCGGTGGCGGACGCCAGCAACGCATGGGCGCGGTCGGGCTGCTTGTTGCCAAGCGCCGCGTTGACGCCGCCTTCGATGGCCTCCGCGTGGTTCGGCTGGCGCTGCAGAACGTGGTCGTACACACTCGCCGCCGCTGGGTACATCTTGCCGTCGTTGTACAACCGCCCCATGGCCAGCAGCAGCTCGTCGTTAGCCGGCGAGACATTTATGCGCGCCATCAAGGTGTCGTAGGCGCCGGCGAAGTCGCCTTGCAGCCGTTGATTATCGGCCTGGGTAATGGCCAGCCCGTCGCGTAGCCGGTCGATGCCGACCTGGTCTTGCGCACTGAGCTCACCGCGCTGGGCGAGCCTTCTCATCAGCACATCGGCCTCGGCGCTCTGCCCGGTCTTGCCCAGCACGGCGAGATGGCCCAGGTATCCCTGCACCGGCCCGTCAACGGTATCGGACAGATCGTCACGCACCAGACTCAAGGCCAGCCCCGGCTCGCCGAGATCGGCAAGTGCCTCGGCAATCCGTCCTCGGGCCGCCAGATCACTTGGCGCATTGTCGTAAAGCTCACGCAGCGCCTGGCGAGCGACGACCGGGTTGCCGGTGCTCGCCTGCTGGCGTGCGGTGGCGATGCGCTCGTTGATCGCCACGCGTTGCTGCAGCTCGCGCAGTTCCAGGGTCTGCTGCGCGGGCGGAACCTTGGCGAGCAATTCGGACGCCTCGTCCCAACGCGATTGCTCGCTCGCCAGCAGCGCCGCTGCGTGGCGCGATTCGGCGTCGGGTCGCTGGCCCAGTGGCGCCATCATCCGCTCGGCCTGTTCGGCTTCGCCCTGCGCGTTCAGCAAACGCGCATAGGCCAGCCGAACCCAGGGGTCGGCGGGCGCCATCGCCAGCGCCTCGGCGTAGAGTTGAGCCGCGCCGTCGATATCGCCGTTTTTTGCCAGCGCTTCGCCGCGTTCGCGCAGCGCCTGGGCCTCCAGCCGCTCAACCGAAACCAGACTCTGCTTGGCCAGCTCTGGCGTGCTGCGCAGCAGTTGCGCGGCGCCCTGGATGTTCCGCTGGCCTAGCAGGCTGTTGTACAAGCCGAGCTGGCTCGCGGAGTCGTTCGGCGAAGCCTGCAGAATTTGCCGATAGACCGCCTCGGCCTCGGCCGGCCGTTCATCGCGCAAGAGCAACTCGCCCAAAAGCAGATTCGCCGTCCTGCGCTGATCCGCAGTGCCTGGGTTCAGCTGTTTGACCTGTTTTTCGGCTGCCGCGATGTCGCCTGTATCGCGTGCTTTGCGTGCATCGGCCAGCCGACTGTAGAAATTCGCATCACGCAGGGCAGCGCCCCATTGTTGCTTTTTCTTGGGCGCCAGCTCGATAGCCTTGTTCAAGCTCGCGGCGGCTTGAGCGTACTGCTGATTGCGCAGCTGCACGACGCCTAACCCGCCCCACGCGTCGGCGTCCTTGGGGTTCTTGCTGATCGCCGCCCTGAAGTTCGCCAGCGCGGTGCCGGTCTCACCCTTGCGCAACGCAGTGAAGCCCGCGCCCCGCTCCTGACCCTGCTTGGCCGTCTGGACCTGGGCCATGGCCGCTTCGTACTGCTGGCCAATTTCCTGATCTTGTGGGTTGGCCGCCATGTACTGATCGTAGCGTGCGCGGTCCGCTTCGGTCGGCGAAAGCCAGAGCAGCGCCTGACGCCAGGCGCCGCTCGCCGCCGCAGAGGACGGCGCAAGCTCGGCGAGCCGCTCAATGCCTTGACGGCGAGTCTCCTCACGATAGGTCAGCGCCCGAGCGTAGGCGAGCTGCACGCCGGCATCGGTGGGCTGATCCTCGGCCAAGCGCTTCAGGCCTTCCACACCTTCCTTCCAGGATGCCGCATCGCCGGCGAGGGTCTGGTAGTACTCCGAAGCAAGATCCGGCGACGGCATGCTGTCGTTCAGCAATGCGCGGTATCCCTTGATCGCTTCCTGCGTACGGCCACGGCTTGCCAATTGGCGCACCGCAGCGAGTGCCCGGTCGTCTATCTGTGCGCGGCGGTCGGCACTTTTCAGACTGGCCAGATAATGGCTATCGGGATTGGCCGCTCGGAGTCGCTGGATCCATTGTTCCCGCGCCTGTTTGTCTTGCGCGTAGAGCGCCATGCGATAAAGCGCTTCTTCGGCGTTCGGGCGCACCAGCAGCGCGCGATCTAGCACCTGACGCGCCATTTCCAGTCGATTGCGTTCGTGCCAGAGATCGGCCTGCTGCATCAGCACAGAAAAGCCATCGCTCGGCGCCGGCGCGGTCTGGGTCCAGCCCAGCGCCGGGAGCAAGCTGCAGAAGATGGCAAGGGACAGCGGACGTGGCCGGAATCGACTCATCGTGATTGCTCCCGGCGGGCCGCACGGGCGCGCAGCAAAGGATAGAGACATGCAGCAGCCACAGCAGCGGCGATCAGTAGCATGAACATCAACAGAAACGGACGTTCGCTGAACAGCCAGCGCGCGTATTTGTTCAGGGGAAGCGTGCCGTAGGTGAGCTGCTGGCCGACCCGGTAGCTCATCACCCGATTGTTGCTTTCGAACACGGCGAGATCGCCCCGGATATCCGTGTTCAGCTGGGCATTTTCGAGCCGCTGCACCGCTTCCGGCAGCCACTCCTGACGGCTCGCCAGCAGCATGACCATGATCCGCGTGTCATCTACCGGCGATGCGGTGCTGAGCAGCCCTTGAAAACTCTGATAACCGGAGAGCGTCCGATCGGCGGCATCGGTTTCCCGGCCCCAATCGCCCTTGGCCAGGGTGATCGCGCGTTCCAGCGGGTCCTGCGCCCGCACCCGCAAATGCGCGTCTTCGCGACGAAACGACGACTTCGCCAGCAGCGGGTCGATTTCGAGCCGCGCGCCGATCTGGCCGACCACCAGCAGATCCTTACCCTCCATCGCGTCGCTCAGCTGGCTGCCGAGCTGCACGCGCATGCCTCGCGCCGGATAGCCGCTGGCATTGCCAAAGCGGCCGGCCAGCTCCAACAGCGCTTGCAACTCGGAAGCCGCAGGCGATTTCGGCAAGATCGCCAGGGTCTCGGACAGGTCGGCCATGCGCGTGAACGGAAAACCCGCGCCCACGAAGAAGGAGAGGTTGGGCAGCTGCGCGAAATGGTAGGTCTTGGAAAGATCGATCATCGAGTCGCCCTCGATGGCCGAATAGGCGGCGTCCGGCAGGCTGATACCGCACTCCGAGGTGTCGCCGTAATCAAGATTGAAATAGAAATCGAGCCGGTTCTGCCCATAGATCAGATAGGCGGGAATCGGCACTACGATTTCCTCGAGTCGCGAGGGATAGCCAAGCCGCTGTTTGGCCTTTTCCAACAGCCCGGGTTTGAGCACCGGCAGCGAGGTCAGGTAGTTGTCGTTCAGGGCGATGTCGAGGCGCGACTTCGAGGCATCGAACCACTCGCCCTCGGGGAAGCGGTAATGCAGGCGCAACGGGATATTGCCGTTGCGCCAAACAAAGGTGTCGGGCGCCGCGCGGAAGTCGATGGTCATCTGCCCAGGCATCAGGCTGGTGCTGGTCAGCGCGCCCTCCTCGGTCAGTTGCGCCAGCGGTACCGGCTCGTCCGTGCGCAACCAAGCGGGCGCATCGAACGGCACTCTCGGCGCAACCGGACGCGCCTGCACCCGTGCGTGATCGCCCTTCAGCCCGTGGCTCTGCAACGTCAGCACGTCGACGGCGGCTTTCAGTTCGTTGGCGTCGCGTCCCAACACCAAAAGCAGCTTGGAGAGAGGCTGGCTGGGATTGTCGATCACCGCCAGCGTCGGGCCTTCGATCACCGGCAGTTCGAGCCCGTCGGGTAGCGAGTCGGCCGTTGCGATCAGGATGGCGTTGGTGGGCGGCAACTCACCGTAATAGACGGGAAAACGCGCGCTGCGGTAGCCAGCTTGCGCACCGAAATACGAAGCGACCGCCGCGGCGCTTTCGGCCATGGAGGCACTCGGCTCGGCGCCGAAAATGAACGGCAGCGTGACGATGCCCTGGCTAGCAGGGTCGAAGAACGGCTGCGGCAACGTGGCCAGGTCGTTGACCATCGGCAGAGGTTGCGTGGCCAGCTCGATCGCCGAGCTACGGCTGAGCGTCGCCCAAAGCGCCGGGTTGAACGGGTTCTCGCACTGATCCGAATAATGGGCGCGCAGGCGAAAAATCAAACGGTTGTAGGGCAGCATCATCATCGGATCGAGCGGCACTTCGAGGCTCTGACCGGACGCGGTATCCGGCGTGAGCGCAACGCGCTGGATCAATTCGCCGTTGAGCAGGACTTCCAAATCACTGGTTTCCGGCAGCAGCTGGTCCGAGTGGCTCATGGTGAGCTTCAAGCGCGCGGCGGTGACCAGATCCTGCTGGCTGACGGAAAACGGAACGTTCAACTCACCGCGCATCCCGCGAATGGAGGGGTCGCTGGCAAAGCCCAGTTTGCCGAACGTCAGCGTTTCTACCCGCGTCGGTACGCTGAACAGCGATGGCACAGGCTCTTCGACAGCTTCGACCTGCGGCGCGGGAAGATCGGGCAACGGCGCGACTTGCGCGCGGGTGGTGTTCGGCAGTGCCACCGCTGCCGCCATGCACGCGCCGACCAGCACCATGGCGATATTCACTGCGGGCCGCTCGGGGGTTTTGCTCGAAGCATATTTCTTGCGGCGTCGGAGCAAGGGCGAAAGCGCGGTTCGCACCACCAGAACCAGCGAGCGCAGCGGTTTATCTCTCGACGGCGAAGCGAGCGGTAGCCATGCGTCCGCACGGCCCATAATGATACGAACCAGTTCGCGGCGCTGAGCGATTCCAGGCGCCTGGAAGTTGAGGCGCAGGACACCGGGCTCCGCTCCGGAGACCTTCACCTCGAAGATTTGCGACCGCTCGCCATAGGTGATTTCGGCATATTCGACCACCTCGGTGAGCATCGCGTCGGTCGGCAATGTCAGGCGCATGCCGCCCATTGATATATCTTGGGTCGTGGTCTGCAGCGTGCGGCCATTGTCCAGATGCAGCACGACCGGCAAGCGGATGTCGATCCGAATCGTTTCCCGGACCTGCCGCTTTTCGTGAGCGACCGCTATGGCCGCGCACAACAACACCAGACTGAACAGCGCCCAGGCGATGTTCAGCGCCAGGACGTAGGGGTTCGGCGCAATGGTGGCGAGCCAGAAGTAGCGTACGCAGCCGAGCACGATCCCGAGCAGCAACACGGCGGCCACGATGATATGAGGCCGCACGATGCGTGCATCGAAGTAATCCTTGTCCAGCAGATCGCCTTTATCCGTCACGTTGAATTTGCCGCGCTTCGGACTGAATAGCGTGACGAAGGTCGGCAAGGCGATATGGAAGCAGAGCACCGTCTCGTAGATCTCGCCCCAGAAGGTGTAGCGATGCTTACCCTGGATCCGAGTATTGGTGATGATCGCGACAGCCAGATGCGGCAAGGCATAGACGAAAATGGCGGCGGCCGATGAAAAGATGATGTTCTGGTCCAGCAACAGGTACGCGAGCGGCGCCGTCAAGAAGACGATGCGCGGCAGGGCGAACTGGAAATGCAGCATGGCGTTCAGGTAGCACAGCCGCTGCGGCAACGACAAGCCGCGCCCCAGCAGCGGGTTGTCCAGGCGCATGATCTGAGTCATGCCGCGCGCCCAGCGAATGCGTTGTCCTACGTGCAAGACCAGACGCTCGGTCGCCAACCCCGCTGCGAGCGGTATGCCGAGAAATGCGGTATTCCAGCCCTTGCGCTGGAGTTTGAGCGCCGTATGGGCGTCTTCGGTGACGGTTTCCACCGCGAACCCCTTGGTGTCTTCCAGCGCTTGGCGGCGGATGACGGCACAGGAGCCGCAGAAGAAGGTGGCGTTCCAGAAGTCGTTGCCCTTTTGCACAGGGCCGTAAAAGAGCTCGCCCTCGTTGGGCACCTTGCGCCCAACCGACAGGTTCCGCTCGAACGGGTCCGGGGAATAGAAATGGTGCGGCGTCTGGATCAAGGCCAGCTTCGGATCGTCCAGAAATGCGCCAACGGTGGCCTGCAGGAAAATCTGCGTTGCCACGTGATCGCAATCGAAGATGCAGATCAGCTCGCCGCTGGTCTTGGCCATGGCGTGATTCAGGTTGCCCGCCTTCGCATGATTGTTGTCGGAGCGCGCGATATAACCGACACCGGCCGCCGCGGCGAAAGCGCCGAATTCTGGGCGCTTGCCGTCGTCGAGAATGTAGATGCTCAGCTTGTCACGCGGGTACGCGAGATTTTGCGCCGCGAGCACGGTGTCCTGAACGACGCTCAGGCTCTCGTTGTAGGTGGGGATATAGACGTCGACGGTCGGCCAGCGCGAAATGTCCTCCGGCAACGGCGCGATGCGGCGTTCCAGCGGCCAGGCGGTCTGGATGTAGCCGAGGATCAGGATGACCAAGGTGTAGATCTCGGCCAGGTAGAGACCGAATCCGAGAAAGGTTTCGAGCCCGTTGCCGAACACCAGCGTTTCGGTCGTTCGCCAGTACATGTAGCGCAGCGAGACGGTGACAGAAATGACGATCATCACCAAGGTCATCAAGCGGCTGCGCATCCTGCTCAGCACGAGCGCGGCACCGATGGTGGTGACCATCAGCAGGGCCTGCATTTCCAACGCCATCGGAACGACGACGACCAGCCCTAGAGCGGCGAGCGAGCAGCACAGCACCAGGTTGGCCAAGACTTGCCTGGCCAGGCCAACTTTGTTTGACATGGGTTAGTTCCGGTGAGCCTGATGGTGGGCCTGGCTGTGCTCGAGTCGTTGCGCCAGACGACGAGCTATCTGGTCGATGTCGTGCGCTGACGCCGCTGCCGGCTCGAAGGTAAAGACGGTTTGCTGCGTCGCGAGGGCTTCGGCGAGCGCCTCGTCACGGTGGACCATGCCCAGCACCTGGCTGCCGAGCCTCGCGCGAAGAAACTCGGTGATGTCCTGATTGAGCCGTCGGCGCCGGTCCACCTGATTGATGACGTAACCAACCGAGCCCAGGTCGTTGCGCGAATAATGGTAGAAGTCGCCCTGCTCAATCTTCGGCAGCTGAGAGATCGATCCCGAATCCGCCAGCAATACAGCGATTCGGTAATCGGCGATGCGATCGAGCGCATCGAGCGCAGCGGTCGGCCCCGGAGGCGTATCCGCAATCACCATCAAGCCGGGAACCGCCAGAAAATCACGCAGCCCTTCGGCGAGCACATTGGGGTCTTCGCGCAGATGCCGTTCGAACAGCTGCGTGGCGTCCGCCGAACAATCGCCATAAGGCAGCACGCGAATCCCGCTCTGCGTGGTCAGGCTGAGCCGGCTCCAGTTGGGCTGGTGAGGCGCGTGAGCGACGTAGCCGCGATCGTCACTGAGCGGGACGCCCAGGTGCAGGCGAAGCGCGTTCTGCACGTCGAAATCGATGACGACTACCGGATGACCAAGACGCTGCAAGGCAAAGGCGAGATTGGCAGCCAGGGTCGTCTTACCGACGCCGCCCTTGGGAGAGGTTATGCAGATCAATGGCATCGGCTGATGGCCTTCAATAGCTGTACCAGGTCGGTACGCTGTGCTTCCTGTGGTGGATTAATGTTCGTTTTACGGAACAGATGGCCAAAGCTTGGCTTTGCCCTGGTCGCTTCGGCCGTTAGCCGTTGCGCTGTAACGGTCGATTTCTCAGCGATTGGCTCCGGGACGATTGGCGCCTCGGAAGCCATGCGCGGCGGCGGCATGCCGATGGACGTCAACATGGACCAATCAGTCTCACGCGCAATGGGAGGATTCGGCGAGTGGGCTCCTGGCACGTCCGCGCTGGGAGTGGCTTTGGCTGGATCCACGCTGCGAGAGACGGCGTTCAACAAACTCCAATCGCTGGCGCCTGCATCCATCGAGGCGCCAAACTCGCGGAATTCGACGTTGCCACCGGTAAGCTCGTTGAGACGTCGAATATCTGTGTCACGTCCGCTCATTTACATTCCTCTCCAAACCATAGACAACACACAAACGCGTAGCCGAACGAGGCGACATCTCGCCTTGCGCGGCTGCGGCACTGCTATCAGCCTGAAAAGAACGTGCCACTATGATAGTTTGATGGTGGCGTCATGCCATTATCAATGAATTTTTGTGATCATGATCAAGTCAGCCGACTGACGGCATTCAGACTAGCGAAGACATCGGTGCGTATAGCTGCCGGTAGATGCAGGAGCCGGCGGCGTACGCCTCGCTCTATCAGGAGGCGATCGGTCGCACGAGTAAGGATGGCGCCATCACCATCCTTCAAGGCCGCGCCGTCGGCGGCTCGACCCTCGTGAACTGGACGTCGAGCTTTCGTACCCCAACGCAGACGCTTGACCACTGGGCTCGCGAACACGCCGTTAAAGGGCTTTCGCCCGAGACGCTGACGCCCTGGTTCGAACGCATGGAGCAACGCCTGGGCGTCGAGCCCTGGCACCTGCCGCCGAACGCAAATAACCAGGTGATCCGCGATGGCTGCGTAGCCTTGGGTTACAGCTGGGCGGTGATTCCGCGCAACGTGCGCGGCTGCTGGAACCTCGGCTACTGCGGCATGGGTTGCCCCACCAACGCCAAGCAATCGATGCTGGTAACGACCATTCCCGCCACCCTGAATGCCGGTGGCGAGCTTCTCTATCTCGCCCGCGCCGAGCGCCTCGTCATCGAAAGGGAGCGGGTCACCTCGCTCGAATGCCTGGCGATGGACCCCTGCTGCGTGGCCCCGACCGGACGGAAGATCCAGGTTCGCGCGCGCCACTACATCCTCGCCGGCGGCGGCATCAACACACCGGCGATCCTGTTGCGTTCGGACGCCCCGGACCCGCACCAACGCCTCGGCAAGCGCACCTTTCTGCATTTGGTGAACTTCTCCGCCGCGCAATTCGATAAGGTCATCAACCCCTTTTATGGCGCGCCGCAATCGGTCTATTCCGACCAGTTCCAGTGGGACGACGGTACCAGCGGGCGCATGTCCTATAAGTTGGAGGTGCCACCGATCCATCCGGCATTAGCCGCGACGCTGCTGGGCCGCTTCGGTGTCGAAAACGCCTTGCGCATGCAGCAGCTGCCGCACACCAACGCCATGCTTGCGCTGATGCGCGACGGTTTCCATCCGGACAGCGCCGAAGGCCAGGTGCAGCTGCGCAGCGACGGCTCACCCACGCTCGACTACCGGATGACGGCCTATACCTGGGACGGTATTCGACGCGCCTATCACAGCATGGCGGAAGTCCAGTTCGCCGCCGGCGCCAAAGCCGTGCTACCGCTGCACAACGACGCGGTCTACGCGAAAAGCCTCGCTCAAGCGCGCCAGATCATCGACGAGCTGAGCCTCGAGCTGTACTGCACGCGGCTTGGCAGCGCACACGTCATGGGCGGCTGCGCCATGGGAGAGGACCCACATCTGGCAGTCACCGACAGCCTCGGCCGCCACCACCAGCTGGACAATCTGTCGATTCACGACGGCTCGCTGTTTCCCACCAGCATCGGCGCCAATCCGCAGTTATCGATCTACGCCCTGACCGCCAAACTCTCCAGCCAGCTGTCCGATCGCCTGAAAACAGCCTGACCGCCGCACTGCCAAGGCCATCCGTATTGATGCTTTACGCTGCCGTTACCGAGCCGCTACCATCCAACCCCCACGCATGCGTCAGGACGCCGCGATGAATCGAGTGCTGTATCCGGGAACCTTCGATCCGATCACCATGGGCCACACCGACCTGGTCGAACGCGCATCACGCCTGTTCGATGAGGTGATCATTGCGGTCGCCGCCAGCCCCAACAAGAACCCCCTGTTCCCGCTGGAGCAGCGCGTGGCACTGGCGCAGGAAGTCACCTCGCATCTGCCGAACGTTAAGGTGATGGGCTTCTCCACGCTGCTGGCGCATTTCGTCACCGAACAGAAGGCCAACGTGCTGCTGCGCGGCCTGCGAGCGGTCTCCGACTTCGAATACGAATTCCAGCTGGCCAATATGAACCGTCAGCTCGTTCCGGATGTGGAAAGCCTGTTCCTGACGCCGTCGGAGAAGTTTTCCTATATATCCTCGACCCTGGTGCGCGAGATCGCCCGGCTCGGCGGCGATGTTTCCAAGTTCGTTCATCCGTCGGTGATGAAGGCACTGACCGAGCGCTACGCCTCGCGTTAAAGCGCCTCAGCGTTTGGGCGACGAGCGATTGGCGACAGAAGGGTGATCACTGCCGCGTGCACCGGGCGAGCCGATGCGGCAAAATTGCGCGTCGTTTTACCTGCGCTGCGGCCATGCCGCAGCTGGAGCTAGCTGGATGTCCCTGATAATCACCGATGACTGCATCAACTGCGACGTGTGCGAGCCCGAGTGCCCTAACAGCGCGATTTCCCAGGGCGAGGAAATCTACGTCATCGACCCCAACCTCTGCACCGAATGTGTCGGCCATTACGATGAGCCGCAGTGCCAGCAGGTCTGCCCGGTTGACTGCATCCCCCTCGATGCGAGCAATGTCGAGAGCAAGGCCGAGCTGATGCAGAAATACATGATCATCACTGGCAAGGCCTGATCACCAGCCGCTCGCAACTTTTACTGCCCAAACGCAACACGGCTTCGCACGCGGTAACGCGGCGAAGCCGTGGGAAATAGATCGGATCGAGACCTCGATCCGATGGCACCGCGATCAATCCTGGCGGTTGTAACCAACGCGGGTGCAGCCCAGGCAGCGTGCGAAAGCAGCGGCACCGGGCTCGACCACCAGGGCATGCCCGGTTTCTTTGATGCCGCCGCCCATGGCCGTAAATGGCAGGCTGACGACGAACAGGCCAGCACCGACGACGGTCGCCGCGATCAATAGAGGCCGCGCAATCAGCAGATCGCCGACGATTGAAAAGGCTTTGGGCGCTTCAACGGTATACATAGGATCGCCGCTGGCGTTCTGCTGCACCGATTGCGCCTGAGCCGGCATCGTCAACAGACCGGTGGTCAGGGCCAAAGCAACAGCAGTGGAACGAAACAGATTCATGATGTGGTCCTTCAGCTGGGCGAAACGAGGCAGATGATTGTTGTGGCGGTCACTATAGCAGCGGTCGGCCGTTGTTGATCGTGAACACCGTCAATGCCTGCGCAGTCGCCGCATCACCGCTGACAGCGACCGCAATAGACACTGGCGCGCTGGCCCAGGCGGATCTCACGCAGTGTCGAACCGCAAGACTTGCAGAAATCTCCGCCTCGACCATAGACGAACAACTCTTGCTGAAAATAGCCCGGCTTACCGTCGCCACCGACGAAGTCGCGCAATGTCGTGCCGCCGCGCTCGATAGCATAGGCAAGCACCCGCTTGATCTCAGCCGCAAGCTTCATATAACGCGCCCGCGAAACGGCCCCCGCAGCCCGCCGTGGATCGATGCCGGCTGCAAACAACGCCTCGCTCGCATAGATGTTTCCGACGCCCACCACCACCGCGTTATCCATGATGAACGGCTTGATCGCCATGCTGCGCCCGCGTGACATCTGGAACAGACGATTGCCATCGAACACATCATCGAGTGGCTCCGGACCGAGATTGGCGAGCAGCGCATGGCTCAGCGGCTCATCGCTCCAGAGCAGAGCACCGAAACGCCGAGGATCGGTGTAGCGCAGCGCCATACCGGATTCCAGGACGATATCGACGTGCTCGTGCTTGCCAACGGGTAGATCCGCCGGAACCAGCCGCAGGCTACCAGACATTCCCAGGTGAGCGATCAAGGTCCCCACCTCGGCCTTTATCAGCAGATACTTGGCCCGGCGCTCGACGGCTTCGATGCGCTGACCGGACAGCCGCACATCGAGATCATCCGGGATCGGCCAGCGCAGCCGCCGCTCGCGCACGGTGACACGGCTGACGCGTTGACCTATGAGGTGTGGCGCAATGCCACGGCGGGTGGTTTCGACTTCAGGTAGTTCAGGCATGGCTATCGGGCAGAACGAAGACCGCCGAATCCTAGCATGGCGGTAGAGCGGCGAGCTTCCAGTCGGTGGGCAATCAGCCGGAGATAGCGCAAGGCCATCACCGAATAGTGCGAACTTTGGCTGAGCTCATGGTCGGATTTCAAGTAGACGAAATCAAACCGACCAGGAGGAAACCATATGACCGAGTCCCTGAAAGGCAAACGCGTGGCGATTCTGGTGACCGACGGTTTCGAGCAAGTCGAGCTCACCGGCCCGAAGGAAGCGCTGGAGAACGCCGGCGCGACCGCAGAAATCATTTCGTCATCGAACGGCGGAGTGACGGGCTGGAACCACACCACGCCAGCAACCAAGTTCCATGTCGATGAGACCTTCGACGCCATCCGCATAGAGGATTACGACGCCGTGCTGTTGCCCGGCGGGGTGGTGAACTCCGACACCATTCGCACCGACGAAATGGCCCAGGAACTGGTGCGCGACGCCGCGCGGGCGAACAAGACCATAGCCGTGATCTGCCATGGCGCCTGGCTGCTGGCCTCCGCCGGCCTAGTCAAGGGCAAACGCATGACCAGTTGGCCTTCGCTCACCGACGACCTGAAAAACGCCGGTGCTGATTGGGTCGATGAGCAGGTGGTGGTCGATGGCCATCTCATCAGCAGCCGCAAGCCGGACGATATCCCTGCGTTCAGCGAGGCGTTGGTCAAGGCGCTGGGCGGCTGATATCGCGTTATGTCTGCGCTCCC
>NZ_JAMOII010000005.1 GCF_024448985.1 Stutzerimonas stutzeri
GGTGTGTACGACGTTTTCGCCCTTCGGGTAGTAATACAGCCGATACTCAGCCAGGTTGATCACGATGCCCTCCCGCGGCCCAGGCGGAAGAATGAAGCGCGTCGGCAGAATGATGTCGGTACCTTCACCCGGCAGCCATGGATCGACGCCCGGATTAGCCGCAACCAGCTCCAGATAGCCCAGATCATGCGTCTCGCCCAAAGCCGCGAAGGTGTCCTCGTATTTGGCCTTGATGACTTGGATCTGCCCAACCACGTCTTCGCCTTCCGGGGGCAACGGCAACTCCAGCGCAGCAGAGCGGCCAGCCAACAGCAACGCAGCGAAGGACAAACAGGAGGCGACTACAGACGCACGCGAGAGCATCAGGTGTTCCTTGAAAAATTGATTGTGTTGCCGGCGATTGTACTCGAAGCGACGGCGGCAGCCGAGCTACCAGGCGCTAACGGCAGACGGGAGGCCTTTGCGCTGCGCGCCCAGCGCGTCGCGGCATGCCGGACAGAGCTGGCGACTCTTGAGAGTAGAGCGCTCGACATCCTGCCAATGTGGTCGCGCAGGCAAAAAACCGCCGCAGAGCGTACGGTCGCCCCGGCCACTCAATTCGAGCTGACGCAGCGCAAGATGCAGACGATTCTCGCGACAGGCGAAAAGGTCGAACTGCTCGTCCGGGACGATGAGGCGATAGGCAAATAGGGTCCAGGCTGGGCGCGGCATCTGAGGCTCCAATCGAGGGCCGCGACAGTAGCCGCGCGCGCACCTCAAAGCAAGGGTTCGAGCACTGGCCAGACGTTATTCAGCAGCCTCTGCTGCGCGGCAGCCGTAGGGTGGATGCGATCGGACTGCATCATGCCCTCGACCCCGCCTACGCCCTCAAGAAAAAACGGCACGTAAGGTAATTCTTTTTCCTCGGCAAGCGAGTCGAACGCCCGGGCGAACGCCGTGGTGTAACGCTGCCCAAGGTTGGGCGGCAAACGCATGCCGAGCAATACGACCTTGGCGTTTGCCTTTCGCGATTGCTCAACCATCGCCGCGAGATTCTCTTTCAGCTGCGCTGGTGATTGCCCGCGCAGACCATCGTTGCCACCCAGCTCCAGAATAACCACCTCGGGGCCATGCTCCTTGAGCAGCGTGGGCAGTCTGGCCAGCCCACCAGCACTGGTGTCGCCACTGATCGAGGCGTTCACCACCCGATAATCCCCCCCTTCTGTATCAAGGCGTTGCTGAAGCATATGTACCCAGCCCTGGCTGGTTTCCAGCCCAAAAGCAGCGCTGATACTATCCCCGACCACCAACACCGTTCCCGCCAAGGCTCCCTGAGCCCAGCACAACAGCACTAGAACTCCATATTTCAGCCAATTTCGCATCGGAATCTCCATGAGCGCCAGCATTCTCTACGCCCGGAACCTTAGCAAAGCGGTACCCAGCGCGGAAGGCGAGCTGGCGATACTCGACGATGTGTCCCTGAGTCTGAACAAGGGCGACAGCCTGGCCATCGTTGGCACTTCAGGTTCCGGCAAGTCGACCCTGCTCGGCCTGCTCGCCGGTCTGGACCTCCCCAGTTCGGGCGAGGTGCGTTTGGTTGACCATTCATTAACAGAGCTGGACGAAGATCAGCGCGCCAGGGTGCGTGCTGAACATGTCGGCTTCGTTTTCCAGTCGTTTCAACTGCTCGACAGCCTCAATGCGCTGGAGAACGTCATGCTCCCGCTGGAGTTGCATGGCCGCCGCGACGCCCAGACGAAGGCGACCGAGCTGCTCGAACGAGTCGGCCTCGGCGCTCGCCTGCATCACTATCCCAGGCAGTTGTCTGGCGGCGAACAGCAACGCGTCGCGGTCGCCCGCGCCTTCGCCGCGGAACCCAAAATACTGTTTGCCGACGAGCCGACCGGCAATCTCGATAGCCACACCGGTGCGAACATTACCGAACTGCTTTTCGAACTGAATCGGGAGCGCGGAACGACACTCGTGCTGGTCACCCATGACGAACGGTTGGCACAGCGCTGCCAGCACCTGCTCCGCCTGGAAGGCGGTCGCGAACTTCGCGACGAGCAGACCCGATGAAGCGCGTGCCCGCCAGCCGACTGGCTGCCCTGGCGCTGCGCCAACTGTTACGGGACGCTCGCGCTGGAGAGCTGCGCGTGTTGTTTTTCGCGCTATTGATTGCAGTCGCGGCCAGCACCGCCATCGGCTATTTCGGCGCACGCCTGAACGATGCGATGCTGCTGCGCGCCACTGAGTTTCTGGGTGCCGATCTGGTCTTGCGAGGCAGCGAACCCGCCGAGCCAGCCCAGGTTGAGGCGGGCCTCCGCCTTCAGCTCGACCATTCTGGTGTTGTGGAGTTTTCCAGCGTTGTCGCGACCGATGACAACCTGCAACTGACTAGCGTCAAGGCCGCCGACAGTAATTACCCACTGCGCGGCGAACTGCGCAGCGCAGCCGCGCCTTATCAACCGGAACAAGCCGGCCCCGGCCCGCAGCCGGGCGAAGCCTGGGCCGAAGCGCGCCTGTTCGCCGCGCTCGACCTGCAGATCGGCGACTACATCGAAGTCGGCAACAAGCCATTGCAGCTGACTCGGGTGCTGACTTACGAACCGGACCGAGTCGGAGATTTCTACAGCCTGACCCCTCGCGTCTTGATGCACCTCGACGATCTGAATGCAACCGGCGTCGTGCAGCCTGGTAGCCGCGTACGTTATCGCGAACTCTGGCGCGGCTCGGCGACTCAGCTCAAAGCCTATGAAGAGGCGATTAAACCTGAGCTGCAAGCGCATCAACGCATCGAGACAGCCAAGGACGGCAATCGCCAGATCGGTGGCGCCTTGGGGCGCGCCGAGCGCTACCTGAACCTGGCCAGCTTGGCCGCAGTGCTGCTTGCCGGTGTCGCGGTAGCCTTGTCGGCTGCTCGTTTCGCTGCTCGCCGCTTCGACGCCAGCGCCCTGCTGCGCTGCCTTGGGCTGTCCCGGCGCGAGGCGCTGATGCTCTACACATTGCAGTTGGGTTATCTAGGCCTGGTTGCCAGCGTAGCTGGCGCATTGTTGGGGTGGGCGGCTCAACATGGTCTGTTTTTCCTACTTCGCGATCTTGTAGTCAGCGAAGTGCCGCCGGCCACGCTCTGGCCAGCTCTGGCGGGGATCGCGACCGGCTTGGTCGCCCTGGCTGGTTTCGCCTTGCCGCCGCTGGCTGCGTTAGGCCGCGTGCCGCCACTGCGGGTGCTGCGCCGTGACATGTTGCCGGTCCCGCCTAGTTCCTGGCTGGTGTATGGAGCCGCAGTGTTAGCTCTCGGGCTGATCATGTGGCGCCTGAGCCTGGACTTGCAGATCACCCTGGCATTACTGGGTGGCGGACTGCTGGCCACTCTCGTACTCGGCGGACTGCTGTTACTGGCGCTGCGCGGATTGCGCCGCACCCTTTCGGGCGCCTCGCTGCGATGGCGTCTGGGTCTTGGACAGCTGCTTCGCCATCCGCTTGCCGCAGCCGGCCAATCACTGGCCTTTGGGCTGATCCTGCTGGCCATGGCGCTGATTGCACTGCTGCGCGGCGAATTGCTCGATACCTGGCAAGACCAGCTACCGGACGACGCACCCAACCACTTCGTGCTTAACATCCTGCCGGCTGACCGCGATGCGTTCGCCGAACGTATCGAGAGCCTGTCGGATCACAGCGCACCCTTGTATCCAGTGGTGCCTGGTCGCCTGGTCGCGATCAACGGTAAACCGGTGCGCCAGCTGGTCAGCAAGGAAAGCCAGGGTGAGCGAGCGATTCGCCGGGACCTGAGCCTGACCTGGGCGGCTGAGCTCCCATCCGACAATCATCTGACCGCAGGCCACTGGTGGGACGGCAAACGCAGCGAGCTGCCGGGCGTCTCTGTCGAAGCCGAGTTGGCCGAAAGTCTGCAAGTGAAGCTAGGCGACCGACTCAGCTTCACGGTCGGCGGGCTGACCCGAGACGTCAGCGTGACCAGCCTGCGCGAGGTCAACTGGGACAGCTTCCAGCCTAACTTCTACATGATCTTCGAACCAGACACCTTGCAGGACGTGCCCGCAACCTACATGACCAGCTTTCATCTGCCCGAAGGCAAGGACCGTGAACTGGTGCAGCTGGCACGAGATTTCCCGTCGGCGACGATATTGCAAGTCGAGGCCTTGCTCAGTCAGCTGCGCAGCATCCTGGCGCAGGTTTCGCTCGCGGTGGAATACGTGCTGATGTTCGTTCTGGCGGCAGGCCTGGCGGTACTGTTCGCTGGGCTGCAGGCGACCCTGGACGAGCGCATCCGCCAAGGGGCCCTTCTGCGCGCACTGGGAGCAGAACGCAAATTGTTGCTCAAAGCCAGGCGTGCTGAGTTCGGCGTGCTCGGCGCCGCCAGCGGCCTGCTTGCGGCATTGGGCTGCGAATTGGTCAGCGCCCTGCTCTACCACTTCGTTTTCGACTTGCGCTGGGAACCCCATCCCTGGCTCTTGTTGCTGCCATTGATCGGCGCGCTGCTGGTCGGTTCGGCTGGCGTAATAGGCACGCGCCGAGCATTGAACGCCAGCCCGCTAAGTGTGCTTCGCGAAAGCTAAGCCAGCGAAGCACAAGTGCTTTTAGAATGTGCCTTTCTTGCCTTACCGGATAACCCATGAGCCGCTATCGTCCTCCCCGCCCCGCCGGCACACCACTAATCACGCCCGAGGGGGAGGCACGGCTGCGTGCCGAGCTGCACGAGCTTTGGCATGTCAGGCGTCCGCAAGTCACCCAAGCGGTTAGCGAAGCGGCGGCACAGGGCGACCGCTCCGAAAATGCCGAATACACCTACGGCAAGAAAATGCTGAGGGAGATAGACAGCCGGGTGCGCTTTCTCACGAAACGATTAGAAAAGCTCAAGGTAGTCAGCCAGAAGCCGAGCGACCCGAACAAAGTGTACTTTGGCGCCTGGGTGACGGTAGAAGACGAAGAAGGTGAACAGGCCCGCTACCGCATCGTCGGACCGGACGAACTAGATCTGCGCCAAGGCTTGATCAGCATTGATTCTCCGTTGGCCAGAGCATTGGTGGGCAAAGCACTGGATGCCGAGGTGCAGGTGCAAACGCCAACCGGCCCGAAACTTTGGTACATAATCGGCATCGCCTATCCATGACCGAGTAGTTTATAAGTGACTAACGAGTCGCCATCTTTCTCGAACTGCTTCGATGTGGCCGTTAACTTTCGAAACGATCACTTTCTTACCCACTTCAGCGTTCCGTCCGGTAACAGACGAATCGGGGCATCGCGATAGCTAAACGATATCAGCGATGCCGGGTCCGCCACGCCAGAGCGGACGCTCTCGATCATTGTGGAATTGGCACGATTGCTGCACTTGTTCGGCGGCAGTACGCGCAGCGCGCGGTGAATGGCGAGGGACTGCTCATGCCCGATTCACCTACTGATTGAGTGCATCCATGAATAACAAAAAGACGTTGATCGCTCTATGTCTCGGTGCCGCCATGGCCAGCAGCCAAGTGCATGCAGGCCTGTTCGGCTCGAGCGGCTACACCCAGACGCGTTACCCGATCGTGCTTTCGCACGGCATGCTCGGCTTCGACAGCATTCTGGGAATCGATTATTGGTATGGCATTCCGCATGCGCTTCGGCGCGACGGCGCGCAGGTGTATGTGACTGAAGTCAGCCAGCTCAACACCTCGGAACTCCGCGGCGAAGAACTGCTGAATCAGGTCGAGGAGATCGTCGCGATCAGCGGCAAATCCAAGGTGAACCTGATCGGCCATAGTCACGGCGGCCCGACGGTGCGTTACGTTGCCGCCGTACGTCCCGATCTGGTTGCGTCAGTCACGACGGTTGGCGCACCTCACAAGGGCTCGGATGTGGCCGATCTGATCCGCAAAATCCCAGAGGGCTCTGCCGGCGAGGCCATCGTCGCCGGACTGGTCAACAGCATGGGCGCCTTGATTCACTTCCTTTCCGGCAGCCCGAGCAGCGCTCCACAAAATTCGCTTGGGACACTCGAATCGCTCCATAGCGAAGGTGCAGCGCGCTTCAACGCGAAATACCCCCAGGGCATCCCGACCAGCGAATGCGGCGAAGGCGCGTACAAGGTCAACGGCGTGCGCTACTACTCCTGGAGCGGTACCAGCCCGCTGACCAATCCGTTGGACATCAGCGACGCCATGATGGGCGTCGGCTCGCTCGCTTTCGACGGGCCCAATGATGGCCTGGTCGGACGCTGCAGCTCTCACCTCGGCATGGTGATCCGCGATAACTATCGGATGAACCATCTGGATCAGGTCAACCAAGTTCTCGGGCTGACCAGCTTGTTCGAAACCGATCCGCTGACCGTATACCGTCAGCATGCCAATCGCCTCAAGAACGCGGGTCTCTGAGCTGCGGCCGGGGCCAATCGGCCCCGGCACTGACACAAGGCATATCGATGAAAAAACTTTCGATCTTGTTCGTTCTCGCTGTGGCCATTGGCGTCCTGGTCGATTGGCGTAGTAAGGCTGAGCCGGCCTCCGCAACGCCTGAGCTACCGCTCGCCAAATTATCCGCACCGACCCAGACAAGAAGCCTCCCGCCGGCCCAACCGGCGGTGCAAACCCAGGCAAACCCCCGCCTACCGGCCTCCTTCGCCGGCACCGAAATCGATGGTCAACTTCGAACGGATTCCCACGGCGAGCTGATCATCGACGGCGATATCCGTCGTGTCTTCGACTATTTCCTGGCCTCGATTGGTGAGGAGTCGATCGAGGCCAGCGTTACCCGCCTGCGTCGCTATCTGGAAGAGAAGCTTTCGCAGCCCGCTGAAGGCCAGGCATTGCGCCTGCTGGGCCAGTACCTCGACTACAAGCGGCGACTGCTAATACTTGAAAAGGACCATGCGCAACTGGCCGATCTGAATGCCATGCGCGAACGGCTGAGTGCGGTTCGGCAACTGCGCGCCGGAATATTCGACGACCACGTCCATCAGGCGTTCTTCAAGCTGGATGAAGCCAGCGATAGTTTCACGCTGGATAGGCTGGCAATTCGTCATGATCGAACCCTGGATGCGGCCGCGAAAGGCGCCGCCATCGACCGTCTGCAAGCCAGCTTGCCGGCCGAATTGCTGGATACGCTCGTTCCCCGACTGCAGAACGAGCTACGCGAGCAGACACAAGCGCTGCAAGCCAGCGGCGCCACCGCCGGGGAGTTGCGTCAGCTGCGCCAGCAGTTGGTAGGCAACGCGGCAACCGAACGCCTGGAAAAGCTCGATCAAAAAAGGCAGCAATGGAAGCAACGGCTGAATGCCTATCTCGAAGAAAAAGCCCTTGTGGAAAATAGCCGCGGCCTTGGCGAGACAGAAAAACGCACCGCCATCGAGCGCTTGGCAGCAGAGCGTTTCGATGAAAACGAACGCAAGCGCCTATTGGTCGCTGGACAGTCAGTAATCGAAAGAAGCGACTAGCCACTTCTGGAAACAGGACTGGCAAAGCGCTCGGTTGGCGTAATGCTGTTCACTCAGGCAAATCTGCGTTTCAGGCAGGCCTGCGGCCTGTATTCGCCGCGAGGGCGCGCCTCCCACTGGAGCCGCAGAATGCGACCGCTGCTTCGTGGGAGCCCCGACTTCGGGGCGAATGACTTAACTGAACAGCGTTACTCAATTGGCGGCGCTTTGCGGCCCGCCTTCGAGCAGATAGCGCTCGCGCGTATAGGCCAGGTAGTACTTGTTCACCGCGTTGACGTAGCTGACCACGCCCATGCCCATGGTTTCCATGGCGATCCGTTCGACCTGAAAAAACCATTGGTCAGGGTTCAGCCCACGTCGGCGGGCCTCGGCCCGCATGCTTTGCACCCGCTGAGGCCCCATGTTGTAGGCAGCCAGGACGAACGCCATGCGTTCGCGCTCGTTCAGCCTGGGGCTGGCGAAGAATTCGCGACGGATGTTGGCCAGGTACTTCGCGCTGGCCAATACATTGTTGTCCAGCTTGCCGATGTCGCTGACGCCCATGCTGCGGGCGGTGGCCGGGGTAACCTGCATGAGCCCGGTGGCACCGGATGCGCCCCGAGCCGCCGGGTTGAGGGTCGACTCCTTGAACGCGAGCGCAGCCAAGTTGAGCCAATCCATATCCTGCTGCTGAGCATGCCGCTGCAGGGTCGGACGCACCTTCTCCAGGCGCTGTCGCCCGACGCGATCGAGCGGATACTGCACCCGATAGAGGCGCCGATAAACCCGAACGAAAGCGGCGTCCTGATTATCCGGCGCACTGTAGCCCTTGAGGAAGCGATCGACATTTGCGCGCAACGTACTCGCCTCCTTTCGCATGAACCAGTGCATATCGGCGCGCTTACCCAGCGTCAGCTGCGATTCGATGCGCAGCTTCGGCAGCACTTTTGCCCAACGTTCGGCGATGGTCTGCTCGACCACAGACGCCGGGTAGACGCCGGCCTGCACCATCTCCAGCACATCCTCCACGGCAAGCGTTGGGTCGACCCACTCGACTGCAATCGGCGCGCGCCCAGCCTGCATCAAGCCTTGGTTGACGGCTTCCAGCGCAGCGCCGGCAGCGCTGCCGGCCGGTAGTGCCAGGCTACGCCCCGACAACTGCTCGAAGCTTTTATAGCGATGGCCGCCCTGTCGACCCACCAGCACCATCGGAACCTCGTCGACAACAGCCCGACTGCGACTTACCCTGTGCATCGCTCCAAGCTCGAGGAGCTCTCCGGGTGCAACCAGATCACCCTCGCCTCTTTGCAGCGCGCCAAGCAACTGGTCTTTGGCTTTCGGAATGATTTCCAGGGTGATCGACGAACCCTTCGAACCGCGATTGAGAAACTGCTCGAATGCACGCAAACGCACATATTCGACACCTATGGCTTCTCCCTTGACCTCGCCCGAGCTGTTGCGACTCTGATTGACTAGGACACGCAACGTCCCACTGCGGCGAATCTCGGCCAGATCGCGCACCGTCTCCGTCGGCTGCCATGCCTGCGGGCCAACCACGCGCGCAGCGGCTGGCCAGGATGCAAGCATCAGCAGCCACAGCAGGGGCAATAGACGGATCATTCGTGATTTATACGCTCGATGGGATAACAAGCAGGAGTGGACTACCCTGCCGCAAGGTGGCGAAGGTTCTCACAGGCGTTGCCGAGCCGCCAGCGACAGCTTTTACCCAACATTAGATATCAAATCTAACTGTTTGATTTCCATTGTTATATTTTCATCTTATAAGCGAGAGGTTTCATGCAGCTTGTCGATATTGGCGTCAACCTGACCCACCCCAGCTTATCTCGCGATCCCCGCGCCATACTGGATCGCGCCTACGCGGCAGGCGTCACACAGCTGATTCTGACGGGTACTAGCATTGATGAAAGCGAAGCGGCTCTGGCGCTCTGTCGCGAACTGGATGAAAGCCGGCAACGCTTGTTTTGCACGGCGGGCATTCATCCTCATGCTGCGAACCAGTGGATCGCTGAAACCGCCACCCAACTGAAAGGTTTACTCGCCGAACCGGAGGTTCGGGCAGTCGGTGAGTGCGGCCTGGACTTCAACCGCGACTTCTCCCCTCGCGCTCAGCAGGAGCGGGTCTTGGAAGAGCACCTGCAACTGGCAGTGGAGACCGGGCTGCCGGTGTTCCTTCATGAGCGCGACGCCGATCAGCGCTTGGTAGAGATCCTGCGACCTTTTCGCGATCAGCTCAGCGCCGCGGTCGTGCATTGCTTCACTGGCGAGAAACGCGCCCTTTACGCCTATCTGGATCTCGACCTGCATATCGGCATCACCGGCTGGATCTGCGACGAGCGTCGCGGCACCCACCTGCATCCGCTGGTTCGCGAGATTCCTGCAGCACGACTGATGTTCGAAAGCGATGCGCCCTACCTGCTGCCCCGTACGCTACGGCCCAAACCCAAGGGTGGTCAGAACGAACCCGCTTTTCTGCCGGAGGTCTTGCGCGAGGTCGCCCGCCATCGCCGCGTAAGCGAAGAGGAACTGGCTGCCTCCAGCACCGCGTGCGCCCAGACGTTTTTTGGTATCTCGCCTCTGACTGAGTCCAAACAGCCCTAAAGCCAGACGTTGTCCTGCCGTTATAAGAACTAGTTCTCAACGTTTTGCTAACACCTCCTGCCACTACATAAGAAGCGCGCTCATGGTTCTTTGGATTCGCGATCTTTCCCTGAAGTACAAATTCTGGGCTCTGAATATGGTGACCTTCGTCACCACCCTGTTGCTGGTGCTATTCGCGTTACAGCTAGAGCAGCGGGCACGCAGCCAAGATGCGCAGACCAGCGCCCAAGAAATGGCCAACGTGTTGCAGAGCTGGCCGCAGGAAAGCGCGCTTGCGCGGCACCCCGATCTACTGGTATTTGCGGCAGGTCAGCCGGTAGTCATCGAAGGCCAAAGCGCCGCACCGCGCCAGGGCTGGATGGACATCGATCACGACCGCTTTTTCGCGACCAACCCGGTCATCGGCGCGCAGCTGATTGCCAGGCCAGGCGGCGAAATCCTTGCGGTTCTGGCTCGCACACCTAGCGTCTTGCAGCTGATAAAGGAGCATTTCTTCAGCTATGCGCTGGCGGTCGCTGTGCTGATGTTGGCGTTGCTGGCGGCTTCGCAGGTGATGATTCGCTTCCTCCTCAGCCATCTCAACACCTTGAAAGACGTCATGCTGCATGTAGAGCGCAGCGGTGATCTTGCCGTACGAGTACCGCTAGAAAGCCGCGATGAAGTGGGACAGATGGCCGCCGCGTTCAATGCCATGCAGGCCGGGTACCAGCGCATCGTCGGTACGGTGACCCAGGCTGCGACACGTTTGGACGAAGGGGCCAGCCGCCTGGCTTCTAGCATGAGCGATGTTCGCCAAGGCATGCTCGGCCAAAAGAGCGAAACCGATCAGGCGGCTACCGCGATCAACGAAATGACCGCGACCGTCCACCACATCGCCGATCATGCGCGAGAAACACGGGACCAATCCCAGCATGCCGACCGCCTCGCAGGCGACGGGCACAGTGTCGTGTCCCGCGTCGAACGCTCCATTTCCAGCCTGTCCCAAGGCGTGCAGCAAACGGCCGAGACGATTGGCCAGCTTGCCGCCGACAGTCAGAAGATCAACGGTGTCGTCAGCGTCATTCACAGCATCGCCGAGCAGACCAACCTACTCGCGCTGAATGCAGCCATCGAAGCGGCTCGTGCCGGCGAGATGGGCCGTGGCTTCGCGGTGGTCGCCGATGAAGTGCGCAATCTGGCCAAACGCGTACAAGTCTCGACTGACGAAATCACTCAGATGATTGCCGGACTCCAGGCCATGACCCGCGATGCGGTGGAATTCATGCAGGAAAGCTCGTTGAAGGCTGATGATTGCGTGAACGAAGCTCGTGAGGCAGGACTGGCGCTGGAAGCGATCACCGCGGCTGTGGCGCAGATGCGTGAGAGCAACACGCAGATCGCTGATGCCGCAGAGCAGCAGAGCGATGTGGCCGAAGAGCTCAATCGTTCGGTGACCGGCATTCGCGACGTCACCGAACAGACCGTCACGCAGACCGCCGCTTCGGCTACTACCAGTTCAGAGCTAGCGGCGCTCTCCGGAGAGCTGAGCAAGGCGATTCAGCAATTCAAGCTATAAGAAATGTTAGCCGGCGCAAGATCAGCTCGATTTTGCGCCGGCGCCGTCGATAGCAGCCCTTTCTGGTAGCCCTTTCGAGTCCGACCTTGAAGGATAGGTCAGCCGAACACCGTTACCGTCTGGCGACTCAACGCCACCAGTTCACCCTCGGCTGTCCAGAGTGCCGCGGCACAATGACCGTAGCCATCCTGGGCGTGCTCGATCACCGCGCGATAGCGACACCATTCGTGGGTGTCAAACTGCGGTACCGGCTGGATGAACTCGATGGTCCAGGTCAGCGAACTGCCAGGTGCGAAGCGCTTCAAGTGCGACAGTGGCGCTGGCGGCCATGCGTCCACCAATGCCAGTAGATGCGCGACGGTGACCGGCTCGCGTTCGACCTCACCGCGCAGCCGCACCCAGCCGCCCATTTCGCGTGAAGGATTGCCGCTGAACGGCAACCCGCCGATCCCCCAACGCATCGCCAGATAACGTGTAAATTCTGGCGCCACGCCTGGAACGTAGGGCAGCTCCTGACACTCATCAACCGGCGGCATTGCCGGTGCCGGTTCCGCCGGGACCTGAATGGCCGATGTCCGCGCCGCGCCGAAACTTCCCTGGATGATGGTCACCACCTGGCCGTCCTGCACAGCCCGCCCAAGCACCTGACTGACAGCCTTGCCCTCGCGCAGCACTTCGGCCTCGAAACTCACCGGGGTATCGACCATCAGCGGGCCGACGAAGGTAATGGCCAGCGAGCGTACCGGCCGGCCTTCCGGCACCTGCGCGTGCATGGCCTCATAGACCAGTGCTGCAACCAGCCCACCAAAGCCCGCGCGACCCTGCCCCCATGTGGCGGGCACGATAATGTCGTTCGGGTTTTCACGCACGGCTTGTATCAATTCGGAAAGGGTCATGCCCACCTCGGCTTGTTCTTTTCAGTCGGTCATCTTATCGCCGACACGCGAGTAACGGCATGCGATTGGCATTCGGTGATAACGCACCATCGCGCATCACTATCGTTCGGGCGAGGCTGTTCTTCTGTTTCTGCCGATACCGGAGCGCCACGGGAGCTGACGTCTCACCTTTGCAAGGGCCGCTTGCATCGCGCCTCTGTCAGCCGGACGGCCGGCATAACGAGCCATCTCATAGAGCCGAGAAAAATCGAGGATCGAATCGGCGGCTACCGGAAGCTGACTTGCCGCACGCTCGGCGAAATTCCTCGCCCCCTCGCCCGCCTGTCGCTCGACGCCCTGACGAGCCAGCAGCCGTTCGAAGCGGCGAAACAGGCGCAGCTGCGGGTCGCGCTCACGTCGCCAGGGTTTCAGCAGCACCAAGGCCAGGATGATCATCAACACAGCGGTAGTGATGACGGTCAGCAGCCCGAGCTTGCGTTCGTCGAGTTTGCCGAACAGACCTTTCAGAACGTCCAGCTGACGCTCGCCCTGATAGCCGAGCACCCAACGCTGCCAGCCATAGTTGAGGCTGTCCCAGCCGAATCGCAGCTGGTTCAGCCAGCCAATGTCACGATAGCGCCGCAGCGCCAGCGGGGAGTCATCGAGAAGCGCGTCTTCCTCGGAGAGCGCTTGCTCCAGCCCCAGCTCAATGCGCTCGGGCGCTACCTGAAATGTCGGATCGACCGCAATCCAGCCTCGATCCGCACTCCAGTATTCGACCCAGGCGTGGGCGTCGAGCTGACGAACCGACAGGTAGTTGCCCGACGGGTTGATTTCGCCGCCCTGATAACCCGCCACGACCCGGGCCGGTATACCAGCGGCGCGCAGGACGAAGGTCATCGCGCCAGCGTAGTGAATACAGAAGCCATTCAGCGTATCGAACAGAAAGCCATCGACGATATCGGCGCCGACCGATGAAGGCTGCAGCGTGTAACGGTAAGGCTGTCGATTGAAATGCTGAAGGAGCGCCTGCACGACGGCTTCGGGGTCCGAATGCTCACGGCGCAACGCCGCAGCCCAGGCACGACTGCGCGGATTGCCCTGCGCTGGAAGCTGTAAGGCACGCTCCAGCGTGGCGGGCTCGGCTGCGGGTTCGCGCAACGACTCGGGCCATGAGGTCGCCTGGTAAAGCAAAGCCTGATGGATCGGGCGCGGACGCTGCAGATGGAAATCAGCCATCAGTTGACCGTTTTCGACATCGACCTGGGCCACGTCCAGCGCGTAGAGCCAAGATCGGCCACTGGGCTGCATGACGACGGTGTAACTCACCGCAGTGCCGTCGGGCGTCCACTCAGGCGCCGGCGAAAACTGCGACGCGAGCGACTGGGACCAGCGCCGGCCATCGAAGCGCTCGAAGGTGACGGCCCGCCAGTACAGCTGGTCCCGCTCTGGAATCGGACCTTCGAAGCTAGCCCGGAATGCCAGCTCGGCGGACCGGCTCAGCTCGGCAATATCACCTGGCGACATGCTGTCGGAAAGCCCGGTCACACCACGATCATTGGGCTGCGGCAACGACCAAAGCGGCCCCATGCGTGGGAACAGCACGAACAGCACAAGCATCAGCGGTACGGCTTGCAACAGCAACGATCCTGCCAGACGCAGCGTCGGCCAGGGATGAGTATCGGTACTGCTCTGCTGCAGGCCGATCATCGCCGCCAGCAGCGCGGTGACCGGCAGCAGGCTGTAGAGCCCGGCCGGCAGGCTGTCGTTGAATAGGTAACTCGTGGTCACGGTGAAGAAGCCGAGGAAGATCAGCACCCAGGCATCGCGCCGGCTGCGCATTTCTAACAGCTTGAGTATGAACGCGGCGATCAGCAGCACGACGCCAGCGTCGAGCCCGATCAGGCCGCCGCGAGAAAGGTACACACCGCCGCCCACGCCGATCATCATCAGCGCTTTTATCCAGCCTCGCGGATAACGAGCGCGCATACGGAATATTTGCACTCGCCAACTGGCGCAGGCCAGCCAGAGGCCGATGATCCACAACGGCAGATGACCGAGATGCGGCAGGATCACCAGCACCTGAGCGACCAGCAGCCAGATCAGCCCGTTTCGTGGAATCGTCTGGAGCCTGCTCATCGGCGGCCCTCCCGCTCCAGGCCGAACAGCGCCAGCTCGCGCAGGCAATGGTTGCGGTGATCGACGCCGGCGTCCGGGCCGATGGTTGTCGCAGCGATGCGCAAGGCGAAGGGTTGCTGACGTGCCGACAACTCGACGACCCAATGGCAGAGCAGCGACAGCCGTGCCTCGATATCACCGTCGAGCGCATCCAGATCGAGTAACGGCTCCTCCCCGAGCAAGGCAGTGAAATCCTTGACTAGCAAGCCCTGACCGCGGGAATAGGCCTTCCAGTTAAGTCGTCGCCGTGAGTCGCCCGGCTGCCAGGGCTTGAGCCCCTGGTAATCGTCAATGCCAGGCCCCGATGCGCGGCTTCCCTCACGCTCTTCTTCGGCCGCCCCGGCTGCTTCTGGCAGCTCGCCAATCGCAGGGCGGGGATACACCAGCGCGGCCAGCTGCAGATCGACCCAACTCCAAGCCACCAGAATGCCCAGTGGAAAGCGGCTCTCGACACGCAGGCGCCCGGGCCGCAGCCAGCCACGGTGCTCGGTCGCCAAGCTCAAGTCGACCTCGCAAGTCCCGCCTGCCGGCACGTCGACCACTTGCAGACCGCTTTTCGGCCATCCCAGCGCGACCGCCTGATAAAGACGTCCACGACTTTCCAGCCTGACCTGCAGACGCGCCTGTTCACCGAGAAATACGGCCTGCGAGCCGCCGGCATGTAGCGTCAACCCGGCTAGATTGCGCCAGGTATGCAGGATCGCGACCATATAGACCGAGCCGAGCAGAAACGTCAGCGCATAGGCGAGGCTGTTCTGGTAGTTGATCGCCGCAACCAGCATCAGCAGCAACGCAATCAGAAAGGTCATCCCCACCGGCGTCGGCATGATGAATATTCGCCGCTGGTCGAGGCGCATGCTCGGGCCCGGCGGAATGCGCTTCAACAGCCAGCGATCACGTAGCCGCGGTAGTAGTCGCATGTTGATCCTTTGCGCAATTGCTGCGATTGCCCATCAGAGCGCCGGCACTTCGCGCAACAGCCACTGCACCAGCGCACCGCCGCCGTGGCCGGTGGCATCGGCGCGCTCACGCAGACGATGGCCGACGACGGACGGCAGCACGGCTTGCACATCTTCAGGTATGGCGTAGTCGCGACCATCGAGAAAGGCCCAGGCGCGTGCCGCGGCCAGCATCGCGAGGCTGCCACGCGGCGACAGGCCCCAGGCGAACTGTGGTTGCGTGCGGGTGGCCTCGACCAGTCGCAGAACGTAATCGACCAATGCATCGCTAACTCGAACCTGCGCCACTGCATTCTGAATTTCCACCAGCGCGGCGCGGTCGAGCAGAGGCTCCAGCCGAACGAGCAGATCGCGGCGCGAATCGCCCAATAACAATGCCTTTTCCGCGGCTTTAGCCGGATAACCCAGCGACAGCCGCATGAGGAAGCGATCCAGCTGCGATTCGGGCAAAGAGAAAGTACCGCCAGAGCTGACCGGGTTTTGCGTGGCGACAACGAAGAAGGGATCGGGTAGCGGTCGCGTGGCGCCCTCAATGGTCACCTGCCCTTCTTCCATGGCTTCGAGCAATGCGCTCTGGCTTTTTGGAGTGGCCCGGTTGATTTCGTCCGCCAGGATCAGCTCGGAGAAGATCGGCCCCGGATGAAACGCAAATTGGCCGCTGTCCTTGTCGAATACTGAGGTGCCGAGGATGTCGCCCGGTAGCAGGTCCGAGGTGAACTGAATCCGCTGGAACTCCAGCCCCATTACCTTGGCGAGAGCGTGGCTGAGGGTCGTCTTGCCCATGCCTGGCAGATCCTCAATCAGCAGATGCCCTCTCGCCAGCAGACAGGCCATGGCCAACCGCACCTGTGATTGCTTGCCGAGCAGTACCTCATTCACCGCTCGCAGACAGACGTCCAATCTCGTGCGCATGCCGCTCTCCTTCAGTTCGTCCAGCGATGCTACTGACACCGGGAGCCTCAGGCAAAGGCGCAGGAAACCTGTTGTGACGAGGTTCCAGGTTGTGATCGAAGGCCGGCGTTAACGAAGATGGATCGAACGGACCACTCGGCTCCGAAGCATAAGCTTCCTCGTAGGGCCGAACACGTTCGGCCCTACGACTTTCTTCCAGCAAGACGGTAACGGCACTAACGTCCCGCGCGCGACTCACGCAAGTAGAAGCGAGCCTTCTTGGCCTTTTCAACGCAGCCCTGGAACGCCTCGAATTGCTGCTGGGTCTTGGCACCAGTCAGCAGCGCCATTGCTTTGGAATAGCTCACGGTACCGGCGAAACCTTCCGCTTCCGCTAGGCTCTGCTCTTCCCAGGCAGCGTTCAGCTGAGAGGCACAGTTATCTCGATAGGCGGTTTTCGCGGCGCAGCCTGTCAGGGCCAGCGCCAGTACGGTCAAACAGATCAGGTTTTTCATCGCTGCATCTCTCCATTGTGCTTATCTGCGGCGCGCTCGCGCAGGAACTCGACCACGGCGTCCTGCTCGCCCGCAAACTCGATTCGGGAAGCCTTGCTCTCGCGCTGATAGGCATACATGGGATCGTAATATTGCTTCAGCAATGCCTCGATCCAGCCGCGATGCAAATCGACCGAGCCGGTAGCGGCCTGCTCGGCAAGCGCCTGCTCCATAACCTCAGCCAGTTGCTTGTAGCTTTCGCCCCCAAGCCGCTTACTGATATTGACCAGACTTTGCCGTAAACGCTCGGCGAATGCTGTGAAGCCTTCCTCGCCTTCCTCAGCGACGAATTCGGCGCAGAGATCGATCACGTAGTCCTTGAGAATTCGCTCGACCCGTCCATCGATGCTGTCTTCCAGCCACACCAGCGGATAATGTTGCATGCCGTGGAACAACGGCAACGGAATGGAGCAACGCCCCACCAGCCGCGCCTCGTCTTCAAGCACGAACTGCCTGACACCGGCGTGCTGCAGCTTCAGCAAGCGAATCGCCAAGGCATTTTCGAAATCGATCTGCGCCGGTTGCGGCGTGGCGCGCTTGCCGAAACTCGAGCCTCGGTGATTGGCGATGTTTTCCAGGTCGACGCTGTGTTCCAGGCGTGCCAGCACTTCGGTCTTGCCGGTGCCGGTCATGCCACCCACCAGCACGAAGTCGTCGTGCGCCGCCGCGTGCTCAAGCGTATCGAGCAGAAAGTGGCGCATCGCCTTGTAGCCGCCGGTCACACGCGGATAGTCGATTCCCGCCTCGGTCTTGAGCCATTGCTGGACCAATTGCGAACGCAGCCCGCCACGGAAACAGTAGATGTAGCCCTGCGGATTGTTACGTGCGAAGTCGGCCCACGCCTGGATGCGCTCGGCCTTGATCGTCCCACTGACCAGGCGGTGACCGAGTTCGAGCGCCGCCTGCTGGCCGTGTTGCTTGTAGCAGGTGCCGACCTTCTGCCGCTCGACGTCGTCCATCAGCGGCAAATTGACCACGCCCGGGAAAGCACCCTTGGCAAACTCCACGGGCGCACGGGCATCCATCATCGGAACATCGTTGAGAAACAGTTCACGAAAGTTGTTGGTATCGCTGCGCATCAACAAACCTCGACCGCAAAGGCGCCGGCATCGACCAACTCGCCGATCGGTTCCAATGCCAGACCGAGCTCGGCCGCCACCGTGAGAAATTCCGACTCGCCTCCGGGCGCCACCGCCACCAGCAGTCCACCGCTGGTTTGCGGGTCACAGAGCAGCTGCTTGTGCGCTTCATCGAGCGTAGCGATGCGGTCGCCATAACTTTCGAAGTTGCGCTCGGTGCCACCGGGAACGCAGCCCTGCTCCAGGTAATACTCGACGCCCTCCAGACGCGGCACGCGGGCGTAGTCGATGCGCGCGGTCACACCGCTGCCGTCGGCCATTTCCACCAGATGCCCGAGCAGGCCGAAACCGGTGACGTCGGTCATGGCGCGCACGCCCGCGAGTTTGCCGAAACGACTGCCCGGCCGGTTGAGCGTGCACATCAGGTCACGCGCCCGGCCAACGTCTTCGTCGCGCAGCTTGGCCTTCTTTTCCGCCGTGGTGAAAATGCCGATGCCCAGCGGCTTGGTCAGATAGAGCTTGCAGCCGACCGATGCCGTGTCGTTGCGCTTCATCTGGGCCTTGTTCACCAGCCCGGTTACCGCCAGGCCGAAGATCGGCTCGGGCGCATCGATCGAATGGCCGCCGGCCAGGGGAATACCTGCCGCGTCACAGACGGCTCGCCCTCCAGCAATCACTTCGCGGGCCACTTCCGGCGGCAACAGGTTGACCGGCCAGCCAAGAATCGCGATGGCCATCAGAGGATCACCGCCCATGGCATAGATGTCGCTGATCGCGTTGGTGGCGGCGATGCGACCGAAGTCGAACGGATCATCGACGATGGGCATGAAAAAATCGGTGGTCGACACCACGCCGCGCTCTTCGTCGATGCCATACACGGCGGCATCGTCACGCGAGGCGTTGCCGACCCACAGGCGCGGATCGAGATTCTGCGCGCCACTGCCGGCGAGGATCACATCCAGCACCTTGGGCGAAATCTTGCAGCCGCAGCCGGCACCATGGCTGTACTGAGTAAGGCGGATGGGTTCGCTCATCTGGAAAGGCCCTCATGACGCTGGCAAAACGGGCGCCGATTGTAGCAAAGGCCGAAGCCGCCTTCGCTGCGCCGCGATGGTGATGTTTTCGTTGCCACGCCTGGCTTTAACTTGAAGCTTGCGGCATGAAGCTTGAAGCTATCGCCCCTGCCATTAGGGAGAATCGCATGGGCAACAAGGTCGCACTGGTATTGGGGTCGGGTGGCGCGCGGGGTTATGCGCATATTGGAGTCATTGATGAGCTGACGGCGCGGGGCTATGAAATCAAATGCGTCGCAGGCTGCTCGATGGGTGCGGTAGTTGGCGGAATCTACGCAGCGGGCAAGCTGGACGAATATCGCGATTGGGTCGAAAGCCTGGATTACCTGGACATGCTGCGCCTGGTCGATCCAAGTTTCAGTCTCGGGGCGATACGAGGGGAAAAGATCTTCGGACGTATTCGCGACATGCTGGGCTCGATCAACATCGAGGATCTGCCGATCCCCTTCACAGCCGTCGCGGCCGACCTGACCAACCAGCAGGAAATTTGGTTTCAGGAAGGCAACCTGGAGCAGGCGATGCGCGCCTCGGCAGCCATCCCGAGCCTGTTCACGCCGGTCATGCAGGGCAACCGGATGCTAGTCGACGGTGGCATCCTCAATCCGTTGCCGATCGTGCCGGTCGTTTCCGCCCACTGCGACATCATCATCGCGGTCAACCTCAACGCCAACAACCATCTGCAATACCCGCTGCCGGAGGTAATCCGTCCGGGTCGCTTCGATGCGATGGTCAACTCGATCAGCTCGCACATTCCGTTCTGGCGCAGCAAGGGACTGGAAGAGCAACTTGCCGAGCTTCAGGCTGCGGAAGAAGGCGATGGCACCCAGCCGCCGGCAGCGCCCTCCGGGCAGAGCGCACCGAAATCGGCAGAAGGATCGATGGTCGTGGATGTGGGTAGCCCAGCGTCCTTGCTGGAGCTTATCAACCAGAGCTTCGAGGTCATGCAATCCTCGCTGACGCAGTACAAGATCGCCGGTTATCCCCCGAACGTGCTAGTCAACATTCCTAAGCGTGCGTGCCGTTTCTATGAGTTCTACAAGGCGCCAGAGCTGATCAAGCTGGGCCAGATCGTCGCCCGAGACACGCTCGACAAGTACGAGGAAGAACAGCGTTAGTCACCGCTGATCGCCCTTTCAGCGAGGGTGCGTCTGATCGAATCCACTGCCCGCCAGCTTCTCCGGACTGGTGACTTCCGGCACCTCCTTGATCAGCCAGTCACCCAGCAGGCTGTAGGCAACCGCCAGTAGCGTCGGCCCTAAGAACAGGCCCATGAAACCGAACGCCAGTACGCCACCAAACACGCCAAGCAGCACGACTACCAACGGCAGATTACCGCCCCGGCTGATCAAATAGGGCTTCAGCACGTTGTCCACGCCGCTGATGATGAACATACCCCAGACACCGAGAAACACTGCCATACCGTACTGGCCCTGCCAGGCCAGCCAGGCCACCGCTGGCCCCCATATCAGTGGCGGAACCATCAGAAAGCTGAACGCGAAGGTCAGCAGACCGAGAATCAACGCACCCGGTATGCCGGCAATGCTGAACCCCACATAAGCGAGGATCGCCTGAGCAGCGGCCGTACCGATCACACCGTTGACGACACGCTGTACCGTACCGGCTACCAACTCTAGGTAATGATCGGCACGGTCGCCAATCAACCGATGCAGCAGGCTGTGAATGAAGGCTGCGAGTTTAGGTCCGTCGCGATAGAAGAAAAACACCAGCACCAGGCTGAGCGCCAATTCCAGCATCCCACCGCCAATGCGCGCACTGCGCACCAGCACCCAGTTGCCGACCTGGCCGATGTAAGGGCGAATGGTGGCGAAGAAGGCTGTGCCCTGTTCATCCAGGGTGTTCCATAGCCCCAACAAGCGGTCGCCTACCAGCGGCAACTCGCCGAGCCAGTCGGGGGGCGGCGGCAAGCCCTGCATCTGGAGGTCGTGCACCAGCACGTTGACCTCTCGAATGTGGTCGGCAATGTTAAAGCCCAGCCACACCAGCGGTACCGCTACCAACACCATCCAGCCAAACGTCAGCAGCGTTGCGGCGAGAGTGGAGTTGCCCTTCAACCAGCGTGTCAGTATGCGCATGACCGGCCAGCTCGCGAACGCCAGTACCGCAGCCCAGAACAGCGCGGAAGCAAACGGAGCCAGCACCCACACACAGGCACCGAGCAGCACCAGGAGCAGAATCTGCACCAGCAGACGATCGTTGTTGAGCATCAGGTTACCTATCGAAGAAAAACGTGGTGCGAGCAAAGCGCACCGGGCAGTGCGCCATTGCAGTCTGAAACGCCCTTCAGCGCAACAGTTTGATTCGCAAGCCACTCTCTTCGGACACTTCGGCCTCCAGGCGTCGCGCCCGGATTCGCTCCTGCGTCAAGGCTTCATGCCACTCTGCCGCCCCTTCACCTTCGAGCGCCACTCGTACGGTGCTGTCGAGCCGCAGCACATTGGCCAGCAGGGCGCCCCACTCCGCCGTGGGCTCTTGAGGCAACCGCGGCAGCCAGAGCTCGCCGGTATCCTTCAGTTGGCGCAACAACGTCGCCGGATTCGGCAGAATGACGCCAAGCGTCTCATCGGGACTGAACTGTTCCACTTGCAGATAAGGGCGACCATTGCCGCGGGTAATGCCGTAGAGCGCCATGAAGCGATCAGAATCGCCGGGCAGGCGCGCCAGCAGATAGGCCTGTCTGGCCTCCGGGCCATAAAGCGTCGAGCGCCCGAAAATCTCGTTGGCCCACAGGCTGCTCGATCCACACTGGCGCCCTTCGCACCAGAAAAGCAATTCGGCACCGCCTTCCAACAGGCTATTGCGCGCCAGCTCGAATGCTTCGATACCGGTATGGACCGCCGGTAACAGGTAAGTCACGGCCGTCAGCTGCCCGCTCGCCGTAACCTGATCGCTCATCCGCAAGCGACCGCTAATGCGCCGAATCGAATCCAGCGGGTAGGTCCGCTCCAGCACTGGCTGTTCCTCGAACGCCACGATCTGCGCCTGCGGATAGCGTGGCAGCGACTCGAAATCCCGGCTGCCAGGAAGGTCGGCAGCGCTCACCACACCGGCAAAAGCTCCCAACGTGAAAATCCATGCAGCTCGCATACCGGCCCTCAACGGATCGCACCGCTGGCTTCTAGACATGCGGGTGCGCTTCCGAGCAGCCGCGAGCAAGAAGACAGGCCGAGTTCATCGAGCACAACGGATACCGTGTGGCCTTGGGCATGGCGGGTAAGGAAGGTAATCATGGGTGGTCCCTGGTGAGGCGATTGCCCAGCCTCACCAGTTGGCAAAAGCAAGTCAAGCAAGGCTTTGCGACAGATTCTTGCGTAACTGCGCTACCGCCTGAATCAGGACGCAAAGAACGGATTGAAAACAGCCGAAACCGCTTCGGTACCTGCCTGATCATCCAGGTGCAGATGGTGCCCGCCCGGCAAACGGTGCAGCGTGAACGGCAGGGATTCACACAACTCAAGTGTTTCGGGCCGGGTCATCAGCCCCTGCTCCGCCAGGATCAAGCTGGCTGGACAGGTCACCCGCTGAGCGAATGCCAGCGCGTGCGCACGCGTCAGGCGCATTGGGGATGGCAGCATGAGTCGGGCATCGGTGCGCCAGGTATAGCCACCCGGAACCGGCATCAACCCCCGCTGGGCAAGGCGTTCGGCCGCCTCCCGGCTGACCGCTCCGACACCTTTCATGCGTGCCGCGACAGCCTGTTCGAAAGTGGCATAGACCGGTTTGCGTTTCTCATCGACGGCGAGCAGCGCCTGCAACGATTCGCCGAGCTTCTGCGGCGCGGTGTCGGCCTCGCCGGTATAGGGAATCACCCCATCGATCAATGCCAGACGCTCGATTCGATCAGGCATGGCGCCAGCTAATAGCACCGACACGATCGCCCCCATCGAATGGCCCAGCAGGGAGAACTGCTGCCAGCCGAATTGCTCGGCAGTCTGCAGCACGTCGTGAGCGTAATCCCAGATGTTGTAGGCGGCGCCGACCGGACGATGATCGGAATGACCATGTCCCGGTAGGTCCAACGCGACGATACGGACGCCGTTCAGCAACGGCGCCAGACGGGAAAAGGTGGCGGCGTTGTCCAGCCAGCCGTGCAATGCAATGACGGGCCGGCCATCCTCTGGACCGTAGAGATGCGCCGCAACTTCGATATGCGGCAGGCTCAGGCGAATCTCTTCGAACACAACAGTCATGCGGCACCTCTTCTATCCAGATCGCTCCAGCGGCTGAACAATTGTTTGAGTAAAGCGGCCGTGGCGCGAGGGTGCTCGAGCGGAAACATGTGTCCACCGGGCAGAGTATGCGACTCGCCGTGCGCAACCAGCCGAAGCAGATACGCATGATGCGGCAGCACCACCCGGCTTTGGCTGCCGCGCACCACGGCAAGCGGAATCTTCAGAGCATGCGGCCAGCCGGGCGTAACATGCGGCACGCTGCGGTAGATACGGATTTCCGTTTCGGGATCGAAGCGCAAACGCAACCCCTCGGCGGTTGGCTCCAGTCCATGTTCGACGTAGGCGTCCAGGCACTCGGGATCGAATGCACGAAACAACGTCTTGCTGGCGAAATATTCCCGCGCCTCATTCACGCAACTGAACGCCTCGCGGCGACCGACGGTACGACCCGCTGGAGTGAGCCGATCGATGAAGCCGAAACGCTTCGCCACCCAGATCAGGGTCTGATCGAACCAGGTCGTCATCGGCGAATCGAGCATGACAACCCCGCGGTAAAGCTCGGGACGTTGCAAGGCAGCGTGATAATGCAGCATGCCTCCCAGCGAATGGCCGACACCCCACACCGGCTCGTTCAGAGCTGTGAGCTGTTCGATGAGTTCCTGCACCAGGTTTTGCCAATTGTCATCCACCGGAAAGCGCGGATCATGGCCGTGCTGGTCAAGATGAGTAACGGTGTACTCCGGCGCCAAGGCGCCGAACAGCTTGCGATAGGTGCCCGAAGGAAAACCGTTGGCGTGCGCGAAGAAGATGCGTTGCGTCATGGGCTCGCTGCAATAAGTGAAAGACAGCTATTTTCTGGTCACCTTTCCCCTTACGGCAAACGGCCTGAGCGGCAGAACCCAAGGCGGTCCTGCCAAACAAGGCATTTATGACGCTTCTGAGGGCCGAGGGCTCTTCTCACCCACCGGCACGACAGCTACGGTCAGCCGGGAAATGCAGCTGAGCTTGCCGTCATCGCCACTCAGACGGATATCCCAGACATGGCTGGAACGCCCCAGGTGAACAGGACGGCAGACCGCCGTGACGCGACCGCTGCGCAGCGCGCGGATGTGGTTGGCATTGACTTCGAGCCCAACGCAATAGAATCGGCTCGGATCGATACACTGGAAGCTGGCCATGGAGCCCACGGTTTCGGCGAGTACTACCGAGGCGCCGCCATGCAGCAAACCAAAGGGCTGATGGGTTCGTGAATCGACCACCATGCTCGCGGTAAGGGACTGGTCATCGACCGCTTCGAAACGAATGTCGAGCAGTTCGACGATGGTGTTCTGGCGGTTTGCATTGAATTGATCGAGGTCCGGGGGACGATGCCAAATGCTCAAGTGACGCTCTCCGTGGTTTTTATTCTAAATTTAGGGCTGGCGTGTGCCTGCAGGTGCCTTAGCTCATTCGGGATGCCGTAGCCCGACGAGGCGCATCGAGCCCGTCGCAAGATAATCTCCTTCCAGCTCGGCCAGACTGGCCGTGGCCATGGACAGCGGCGCATCGCGATGGCCACTGACCAGCCAACCGCCCAACACACCGACGAAGGGTTGGTGAGTCACGAGCAATAAATGCTGCTCGATGCGACGGTCGAGATAGAGCATGGCATCCTTCGGGTCGGACTCCGGCGTCAGCCAGGGCACCGTCTCGACCGCTCCGGTAAAGCCAAGCGTCTGACGGATGATCTCGGCGGTTTGCTGAGCTCGCTGGTACGGACTGACGAGGATGGCCTGAAGAGGTTGTCCCTGCAAATGACTGGCAGCATGCTCCACTTCAAGTTGGCCGGCCGCCGTCAGGTTGCGCTCCGCATCGGTACGGGCTCTGGGCTCGGCCTCGCCGTGGCGCAGTAGCCACAGCTTCATGGCTGCGGCTCCTGCTTCGGAGCCTCGGGCGCGACAGGCGATGCCGTTTCAATGTCAGCGGGACGCGGCTTGGGCCAATCCGACATCGGCCACGGCTTGCGATCGGTGTTGAACGTGCCGAAGCGACCTATTTGCGCCACGTACTGGCTGAGGCTGTCACCCAGCTCTTGCAGGCTCACGTTGACCTTACCGTTCAGCGCCCGCAGGACCATCTGCGCCACCACGACGACCAGCAGCACCAGCTCGGCCACTTGCCAGACAAAAAAGAAAAGCAGCATCCAGATTGCGCGCAAGATCAGCGACTCACGTTCCGCGCTACGTTGTGATGTGTTCATCCATACCTCCGGTGTCGTTCAGAAGCCATCGGTGGAGATGAAATCCACGTCTGTCTTCGGCTCGCCGCGCATCAGCAGCTCGATTACCTGTTCCAGCGTACGCCCCTCGAACAGAATGGCATGTAGCCCCGTGACCAGCGGCATATAGACCTGCAGCTCTTCGGCCTTGGTTTTCAATACCTTGATGGTGTTGACGCCCTCGGCAACCTCACCCAGGCGTGACACGGCCTGTTCTAGGCTCAGGCCCTCGCCAAGCGCATGGCCCACCTGAAAATTGCGGCTTTTCGACGAAGTGCAGGTGACGATCAGATCTCCGACGCCCGCCAGTCCAAGAAACGTCATGGGATTGGCTCCCAGCCGGACGGCAAAGCGCGTCATCTCGGCGAGCGCACGCGTGATCAGCATGCTACGTGTGTTCTCACCCATGCCGAGCGCGGCGGCCATACCGGCCATGATCGCGTAAACGTTTTTCAGCGCGCCCCCGAGTTCCACACCGAACCGATCGGCACTGGCATAGACGCGGAAGGTCCGCCCGTGCAAAGCCTGCTGCACGCATCGGCATAGCGCCTCGTCGTGGCTGGCCACCACGGTTGCGGTCAGCGCATGCTCGGCCACCTCGCGAGCGAGATTCGGACCCGAGATCACACCGATTCGAGCCTGCGGTGCGATTTCCTCCAAGATCTGGCTCATCAGCATGAAGCCATTCGTCTCGATGCCCTTGGTCGTGCTGACCAGCATCTTGCCCGACAGCTGAGCGGCGAACGGCGTTAGCGCCTGGCGTAGCGCGCTGGACGGGAGCGCCACGAAGACCAGCGAGCAATCCGCCAGCGTCTGTCCCAGATCAGTGACTGGACAGACCTGAGGAAGGATCGTCACGCCTTTGAGGTATCGAGGGTTCTGGCGCTGCGTGCGAATGAACTCGGCCTGTTCGGCATCGCGCATCCACAGGCGCACTCCTTGACCATTCTCGGCCAGTAGATTCGCAATGGCGGTACCGAAGCTACCGCCGCCAAGCACCGCAATGGGTTGCTGTTCAGTCATGGGGTATCCGTTCTGAGCCACTCGGTGGCAGTGCCGGCATTATACGTAGCCGTCAGTGCGCAGCCAGTGCAAAGCCCAACGTCATTGGAATCATCAGGTTACAGTTTCCAGCGGTATATTGAGCCGGCAGAAGCCGCTTTATTCGGCTAGCTCTCGCTATCGTCATGACACTTTGTTCATCGGGTCATAACGGACAGAACGTCACATGGTCGTTGTCATAGATCAGGAGTGTTAAAGTATCGGCCCGTTTCTACCATGGTCTTCCTACGAGTTGGTCGAAACGAGCGGTATCCTTGGGCTGTGACTTTCAGCGCAGGGTGACAGTCTATGACTAGTCTTTATGATCGGACTCTTCAATCTTGAGTCAGATAAAAAGCAGCAAGCCCTCCATAAAAGGGACCATTGAGGAATACGCATGACCAAACAACAGGCCTTTACTCGGGAAGATCTGCTCCGTTGCAGCCGCGGCGAGCTTTTCGGGCCCGGTAATGCGCAACTGCCTGCGCCGAACATGCTGATGGTCGATCGCATCGTTCATATCAGCGAAGTGGGCGGCAAGTACGGCAAGGGCGAGTTGGTCGCCGAGCTGGATATCAACCCCGATCTCTGGTTCTTTGCCTGTCATTTCGAAGGTGATCCGGTAATGCCGGGCTGCCTGGGTCTCGATGCCATGTGGCAACTTGTAGGGTTCTACCTCGGTTGGCAAGGCAATCCGGGCCGTGGTCGTGCGCTAGGCTCAGGAGAAGTTAAATTCTTCGGCCAGGTCCTGCCGACCGCCAAGAAGGTCACCTATAACATTCATATCAAGCGCACCATCAGTCGCTCGTTGATCCTCGGCATCGCCGACGGCACAGTCAGCGTCGATGGCCGCGAGATCTACAGTGCCGAAGGTTTGCGTGTCGGCCTGTTTACCTCTACCGATAGCTTCTGAAGGACTTCCGCATGCGTCGCGTCGTGATCACCGGCCTGGGTATCGTTTCCTGCCTCGGCAATGACAAAGACACCGTTTCCGCCAACCTGCGCGCCAGCCGCCCCGGCATTCGCTTCAATCAAGCCTATGCAGACATGGGTCTGCGCAGCCAGGTCTCAGGCTCGGTTGATCTGAACCTCGAGGAGCTGATTGACCGCAAGGTCCTGCGCTTCATGGGCGATGCGGCGGCTTATGCCTATCTGGCCATGCAGCAGGCATTGGAAGACTCCGGCCTCAGCGCCGATGACATTTCCAATCCACGCATCGGCCTGATCGCCGGTTCCGGTGGTGCTTCGACCATCAACCAGATGGAAGCCATCGACATCCTGCGGGACAAGGGCGTCAAGCGCATCGGCCCATACCGCGTGCCGCGCACCATGAGCAGCACCGTATCGGCCTGTCTGGCCACGCCGTTCCGCATCAAGGGCATCAACTACTCCATCGCTTCGGCCTGCGCCACCAGCGCGCATTGTATCGGCGCGGCGATGGAGCAGATCCAGCTGGGCAAGCAGGACGTGATCTTCGCCGGCGGCGGCGAAGAGGAACACTGGAGCCAGAGCTGCCTGTTCGACGCCATGGGCGCCCTCTCCAGCCAGTACAACGACACGCCGGAAAAAGCCTCGCGCGCATACGATGCCAAGCGTGACGGTTTCGTCATCGCTGGCGGCGGCGGCATGGTGGTGGTCGAAGAACTGGAGCATGCGCTCAAGCGCGGTGCCAAGATCTACGCGGAAATCGTCGGCTACGGCGCCACATCCGACGGCTATGACATGGTCGCCCCGAGCGGCGAAGGCGCGCTGCGCTGCATGCAGCAGGCGATGGCCACCGTCGAAGGCCCGATCGACTACCTAAACACCCATGGCACTTCCACGCCAGTGGGCGACGTGGCTGAAGCCAAGGCCGTGCGCAACATGTTCGGTGACAAGCTTCCGGCCATCAGCTCGACCAAGAGCCTGTCCGGTCATTCACTGGGCGCCGCAGGCGTGCACGAAGCGATCTACTCCATGCTGATGATGGAAGGCAACTTTATTGCCGGCTCGGCCAACATCGATGAGCTGGATCCGGAAGTTGCTGATCTCCCAGTCGTTCGCGAGACCCGCGAGAATGCCAAGATCGACACCATCATGAGCAATAGCTTCGGCTTTGGCGGCACCAACGCAACGCTGGTACTCAAGCGCTGGAAAGGCTGATCGTCCGAACAGCGCAGTAATGAAAACGCCCCGATCAGCAAGCTGATCGGGGCGTTTTCATGTGAGCTTCAAAGCTTCAAAGCTCAAGCTGAAGTAAATCGCAGGGAGTCGGTTCAGCTTAAGCCTTCATCCGTCACTGCGACTGTGTCGCCATGAGCCATACAGGACGCCGCTGTAAACAGCGCGTCAGTGGATGAATTCAGCGCAGTTTCAGCCGAATCCTGCACCACACCGATGATGAATCCGACCGCAACCACCTGCATGGCCATATCGTTGGATATTCCGAACAGACTGCAAGCTAGCGGAATCAACAACAGCGAGCCACCAGCCACACCGGAAGCACCGCAAGCGCAGATAGAAGCGAGCAGACTGAGCAGAATGGCGGTAGGAATATCTACAACGACACCCAGCGTATTGACAGCGGCGAGGGTCAGCACCGTGATGGTGATGGCTGCCCCGCCCATGTTGATGGTCGCGCCCAGCGGAATCGACACCGAGTAGGTGTCCTTATGCAACCCGAGACGCTCACACAGCTGCATGTTGACTGGGATGTTTGCCGCCGAACTGCGCGTGAAGAACGCAGTGATGCCACTTTCACGCAGACAGGTGAAGACCAGAGGATAGGGATTCTTGCGAATCTGCCAGAACACGATCAACGGATTCACTACCAGCGCCATGAACAGCATGCTGCCGACCAGAACTAGTAGCAGTTTCAGGTAGCCAGTCAGCGCCGAGAAGCCGGACTCGGCAAGCGTTCCGGCTACCAGACCGAAGATGCCCAGCGGCGCAAAGCGGATCACCATCTTGACGATCAGCGTTACACCTTCCGACATATCGGTTATCAGGTCACGCGTGCTGTCACGTGCATGGCGGAAGGCAAATCCGAGACCTATGGCCCATGCCAGAATGCCGATGAAGTTCCCTTCGATAAGTGCCCGTACCGGGTTGTCTACCACGTTGAACATCAGCGTTTGCAGCACCGCGCCAACACCGGTGGGCGGGATCACATCGTTCGCCTGGCTGGTCAATATCAGCGTCGTTGGAAACAGTGCACTGGCTATCACCGCTACCACAGCGGCGCTCAAGGTACCCAAGGCATAGAGCATCAGAATCGGCCGGATATGCGTCGGCTGCCCGCGTTTATGGTTGGCCAGCGACGCTGTCACCAGCACGAACACCAGGATCGGGGCGACAGCCTTCAATCCAGACACGAACAGATCACCCAGCAAGCTGACCGACTTTGCCGCTTGCGGAAACAACCAGGCCAGCAGACAACCGGCGACAAGCCCAACAACGATCTGCGTTACCAGACCGACGCGGTTATAAGCTCTGAAAAGACGGGTTGATAGGTTGGACATTACAGAGTCTCGGCGTAAGAGGCTGGAGCGAACCCAAGGCTTTCCCGGCAATGGAGCAAGCGAAGGTTCGAATAAAAACGCCGAATAGTACGCATCCTACGCCGATATGCCCAGCATTGAGACGAACCGAGGGCTGCCGCCGATTTGGCTGCGGTACAGCGACGCCCCGGCGGACCGGGGCGTCATGGGTCGATCAGATCCGGAAACGCGCAACCATCTCGTTCAATCGGGTCGCCAAATGCGACAGCTCCTGGCTCGCTGCGCTGGTCTGATTGGCGCCTGCCGAGGACTGCAATGAGAGGTCACGGATATTGACTAGATTACGGTCGACCTCACGTGCCACCTGGGCCTGTTCCTCCGATGCGCTGGCGATGACCAGATTGCGCTCGCTGATCTGGCTGATGGCCTTGGTGATATCCTCAAGCGCCTCACCGGCCGTGCGAGCAACGTCCAGCGTGCTACGCGCCCTTTCGTTGCTGGAGCGCATAGCGTGAACAGCCTTGTCGGTACCCTGATGCACGTCACCGATCATCTGCTCGATTTCTTGAGTGGACTGCTGAGTACGGTGCGCCAGTGCTCTTACTTCATCCGCAACGACCGCAAACCCGCGCCCAGCCTCCCCAGCGCGTGCCGCTTCGATGGCTGCGTTGAGTGCCAGCAGATTTGTCTGCTCGGCGATCGAGCGGATCACATCCAATACCTTGCTAATGTCTCGTACCTGGCCGGCCAGTTGCTCGACCTGACTCGCTGTAGTGGTGACGTCACCCGCCAGCAAACCGATGGATTCAACTGTTTTGATCACCTGCTCACGGCCATGCTGCGCAGTCTTGTCCGATTCGCGCGAAGCTTCTGAAGTTGCCACCGCATTGCGGGCAACCTCGTCCACTGCTGCAGTCATTTCATTCACGGCGGTAGCGGCCTGCTCGATTTCGTGGTTCTGCTGATGCAGCCCGCGGGTCGAGTCCTCGGTTACGGCGTTGAGTTCTTCGGCCGCCGAAGCGAGTTGATTGGACGAATCGGAAATGCCCTGGAGGGTGTTGCGCAGATTTCCTTGCATGGCTTTGAGCGCCACTAGCAGACGAGCAGGCTCGTCATTACCATCAATGATGAAATCCTGCGTCAGGTTGCCAGAGGCTACGGTCTCGGCGATGCCTACCGCTTGGTTCAAGGGATGAACAATACTGCGAGTGAACAACCAAGCCAGCCCAAAGGTGAGCAACGCTGCCAGTGCGATTGTGAAGATGGTCCAGAGCTTGGCGGAGTCAAATATCTCGGACGATCGTTCAGCGGAACGAGCTGCGCCCTGATTGTTGTAAGCCACCAGGGCGCGCAAAGCTTCACTAAGATGACTGGCGGCAGGATTCATTTTGGTTTCGATGATCGAAACCATTTCCTGAATTCGTCCTTCGCGATCCAGCGGGATAATTTCGTTGACTACCTTGTAATAGCTTTCCCGTGTTGCCTGATATTGGCGAAACAGCTCTTCCTCTTGGGGGGAGATGATTGTCTTTTTATAGGCGCTCTCCATATCTTTCAGCTGCTCATCGAAGCTGGCCAGGGTCGCCCTTGTATTTTCCAACGTCGCCGCATCACGGTTCACCGCAAGCCGGAGGTTGTAAAGCCGAATCCGTAGGATGTGCTGATTCAGATCGCCGAGCGCCATAATGCTAGGCAGCCAGCCTTCATTAACGTCTTTCGATTCAGCATTCATCTGCCCCATCTGTTTGAGCGACAGCAGGCCCAGAAGCAGAACAATCAAGCCGATGAGGCCAAATCCCAACACTGAGCGTCGGGGAATGGTTAGTTTTCGCAGGGACATGGGACTTCTCCACACCATGAATTAAAGACGCACACACCGGACAAGCCGATGCCGTTAGCGAGCTTATCGTCCCCGCTTAGCTTTTTCTAAAGGGGTACAACTATTTTTTGGCGCCAAAAACCGTTCGTCCAGATGAACGGTTTATGTCGAAGTCACCGAGAAGGCAAGAGCGCCAGGAAGTTATCGCGCGCAACCATGCGTGCCGTATCGGGAGACAGTGCATCGAGGAACGGCACAAAAGCCTGCATGGATTCGCCCAGGCTATCGAAGCGTCCGACGACATCCGATCCCAACACGAAACGGCTCGGATGGCGCTCTACGAGCTTTATCCAATCCGGATTGGGCTGCTCTTCTCCATCGAGCAGGTAGGGCTTGAGCATCGTCCATGATAGATCGATGTAAAGGTTTGGATAGTCATCCAGCAATCGAGTGACCGTTTCCAGAAGAAAATTGAGCTTTTCCTGATGGCGGTGTAGCTCCATGCTCGTGCCCGCGTGCGCCCAAATGAAGCGGGTATGGGGATGATTACGCAGCGCCTCCTCCAGCTCACCCAGATACAACGGATTACGCTCACGCTTGGAAGTAACGTTGGAGTGCAACATCACCGGCAAATCGAACTCGGCCGCGAGGTGGTAGACGCGTGTCAGCGCTTCATTGTTGGCGCGAGGTGTATCGCCTTCGGTCAAGGCAGTGACGTCGTCGTGCCGCGTGAATATTTCTCCCAGCCCCTGCCAAAGACCCGGATCGAGTTCGAGCATTCGCCGGATATGCGCATCGGCATTCTTGTCGTTGGGATTGAAGCCTGAGAGAAACGGATGGAAACGGCGTCGCTGCTCGTCGCTCAGCTCTTTCAGGGCCGCGGCAACCACCACATCGGTCGCGCTGTACCAATAAACCGGCGCGTCGTCGCCAGCATAGTAGCGAGGCCGCTTGGGTTCGTTTTCGTGCCACTTTTTGGCAACGGGGATGCCGCTGATCATCACATGGTCAATGTCACCGGCGTCCATGGCCTCGAGCAACTTTGCCATGCCATCGCTTTCCTGGAAGAAATCAACGAAATGCAGATGCGAGTCGCTGTAGCGATAGTCCCGCGCTTGGACCGGTGCGATCGAGGCGACCAGACACATCGCGACAAAACAGTTTCGTAAGTTGAACAACCAATGACCTCCTGACAGCCAAGCGGATAGACCACCTTACCGCGTGGCGGTTCAGTAGCAGAATGCGGTTTGGCTCGGGTGTCGGCGAACGCCCGAAAAAGCAGGCTATAGACCTGAACGCAAAAGGCCCGTCAATGACGGGCCTTCCAAACGCCTATGCGTACCTTAGGCTGAAAGCTCAACCAGCAGCTTGTTCAACCGCTGAACATAGCTGGCTGGGTCCTTGAGGCTATCACCGGCGGCCAGCGCGGCCTGATCGAAGAGAATGTGCGCCAAATCGGCGAAGCGATCCTCGTCCGGCTCGGCATCAAGCTTTTCAATCAACGGATGCTGCGGGTTGATCTCAAAGATCGGCTTGGACTCCGGCACCTTCTGCCCGCTGGCCTCGAGAATCTGGCGCATCTGCAGCCCCAGATCCTGCTCACCAATCGCGAGGATCGCCGGCGAATCGGTGAGACGGTGCGATACCCGCACCTCGGCCACCTCATCACCCAGCGCGCCTTTCAGACGCTCGACCAGACCTTCCTTCGCCTTGGCGATTTCTTCCTGGGCTTTCTTGTCCTCTTCCGAGTCCAGCTTGCCAAGATCCAGATCGCCACGCGCGACGTCTACGAACTGCTTGCCATCGAACTCGGTGAGGTAGCTCATCAGCCACTCATCGATACGATCGGTAAGCAGCAGCACTTCGATGCCCTTCTTGCGGAAGACTTCTAGATGCGGGCTGTTCTTGACCTGGGCGTAGGATTCACCGGTCAAGAAGTAGACCTTGTCCTGTCCTTCCTTCACGCGACCCAGGTAGTCGGCCAGCGACACACTCTGCTCACCAGAAGCGTCCAGGGTCGAAGCAAAGCGCAGAAGACCAGCGATCTTCTCCTTGTTGGCGAAGTCTTCGGCCGGACCTTCTTTCAGCACTTGGCCGAACTGCTTCCAGAAGTTCTTGTAGTCCTCCGGCTTATCCTTGGCCAATTTGTCCAGCATGTCCAGGACGCGCTTGGTCAGTGCCGACTTCATCGAGTCGATGACCGGATCTTTCTGCAGGATTTCCCGCGACACGTTCAGCGACAGGTCGTTGGAATCGACCACGCCCTTGATGAAACGCAGGTACAGCGGCAGGAACTCATCGGCCTGGTCCATGATGAACACGCGCTGTACGTAGAGCTTGAGCCCCTTGGGCGCCTCGCGCTGATACAGATCGAACGGAGCGCGTCCCGGAACGTATAGCAGCGACGTGTATTCGAGCTTGCCTTCGACCTTGTTGTGGCTCCAAGCCAAGGGGTTCTCGAAGTCATGACCGACGTGCTTGTAGAACTCCTGATACTCTTCGTCCTTCACCTCGGTACGTGGACGGGTCCAGAGCGCGCTGGCCCGGTTGACGGTTTCCCATTCGGGCTCGGCCGGCTTGTCCTTCTCCTCACCATGAAATTCCTTGGGCAATTCGATTGGCAAGGCGATGTGGTCGGAGTACTTCTTGATGATGTTGCGCAGACGCCAGCCATCGGCGAACTCTTCTTCGCCCGACTTGAGGTGCAGAACGATACGGGTTCCGCGCTCCGGCTTGTCGAGGGTAGCGACTTCGAAATCACCCTCACCCTTCGACGACCAGTACACGCCTTCCTCGGCGGGCGTACCGGCGCGGCGACTGAACACCTCGACCTGATCAGCAACGATGAATGCAGAGTAGAAACCCACCCCGAACTGACCGATCAGGTGCGAATCCTTTTTCTGATCGCCCGAGAGGTGCTTCATGAAATCTGCGGTACCAGACTTGGCAATGGTACCCAGATGGGTGATGACGTCATCGCGATTCATGCCGATGCCGTTATCCTCGAGGGTAACGGTCTTGGCGTCCTTGTCGAACGTGACACGGATCTTCAGGTCGGCACCGCCTTCGAGCAACTCCGGCTTGGCCAGCGCTTCGAAACGCAGTTTGTCGGCGGCATCGGACGCGTTGGAAATCAGCTCGCGGAGGAAGATCTCCTTGTTCGAATACAGCGAATGGATCATCAGGTGAAGCAGTTGCTTCACCTCGGTCTGGAAGCCCAGGGTTTCTTTGTTTTGAGTTTCCACACTCATCGTCTTGCAAACTCCACATCGTCAATGGCAGGGACCGCGATTGCGGCAATGACAAGCAGATGGGGGCTGGGTGAGGAAAATCAAGTGCGTCGAGCGGCAGCCTCTACTTCAGCTCGAAGCCGGAAACGCCAGACAGGTGACGGTGGCCCGTGCTACGGCTCAAGCAGTTCGAGGAGGACGATGTCGTCCGGCGCAAGATTGTAGATAGCCTCTCCAGGCCCTTTCAGAATCCGCCGAATTGCCAGGCTTCCGTCTCGATCGACACCAACGAAGCGCCCTTCCGCTACCCCGCCGCGTTCCGTATGTGCCCGCACCTGAAGATGCTCATAGCGCGCTGGATTACGCAGTAACCGCTCGAGCGAAAACCGCTGACGGCGATCGGTGCGAGGCAGCGGCGTGCTGTCCATAAGCACTTCCGGCTGGATTGCCGCCACCTTGGGTTGTGTTTCGACGTCTACAAGCAGAGGAGGATAATCGTCGTTTTCGACCGCCCAGCCTCGTTCATCCTTACGAACATTCAGCTCGAAACGGTCAGTCGTCCCTTTCACCGCTGCTTGCACAGAGACAACCAGGGCCGATGCCGGAAAGCTGACCCGCGCAAGCGATTCGATGGTTACGGCGGGCGTCTGGAAACGTCTCTGCAGGTAATCCTCGGCCAAATAGGAGAGCGTATCGGTCGAATCGTGAGTCAGATCGACCTGACCCGAGCGATAACGAAGACCGTCCGTGAAAAGCTCGACATGGCCGCTGATACTGGTGCGGTAATAAGCCGGTAGAACTAGATGAAAGCCGCCGGCCAGCCTGTTCGGTGGTACCGGCTGCAGATCGAGATGCAGGGTGTAGCCGCTCTTGATCGTGCGCGCTTCCGGCAAAGCCTGCTCCGGACGCATCCAGTTAATCTCGATTTCGGGCATCGGATTGGCATCCTGCGGCAGCACATCGACCTGCAACGCGCCCGTCGGAACGGCCCCCAAGCGAATGCTGATCTCCTGCAATGCGAACAGACCATCACCCTCCCGTAGCGTCAGCACGCCATCCATGAGGGTGCCAGAGTGGGGATTGAACGGGCGCCCATCAAGCTGACCGTGCAGTTGGATGGCCAGGTCATGGCTCTGCGCACGTTCGTCCGGCTCAAGCCATTTGAGGCTGGCAATTGCCGCGATTCGTTCCGGCTCATGATTGGCGAGCAGTATGAATCCAACAACCAGAGGTATGAATCCCAGCCCCGACAGTCCGATGGCGTTGCGAGCGACACTCCAGTGTCGAATCACGTAGATCAGAGTAATAGGCGGAAGCAGGCTTCCAATACCCCACAGCAAGCCCGTGCCAAAGGCCAGAACGATCAACCAGACGATACCCGCTACTATCAGCAGTAGCCCGCCCAGTATCAGCAACGCATCCATTCAACACCCTTCATACATCTATAGTGGCGACCGCCAGACGTATCAGGGCTCGTTGACCTTGAAGTGACAACGTGCAGTGGCTATTGGCTCGGCCTGATTCGTTTGCCAGGCTGTCACGGCGACGTTGGCTACCCGACGCCCCTGACGCCAGACCTGGCATGCGGCAAAGGTGTCACGATAGTGACCGGCCCGAAGATAATCTATCGAGAAGTCGATGATTTTGGGTAAATGTGGCGCGCCCATGAACATCAATAGATGGAGCATCGCAGCATGCTCCATGAAACCGGCAATCACACCACCGTGGATGGCCGGAAGCGTGGGATTGCCGATGTTGTCCAGGTTCTTTGGCAGCCGGAATACCATCTCATCGCCCAGCCGCAAACACTCGATGCCAATGAGCTTGGCATACGGCACCATTTGCAGCAGCGCATCGTAATTGTTGCTGGCGTGAGCTTCGCTGACCAACGCATCAAGATCCAGACGGCTCATCGAGGCACCTCCGGCGCAGGAAGCGGGGCGTTCGTGCCCATACGCATGAATGCCCCGACGACGTGTGCGATCGGCTCATTGATATTGCGCTGGTACGCCACCCCGCGCGTGAAGATTACTGTCGGTGTGACCCGATAGCATTCCGCGAAGCCGAACACATCGTGATTCGGTTCCGCCGGGTGCATGTAATCGATGCGCAGGTCGAGCGTCGGACAGATTTCCAGCTCGGGAAGCGCACACGCCGTGGAGATACCGCAGGTCGTGTCCATGAGCGTAGTGATCGCCCCGCCGTGAACGCGCCCGCTTTCGGGATCGCTAACGATCTTTTCGCTGTACGGGAGGCGCAGCGTGAGCCCTTTAGCATCGGCGTGTTCGACGCTCATGCCGAGGACTTGGCAGTGACGTAAGAAGGAAAGGAAGCGCTGGGTACGCTCCAGTATCAGGCTATCGCTCATGCGAACTCTCGAATGTAAAAAAAGCCGGCCATATTAACCGGCTCGTTCGTTGCGCTCTATTCCTTGGGAAGCTCGGCAGGCATGGTTGGCGTAAATACCATCACCTTCAACACGTCGGAATGGAATTCGCGCCGATAGAGGATCAACACGACTCCAGCCGTTACACCCATGAAGAACCAGGGATGGATGAACCAGGCCAGCGTGGCCATGCCGAAATAATACGCACGCAGCCCGAAGTTGAACTGGTTGGCCGCCATCGAAATAACTCGGGCGGAGCGCTCGGCAAATGACTTGCGCTCCTGGTCGCTGACGTTGCGCTCACCGGCCATGGGCGCCGAGGCCACCAGCACAGCGGCAAAGTTGTACTGCCGCATGCACCAGCTGAAGGTAAAAAAGGCGTAGACGAAGACGATACCCAGTGAGAGCAGTTTGATTTCGGAAAGTCCTCGGCTCACTGGTTGCGCGAACGGCAAATCAGCCAGCAGCGAAACCGCTCTGTCCGAAGCGCCCAGCGCGGTGAGAATGCCCGCCAGGATAATCAGCGTACTGGATGCGAAGAAGCTGGCATTGCGCTCCAGATTGCCGATCACGTTCGCATCGGCGATCCGGTTGTCACGCATCAACATGCGCTGCATCCAGTCCTGACGGTAAAGATGCAGTACCGAGGCCAGACAAGCCGTATCCCTGGCTCGCCAACTGGCGTACCGGGTATATCCGGCCCAACAGAGGATGAACCAGACCACGGCAATCAGGTGCGGCAGCAGATGACTCGGAATAGACATAACGCCTCCAAACACTCGCGCCTGATTATAGCCAGCCAACACCGACGCCTCGGCTCCAGGTTTGCAATTCCAGGTGCGCTCGTTAACGCTGGGCGGTCCGAGCGGTACCGAGCAGCCGATCGATCACAAATGCTATCGCCAGAGTGACCAGCACCGGTACTAGCCAACCCATGCTCTGCGCCGCCAGCGGCAACATGGTGAACAGATCGGGAACCAGATTCGTGAAGCCGGCAGCCGAAAGACCATCCGCAACGCCGAAAACGAGGGTCACGGCCATCACCGGAACGAATACACGGCTCGGCGAGACCCAGCAACGGTCAAGCAGACTCAGCGCAACCAGCATGATCGCAAGTGGATAGAGTCCGACCAGCACCGGTACGGAAACGCTGATCAGCTGGGTCAGCCCCTGGTTCGACACCAACAGGCTAAACAGAGTGAACACGACCACCACCACACGGTAACTGACCGGAAGGAGACCACTGAAATATTCGCCACAGGCAGTTGTCAGTCCGACCGCAGTGGTCAGACACGCCAGGGTTATCACTGCAGCCAACAACAAGCTGCCCGTAGTACCGAATGTGTGTTGCACGTAACTAGTGAGGATCTGCACACCGTTCTGCGCTTCGCCCGCAATGCCCTGGCTAGTCGCGCCAAGATAGAAAAGCGCCAGATAAACAAGCGAAAGCCCAACCGCTGCAATGGCTCCGGCAATCACAGAATAGCGTGTTACCAGCGCGGGTTCCGTCACACCTCGGTCACGAATGGCGGTGGCGATAACAATGCCGAACACCAGCGCACCCAACGTATCCATCGTCAGATACCCTTCGAGAAAGCCCTTGAGTAATGGACCGCTGCGGTAGCTTTCAGCTGTGGTACCGATTTCACCGGCGGGCGCGAAAAGAGCTGCCCCACCGAGAACCAGCAAAGCCGCAAGCAGCACCGGCGTAATGAATTTACCGACCCGATCGACCAGCTGACCGGGATTCAGCACGAGAAACAGCGTCGCAGCAAAGAACAACGCGGTGTAAACGAACAGCGGCATAGCCGAGTTTCCGGTGAACGGCGCCACGCCCATTTCGAAGGACACTACCGCTGTGCGCGGCGTCGCGAACAGCGGGCCGATGGCCAGATATACGGCAACGGCTAGCAGGGTTCCGGCGCCCCGCCCCAGTGGCGCGGTTAGCCTGTCCATACCGCCGCCAACACGCGCCAGCGCAATTACGGTGAGCAGCGGCAAGCCAACACCGGTCAACAAGAAACCCATCGCGGCGGGCCAGATGGAATGCCCGGCAGCCATACCGGCGCTGGGTGGGAAGATAATATTGCCAGCGCCGAGAAAGAGCGCGAATGTCATGAATCCAAGGGCCAGCAGATCCAGGCCTTTCAATTGAGTCATCGTTTATTACCACTGCAGGAGGTTCTGGTTCGAAGGACGCACCCAGGCGCATCCTTCTCGGCAAGCGGACAGTATCCGCCGAGCCACGCGAGAAAAAAGGGCGCACATTAATGGAATTCCCGCTCTAGAGCGAGACTTTGCCAATTTTCGACGATGTTGCGCTGACAAAGCCAACCACTTCGCCTGCGGCGACGGCGCATAAACAGCTGAGCATTACGAAATCGGAAAAGCGCCCTTCGCATGCCACGTAATTCAGCCTTTTACGATCCGATCAAAAACGGCCTTCGCTCTGAACCGCTGAAGCGGTCCAGTTAAGCGATGCAGCTGACGCCCATGCTGTGCGTTGTTAGCCAGCCGACTAAAGAGAGTTAGCTGCACCAGCTGCAACTCAGGACTCCGGAAACAAAAATGCCAGTCAGACAGGCTGACTGGCATCTCGTGTCGCAGGTCAGGGATCAGCCCTGCTTGACTTCCCAACCGGTCAGTTCTGCAAGCGCCTTGCCGATATCGGCAAGCGAGCGAACAGTCTTGACACCAGCGTCCTGCAGCGCAGCGAATTTCTCATCAGCGGTACCCTTGCCACCGGAGATGATCGCACCGGCATGGCCCATGCGCTTACCGGCAGGAGCCGTCACACCTGCAATGTAGGAAACGACCGGCTTGGTGACGTTGGCCTTGATGTAGGCTGCGGCCTCTTCTTCGGCGGAACCACCGATCTCACCGATCATCACGATCGCTTCGGTCTGTGGGTCTTCTTGGAACAACTTGAGGATGTCGATAAAAGTCGAGCCAGGGATCGGGTCGCCACCGATGCCGACGCAGGTGGACTGACCGAAACCAGCGTCAGTAGTCTGCTTGACCGCTTCGTAAGTCAGGGTGCCGGAACGCGAAACGATACCGACCTTACCTGGCAGGTGGATATGGCCAGGCTGGATGCCGATCTTGCACTCGCCGGGAGTGATTACGCCCGGGCAGTTCGGACCGATCAGACGCACGCCCAGCTCGTCGCACTTGATCTTTACTTCAAGCATGTCGAGGGTCGGGATACCTTCAGTAATGCAGACGATCAGTTTGATGCCACCGAACGCAGCTTCCAGGATCGAGTCCTTGCAAAAAGGCGCTGGCACGTAGATGACTGACGCATCAGCACCGGTAGCCGCAACGGCTTCCTTGACGGTGTTGAACACCGGAAGGCCTAGGTGCGTAGTGCCGCCTTTGCCCGGCGTGACACCGCCGACCATTTTGGTACCGTATTCGATAGCCTGTTCGGAGTGAAAGGTGCCCTGCGAGCCGGTAAAGCCCTGGCAGATGACCTTGGTGTCTTTATTGATCAGGACGCTCATTATTTGCCCTCCGCGGCTTTGACGACTTGAATGGCCGCATCGGTCAGGCTGGTCGCACCGATGATGTTGAGACCACTTTCACCCAGCATTTTTGCGCCAAGCTCAGCATTGTTACCTTCCAGACGGACAACCACTGGCACTTTTACGCCGACTTCCTTGACCGCGCCGATGATGCCTTCTGCGATCATGTCGCAACGGACGATGCCACCGAAAATGTTGACTAGAACGGCGGCAACGTTTTCGTCGGAGAGAATGATCTTGAACGCCTCGGTTACGCGCTCTTCGGTAGCGCCACCGCCGACGTCGAGGAAGTTGGCTGGCTTGCCACCATGCAGATTAACAATGTCCATGGTGCCCATGGCCAAGCCAGCACCGTTGACCATGCAGCCGATGTTGCCATCAAGCGCCACGTAATTCAGCTCCCACTTGGCCGCGTGGGCTTCGCGCGGATCATCCTGAGAAGGATCCTGCATGCCGCGCAGTTTGGGCTGACGGTAGATGGCGTTACTATCAATGTTCAACTTGGCATCCAGGCAATGCAGATTGCCGTCTTTCTTGATGACCAGAGGGTTGACTTCCAACAGTGCCAGGTCGTAATCGACGAAGAGCTTGCCCAACCCTACGAAGATATGTACGAACTGCTTGACCTGATCGCCCTTAAGGCCCAGCTGGAAAGCCAGCTCGCGGCCCTGAAACGGCTGCGCTCCAACTAGCGGGTCGATCGTAGCCTTGAGGATTTTCTCGGGAGTGTCATGAGCGACCTTCTCGATGTCCACGCCACCTTCGGTGGACGCCATGAACACGACCCGTCGAGTGGCCCGATCAACTACTGCGCCCAGGTAGAGCTCTTTATCGATATCAGTGCAAGCTTCGACGAGAATCCGGCTGACTGGCTGGCCGTTGGCGTCGGTCTGGTAGGTCACCAGACGCTTATCCAGCCACTGCTCGGCAAACGCACGGGCTTCGTCCTTGCTACGCACGAGCTTCACACCACCCGCTTTGCCGCGACCGCCAGCATGTACCTGGGCCTTTACTACCCACTCAGTACCGCCAATTCTGTCGCAAGCTTCAGCCGCTTCTTTCGGACTATCAACTGCGTAGCCTTTAGAGACCGGCAATCCGTACTCGGCAAACAGCTGCTTACCCTGATATTCGTGAAGATTCATCTTAGCTACCGTTCGGTTTGATGTACGTCAGACGTTGCACGTATGCCGCGTCGCCTCAAGTCGCTGAAAACTATACAAAACACCTTTCAGGGACCTGTCATACCTTGCATTGAAGGTATCGACGGCATCGCGAGAACTCAAAGGAGCCAACGCGAGCCGTCTACACTACCGCAGCGCTATCAGCGCTTCTTGCGGTTGGCAATGTGAATGGCGTGGCCATTCACTGCCAAAGCTGCTTCGTGCAGCGCCTCGGACATGGTCGGGTGCGAGAAGACCATCATGCCGAGGTCTTCGGCACTGGTACCGAACTCCATGCCAATCGCGCCCTGCTGGACCAATTCAGCTGCAGCAGGCCCCATCACGTGAACGCCCAATACACGGTCGGTCTTGGCATCGGCGATCACCTTGACCAAGCCAGCGGTGTCGTTGGCAGCCATAGCACGGCCGCTCGCAGCGAACGGGAAGGTACCGACGTTGATTTCCACGCCCTCGCCTTTCAGCGCCTGCTCGGTCTTGCCGACCCATGCGATTTCCGGATGGGTATAGATGACCGATGGAACCAGGTCGTAGTTCATTTGCGACTTGTGTCCGGCGATGCGCTCGGCAACCATCACGCCCTCTTCCGAGGCCTTGTGCGCGAGCATGGCGCCACGTACCACGTCACCGATCGCGTAAACGCCGGGAACGCTGGTAGCGCAATAATCGTCGACGAAGATGAAGCCACGTTCGTCCATGTCGACACCGGCATCAGCAGCCAGCAGGTCGGCGGTCACCGGACGGCGGCCAACCGCAACGATCAGTTTGTCAAAGGTCTGCTGCTGCTCGCCTTCGGCATTGGTGAAGTTGACGGTGACCTGGTCGCCCTTCACTTCGGAACCAGTGACGCGCGCGCCCAGCAGGATTTTCAGACCCTGCTTGCTCAGAACCTTGAAAGCTTCCTTGGAGATCTGCTCGTCAGCGGCCGGCAGGAACTTGTCCATCGCTTCCAGCACGGTGACTTCAGCGCCCAGACGAGCCCATACCGAGCCCAGTTCCAGGCCGATCACGCCGGCTCCGATGACGCCCAGTTTGGCCGGAACGCTCTGGAAATCCAGCGCACCAGTGGAGTCGACGATGATGTTCTGGTCGACAGGCGCAGGCGGAATATCCACCGGCTTGGAGCCGGAGGCGAGGATAACGTTGTCGGCGGCCAACACCTGAGTGTTGCCGTCGAGCCCAGTGACCTCGACCTGCTTGCCGCTCAGCAGCTTGCCGTGACCTTCGAAGACGGTTACGCCGTTAGCCTTCATCAGGCCAGCAACGCCGCCGGTGAGGTTCTTAACGATCTGGTCCTTGCGCGCCACCATGGTCGGAACGTCCATGGCCACTTCGCCGGTGCTGATGCCATGCACTTTGAAGCTTTCGTGGGCCTCGTGGAACTTGTAAGAGCTGTCCAGCAGCGCTTTGGACGGAATGCAACCGACGTTCAGGCAAGTGCCGCCCAGTGCGGTTTTGCCTTCTTTACCCTGATACTTTTCGATGCAGGCGGTCTTCAGGCCCAGCTGCGCTGCACGAATGGCTGCTACATAACCGCCGGGGCCGGCCCCGATGACGACGACGTCGAATTTATCGCTCATTACAAATCCTCTTGAGTGCAGCTAAAAAATCAAAGGCCACAGGCAGTAGGCCCAGCATTCGCCTAGCCTGCCAACTGCAGCCCGTGACGCTTGTTAGATGTCCAGCAGCAGGCGAGCTGGATCTTCTAGCAGGTTCTTGATCGTGACCAAGAAGCTTACCGCTTCCTTGCCATCGATCAGACGGTGATCATAAGACAGCGCCAAATACATCATCGGCCGGATGACAACCTGACCGTTGACGGCCATGGGACGTTGCAGAATGTTATGCATGCCCAGAATGGCAGCTTGGGGCGGGTTAACGATAGGAGTCGACATCATCGAGCCGAACGTACCGCCGTTGGTAATAGTGAACGTGCCCCCTGTCATTTCGTCGATCGACAGCTTGCCGTCGCGAGCCTTCTTACCGAAGGTGGCGATGCCGCTTTCGACTTCGGCCAAGTTCATCAGCTCAGCGTTACGCAGGACCGGCACGACCAGACCGCGGTCACTGGACACGGCGACGCCGATGTCTTGATAGCCGTGATAGACGATGTCGGTACCATCGATCGATGCATTGACTGCCGGGAAGCGCTTCAGCGCCTCGACAGACGCCTTGACGAAGAAGGACATGAAGCCCAGACGAACGCCGTTGTGAGTCTTCTCGAACAGATCCTTGTACTTCGAACGCAGGGCCATGATTTCGGTCATGTCGACTTCGTTGAAGGTGGTCAGCATCGCCATGTTCGACTGTGCTTCGACCAGACGCTCGGCAACCTTGGCGCGCAGGCGGGTCATCGGGACGCGCTTCTCGGTACGATCACCGGCAGCGGTAACGACGGGCGCGGCAGCAACTGCAGCGGGCTTGGCGGCAGCGGCGGGTGCGGACTTCTTAGCTTCGATTGCAGCAACCAGATCTTCCTTGGTGACGCGACCGTCTTTGCCAGTGCCCTTAACGCTGTTGGGATCAATGCCATTTTCTTCGGCGAGCTTGCGCGCGGCCGGAGCGAGGATGGCATCTTCACCGCCCGCGGCAGGTGCCGGCGCAGCAGCAGGGGCAGCGGCCTGAGCCGGGGCTGCAGCAGGCGAAGACGCGGCGGCGGTAGCGCCAGCATCCAGCTTGCCGAGCAGCTCGCCGCTCAGTACGGTGTCGCCCTCATTCTTGACGATTTCGCTCAGTACGCCATCCGCTTCGGCCAGTACTTCCATCACGACCTTGTCGGTCTCGATGTCGACGATCAGTTCGTCGCGCTTGACTGCATCGCCCGGCTGCTTGTGCCAGGTAGCAACGGTGCCGTCAGCAACCGATTCAGGAAATTGAGGGGCTTTGATCTCGATAGCCATTAGCTGGGGTCCTATTTGATTCGGTTTCTACATCGAGGCCGCGGTTTTCGCGGCCCCTTGCAAGAATGATTAAATGGTGAAGGCGTCCTGCAGCAGTTTCTCCTGCTGTTCGGCGTGCATGGATGCATAGCCGACCGCAGGCGCAGCAGAAGCTTCACGACCCGCGTACTGCAGGAAGAGCTCTTTCTTGTGCGCGACGGCAACGCGACGCATGTGGTGCTGGCTGCAGTACCACGCGCCCTGGTTCATCGGCTCTTCCTGACACCAGACGATGCTCTTGAGGTTCTGGTACGGCGCGAGCACCTCAGCCAGATCATCCTCCGGGAACGGGTACAGCTGCTCGAGACGAACAATCGCGATATCTTCGCGGCCTTCGTTACGACGCTTGTCTAGCAGATCGTAGTAGACCTTGCCGCTGCACATGATCAGACGTTCGACCTTGCTCGGCTCGATCTGATCGATTTCAGGAATCACAGTCAGGAACGAGCCCTGGGTCAGTTCCTCCAGCGTCGAGGTCGCAAGCTTGTGGCGCAGCAGCGACTTCGGGGTCAGGGCTACCAGTGGCTTGCGCAGCGGGCGGATCGCCTGACGACGCAGCATATGGTAGACCTGCGCCGGCGTGGTCGGCACGCACACCTGAATGTTGTGCTCGGCACACAGCTGCAGGTAGCGCTCCAGGCGGGCCGACGAATGCTCGGGACCCTGACCTTCATAGCCGTGCGGCAACAACATTGTCAGACCACAGAGACGGCCCCACTTGTGCTCGCCACTGGTGATGAACTGGTCGATAACAACCTGCGCACCGTTGGCGAAGTCACCGAACTGAGCTTCCCAGACCACCAGCGCGTTGGGCATGGTCGTGGCGTAACCGTATTCGAACGCAAGCACCGCTTCTTCGGACAGGAAGGAGTCGTACAGGTCGAAGCGCGGCTGACCTTCGTAAAGATGCTGCAGCGGAATGTAGGTACTGCCGTCCTTCTGGTTATGCAGCGCCGCGTGGCGGTGCGAGAAGGTACCGCGGCCAACGTCCTGGCCACTGATGCGTACCGGATGACCTTCGAACAACAGGGTCGCGTACGCCAGCGTCTCGGCATAGCCCCAGTTGATCGCCAGCGCACCGGCCCCCATCTTCTGACGGTCTTCGAGGATCTTGGATACCTGGCGCTGCACCACGAAGCCTTCAGGGACTGCCAACATCTTGCTGGACAGTTCCTGCAGAGCTTTCAGGTCGAAACGGGTATCGTGGCGCGCAGTCCAGGCATGGCCCAAATATGGGCGCCAATCGACGAAGAGCTCCTTGTTGGGCTCTTTGACCAAGCTCTTGACTACGTGCAAGCCGTTGTCCAGCGCAGCCCGATATTCATCGACCTTCGCCTGCACCTGCGCGTCTTCCAGCACTTTGGACTGAATCAGTGAATCGGAATACAGCTCACGGGTGGTGCGCTGCTTGGCGATCTTCTGATACATCAGTGGCTGAGTACCGCTCGGCTCGTCCGCTTCGTTGTGACCACGACGACGATAGCAAATCAAGTCGATGACGATGTCGCGCTTGAACTGCATGCGGTAATCGACAGCCAACTGCGTAACGAACAGAACAGCCTCCGGATCATCCGCATTCACATGGAAGATCGGCGCCTGGATCATCTTCGCAACGTCGGTCGCGTACTCGGTAGAGCGCGCGTCTTCCTGCTTGTTCGTCGTGAAGCCGACTTGGTTGTTGATCACGATGCGGATGGTGCCGCCGGTACGATAGGCCCGGGTCTGCGACATCTGGAACGTTTCCATGACCACGCCCTGGCCGGCGACCGCCGCATCACCATGGATGGTTACCGGGAGCACCTTGTCGCCTACCGAATCAGAACGACGGTCCTGACGCGCACGAACGGAACCTTCGACCACCGGGGAAACGATTTCCAGGTGAGACGGGTTGAAGGCCATCGCTAGATGGATTTCGCCACCTGGCGTCATCACGTTCGAGGAAAAGCCCTGGTGGTACTTAACGTCGCCAGAGCTGAGACCTTCGACCTTCTTGCCTTCGAACTCGTCGAACAGGTCGCGCGGGTTCTTGCCGAAGGTATTGACCAGCACGTTAAGACGGCCGCGGTGGGCCATGCCGATGACGATTTCCTTGGTGCCGTACGAACCGGAACGCTGAATAATCTCGTCGAGCAGTGGAATCAGACTCTCGCCGCCTTCCAGGCCGAAGCGTTTGGTGCCCGGATACTTGGTACCCAGGTACTTTTCAAGACCCTCGGCAGCAGTTAGACGCTCAAGCAAATGGCTTTTGATTTCCGACGAGAAGACGGGACGCCCACGGACGCTTTCCAGGCGCTGGATGAACCAGTTGCGCTGATCGGAATCGACGATATGGGTAAATTCGGCACCAATGGTGCGGCAATATGTCTCTTGCAACGCCTGCTGAATTTCCCGCAATGTCGCCTGATCCCTGCCCATGGCAAGGTCACCGGTGCGGAAAACCGTATCCAAGTCGGCATCGGTCAAAGCGTAGTTGTTAATGGCAAGATCAGCCGGAGCCGGGCGCTGCTGCAAGCCGAGCGGATCGAGCTGTGCAGCCTGATGCCCACGCATCCGGTATGCCTGTATCAGACGCAGGACTTCGACCTGCTTCTTCTCATGCTCGCTACTAACGCTGCCTGCCGAAACAGGCTGTGCGCGACGCTGGTTCTTGGCCAGCAGGACGAAGTGATCGCGAATCGTTGAATGCGAAACATCGGCCGTAGCGCCGCCACTGATGGGCAACTTCTGGAAGTAAGTGCGCCACTCTTCGGGCACAGCGTTGGGATCGTGCAGGTAGAGCTCATAAAGCTCTTCCACATAGGCAGCGTTACCACCGGATAGGTGGGCACTGTCCCACATGCGCTGCATTACGCTTTCTTGCATGTCTGGTCACCTTCGATAAGGAGACACCACCAGCGTGGAGACCGCAGCATGACTTCCCAAGTTCTGAAGCAGCGACCCAGGTAAAGCCACTACGGACCGCGCAGATAGTTTCCGAGAACCACCCCGGATGCTCCTGCTGGTCATCAAATTTTCAGAGCGAAATCTCGGCTTTGTGGGCTGAGATTCCTACTAAGACTACGGCGCCGTCGTTTGAACTTCGGCGCCGTAGGTGTCGCGGTAAAGCATTAGGGGCCTACGGTCACCCAAGTAACCGTGGCCACCGTTGGCACGTCAGGTTGCACTCTGCAACAGCATGTTCCGCACATGACCAATCGCCTTGGTCGGGTTCAACCCTTTCGGGCAAACACTTACGCAGTTCATGATGCCGCGGCAGCGGAACACACTGAACGGATCGTCCAGCGCAGTCAGACGGTTCTCAGTCTCGGTGTCGCGGCTATCGGCCAGGAAGCGGTAGGCCTGAAGCAGCGCAGCCGGGCCAAGGAACTTGTCCGGATTCCACCAGAAGGACGGGCAACTGGTCGAGCAGCAAGCGCACAAAATGCACTCATACAGACCGTCAAGCTTTTCCCGATCTTCCGGACTCTGCAGACGTTCGATAGCCGGAGCAGGCGTATCGTTCATCAAATAAGGACGAACCTTCTCGTACTGCTTATAGAAGATGCCCATATCGACGGCCAAGTCACGGATAACTGGCAAACCAGGCAGCGGGCGAACCACCAGCTTGCTGCCCTTGACCACGGCAGACAGCGGAGTGATGCAGGCCAGACCATTCTTGCCGTTCATGTTCATGCCATCGGAGCCACAGACTCCTTCGCGGCAGGAACGGCGATAGGAGAAACCTTCGTCCTGCTCCTTGACGAGCGCCAAGACGTCAAGAACCATCAGATCTTTACCATCGGTATTGATCTGGAAGTCCTGCATGTATGGCTTTTCGTCTTTATCCGGGTTGTAGCGATAAACGCTCACTTGCAACATATCGGCGACCTCAGTAAGTCCGGACCTTGGGTTCGAAAGTCGGAACTGTCTTCGGAGAGAAGTTCACGGCACGCTTGGCTACACGCTTCTCACCTGGGAAGTACAGGGTGTGGCACAGCCAGTTTTCATCGTCACGCTCTTCGTAATCCTCACGAGCATGCGCACCGCGGGATTCTTTGCGGTTTTCAGCAGCAATGGCAGTCGCTTCGGCAACCTCCAGCAGATTCTGAAGTTCCAGCGCTTCGATACGCGCAGTATTGAACGCCTGACTCTTGTCAGAAATGTTGACGGTAGCGATACGCTGACGCAGATCAGCCAACTGGGCGATGCCCTTCTGCATATATTCGCCAGTACGGAACACACCGAAGTAGTTCTGCATACAGCTTTGAAGTTCTTTACGCAGCGAAGCAACATCTTCACCAGCGGTCCGCTCGTTCAGACTGGCCAGGCGATTCAGCGCCACGTCCAAATCTGTTTCCGTAGCTCCGCGATGCTCGATACCGTCCTTCAGCGCCTTTTCCAAATGCAGACCAGCTGCGCGGCCGAATACGACCAGATCCAGCAGCGAGTTACCGCCCAGACGGTTGGCGCCATGCACGGATACGCATGCCACTTCGCCTACGGCAAACAAGCCATCGATAATCTTGTCATTGCCGTTGGCATCCTGAGTCATTGCCTGACCGTGGATATTGGTGGCGATGCCGCCCATCATGTAATGGCAGGTCGGAACCACAGGAACCGGAGCCGTGACAGGGTCGACGTGAGCGAAGGTCTTGGATAGCTCACAGATGCCCGGCAGGCGGCTGTGCAGCACTTCTTCGCCGAGGTGATCAAGCTTGAGCATCACATGATCGCCGTCCGGGCCACAGCCGTTGCCAGCCAGGATTTCCTTGACCATCGAGCGAGCAACGACGTCACGACCGGCGAGGTCTTTCGCGTTCGGAGCATAACGCTCCATGAAACGCTCGCCATGCTTGTTGATCAGGTAACCACCTTCACCACGGCAACCTTCGGTTACCAGCACGCCAGCACCGGCGATACCAGTCGGGTGGAACTGCCACATCTCGATGTCCTGAACCGGCACACCGGCACGCAGCGCCATACCGATCCCGTCACCGGTATTAATCAGGGCGTTGGTCGTGGAAGCATAAATACGACCGGCACCGCCGGTAGCCAGAACCACGGCCTTGGAACGGATATAAACCGTTTCGCCGTTTTCGATGCAGATCGCGATGATGCCGACAATGGCACCATCCTGGTTCTTCACCAGGTCGACGCCGTACCACTCATTAAGGAAGGATGTGCCGGCTTTCAGGTTGGCCTGATAGAGCGTATGCAGCAGCGCGTGACCGGTACGGTCGGCCGCAGCACAGGTCCGAGCAGCCTGACCGCCCTTGCCATAGTCCTTGGACTGTCCACCAAATGGACGCTGGTAGATACGGCCCTGCTCGGTACGAGAGAACGGCAGCCCCATGTGCTCCAGTTCGAACACCGCTTCAGGGCCAACGGAACACATGTACTCGATAGCGTCCTGGTCGCCGATGTAATCGGAACCCTTGACGGTATCGTACATATGCCAACGCCAATCATCGTTCGGGTCGGCCGAAGCGATAGCGCAGGTGATACCACCCTGAGCGGAAACGGTATGGGAACGGGTCGGGAAAACCTTGGTTACCACTGCAGTTTTGTGGCCACCTTGGGCCAGCTGCAGCGCGGCGCGCATGCCCGCGCCACCGCCACCAATAATGATGGCGTCATAAGAAAGAGTACGAATGCTAGCCATGGATCAGATACCCCAAAGAATCTGCACACCCCAGACGAAGAATGTGAACATGGCGATGCCACACACTGCCTGGAAGAGGAAACGCACACCGGTAGCCCACTTACCGATTGCCATGTTGGTCAGGTAGTCAGTGGAAATCGTCCACATACCAACCCACGCATGCACACTCAGGGCGACCAGCGCCAGCAGACTGAAGATACGCATCCAGCTGGACGAGAAGAGTCCCTGCCACTGAGCGTATTCCAGCCCCGGATTCACAAGCAGGTATCCGATCAGAAAAATGAAATAAGCCGCGAGAACCACCGCAGAGACGCGCTGAGCCATCCAGTCGTACAGACCCGATCGCGAGAAGTTCGTGACGTTAGTTACCATATCCAGACTCCCGCCAGAACGATCAGCACCGCCGAAACGGCCAGAACGATTTTCGAGCCCAGCTTGCCGCCTTCCAGCGTCTCACCATGCCCGGTGTCCATGATCAGGTGACGCACACCAGCCACCAGGTGATACAGCAATGCAGAAAGCAGCGCCCAGACCACCAGCTTGGCTAGCGGGCTGCTGATATACGCTTTCACTTCTTCGAAGCCTTCGGCAGAAGAAAGCGAGACATCCAGCGCAAGCAGCAGAATGGCCACACCAACAAACAGTATCACGCCGGAAATGCGATGAAGGATTGAGGTGTAGGCAGTGATTGGGAGCTTTATTGTCCTAAGATCTAGGTTTACAGGTCGTTGGCTTTTCACGGCTTTTTTTCACACTTGAGAGCCCCCGAAAACGCAGGGCAGTTGTTGGGAAGAGCACGCAGCGGTACCCGCCACCCACGAGTGACAACCCACAGGAAACTGCCTGTTAGGCCCCTGCCGGTCGGTCGCCGAGTATAAACAGTTAGGTGGCTAATGACAATGTGGTGAAGTGCCACTAAAGGCGGATGGCGCCCCTGTTTACAAATGCCGTAAATAGCATCTTCTGGTTGCGAATTCACCCCTAAAAGCCCTCTGTAACAGGGAGCCCGCGCAAATTGACTTTGAGATTTATCTCACTATAGTGATGCGGGCCCTGCGTGGGGGGCCATGATGATTCCAAGCATAAAACAGGAGGCCATACATGGCTGACAACAAAGCGCAGTTGATCATCGAAGGCGCAGACGCCATCGAACTGCCCGTTCTAACCGGCACCGTTGGGCCTGACGTAATCGATGTTCGAGGCTTGACCTCCACGGGTCGTTTCACCTTCGATCCCGGCTTCATGTCCACCGCCTCTTGCGAATCCAAGATCACCTACATCGACGGTGACAAAGGCGTTCTGTTGCATCGCGGCTACCCGATCGAACAACTGGCCGAAAAAGCAGATTATCTCGAGACCTGCTACCTCCTGCTGAATGGCGAATTGCCTACCGCCGAGGAAAAGGCGAAGTTCATCAGCACCGTGCAAAACCATACGATGGTTCACGAGCAGCTCAAGTCTTTCCTTAATGGTTTCCGCCGCGATGCACACCCCATGGCCATCATGTGTGGTGTTGTCGGTGCGCTGTCGGCGTTCTATCACGACTCGCTGGACATCAACGACCCGAAGCATCGCGAAATTTCAGCGGTACGCCTGGTCGCCAAGATGCCGACTCTGGCCGCCATGGTTTACAAATACTCCATGGGTCAGCCGATGATGTATCCGCGCAACGACCTGAACTACGCTGAAAACTTCCTTCACATGATGTTCAACACACCTTGTGAAGTGAAGCCGATCAGCCCGGTGCTGGCTAAGGCCATGGACCGCATCTTTATTCTGCACGCCGATCACGAGCAGAACGCTTCTACCTCTACCGTCCGCCTTGCAGGCTCCACCGGCGCTAACCCATTCGCCTGTATTGCCGCTGGCATTGCAGCACTCTGGGGCCCGGCACACGGCGGCGCCAACGAAGCCGTCCTCACCATGCTGGACGAGATCGGCGATGTATCGAACATCGAGAAATTCCTGGCCAAGGCCAAGGATAAGAATGATCCATTCAAGCTGATGGGCTTCGGCCATCGCGTCTACAAGAACTTCGACCCGCGCGCCAAGGTCATGAAGCAGACTTGTGACGAAGTGCTGGGTGAGCTGGGTATCAACGATCCGCAACTCGAACTGGCAATGAAGCTGGAAGAGATTGCGCTGAACGACCCCTACTTCGCCGAGCGCAACCTGTACCCGAACGTCGACTTCTACTCGGGCATCATTCTCAAGGCGATCGGCATTCCGACCAGCATGTTCACGGTGATCTTCGCCCTGGCACGCACCGTCGGCTGGATTTCGCATTGGAAAGAAATGATCGCATCCGGCCAGAAGATTGGTCGCCCGCGTCAGCTGTACACCGGCCACCCGCAGCGCGACCTGCCTCGCTGAGTTGTTAGCTGGAAATACAGTCCAAGACTGCTGAGAAACCCCGCCAAATCGGCGGGGTTTCTTTTTTCTGGGCAGATAAATCCAGAAAAGTCTGGTCCATCCTTGATCGCTCGATGCTCCGCGTGGGAGTGACTGCTCCGGACGTTCTACGCCCGGTCTGCGCGCTAGACCACTCGCCGCTGACGCGGGGATCAGGACAGCATTCCTACGCAGGAATAAATGGCAATCGCTGTCCAAGGCTGCACCGAATTGTAGGAGGCGCGCCCTCGCGGCGAATCCGGATCAAATGGCCAAACAAGGCCAAGGGAAAACACTCCAAGCAACGGTATCGGCGAAACCAGGCGGGAGCGCAAGAACGATCAAGCCAGTGATCAGGCAGTCGCCTGCTCCAACCAGCCAAGCAATCGAATCGCATCATCCCGATGATCGCCACAGATACTACGATCGGCCTTGAAAGCAGCACAAACAGCTGGCCTTGCAGGTGACCCAAACAGCCCGCACAGATTCGAATCGGAAAGATGCGAACAACGCGCTCCAGCCGGCTTACCGAAAGGCATGCCAGGGATAGGCGAACTGATCGAAGGGGCAATACAGCAGGCACCACAACCGGGACGGCAATTCATTCCAATGTTCCGAAATGAAAAAACGGGCGGCGATAATAATCGTTGTCTGGGCAGAAGCACCAGATCCCGAGATAAGTGCCGGAAGCTTGCTAGGCGAACAGCATCCAATAGGGCTTCCTGTCGCTCGCTAGGCGGGAACCGATTGTTCTTGGCACCACACACCGCCGGACAGTCCGGACTGCAAGACAGACTGTCCATTCACGCGGACATTACAGCCCGTCATGTCGCTTCCACTGGACAGCGATCCGCACTGACGGGCACCCGAACTAATTTCATCTTCATCGAGCGAGAGCGGCGCGATACCAGACGATCGACCGGCTATCGGGAGCTGAGCCTCAGCGCTTGGGCCTGGCACGCGTTTGGCTCCGGCTGATGCGCCTGGCCGCTGCCGTATTCTTTCGTCCGGGCGCACTCGCCTCGTGGCGTCTGCCGCGGGCACGACAACAAGAAGAAGGAAGCCCCCATGAAAGCACTCCGTGCAACCCACGCACGCCGCTCGGCGTCGTCGCGTCTGCTGCTTGCCGCTCCCGCTCTACTGGCAGCGGCGATTGCCCAACCCACTCTCGCCGCCAGTTGCAACGAAATGGCCGGAACCAAGGTTCCCAGCGCGGCGATCGCGTTGCCTACTTCCGGTGCCAAGGTCACCGCCGCCACGCTGGTGGCGGGCGGTGGCAGCACGCCGTAGACCTTCGGCGCGCATTGCGACCTGAGCGTCGAAATTGCCCCGGTCGATCCGAGCGCACCAACGATCAAGATGCGCATCGTTCTGCCAGAACAATGGAACGACAAGGCGATGATGTACGGCGGTGGCGGCTACAACGGCACCGTTCCCAACGTGGCGGGCAACGTCCCGGCCGGACCGGTCGACCAGCCGACGCCGCTGGGCCGTGGCTATGCCGTATTCGCCAGCGACTCGGGGCACGTCGCCAATCCGGTCAACCCTGGCGATTTCGCCTGGAACGACGAAGCGCTGACCAATTACGCCCACGATGCGCTGAAGAAAACCCGCGACACCGCGATGTACCTGATCGAGCAACGTTACGGTCGCCAGCCGTTGCGCAGTTATTTCGCCGGCGGCTCAACCGGTGGGCGCGAGGCGCTGGCGGTGGTGCAGCAGTGGCCAAAGGATTTCCAGGGCGCGATCGTCCTTTACCCCGCCTACAACGCGGCGGCGCTGGATCTGCAGTTCGGTCGCATCACCAGAGCCTTGGCCGCTCCCGGCGCCTTTCCCAACCTGGAGAAACGCGCGGCATTGCTGGAGGCGTCGATGCAAGCCTGCGACGAGCTGGACGGCGCACGTGACCGGGTGATCAGCAATCAGGCGGCCTGCAATGCCCGGTTCGATCCCGCCAAGGCCAAGCTCAACGGCCGTCCGCTGCGCTGTCGTGGCGGAGCCGATACCGGCAATGACTGCCTGTCCGATGCGCAGATCAAGGCCCTCAAGGTGTTCGACACGCCCATCCGCTTCAGCCGGCCACTGGCCAGCGGCGAGCGCGGCTACCCCGGCTTCAATACCTGGGGCACCGATCTCGGACGCCCGGGCGAAGGGCTGCAATTGGTGGTCAATCGGCTGGGCTTGAATACGTTGCAGCCGGACTATCCGATGCCCGTACACGACACCGGTTTCGCGGAGGGAGCGCCTTATCATTCGGGGTTCTGGGATGAGTGGGTGCGCTACTTCGTCACCCGTAATCCAGCCTTCAACTCGTTGACGCTGGACCCGACCAACCTGGGGCCCTGGCAGGCGCGAGTCGATGCGCTGTCGCTGCGTCAGGACGTCAACCAGACCGATCTCTCGGCGTTCGCCGACAACGGCGGCAAAATTCTCATGGCTCACGGCACCTCGGATCAGCTGGTCAGCACTCGCGCGACGGCCGAATACTACCAGCGCGTGCAGCGGGACATGGGCGTCGGCCAGACCCGACGGTTCATGCGCTATTACGAAATCCCCGGCTACGCCCATGCGGCCAGCACGGTATTCAACGCCGCCTGGGATTCGCTGACGACGCTGGAAAACTGGGTCGAACGAGGCATCGTGCCCAAGCGGCAGGTCGTCACCGACACCGCCGCGGTGCCGGGTCGTACCCGTCCGCTGTGCGAATACCCGGCCTGGCCGAATACGTCAGCAAGCGCGACGTGAACAAGGCCTCGAGCTTCGTCTGCGTAAAAAACCAGAAAGGCTGGTAATGAAGCGGGGTGGGTGCGAGCCCACCCCACTGAAGCCGCCTGCCCCGATCAATGCATGCGCATGGCGCGCAACGACAAACCTGCTCGCGCGATGCCCCTGCCGGCGACACAGACTGCTCCAGTTATCCACGCTCGACCTCCAGCAAGCGTCCGGCCTGCTGGACATTAGCAGCCCCGCATTTCAGTACATGTCCAACATGGCGGACATGTTTGGTTCACCCCTCGCCCTCTTCGCCTCTGCCGGCCAACCGCCTGCACCCCTCTGGCTCGCTTGTTTCAGATTCTATTCATCTTTTTCTCTTGGTTCGCAGGGACTGGCACGGCATTCGCTCAAGCAGTTCCATCGTTCCAAACAGGCGCAGACCTGAATCGGTACGACTTTGCCAATGATTCATCCGCAACGCTGCACCAATAACAACAAGAGGAAACCCCATGCAACATGACCGCAAGACCATCTGCCAACTGCTATGCGCAGGCGCCGCACTGAGCGTCGCCGGACCCGCCAGCGCGGCTTTCTTCGACGACAGCAAAGCGGCTATCGAGCTGCGCAACTTCTACATGAACCGCGATTTTCGCGGCAGCGAGTCCACACAAGCCAAGGCCGAGGAATGGGCTCAGGGCTTCATCTTGAAAGTCGAGTCCGGCTACACCGAAGGTCCGATCGGCTTTGGCGTCGACGCCCTCGGTTTGCTTGGCGTCAAACTCGACTCCAGCCCCGATCGCTCGGGGACCGGCATCTTGCAACGGGACTCGTCCAATCAGCCGCAGGACGATTATGGCTCGGCCGGGGTGACGGCCAAGGCGAAGCTGTCCAGCACCACCCTGCATGTCGGCACCCTGCAGCCGGTGCTGCCGGTCATCATGCGTAACGACAGCCGCCTGTTGCCCAACACCTATCGCGGCGCCTGGCTGCAAAGCAAGGAAATCGAAGGGCTGACCCTCGATGCCGGCAAGCTCACCGACATTAGCTATCGCGATTCGTCGAACAGCGAAGACATGACCGTTTTCAACAGTGGCCTGCGCAACATCACCTTTGGCAACAAGACCACCAGCGATGAATTCCTGTTTGCCGGCGGCCGTTACCAGTTCACCCCTGAGCTGACCGGTAGCTACTACTACGGCGGGCTGGACGGCATTTACGACCAGCACAACTTCAACGTCGTGCATATCTTGCCGATCGGTGACAACCAGAGCTTCAAGACCGATCTGCGCTACGTGCGTTCCACCGACGATGGCGGCAGCAACGTCGACAACAACGCCTTTGGCGCGCTCTTCACCTACAAGATCGGTGGTCATGGCTTCACCGGTGGCTATCAGAAGATGAGTGGCGATACCGGCTTTGCCTACATCAGCGGCGGCGATAACTCGCTGATCAATCTGTTGCAGATCAATGACTTCGGTAACGAAGATGAGAAATCGTGGCAAGTCCGCTATGACTACGACTTCGCCGCCATGGGCATTCCCGGGCTGAGCCTGATGACCCGCTACGTGACCGGCGATAACGTTGATCGCGGCGCAGGCCTGAGTGAAGGAAAGGAGTGGGAGCGGGACACCGATATTGCCTATGTCATACAGGATGGCCCTTTGAAGAACCTGGGCCTGAAGGTGCGTAACGCCACGGTGCGCAGCAACTTCGGCGCCGATCTGGACGAAACCCGGCTGATCCTGAGCTACACCATGGCGCTGTGGTAACAGCGCAGCAGTACTGAACGCTCCTCTCCTCGTTGGTCTTACCGGGTCTGTAATGGCCCGGTTTTTTTTGGTTCTGGCGTAGAAACAGCAAGTTTGGAGTTCGCCTATTTTTGGCATATGAACACCGCCTCAGTGCCTTCGGAATTTCCTGGCCTCTCGCTCTCTTTGTTGAACGACCGCCAGCGTTCAGGCGCGCACTCTGTCGCCCGCTTCTGAAGGATGAGCGGAATCGTCGTGGAAGAGGTTGAGCGGCATGGACGCTGCGAGAGCCGTGATAGGCCAGGGATGGCCCACCACGGCAGGCCTCTAGAACGATGATGGAGTGAAACGGAGCACAGCGAAGTAACAGCCGCAGGCTGGCCCGAAGGGCAAGCGAAGCGCGTAACGAACCCCGGCGCAGCCGGGGCCGGATGGCGGGGCAAGCGTTTTTGGTTACTTTTCCGGGGCCGGCCATCCGGCGTCTGGAAAAAAGTAACTCGCCCAGCAGGACGAAACAGAAGTCATCAGCGAGACGCGACGATCAACTTATGCACCTGTAACACCAATCAGAACACACAAATTGCCAGTCCGGCTTCAAGCTCAACCCCCTGAAAGCCCCTGCATGAAACCTGGTCTTTCATCAACCGCGAAGAAAATCCAACACGCGTTGCGTGAAGGCGTCGCCAACCTCGACGTTGGACAGGTGTGCGGCTTCGAACTCCACCAGTTTCGCGCCGGCTACGCGCTCCTGTATGAAACGTCCGTGCTCGGGCGTCGTCACCGGATCCTTGCTGCCGCAGACGACCAACATCGGCACCTTGATGGCGCCCAACTGCTCACGGTAATCGGCATCACGCACCGCAACGCAGCTAGCGGCATATCCGGCCGGTGAGGTGGTGGCGATCATCTGGGTAATGCGACTGGTCTGGACGGGCTCATTCTCGGCAAATGCCGGGGTGAACCAGCGCGCGATGGAGGCGTCGCGCATGTCGCGCATGGCCTGTTCGCCGCCCTTGAGCACGGTATCGATGCGCTCGTTCCAGACCTCGTCGGTGCCGATCTTCGCGCCTGTATTACAGATCACCAACCGTGTCAGCCGCTCGCTGGCATTAATGCCCAGCCACTGGCCGATCAGCCCGCCCATGGACAGGCCACAAAAGGCGAAACGGTCGATGCCAAGGGAGTCGACCAGCTCCAGGACATCCTGCCCGAGCTGTTCGATGCTGTACGGCCCCGCCGTGACAGCCGATTCGCCGTGACCGCGCGTGTCATAACGCAGTACGCGGAAATGTTCGCTGAACGTCGGGACCTGCGCATCCCACATATGCAGACCGGTCCCCAGTGAGTTGGATAGCACCAGCACCGGCGCATCGACCGGGCCTTCGAGACGGTAATTCAGTTCGCCATCGGCGAGTTTGACGGTGGGCATGGGAATCTCTCCAGGAAGTCGATTTAAAGGTAGCCGCAAAGAGCAAAAAAGATGGGCTTGCGGCGTGCCGCCATGAGGAACCCATCGTGGTGCGAAGGCCATCAAAGGTGTATGCCGCGATGGCGGTGGCAACGGTGGGCTAAAGCCCACCCTACGGGAGCGGACCTTCACGCAAAGTGCTGGCTTCGTAGAGCGGGCCGGGCGGCGCTCCGCCTCAGCCCACCGCAGCAGCGTAAAGACTCAGCACTGCCGTAGGGTGGGCTTCAGCCCACCGCAACAGCGCAAGAAGTCAGACCCGCTCGACCGCCAACGCCAACCCCTGCCCCACGCCAACGCACATAGTCGCCAGACCGAGCTTGCCGCCAGTTTTTTCCAACGCGTGCACAGTGGTCAGCACCAGGCGTGCGCCGCTCATGCCCAGCGGATGTCCGAGAGCAATCGCACCGCCCTGCGGGTTGACCTTCGAACTGTCATCTTCCAGCCCCAAATCACGAGTGACCGCCAATGCCTGCGCGGCAAAGGCCTCGTTGAGTTCGATCACGTTGAAGTCCCCCACGGCCATGTTCAGCCGCTCGCACAACTTGCGCACCGCCGGCACCGGGCCGTAACCCATCACACGAGGCGCAACACCGGCGCTGGCCATTCCGAGCACCTTGGCGCGTGGCGTGAGGCCATATTTCTGCACCGCTTCGGCGCTCGCAAGAATTAGCGCAGCCGCACCGTCGTTGACGCCCGAGGCGTTGCCGGCGGTGACCGTCTTGTCGGGGCCGTTGACCGGCTTGAGCTTGGCCAGCGCTTCAGCCGTGGTGTCCGGGCGCGGATGCTCGTCGGTGTCGACGACCGTATCGCCCTTGCGACCCTTGATCACCACCGGCACGATTTCCTCGGCGAAGAAGCCCGCGGCCTGTGCCTTGCCGGTGCGTTGCTGGCTGCGCAATGCGAAAGCGTCCTGGTCCTCGCGGCTGATCTTGTGCTCCTCGGCCACGTTGTCGGCGGTCTGCGGCATGGCATCGACGCCGTACATTTCCTTCATCTTCGGGTTAATGAAACGCCAGCCGATGGTGGTGTCCTCGATCTTCTGCGTACGGCCAAACGCGGTGTCGGCCTTGCCCATCACATAGGGCGCGCGGCTCATAGACTCGACGCCACCGGCGATGGCCAGTTCCATTTCACCGCACGCGATGGCGCGGAAGGCGCTACCCACTGCATCCATGCCCGAAGCGCAAAGGCGATTGAGGGTCACCCCCGGCACGGTATCCGGCAACCCGGCCAGCAGCGCGGCCATACGCGCTACGTTGCGGTTGTCTTCACCGGCCTGATTGGCGCTGCCCATAAAGACTTCTTCGATAGCAGCCGGATCGAGCTGCGGATTGCGCTCCAGCAGCGCTTTGATCGGGGTTGCGGCCAGGTCGTCGGCGCGCACCGCGGCCAGCGAGCCGCCGAAGCGGCCGATGGGCGTACGTACGGCGTCGCAGATAAAGACTTCGCGTGTCACTCGTCACCTCCAGATTGTCCATGGGCGGCGGCCGTGCGGGCCTCCAAAGCGCGCAGGGCAACCAGTTCGCTGTCGGTCGGTGGCGCAGTTTCACCGAGCTCGTCAGCAAAACGGATCGCCCAGCCAGTGTTCTCGATCACCTGTTCGCAGGTCACGCCCGGGTGCAGCGAGGTCACCACGAATTCGTTGGACCCTGCTTCAGGCTCCATGATGCAGAGGTCGGTGATGATTCCCACCGGCCCGCTGCCCGGCAATCCGAGCTGCTTGCGATGCTCGCCGCCCTCGCCGAAACCGACGGATGTGATGAACGCCAGCTTGTCGACGAAGGTACGGTGCGATTGCTTGAGAATGATCAGCACCTGCTTGGCCGATCCCGCAATTTCAGGCGCCCCGCCCGCCCCTGGCAAGCGGACTTTCGGTTGGTGATAGTCGCCGATCACCGTGGTGTTGATGTTGCCGTACTTATCCACCTGCGCAGCGCCGAGGAAGCCGACATCGATGCGCCCGCCCTGCAGCCAGTAGCGGAAGATCTCACCTGTAGGCACCACGGTATCGGCGGTTTCGGCCAGCTCGCCGTCACCAATGGACAGCGGCAATACCGAGGGCTTGGCGCCAATGGGGCCGGACTCGTAGATCAGCACGACTTCCGGCGCATGGGTCAGGCGCGCCAGGTTCGCCGCCTTGGACGGCAGGCCGATTCCGACGAAACAGACGCTGCCATTGCCAAGTCGGCGCGAGGCAGCAACGGTCATCATTTGGTGCTGTAGTCATGGCCTCGGCACTCTCGCCCTTGGGCGCGATGCAGTAGATGGTGACTTCGGTCTCGTCGACCGAGATCGGCCGAGCGATGCGCAGCTGCGAGCCGAACTGGTCCATCAGGTAGAGGTTCGGGTACAGGCAGAGGTTGCGCGAGTTGCCGATCATCCAGTCGGCACGGGCCTCGCCGACTTCGGCGACCAGCTCGTCTCGGCGACTGTACAGCGGACGGTCTTCGGGGTTGTCCCAGCGCGTCCAGAGCAACAAGTGGCCGTTCTCGAAGGAGTAGAAACCGCCGCCCTTCTTGCCCCAGCCGCCGGCGCTCATGGTGCGGATCTGTTCGCCGGCCTCACGCAGCTTGCGCTGATTCTGGGTGGCGGCGTAGTTCCAGTGCACGGCGGTGACGTGGTAGCCGTCAGCACCGTTCTCGGCAGTCAGTTTCCAGTTGCCGCCGAAGACGTAGCTGGAGGAGCCACGCAGCACCTCGATGCCATCCGGCGACTGGTCGACCACCATGTCGATGATCTTCTTCGACTCGCCAAGAAACTCTCCCAGCGGGGCCACGTCGTCACGCAGGCTGCCGAACAGAAAACCCCGGTAGGACTCGAAGCGCGCGATCTTCTTCAGATCATGCGAGCCGTCGCAATTAAAACTGTCCGGGTATCCGGCTTCCTTCGGATCCTTGACCTTCAGCAGCTTGCCGGAGTTGTTGAACGTCCAGCCGTGGAATGGGCAGGTATAGGTGGCCTTGTTGCCGCTCTTGAAGCGACAGAGCATCGCGCCGCGGTGGCTGCAGGCATTGATGAAGGCGTTGAGCTCGCCATCCTTGTTGCGCGCGATGAAGATCGGCTGGCGACCCATATAGGTCGTGTAATAGTCGTTCTTCTCGGGGATTTGGCTTTCGTGAGCGAGATAAAGCCAGTTGCCCTCGAAGATGTGCTTCATCTCCAACTCAAACAACCGAGGGTCGGTGAACATCTCTCGCTTGCAGCGGAAGATGCCCTTCTCTTTATCGTCTTCTACAAGCGAATCAAGGTAGTCGAATCCCAGGGCCATAGCCGGGGCCTCCATTGTTATTGTGTCTACGTGATGAAGGCTACGGCGCATGAAGCGGCATCAATATCCGTTTCTTGCACCACCTTTATCCGTTTTCTGCAAAAACAACAGGCGGCGCGATCCGACCATGGAAGCTGATATGGCAAAAATTCTGGAGGGTATAAACGGAAAGAGTGAAGCAAGCGGGGCGTTGGCCAACCCCATCGGGGCTGGCCCTCAGGTTGACCGTCAGGGTTGGCTCATCACCGCAGCGATGCTCTGCGCCAGGTCATCCTGAGTGAAGGGCTTTCCAAGCCTGGGCAGTTCGCCTGCCAGCCCGGTTGGCTGGTCGGCATAACCAGTGACAAGGATCACTGGGAGGTCTGGATACCGCTGCCTGATGACTTCGGCCAGTTGTGTGCCGGTCATTTGCGGCATGGCCTGATCGGTCAACACTAGCTGAACCCTGTTCTGCGCGAGGATTTCCAGCGCCTGCTTCGCTGACTCAGCCTCGAACACATGGCAACCAAGCTCCTCGAGCATCGCGCCGGTCGTCATCAATACAAGGGGGTCGTCATCCACCGCCAGTACGCTGAGCGCCACAGGACAATGCGACTCAGACGCCTGCGACTGTTCAGCTTCAGCCGGCATACCGGCACCTGCGGCAAGCGGCAACCACAGCTCAGCGGTAGTGCCGCGCCCCTTCTGGCTTTTTAGCACCAAACCGCCACCAGACTGCGCGGCAAGGCCATGGACCATCGAGAGCCCCAGCCCCGTGCCCTTGCCGACGCCTTTGGTGGTGAAGAACGGCTCCGTTGCACGTTCGAGCGTCGCCTCGTCCATGCCCTCGCCCTCATCGGCCAAGGCCAGGCAGAGATAGTCTCCGGGTTCCAGCCCGCCGTCCTTTGAGTCGAGTCGGTGCTCACGCGCCGAGATGGTGACGGTGCCGCCCTCGGGCATGGCGTCCCGGGCATTTACCGCCAGGTTGAGCAGCGCCAGTTCGACCTGGTTGGCATCCGCCAGGATGGGTTTGAGCGAGAGGGGGAATCGGGTTTCGATCTGAATCCGAGGGCCAAGCGACTGCTGAAGCAGATCGGCCATATCACGTACCAGAGCCGGCGCATCGACCAGTTCGAGATTGAGTTCCTGGCGCCGAGCAAAGGCCAGCATGCGCTGGGACAGGGAGACGCCGCGCTGAGCACCGCGAATGGCGTTGTCCAGCAACGGGACGATTTGCGGATCGTCAGGCACCCGTCGGCGCACAATCTCCAACCCGCCCAGCACGGCATCAGAAGATTGTTGAAGTCGTGAGCGATGCCTCCGGTCAAGCGGCCTAAGGACTCCAATTTCTGTGACTGGAACAGTGCCTCCCGCGCCTCTTCCAGCTCACGCTGGGCCTCGACGGCTTCGGTGATGTCGCGGGTAATCTTGGCGAAACCTATAAGGGTGCCCGTCTCACTGCGGATCGGGTCGACGACCACATTGGCCCAGAAGCGCGAGCCGTCTTTGCGCACACGCAAGCCCTGGCTTTCGAACCGTCCTTCGCGCAAAGCGGTATCGAGACCGCGCTGCGGGGCGCCATTCTCTCGGTCTTCCTCAGTAAAAAAAGCGGAATAGTGCTGCCCGATAATCTCGTCGGGCAGATAGCCCTTGATGCGTTGGGCACCCATGTTCCAGTTGGTCACCCGCCCAGCCGGATCAAGCATGTAGATGGCGTAATCAGTGACGCCCTGCACCAACAAGCGAAACTGCTGTTCGCTCTGTTTCAGCGATTCTTCGACCAGCTTGCGCTCGGTCAGGTCGCGGGTGACCTTGGCAAAGCCGAGCAAACTGCCAGCGGGCGACCAGATTGGATCAATCACCACGTGACACCAGAAGCGCGTGCCATCCTTGCGCACACGCCAGCCCTCCCCTTCGAAGCGACCATCGGCTGCTGCAATGTCCAGCGCGCGCTGAGGTAATCCTGCGGCACGGTCATCATCGGTATAAAAGCGGGAGAAATGCTGGCCAATTATTTCGGCCTCTTCGTAGCCCTTGAAGCGTCTCGCACCGGTGTTCCAGCTTGCAATATTGCCGTCGACATCAAGCATATAGATGGCGTAGTCGGTCACTGCATCGATAAGCAGGCGATAACGCTCCTGCGCCGTAATCGACACATCCGAAGATGCCGAGTCTTGCATTGAAGTACCTACACCCGAGTGATTTAGTCAGGATTATGGTTAGCCAAGCACTGAAAAGAAAGGTTCGTGACGTTCTGAAGCCGAGCCAAAGTGCTCGGCTGCTTTGGGCTGTCGCTTTCAGTGATGCTTGCGCAGGGTGTCGGACGGCAGTTCGCCGCAGGTGCTCTTGTAGGTTTCCGAGAAACGCCCGAGATGCAGGAAACCATAGTCCATCGCGATCTCGGTGATATTGCGCACCTTGTCCAAAGGATCGCTCAGCCGTCCGTGAATCTGCTCCAGTTTGCGCTGGCGGATGTAGGACTTCGGCGTGGTGCCGACCTTGCGATCGAACAACATGTACAGCGAGCGCGGACTCATATTGGCCAGCTGCGCCAGCTGCTCGACCGAAATGTCTTTCTTCAGATGCTCGTCTATATAGTCGGTAATGCGGCCGAATGACGGGCAGCTCTCGCTCAGAGGCTCGCGGTAGATGTTGTTGGCCAGCGTGCACAGCAGCTTCGAGGCAATGATGCGGCTGTACTGCTCTTGCAATTGCGGGATGCAGTGCTCGGCTTCGGCCTCCTGGCAGATCAGTCCGAGCAGGCTTTCGATGCCATCGAGCTGCTTGAGCTCGTAGCGGTTGGTGGCAAAGCGAATGCCCTCGCTCGGCGCACGCCACTGATTCTCGGTGCAGGCTTTTTCCAGAAAGGACTCGGGCACTTTGACAATGAGTTTTTCGCAATCGTCTGAATAGGTCAGGTCGACCGGATCGTCCGGGTTGATCAGCAGCAGCTCACCGGGCGTGAAGTAATGCTCCTGACCGCGGCCACGCCAGAGGCAATGCCCGCGCTGCAGCAATTGCAGGTGATAAATGGTTTCCAGCGCCGGCGAGGTGACATGCACGCTGCCGCCATAACTCAGCTGGCAAAGGTCGAGCTTGCCGAACTTGCAATGGCTCATGCTGGCCTTGGGATTACCGGTGCGTGGTAGCTGGATGCAGTGCGAACCGACGTGCTGATTGACGTACTCGGACACCGCATGAGGATCGGCGCGATCGAAAATCATGCTTCTTGCTTTGAGCAGACTATCCATCTTCAGGCACTCGCTATTTTTATAGTTACGCCGGCATTGATTGCCGGTCGCCAGTCCAGCCATGGGTGCAGCCCTGCCACCCGGACTTGATTCAAATCAACGATAACGCGTCCGGGCACAATAGGTGATTGGACCAACGGCCAACAGCCGACCGGCCGGTAACCGCACATTTTCGGCACTAGCTGACCAGCGGAGCGCTCGCTTCAAGCCGTACCGGGATAACTCGTAGAGGCACGCAGGGTATCGGCGATGGCCTGGGCGGCGACCGAGAGCTCGTGGCCGGGCTTGGTCAGTATGCCCACCGGTTTCTCGATCACCGGATCACCCAGCGCGACACAACAAGCCCCGACTTCCAGCATCTGCTCGCGGCACAGCGCCGGCACGGCGCTCACGCCCAAGCCGCTGGCGACCATGCGCCCAACCGTTGCCAGCTGATGGCTTTCGAGCTGCACGGGCAGGCTACGCCCGCGCTGACGCAGATGATCCTCGAGCATGAAACGCACGGTAGAAGGCCGCTGCAAAGTAATGAAAGGTTGCTGCAGCAGCGCCTCCCAACTCACTTCGGCCTGGCTCGCCAGCGCCGAGTGGGCAGGCACCACGGCCACAAAGCGATCCGTATATAACGGCGTGAAACTCAGCGGCGTGGTGGGTTCAGGCTCGAAGGCGATGCCTAGTTCGACCTGCCGGTCGCGAACCATGTCCATCACCTGCTCGTTGATCACGTCATGCACGGTGACGCTGATCGAAGGATATTGCTGGCGAAAGGTGCCGAGCACGGCCGGTAACAGATTGCCGGCGAACGAGGGCATCGAAGCCAGCGCCACGCGCCCCTGCTTCAGGGTGAAGCGCTGACGCAGCTCGTCCTCGGCGTTATCCCAATCAGCCAGCAATCGACGCGCCAGCGGCAGCAAGGCTTCACCTTCCGGCGTCAGGCTCACCGCGCGGGTGGTGCGGCTGAACAACCGCCCGCCCAATCCGTCCTCTAGGGATTTGATCGTCAGGCTCAGCGCCGATTGCGACAAATGCAGACGCTCGCAGGCCTGGGCAAAACTCAGGGTATGCGCCACGGCGAGAAAGGCACGCAACTGTTTGATGGTCATGGTTTGAATCCGGATCGGGCCACAGCGGCGGCTATTCGCTGCATTGATTGTTTAACTTTGCCAATTAATAGCGCTTAAAAATCAACTTAACAAATCTAACCGCTACGCAGACACTCGGGTTAACAACCAACAACAAGAAGGAATGGTTTATGGCTGGTTTCGACAAACGCGTCAGCACCTATGCCGAAGCCCTCGAAGGGCTGCAGGACGGCATGACCGTTCTGGCCGGCGGCTTCGGTCTGTGCGGCATCCCGGAAAACCTGATCGCCGAGATCAAGCGCAAGGGCACCCGCGACCTGACAGTGGTTTCCAACAACTGCGGCATCGATGGCTTTGGCCTCGGCGTGCTGCTGGAAGATCGACAGATCCGCAAGATGATCGCCTCCTATGTGGGCGAGAACGCCTTGTTTGAAAAACAGCTGCTCGATGGCGAGCTGGAAGTCGAGCTGACACCTCAAGGCACGCTGGCGGAGAAGATGCGCGCAGGCGGCGCCGGCATTCCGGCCTTCTACACCGCGACCGGCTACGGCACGCCCATCGCCGAAGGCAAGGACGTGCGTGAATTCAGTGGCCGCCCGCATATTCTGGAACATGCGATCACCGGCGACTTCGCCATCGTCAAGGGTTGGAAGGCCGATCGCTACGGCAACGTCATCTACCGCCACACCGCGCAGAACTTCAATCCGTTGGCCGCTGCCGCAGGGAAAATCACCGTGGTCGAAGTCGAGGAAATCGTCGAGCCCGGCGAAATCGATCCCACCCAGATCCACACGCCCGGCATTTACGTCGACCGCATCATCTGCGGCACCTTCGAGAAGCGCATCGAGAAGCGCACCGTCCGCAGCTGAAACTCCTCATTGGTTCAAAGAATAAAAGGTCAAGACCATGGCACTAACCCGCGAACAAATGGCCCAGCGCGTCGCTCATGAATTGCAGGACGGCTACTACGTAAACCTCGGCATTGGCATCCCGACACTGGTTGCCAACTACGTGCCCGAAGGCATGGAAGTGATGCTGCAGTCGGAAAACGGTCTGCTCGGCATGGGCGCCTTTCCCACCGAGCAAGAACTCGACGCCGACATGATCAATGCCGGCAAGCAGACCGTCACCGCACGCGTCGGTGCCTCCATTTTCAACTCCGCCGAATCCTTCGCGATGATCCGCGGCGGCCATATCGACCTCACCGTACTCGGAGCTTTCGAAGTCGACGTACAGGGCAACATCGCCTCCTGGATGATCCCCGGCAAGCTGGTCAAGGGCATGGGCGGCGCGATGGATTTGGTCGCTGGCGCCGAGAACATCATCGTACTGATGACGCATGCCTCGAAGGACGGCGAGTCCAAGCTGCTGCCCAAGTGCACCCTGCCGCTGACCGGCGCTGGCTGCATCAAGCGCGTACTGACCGATCTGGCCTATCTTGAAATCGAGAATGGCGCGTTCGTCCTCAAGGAGCGCGCCCCCGGCGTGAGCGTCGAGGAAATCGTCGCCAAGACCGCCGGTGAATTGGTGGTTCCTGATCACGTGCCGGAAATGCAGTTCGGTTGATTCCGAGTCGTTTCGGAGCCTCGTGATGCGCTTGTCGCACGCGGGGCTTTTCCCGTTTTGAATCCAGGAGATTCGCCATGCAAGACGTCGTCATCGTTGCCGCCACCCGTACCGCCATCGGCGCCTTCCAAGGCGCGCTGGCCAATATCGCCGCGCCGGATCTGGGCGCCGCCGTGATCAAGCGGCTGCTCGAACAGACCGGGCTGAATCCCGCCGAAGTCGATGAAGTGATTCTCGGCCAGGTGCTGACTGCTGGTGCCGGCCAGAACCCGGCGCGCCAGGCCTCGGTCAAAGCCGGGCTGCCGCACGAAGTGCCCTCATTCACACTGAACAAGGTCTGCGGGTCCGGCCTCAAGGCGCTACACCTGGCTACACAGGCGATCCGCTGCGGCGACGCCGAGGTGATCATCGCCGGCGGTCAGGAAAACATGAGCCTGGCGCCCTACGTGCTGCCCAAGGCCCGCACGGGCTTGCGCATGGGCCATGCCGAACTGGTCGACAGCATGATCAGCGACGGCCTGTGGGATGCCTTCAACGACTTCCACATGGGCATCACGGCGGAGAACCTGGTCGACAAGTACGGCATCAGCCGTGAAGCCCAGGACGCTTTCGCCGCGTCATCGCAGCAGAAAGCCGTCGCCGCCATTGAGGCGGGCCGCTTCGAGGACGAGATCACGCCAATCGAGATTCCCCAGCGCAAGGGCGAGCCGCTGCGCTTCAATACTGACGAGCAGCCACGTGCCGGCACCACGGCCGACGCGCTGGCCAAGCTCAGGCCAGCTTTCAAGAAAGACGGATCGGTCACTGCCGGCAACGCCTCCAGCCTCAACGACGGCGCCGCTGCGGTACTGCTGATGAGCGCGGACAAGGCCAAGGCGCTTGGCCTGCCGGTGCTGGCGCGGATCAAGGCGTACGCCAATGCGGGCGTCGACCCGGCCATCATGGGCATCGCGCCGGTTTCTGCAACACGCCGCTGCCTGGACAAAGCCGGTTGGTCGCTGGATGAGCTCGACCTGATCGAAGCCAACGAAGCCTTCGCCGCACAGGCGCTATCGGTCGGCCAGGAGCTGGGCTGGGATGCCAGCAAGGTCAATGTGAACGGTGGCGCCATCGCTTTGGGTCACCCCATTGGCGCGTCGGGCTGCCGAATCCTGGTGACGCTGCTGCACGAGATGATCCGCCGCGACGCCCAAAAGGGCCTCGCCACCCTGTGCATTGGCGGTGGTCAAGGTGTTGCGCTGGCTATCGAGCGCAACTGAACGGCTCTCGCCAGATCACATAGGAGGATTCCAAACGCGGTCCTGAGGCCCGCCTGAATACATCAATGAAACAACGGCGCGCGCCACGCACGCGCGCCGCTCATAACAAAGAAAACAACACAGGATCACAACCATGCTCGGCGCCGTTACCTCTTTGAGCGTAAAGCTCGTACAGCGATACCTACCCTCACCCTTCGTTTTCGCCATTCTTCTCAGTCTAATCGTGCTGGTCGCCAGCATGCTCGTCACCGGTCAGGGCCTGCCGGCCATGGCGAAGCACTGGGGCACAGGATTCTGGAATCTGCTCACCTTCGCCATGCAGATGGCGCTGATTCTCGTCACCGGGCACGCGCTTGCCAGCGCCCCGGCCATTCATCGCCTACTCGCAGGCCTGGCCCGCATCGCGCGTACCCCTGGCCGGGCCATCGTGCTGGTCACGTTGGTGGGCCTGGCCGGTTCCTGGATCAACTGGGGCTTCGGCCTGGTGATCGGCGCAGTCTTCGCTCGTGCGCTGGCCCGTGAGGTGAAAGGCGTCGATTACCCGCTGCTGGTGGCCGCTGCCTATTCTGGTTTCCTCATCTGGCATGGCGGCCTGTCCGGCTCGGTTCCGCTGTCACTGGCCACCGGCGGCGCGGACCTGGAGCGCATGACCGGTGGCGTGATCACTGGCGCCATCGGCGTCGGCGACACGCTGTTCACCACGCTCAACCTGACCATCATCGCACTGCTGGTTATCGGCCTGCCGATCCTCAACTGGGCGATGCATCCCAAGCAGCCGAAAGTCGCCGATCCCGCGCTGCTGCTGGAACCGGAACATCAGCCGCTGCCACGCGAGACGCTGGCTCAGCGCTTGGATGACAGCCGCGTCCTCAACCTGATTATCGTCGCGCTGGGGGCGGTGTATTTCGTTTACTACTTCGCCGAGAACGGCTTCGCCCTGACGCTCAATATCGTCATCGGCCTGTTCCTTTTCATCGGCCTGCTGCTGCACGGCTCGCCCGAGCGCTATATGCGTGCGGTGCAAGACGGTATCGGCGGGATCAGCGGCATCGTCATCCAGTTCCCCTTCTACGCGGGGATCATGGGCATGATGGTCGGCGCCAACGCCGAGGGCCTGTCGCTGGGCAAGCAGATCACCGAGTCGTTCATCGCCTCGTCGTCTGCCGACACCTTCCCGGTGCTGGCCTTCCTCAGCGCCGGCCTGGTCAATGTTTTCGTACCGTCTGGTGGCGGCCAGTGGGCCGTGCAAGGTCCGATCATGCTGCCAGCCGGCCAAGCGCTTGGCGTGACGCCGGCGGTGACGGCCATGGCCATCGCCTGGGGTGATGCCTGGACCAACATGATTCAGCCGTTCTGGGCGCTGCCAATCCTCGGCATTGTCGGCCTCGGCGCGCGCGACATCATGGGTTATTGCCTGTTGATCCTGGTGTACTCGGGCGTGGTTATTTCTGGCTGCTTCTATTTCCTGGGCTGATGGAAAAAGGGCGGGCGCTGCAATGGCTTCTGCCTCTTAATTTTTCATGCAACCTGCAGGGTCAGGGTGGGCTGAAGCGGAACACCGCCCGCCTCGACTGGACTGCTCTTGTTGCCCGGGCGGGACGAGACTGAGCGCCATCGGACCCACCCCACACTTTTGAGCACTCCGATAGCAGCAGCCTAACCATTGTTACCCGCAATAGAGCTGCCGCTTTCGTGCTCGCCACTTTTTCGATCACGTCAAAAAATGCCCTGCACAGCAGGGCGAAATGCTCGCTACGTCCTTGTAAGCATTTACTCGTCTGGTAGCGTCTACTGCTGTCAGCCATACACGGACGTATTGAATGAACGATTTCTGGAAAACAACAGCCGGCCCGATGCCTCACGTATGTCGCCCGGTGCAACCAGGCGGACCTAGTGAAGCTACACTCGCCTGCCATGCCCGGCCAGATCCTGGCGACTTCGATCAACAGGCAACTCGCCAAATAGCCCGAGGCGCGGCACCGCAGTCGGTGGCCGAACCGGGGTTTTTCATCGTGCCGCAAACCATGCCGCCAGCGAAGCTATTGACGCTACTGTTCGATGATCCTGTTCCTGCTGTGCTGGTTAAATTCAGCGCACTGAATCCATCGCTATCAAACCCGGTAAAGGCCGGCACGATGATCGTCCTGGGCGACCCAAACAACAAACAGTGCTCCTACGAAGAAGCCCAACTCATGAAGGCGGCCACCCAGATCAATACCGCACTGGAACCTTTGACAACGGACGAAGCCGATTTCATGAAGCGTCACTATGGCGAGATCTCGTCGTTCCTTTCGGAAGGATCCGCCGCGATTGGCATCGGCGAGGCGATGTTCGGCAAACACCTCGAGGGGGTAAGAAACACGCTGGCGAATATTCAGGATTTGCATCAGCGTACATTTCAACAGCACGGCCAACTTCAATCACCAGACTTCTTCGCCGAACGTAAGCGGCTGCTAACTCACCTGGATAATCACTTGAGTCCGCTGGTGAAGAAAGGTGTTGGACTCGATGATCACCCGAAAATCAAAACGGCACTCGGCATCTCCAGCCGTAGCCTGGTACACCATTGGAGCAAAGCCGGCGCCCCCGGCCAGATTCCAGGCTATGCCACTCATATTGCTGGTGTGAGCAAGGCAGCCAGGTTCATCAAATATGGCGGCTGGATTGGCACCGCCGTGGGCGGCGGTGCGTCATATATGAAAGTCCGGGACGTGTGCGCCGCAGGCAATACCGAAGCCTGTACGAAAATGAAATACACCGAGACAGGGAGTTTTACGGGTAGCGTATTAGCGGGCATAGGCGCAGGAGGGGCGTTGTCGCTAGCTGCCGGTTCCGTCTGCGTTGCGATAGGCGTCGGTACGCTTGGCGTCGGAGGTATCGCTTGCGGTGTAGTTGTCGTAGGAATGGGATCTGCGGCGGCTGGCTCACTCGGAAGTGCCGGCGGTACAAAACTGAGTGAGTTGGCATATGAGGCGACTAGATAAATGAGTGACGCAGAGAAGATTTACACCATTTTCTTTATTCCAATATTTGTTTGGATGTTCATCGCCATTGTCCTTCTGCTCCATACCGCTTATTCCCGTTTGGAGGAAATGGCCGCCCATTTACCCAATTGCAAAGCGCTTACTTTCAGATTGCCCATGAAGCATGGCGGCCCGGCGGCCCGCTTGTTCCTGCTTGGCACCATTGGTGGAATAGTTTTATTACCAAAAAGTTATTTGAAAGACGGAGGTGCCGATATCGAAGACATCAGGCGCTTCCCTCCTCATTTCAAAAAAAGGCTGAAAATTCAGTACAGCATCTGCACAGCTTCCGTACTGGCCATGATTGTGCTTTGGGCAGTAGGGAAAGTAATGGGCTGGATCGAGTAGTTGCAGCACTTCGATGGCCATCGCCTGGGGTGATGCCTGGACCAACATGATCCAGCCGTTCTGGGCGCTGCCGATCCCTCGGCATCGTCGGCCTCGGCGCGCGCGACATGATGGGCTACTGCCTGTTGATCCGGTGTACTCGGGCCTGGTGATTTCCGGGTGCTTCTATTTCCTCGGCTGATGGAAAAGGGGCAGGTGCTGCAATGGCTCCTGCCCTTCATGCTTTATGCATCCGTAGCCAGGTCATGGTGGGCTGAAGCCCACCCTAGGGTCCGAGTGTTCGTTTCAGTTCCATAGCTTTTTCTCGCCGCCTTGAGATAGACGCGTTAGAACGCGTGAATCGCTAGATAGAGCCGTTTCGCTCCAAATCCCCACGCATTTCCGTCCGTCCGCTTCCTGTTGGGACCAATTGACCGGCGCAACTTTTTCTTACAACTTTGTGTCGCAGTTAACGGATTGTGGCCAGGCGTTTATGGTCGCGAGGATGACCGATATCAGGTTGTTACCGGATTCAAGATGGATGGATCGCTCGACCAACGCGTCGAGAGTAGTCGCTGTGTAGTTACTCACTGTGCAGTCGCTGCCCTGATACGAAGGGCGGCAGTGGAGACTCAGGGAAAGGGAAAAGGACGATGCTCTTCAACTCCGCGGTATTCATCGCCGGGTTTCTACCGGTGGTGCTTCTTGGTTTCATCCTTCTTGCGGGCAGTGGTAGACAACGCCTTGCAGCCGTCTGGCTGACGCTGGCATCGCTGGTGTTTTACGGCTGGTGGAACCCGGCTTACGTGCCGCTGTTGGTCGGCAGTATGGTGGTCAACTACCTGATCGGCGGCGCCCTGTTGCGCAGGCCGTCACGCACGCTGCTGATATTGGGTGTCGCCGCCAATGTGGCGTTGCTCGGCTACTACAAATACACCGGTTTTCTGTTCGGCACGCTCGATGATGCCTTCGGCTTGGGTTGGTCGGTGGGCGACATCGTCCTGCCCTTGGCGATTTCCTTTTTCACCTTCCAGCAGATCGCTTATCTGGTCGATGCTCATGACGGCGAAGTGAGCGAGCACGACTTCGTCAATTACTGCCTGTTCATCACGTTCTTCCCGCAGCTGATCGCCGGCCCGATCACCCACCACAGTGAAATGCTAAAGCAGTTCAAGGATCGCGACACCTTTCGCCCGCGGCTGGACAACATGTCCCTGGGGTTGACGGTGTTCCTGCTCGGCTTGTTCAAGAAGGTGATCATCGCCGACCCGCTGGGCGCCAAGGCTTCGCCGATCTTCGCCATCGCTGCCGATGGCACCGTACCAGCGCTCTACGACGCCTGGTTTGGCGCACTCACTTACACGCTGCAGATCTATTTCGACTTCTCCGGTTATAGCGACATGGCCATCGGCCTCGGACTGCTGTTCGGCCTGCGCCTGCCGGTGAATTTCAACAGCCCGTTCAAGGCCCACAACCTCATCGACTACTGGTCGCGCTGGCATATGACTCTGACGCGCTTTCTCACAGCCTATATCTACAACCCCATCGTCATGCGGATCACGCGCTCGCGGATGGCCACCGGCAAGCCGCTGCCACGCCGGGGCAAGATGAGCCTTGGCACCTTTGTCGTGCTGCTCGCCTACCCCACCGTGCTGACCATGTTCATTTCCGGCGTCTGGCATGGCGCGGGCTGGCAGTTCGTGGTGTTCGGCCTGCTGCATGGCTTTTATCTGGCGGTCGCCCATGGTTTCCGGGCCTACAAGGCACGCCGAGGGCTGCCGCTCGACAGCGACAAGCTCTTGCATCACTGCGGCGCCGTGCTGCTGACCTTTCTCTGCGTGGTCGTGGCGATGGTGTTCTTCCGCGCCGAGAGCGTTTCGGCGGCGATGGCGATACTGTCGGGCATGGTCGGCTTGAGCGAACTGAGTACCAAGTTCGACAAGTCGGACTATCTCGCCGTCGCGCTGCTGCTCGCCTTCGTCTGGTTCATGCCCAACGTGCAGCAGTGGATGGCGCGCTTTCGCACCGCCCTGGATGCGCAGCCGAGCGAAAGCTGGCTGCTGCGCTGGATACCGATTGCCTCTTGGAGCCCGACACCAGTGATTGGCGTGGCCATCGGTGTGCTGGGGTTCTTCGCCCTTGCCGTGGCGTTCTCCGTCGCCCCTACTGAGTTTCTCTACTTCCAGTTCTGAGCAATCCCGTTCCAACCCTCGAAGGAGTTAATGGCTAATGGATCAGCTTCTCTGGCTAGCCGAACACCCAGACCTGAGCGCCGCGATCAGCGAGGCCAAGCGCGAACCCGACCCACTCACACGCCTCGCAGCGGCTGCGCGGCTCTCGGGGTATCGGCGGGACTTCACCCAAACCGCACGCCTGGATCGGCTGGCAACCGACGGGCTACGCGCCATGATCCGTGGCGAGGCAACGGTGTCGGGGCTGCGCCCACTGCGCATCGCCCTGCTCTCCTCACACACGGTGGATCATCTGGTGCCAGCAATCCGCGTGGCCGGGCTGCAACGGCGGCTGGCACTTTCTGTTCACGTCGCGCCTTATGGCATGTACCGCCAGGCGCTGCTGATGGACGATCCGGAACTGGCCGACTTTGCCCCGCAGCTGATCATCCTGGCGCTGGACGCCCGTGACGCGCCGCTGCAGCTGCCGCTGGAGGCTTCGCAAGCGGAAGTCGATGCAGCGGTGGCCGAACGCATCGAAGAACTGCGGCTGCTCTGGCGCCGCGCCCGTGAGCGCCATGCCGCCCAGGTGGTGCAGCAAACCATCGTGCCGGCCGACCCGCCGATCTTCGGCTCGTTCGAGGCATTGGTGCCTGCCGCGCCCTATGCCGTGATCGATCGACTGAATGCGGCCATCCGCACCGCTGCCCGCGAAGACGGCGTGCTGCTGATGGATCTCGCCTGGGAAGCGGCGCGTGGCAGCTACGGCGACGGCCTGGCCGAACCGCTGCGCTGGCACCAGGCCAAGCAACTGGTCAGCCCGAACCTGGCACCTTTATATGGTGATCAACTGGCACGCATCGCCGCCGCAAGCCTCGGCCTGTCGCGCAAATGCCTGGTGCTGGATCTGGACAACACGCTATGGGGCGGCGTGATCGGTGATGATGGGGTCGACGGGATTCATCTCGGCCAAGGCTCGGCCAGCGGTGAAGCATTCCTCGCTTTTCAGCGCTACGCGGCGCTGCTGGCCCGCCGCGGCGTCATCCTCGCGGTGTGCAGCAAGAACGATCCGAGCGTCGCCGAAGCGGCGTTCGAGCATCCGGAAATGGCGCTCAAACGCAGCGATATTGCCGCCTTCGTCGCGAATTGGGACGACAAGGCAGGCAACCTGCGCCGCATCGCCTCAATGCTGGATATCGGTCTGGACAGCCTGGTCTTCGTCGATGACAACCCGGCCGAGCGCGACATCGTGCGCCGTGAGCTACCCGAAGTCGCTGTCCCGGAGTTGCCCGAGGATGTAGCCGACTATCCAGCGCGTGTCGCGGCGGCCGGCTACTTCGAGGCGGTTTCCTTTACCTCGGACGATGCCAGCCGTGGTCGCAACTATGCATTGAATGCCGAGCGCAAAGCGGCCTTGAGCCAGGCCACCGACATGGAAGGCTACTTGCGCGGCCTGGAGATGGTGCTGACCGCGACGCCGATCGGCGCCGCCGAGCTCGCCCGCAGCACGCAACTAATCAACAAGACCAACCAGTTCAACCTCACCACGCGCCGCTACGGCGAAGCGGAAGTCGACCGCATTGCCAGCGATCCACGCTCGGTGGCGCTGGCGATCCGCTTGGCCGACAAGTTCGGCGACAACGGCCTGATCAGCGTCGTGCTGGCCAGACCGGATGCGGCGATCGCCGACGATGAGTTGCTGATCGACAGCTGGCTGATGAGCTGTCGCGTACTGGGTCGGCAGGTCGAAGAAGCCGTGCTCGAGGTGCTCGCCAGGGCGGCCAGCGCCGCGGGCTATGACGCATTGATCGGCGAATACCGTCCTACCGAACGCAACGGCATGGTCGCCGAACACTTTCCCCGGCTGGGCTTCGTCCAACATCCGGCCCCGGCGGACGCCGCCAGCGAGGCCACTTTCTGGCGCTACGAACTCACATCCACCCGCACGCCCCGCCACTTCATCGAGGTAAAGGCATGACCGAAGCAGAGGTAATAAAAGCACTCACCCCGGTTTTTCACGACGTCTTCGACGACGACAGCATCGCCCTTTCGCCGGAATTGACCGCCAACGACATCGAGGGCTGGGACAGTCAGACCCACGTCATGCTCACGGTCGCGGCTGAACAGCGCTTCGGCATCAAGTTCCGCACGGCGGAGCTGGAGTCGCTGCGCAACGTCGGACACTTCGCCCAGGTCATCAGCACCAAGCTTGAAGGAAAATAGGCTATGTCCCATACCGCAGACATTCCCCGGGACGGTAGCACCGCAGCCAGCACGGCCAGCGCACCGGGACAGGTGAGTTCGCGGTATCTGCTGTCGCTGTTCGCCGGCCTGTTCGGTGCCCTGACGCTGTTCTGCCTGAGCCTGCTGGGCCTGGACAGAACCGGCAACCTGCCACCGCCGGCGTTCTCCAACAACCTGTGCATTGACGAGAAACTCAGCTTTCTGCGGAACAACCCGATTCGTTCACCCAATCTGCTGATCATCGGCTCATCGGTGGCCTGGCGGCATGTGGACGGCAATGTCCTGACCACGGCGCTGCCGGAAACACGCCCCATGAACGGTGCCTTCTGCGGCCTGTTTGCCAACCAATCGGTTTATGTCGGGCACTGGCTGCTCGATCGTGAGCCGAGTATCCGCAGCGTGGTGATGATCGCCGATCCGCAGGATTTCGCCGGCTGCTGGAAAGTGCCAACGGCAGTGTTCGACCGTGCGCACGTCGACCCTTACGTTTATGGAGGCGCATCGCACTGGGGCTACTACATGCGATATTTCGCGCCCAAATCCCTCGTGCGTAATGCGCTGACCGTCAAGGCGCAGCGCGCCGGCCAGATCGAATGGGACCCGCTGGTGTTCAATCACTTCGGCGATGGGCCGTTGGTCACCCGCAACACCCGTCATCTGATGTATGGCCGCCCGGATGCGCTAGACGACAACTGCTTCGATGCGCTGCGCGAGATGAGCGCACGGCTGCAACGCGAAGACCGCAGCTTGATGGTCGTCTCCACCCCGCTGCACCCGCAGTGGAAAGCACAATTTGACCCGGACGGCACTTTCCTTGCCGACTTCGATATACGCATCGCCGAAGCGCTGGGTTCCACTGGCACCTACTGGAACGCCGACAAGGACTGGAGTACGCCGGTGACCTCCTTCGTCGATGCGGTGCATCTGCGCTGGTCCGCTGCGCAGACCTTTACCGAGGCGCTGGCTGAGCAGATACGCCGAGCCGGGATGACGCCGTAGGCCGAACTCGTTTGGCCATCACTACTCCGCAGCCGAATGAATTCGGCCCTACGGGAAACGGAGCACGCCCCGCCGGATCGGATATCGCCGTAGGGCCGAACTTGTTCGGCCACCGCAACTCGCCCTGATCCCGACCAGAAAGCATTCGCCGCGAGGGCGCACCGTTGATGCTTCGTGGTAGGCCCCCCTCGGTGCGAAGCTTTTAAAGGGCTCGGATCATGACGAGCCCTTTGGCCTTAACGCGACGCGGGCATCACCCGACCGCGACACTCGCCAAAGCCGATCGAGGCGAACCCATCCCGACGGCAACGAGCCTTCAGAATGATCTCGTCGCCGTCCTCAAGGAAGGTGCGCGTCTCGCCGCTAGGCAGTTCCAGCGCCTGTTTGCCGCCCTGGGTGATCTCCAGCAGGCTGCCAAGGCTGTCGGCGCTCGCGCCGGACAGGGTGCCAGAGCCGAACAGGTCGCCCGGTTGCAGGCTGCAGCCGTTGACGCTGTGGTGCGCGACCATCTGCGCGACGGTCCAGTACATGTTCGTCGTGCTGCTCACTGCGATTCGTTGTGCCGGCAGGCCCTGTTCGCGCATGGCCGCGGTCAGCAGCAGGACTTCCAGTTCAATATCCAGCGCGCCCTGCTGCTGATCCTGTTCGTCGTACAAATACGGCAGCGGTCGCGGATCGCCTTCGGGGCGCGACGGCTGGGCGCAGCGGAACGGCTCCAGTGCTTCGGGCGTAACCACCCAGGGCGACACGCTGGTGGCGAAACTTTTCGACAGAAATGGGCCCAGCGGCTGGTATTCCCAGGCCTGCAGATCGCGCGCGGACCAGTCGTTCAGCAGGCAGAAGCCCGCGACATGGCTGCCCGCCTCACCAATGGCAATCGCCTCGCCGCGCGCGTTGCCTTCGCCGATCCAGATACCCAGCTCCAGCTCATAATCCAGCCGCTTGCTAGGACCGAAGCTCGGCTCGCTGGCGCCCGGCGGCAGGGTCTGGCCGTTGGGACGCTTCACCGTCGCGCCTGAGACGTCGATGGTCGACGCGCGGCCGTGATAACCGATGGGCACGTACTTGTAGTTGGGCAGCAGCGGATTGTCCGGACGGAACAGCTTGCCGACGTTGTTGGCGTGGTGGATGCCGACGTAGAAATCCGTGTAGTCGCCCACTTTGGCCGGCAGGTGCATCTGGCAGCGAGTCATCGGCTGCAGCAGCGATTCACCCATGTTTTGCAAACGCTCGCGTTGTGCGCTGCCTTCACTGAGCAGGTCGTGCAACGCCCCGCGCAATACCTTGCGGGCTGACGCACCGAGTGCAAAAAAAGCATTGAGGCTGCCATCGCTGGCCGCTTTCGCCACGTCCAGCGCCTGGCCGTCGAACAGACCGGCGTCGCAGGCAGCGCCCAGATCAAGGATGAAATCACCGATGGCGACGCCACCACGTGGCTCGCCGCCGTCACGGCTGAACACGCCCAGCGGCAGGTTGGCGAGGGGGAAGTCCGAATGGCCGTTGGCCGACTCGACCCAGCTGCGAAGTTCTGTTTGTGCGGTCATGTCATCTCTCATTCTTGTCGAAGGTCTTGGCCAGGCCGGCCCAGCAGCTGTCGTAGTCGCTCTGCAGCTGCGGGCTTTCCAGCGCCTGGCGTGTTGGACGAAGCACCTGGCCGGTCTCGAACATGAAGGCCATGGTGTTCTCGATCTTGTGCGGTTTGAGTTCGGCCTTGATCGCCTGTTCAGTCGAAATCTGATCCGGCCCGTGCGCGCTCATGCAGTTGTGCAGCGAGGCGCCGCCAGGCGAGAAACCATCGGCCTTGGCATCGTAGGCACCGTCGATCAGGCCCATGAATTCGTTCATCAGGTTGCGGTGGAACCACGGCGGACGGAAGGTGTTGTCCGCCACCATCCAGCGCGGCGGGAAGATCACGAAGTCGATATTGGCCATGCCGTGGATGGCACTTGGCGAGGTCAGCACCGTGAAGATCGACGGGTCGGGATGGTCGAAGCTGACCGTGCCGATGGTGTTGAAACGGCGCAGGTCGTATTTGTAAGGCACGTTGTTGCCATGCCAGGCGACCACGTCCAGCGGTGAGTGATCCAGCTCGGTCGACCAGAGCTCGCCGAGGAATTTCTGCACCAGCTGCACCGGCTCGTCGCGTTCCTCGAAATGCGCGACCGGCGCGAGAAAGTCGCGCGGATTGGCCAGGCCATTGCTGCCGATCGGCCCGAGGTCCGGCAGACGCAACGCGCAGCCGTGATTCTCGCAAACGTAGCCGCGTGCGGTCGCTTCCAGCAGCTCGACACGGAAGCGCATCCCGCGCGGGATCACCGCGATCTCCAGCGGCGCGACATCCAGCACGCCAAGCTCGGTGACCAACTTTAGCGCGCCCTGCTGCGGCACGATCAGCAGCTCGCCGTCGGCATCGAAGAACACCCGTTCCATCGACTGGTTCGCCGCGTAGCGGTAGATGCTCGCCCCAGCCGGCTGGCCAGGTTCGGCATTGGCCGCAACGCACATCAGCCCATCAAGAAAATCCGTCGCGGTCTCGGGGAACGGTTCGGGACTCCAACGCAGCCGATTGGGCGTGACCGGCCCCAGCTCGCTGCCGAGTTGCCTGTCCAGACGCTGGTATTGGCCGTGATTGGCAGAAGGACGGATGCGGTATAGCCAGGTCCGCCGCGCTTCACTGCGCGGCACGGTGAATGCGGTGCCTGAGAACAGTTCGGTATAGAGCCCGTACGGCACGTTCTGCGGCGAGTTCTGACCGACCGGCAGCGCACCGGGCAAGGCCTCGCTGCTGAACTCGTTGCCGAAGCCGGACAGGTATCGAGAGGTTTCTTGTTGTGGTTGCATAGCCGTCTCTCATTTAGCGTAATGCGTTTACGCAAAAAGTAATTTGAAGTCGACAAGGCGTCAAGCTATAAACAGCGCCTTCTCCAGGCTGGCAATGAAAGGACAGTCGCATTCATGGCAGACAGCAACGCGGATACGGCGCCCCGCCGACAGAAAGTGCAGGCCGCAGAGGTGGGCACGGACATTCTTACGGCGCTGGCCGAACTGGCCCCGGCGACGTCGTTGTCGCGCCTGGCCGAGCATGTCGGCATGCCCGCCAGCAAGGTCCATCGTTACCTACAGGCCTTGATAGCCAGCGGCTTCGCCGAACAAGACCCGCTGACTAACCACTACGGGCTGGGTCGCGCCGCCCTGTTCGTCGGCCTGGCGGCGCTGGGTCGGCTGGACGTGGTCAAGCTGGCAACGCCACACCTGGCGCAACTGCGTGACGAACTCAACGAAACCTGCTTTCTCGCCGTATGGGGTAACCGTGGCCCGGCCGTCGTGCATGTCGAGCAGGCGGTGCGGGCCGTCACGCTGGTGACGCAGGTGGGTTCCGTGCTGCCGTTGCTGGGTTCGTCCACCGGGCTGGTGTTCAACGCCTTCATGCCGAACGCGGAAACTGCCGAGCTGCGCGAAGAGGAACTGCAACGGCCGTCGGCGCCCTCCTCCGCAGCGCTGGCCGCGACCATGAAAGAACTGCAGCGCACTCACATTCAACACGTGCACGGTCTGCTGATGGCCGGCGTTAATGCACTCTCTGCGCCGCTATTCAATGGCAATCAGCAATTGGCGGGCGTCATCACGATCGTCGGCGCCGAGCCCGGTTTCATGGCCGATGTGGATGGCGAAGCCGCGCACCGATTGCTGAAAGTGGCCCGTGCGATCAGTGAGCGGATGGGGGCTTCGTTTCAATGAGGGTGTCTGGCTACAGATAAGCCCTTCAGGACATTGGGTGCTCGGCCAAGGCTCGACGGAAAGCCTGTGCTACCGGTCCGAGAGGCTCGTCCAGACGGTGCGCCAGATAGGCCTCATACGTCACTTGGCTGTTTCGTCCGAGGTCCGAAATGCCCAGGCGCACCAGTCGGCCCGAAGCGAGGTCATCCTGCACCTGCCACGCTGGCAGCCGGCCCCAGCCGAGCCCTGATCGTATCAGCTCGAATTTCGCTTCTTGTGTGTTTACCCGGCAGGTATATGGTGAGAGGACGCCGAACGTTCGGTCTCCCGACAATGGCGACGGGTCGGCCAGCACGATTTGCTGATGGTCGGCGAGATCCGGCAACCCGAGCGGCGCCCCGTCAGCTGATTTGGTAGCGAGCGGGTGATCGCGATGCACTACGGCAATCTGCGCCACCGAGCCGATCGCTTCCAGGGCAATCCTGGGGTTGCGGAAATCCTCTCCCACAATGACGGCGAGCGTGCAGCGCTTCTCATCTAGTGCCGCAAGCGGCCCGCCTAGCGGCAAGGACTCCAGGCTGAAGGTGATCGCAGGATAGCCCTCACGCACCCTGGTCATCGCCGCCGCCACCGTAGCGATTGGGAACAGCGTGTCGACCACCAGCGACAATTCGGATTCAACCCCCTCACCGAGCGAGCGGGCACGCGCCCGCATGGCATCCGCTCTGAGAAGAAGGTCGCGCGCATTAGCTAGCAAAGCCTGCCCCTCTGGCGTCAGCACGGGCCGATAGCCGGTGCGGTCGAACAGTTGCAGGCCCAGCTCGCCCTCCAAGTTGGCGATCGCATGGCTGACTGCCGATTGCACGCGCAGCAAACGCGCGGCGCCAGAACGGAAGCTGCCACTGTCGACCACAGTAACGAAGGTGCGAATCTGATCCAGCGTCAACCCGTTCAGCATGATCTTCTCCGTAGATCAAGATGTTCGTTTTTTTATCACTCTTGCAGCGCATTGGGAATGGATAGGCTTATCCCAGTCCACAACGCTAGCAGGTGACGACATGACGAAAGTACTGGTGCTCTATTACTCCTCCTATGGCCATATCGAAACGCTCGCCCATGCGGTCGCCGAAGGTGCTCGGCAGGCTGGCGCATCGGCGGTAATCAAACGCGTCCCTGAGCTGGTGCCCGAACATGTCACTGAACGGGCCGGCTACAAGCTGAACCAGCCTGCCGATGTGGCGACCGTGTCGGAGCTGCCGGATTACGACGCCATTGTGATCGGTACGCCCACGCGCTTCGGCAACATGGCATCGCAGATGAAGAACTTTCTCGATCAATGCGGCGGGTTGTGGTTCGAGGACAAACTGGTCGGCAAAGCCGGTAGCGCGTTCACTTCGACGGGGAGTCAGCACGGCGGTCAGGAAAGCACGCTCCTGGCGACGCACACAGTGCTGCTCCATCTGGGCATGGTCGTGGTTGGACTGCCTTACAGCTTCAAAGGGCAACTGCGGATGGACGCGATTACCGGAGGCACGCCATACGGTGCTTCGACACTCGCTGACGACGGCAACGGTGGCAATCGTCAACCGAGCAACAACGAGCTGGACGGGGCTCGTTTCCAGGGATGGCATGTCGCCCGAGTTGCAGCGGCGCTCGCGGCGTCCCCCATTGGAGTGCCGCAGTGAGCGCCGAGGCGTCCACCAGGGCAAACGTCTGGCTGATTCTGGGTTGTGGCGTCGTGGCGGCCTTGCATGTAGGCAAGGCCGCCATCGCGACGCCAATGCTTCAGGCGGACCTGCATCTGACCCTCGGCGAGGCCGTCTGGCTTACCGGCATATTCGCTGTGCTGGGATTGTTTGGCGGAGCGCCGGCCGGTGCCTTAGTGATGGCTGCCGGTGATCGAAGAATGTTGCTGCTGGGGCTGGGGGTGATGACCCTCGCAGGCGCGACTGGTGCGATCGCACCTTCGTATTCCATTCTGCTGGCCTCCCGGCTTTTGGAGGGACTTGGTTTTCTCTTGATCACGGTGGCCGGGCCGGCAATCTTGCAGCGTCTCACGACCGGTTCGCAGCGTGATATGGCGTTTTCGCTATGGAGCTGTTTCATGCCTTGCGGGATGGCGATCGCGATGCTGGCCGGGCCTTTGTTCCACTCGTGGCAGTCATTTTGGTGGGCGAGCGCGGGGCTCGCAGCGGCTACGGCGGTGATAGTGGTTTGTTGCGTGCCACGCGGGGCAACTTCCGGTAGCCAACCGCTGCGAGGCATGGTGATGGGCATCCGCCGCTTGCTGTCCTCCAGCGGCACGTCTTCGTTGGCACTCTGTTTCGCGCTCTACAGCCTGATGTTCTTCGCATTGTTCAGCTTTTTGCCGGTCCTGCTGATGGAGCGCATGGGTGTCTCCCACCACAGCGCCGGGCTGTTGGCCGCACTGGCAAGCGCCATCAACGCCAGCGGTAATCTTGCGGCCGGTTATCTAATGGCGCGTGGGGTCGGCCGCGCTTCACTCATCGTCTGTGCCAGTAGCGTCATGGGGGTAGCCGGGCTCGGCATATTTCTCGGCATCTTTTCGGCACTTCCGACGTTCCTGTTGTGCATGGTTTTTTCCGCGGTTGGCGGGCTGATTCCCGCGACGTTGCTGGCCTCCGCGCCACTGCTTTCCCCTAACGCGGCGCTCGTGCCGATAGCCGTCGGCTTAATCATGCAGGGGAGCAATCTCGGGCAATTGCTTGGCCCGGTGGCCGTAGGTAGCGTCACCGCGAGATTCGGTTGGGGCGCGGCCGGCGTGGTGGTGGTGGTATCGGCGATAGCGGCCTGTGCAATCGCGTGCGTTCTGCGTTCGGCCTTCCAACGCAGCGAGTCATTTAGACGAAGGCTGACAAATCATGATAACTGAGGGGTCAGAGCTCGCTTCGCCACTCAACCGACTTCGGTTGTTGCTTGATCATGCTTATCTGACCATCGATTTCCAGGGCATCAGACCAGTCGAGGTGGCCAACCGCACCCGCTCCGTCAGTCGCTTCTCCGAAACAGCTATGCTCGTCATCGGAACGACAACGCTCGGTCCAGCAGACATGGATGACAAACCGGGAGACGGCATGAAACAACTCAGACAACGAGCCATCGACGGCCTTGCAGTGGGTGACGAGTTCGTCGTGACCCGAACGTTTACATCTGAGGAGATTCGGCAGTTCGCTCACCTGTCACGGGACTACAACCCGGTCCATCTCGATGTGCCCTACGCCCGTTTGCACAATTTCAGGGCTCCGGTTTCCCATGGGTTACTGACCGCCAGCCTGCTGACCGAAATCGGCGGGCAAATCGGTTGGCTGGCCTCCGGCATGACGTTCCGCTTCAAGCGGCCTGTCTATGCTGACGAAGCCCTCTCCTGCCGCTGGACCATCACCGAAATCGACGAACGCGGTCGTGCCAGGGCGCAGGTAACCATCACCAATCCTGATGACGTAGTTGTCCTCGAGGCGGAAACCACCGGCGTCATACCGGGCGATGCGGAACGGACTCGCCTCGCCGCAATGGTTGCCGAGGGCGACTCAACCAATGGCGTGATCGATCGCTTAAGGCCCCCGTCGGGTCCGTGATATTTGTCCAAACCGCTCATCGAGGTTGATGGCTTTTGCCATTGTTGCAGGCCCCCTGGCAGCGCCAATATCCAGGGACCAATAACAAGAAACCCAGGAGCCAGACATGCGCGACTACGCCACTGCGGCCAGCGAGTTCGATTACGACCAAACGGTCGCCGCGATTCTTTCTGGTGATCTCTCGGCCATGAATGCCTGTGTCGAGTGCTGCGACCGCCACGCAGACTCGGACAAGGTAGCCCTCGTCTGGGAAGGCCGCGATGGCCAGCGCGCCACCTGGACCTTCGCGCAGCTCAAGGAAGCCGCCGCCCGCTTCGCCAATCTGCTGGACAGCCACGGTATCAAGCCGGGCGATACCGTCGCGGGTCTGCTGCCGCGTACGCCGGAGTTGCTGATCACCATTCTTGGTACCTGGCGCGTCGGCGCCGTCTACCAGCCGCTATTCACTGCCTTCGGCCCTAAAGCGGTCGAACATCGAATCAAGGAATCCGGCGCAAAAATGGTGGTCACCGACGCGGTCAATAGCGAGAAGCTGGACGCCATCGAAGCGGCGCCGCGCCGGCTTGTCGTGGGCGACGGCGCCGATGACTTCTGGACCCAGGTAAATCGTCAGCCGACCGAGTTCGAACCGGTGCTGCTGGACGCCGATGCGCCCTTTCTCGCGATGTTCACCTCCGGCACCACGGGACCTGCGAAGCAGCTGCATGTACCGCTGAAGGCCATCGTGGCATTCGTCACCTACATGCGGGATGCGGTCGACCTTCGGCCTGAAGACAACTTCTGGAACATCGCTGATCCAGGCTGGGCGTACGGCCTTTACTACGCCGTCACGGGCCCGCTCGCCATGGGCCACAGCACGCTGTTCTATGAAGGCGGGTTCACCGTAGACAGCACGTGCCGCGTGGTCCGCGAATATGGCATCACCAACTTGGCCGGCTCCCCTACTGCATTCCGCTTGCTACTGGCAGCCCGCAACGAGGTGGAAACGCAAATCAAGGGCTGTCTGCGTGCCGTGAGCAGTGCCGGCGAACCGCTCACGCCGGAGGTCATCCGCTGGTTCAGCAGCGGCCTCGGTTGCACCATCCATGATCACTATGGCCAGACCGAACTCGGCATGGTGTTGTGCAATCACCATGCATTGAGTCACCCGGTCAGGATCGGAACGGCGGGCTACGCCATGCCCGGACACCGCGTCGTGGTATTGGACGACCAGGGCCGGGAACTGGAGCCAGGCACGCCCGGCATGCTGGCGCTGGACCGTCGCCGCTCGCCGTTGCTCTGGTTCTCAGGCTATGTGGGCACTAAAACCAAAGCCTTCGTCGGCGATTACTACCTGAGCGGCGACACCGTTGAGTTGAATGCCGACGGCAGCATCAGTTTCGTGGGTCGTGCCGATGACGTGATCACCACATCCGGCTACCGCGTCGGCCCCTTCGATGTGGAGAGCGCCCTGGTCGAGCATTCGGCGGTGATCGAGGCGGCGGTCATCGGCAAACCCGATCCGGAGCGCACCGAACTGGTAAAGGCATTCGTGGTGCTGCATGCCGGCCACGAGGGCGACGCCGCGTTGGCCGAACAGCTGCAGCAACACGTACGTCAACGTCTGTCCGCCCACGCCTACCCGCGCGAGATCGAGTTCGTCAGCGAACTGCCTAAAACCCCGAGCGGCAAGATCCAGCGATTCCTGCTGCGTGATCGGGAAAAGTCCGTACAGCCATCGCCAGCGGTAACCAGCTGAAGCCGAAGTTGGGAGCAGACGCTGGCCATCGTGACGTGACGGGTTGCTAGATGCTCCCCTTCCGCAGCATCTCCAGCTGTATGGCAATAGGCGTCTCACTCGCCCCGTAGGCGTAAAGCCCGGCATGGCCGCATCGGGCGAGCAGCACTTGTAGCAAGGAACATGCATGAACGTTTCGACCGAAGATCGCTACCTGCCGACCGAACACGGTGAAGTGTTCACCCGCCGTTGGCGGACAAGCCACTCGCGCAAGACACCCATCGTCTTGCTGCACGACTCGCTCGGTTGCGTTGAGCTGTGGCGCGACTTTCCCGAGCGGCTCGCGGCGGCCACCGCACGCGACGTCATCGCCTACGACCGCCTGGGCTTTGGCCGTTCTGCGCCGCATCCGGGTGGCTGGTCGAACCGCTTCATTCGCGACGAGGCCGAGCGTTTTTTCCCACCGGTATGGCAGGCGCTGGACATCGAGCACTTCATCGTCTTCGGCCACAGCGTGGGCGGCGCCATGGCGGCCAGCATCGCGGCGCGCTACCCGCAACAATGCCGCGCCTTGATCACCGAGTCGGCCCAAGCCTTCGTCGAGGCGCGGACGTTGAATGGCATCCGCCAGGCCCAAGCGGCCTTTGCCGAACCCGGCCAGCTGGAACGGCTAGGTAAATATCACGGCGACAAGGCCGCATGGGTGCTCTCGGCCTGGATCGACACCTGGCTGTCCGAGACCTATGCCGGCTGGACACTGGAAGAAATAGCGCCGGGCATCGCCTGCCCGATGCTGGCCATTCATGGTCTCGAAGACGAATACGGCTCCGAAACGCACCCTCAACGCATCGTCGAGCTAGGCCGCGGCCCCGCGCAGAAATTGCTGCTCGATAATTGCCATCACGTCCCGCACCGCGAGCAGCCGGAAGTTGTCGTCGAGGCGGTTGTTCGGTTTCTTCAAGCTGAATGAAAAAAGGCCCGCCAATGGCGGGCAAGCCCCTTCGCATGTAAGGACGGTCCACCGGCTCCAGTCGGGCAGGAGACTCATCAACCAACGCGGCAATAAATCTCGCAGTCGTTTAGCAGAATTTGCACAAGCACCAATACTGATCATTCGCAAGGTGCACGAACGAGCGGCGCATCATCGGTGCCGACGGGAACTCTTCGCAAGATTCCGAACCTTTGACTCAGAGGAGAAGCAGCATGGACCGATTCACTGGCGGTTGCCTTTGCGGGGATGTCCGAATCGTGGCGTCGGGGCGCCCGTACCGGGTCGGCCTTTGCCACTGTCTCGATTGCCGCAAGCATCACGGCGCGGTCTTCTTTGCTGCTGCAGTGTTCCCTCAGGATGCGGTGATGATCGAAGGCGAAACACGCGATTACGCTGGGCGGTTTTTCTGCCCTCGCTGCGGCTCGTCCGTTTTCGCGCGTACCGCGGACGAAATCGAGGTGAACCTTGGATCCCTGGATGCCCCTGACCAACTGATGCCCACCTACGAGAGCTGGACGGTCCGCCGCGAGTCCTGGTTGCCGTTGTTTCCTCTCACCAGACGGTATGAGCACGACCGTGACGCCACGGGCCGCTTTGAGGACTAGGTGGCCTCCGGCAAACCCCACCGTCTTCGGAGACGTACCTTGTGATAGTCATCAAGGAGTCGCTCCAGCGTGGCCCCGGTCGCTGCTGTGAAAATGCCCATCACGTAACCGCGGGCACAACCACCGGCGCACGCTTGCGTTGGTCAGCCCTTTTGCCAAGCTCCCAGCCCAGATACCCCCACAGCAGCGCACAGAGCGCGCCGATCAACGCAACCAGGCCCACACCCTGACCGAGCATGTCCAATGCACTTTTGGCCCAACCACTGATGGCGTCGCCGGCGCGATAGATGACGGTGTCGATGACGTTCTTCGCCTTGTACTTGCTCTCGGCGTCGAGCGGCGCGAAGAGCATTTCCCGCCCCGGACGAACGAATGCGTACTCACCGATGCGGCGCACGATCATCAGCGCCACGAGCAAGCCAAAGCTGGGCGCGAGCGCGAGCCCGATGAAACCTGCACAGACGAGTAGCGGTACCAGCGCTAGCAGCACGCCCACCCCTAGCCGCTGGGCGACACGCCCGGTGATGAACAACTGAGACAGCAGTGCGCCTGCCTGGACCACCAGATCGATGGTGCCGAATACGCGAACCTGCGCCTCGCGGTTCGGAAAGTGCTCGGCCACCAGACGCGCCTGCTCGAAGTAGAGAAAAGTGGTGACGGTGGCCAACAGCACCACGAAGCCTGCGATGCCGAGCAGATAGGGCGATTTCATTACGGCGGTCAGCCCGCTGAACGGGTTTCCGCGCAAGGGCCGGCGCGTGCTTTCGGTAGGTACCGCACCGCGGCGGCCAGCGCCGCCCTCCTCCCGCCAGCGCATCAGCACACGCTTGAGCACCATGGCAATGCCGAGCAGCACGGCTGCTAGCAGCATCAGCCCGGACTCGCCCAACGGCCCGATCAGCAAGGCGCTGAGAGCCGGTCCAGCCAGCCCGCCGACACTGGCGCCGGCGGCAATGAAGGCGAACAGGCGCTTGGCTTGATCGCCGTCGAATACATCGGCCATCAGGCTCCAGGCCACCGACACCACGAACAGGTTGTAAACCGATATCCACACGTAGAAGACGCGAGCCATCCAGGGGCTTTCCGCCTGCATGCCAAACAGCACCGCGAAGACCAGCAGGTTCACGCAGAAGAAGCCGTACACCCAGTCGATGAAGTGCAAACGTGGCACGTGAGAGCTCAGCCAGGCGAACAGCGGCACGGCCGCCAGCATGACGAAAAAGGTGGCAGTGAACAGCCATTGCAGATTCTCCACCCCGGCCGAGATACCCATGGACTCGCGAATCGGGCGCAGCATGAAGTAACCCGCGAACAGACAGACGAACAGCAGGAAGCCATGTAGCGCAGGGCGCAGTTCGTGATTTTCGGCATTGAGAATGACGCTTAAACGGTGCATCAAAGAGGACGCGTTCATGGGCGCTCCTGAAAGTTCGGTGGTAGCAGGCACGGAGCATCCCCGTGCCCGCGGCGTTCAGGGATAGATCACGCCAGTGAGTCGCTCCGATACCTGCCACAGCTCGGCCGCATCGGAGTCGGCTGCCGCCTGGGGCATCCGGGCGAAACCCAGCGGTCCGCGCTTCTCGTCCTCGCCAGTAGGCCCGTAATAACCGCCACCGAGCGCATCAGGGGCTGTAGCGGCATACAACGTCGACAGGGCGCCCTGCGCGGCGGAGTGGTACTCGTCGCGGTCTTGCGCCCATTGCTTGCCGAATTCGCTGTTCAGCCCAGGGCCGCGTGCGATCAGCTCGGTGACGGCGACGCCTGGGTGCGCGGCGATGCTGCGGATGCCCCAGCCGGCGGCATCGCTGCGCCGCTGTAGTTCGAGAGCCCACGTGAGCACGGCCAGCTTGGACTGCGCGTAGGTGGCGTAAGGGTTGTAGTCCCGTTCGGCCTGCAGATCAGCGAAGTTCAGGCGGCCCCGCGCGCTGGCGATGCTCGACAGGCTAACCACTCGCGGGTCCTCGCTTTCGCGCAGCATGGGTAACAGCAAGCCAGTAAGGGCGAAATGCCCGAGATAGTTTGTCGCCAGCTGCAGCTCATAACCGTCAGCGGACGTGCCGCGAGTCGGCGGGGCCATGATGGCGGCGTTGTTGATCAGCACGTCGAGCCGCGAGAGTCGTGTCTGCAAGCGGCTAGCCAGGCTGCGTACGGACGCCAGATCAGCCAGATCCACGGCTTCGAACTGCACGCGGGCATCGGGTACCGCCTGCTGGATGCTCGCGATCGCTTCCTGGCCACGCTCGGGGTTGCGCGCGGCGATGATCACTTCGGCGCCAGCGCGTGAAAGCGCCAGCGCATCCTCATAACCCATACCGCTGGTACCGCCCGTGATCAGAACGATGCGGCCCTGCTGGCTGGGGATATCGCTGGCCGACCAGTCGGGCTTTGGCGCGGCACGGTTCGTGGCCTCTGCGGCAAGAGCCCCTGCCAACGCGACGCCTGCGATCAACGCGCGGGCCATCTGTAAAACACGGTAAGGCCTGCTCGCCTTGTTCGTCGAATGGGTAGATAGGTTCCACATAGCTAAATCCTCTTCTCGTCTTTGGATGTCCGGTGCGTCCGGACGAGAAGGGATTATTGGTGTACGGATATCCGAGGATAAGCCGGATATTCATGGATGCCCCGTACGGTCTGGCGTACAGTTCGGGCACATTGAGGAGCTGCCATGCGCCAACCCAACCTGACTGATGTCGCGCTGTTCGCCGCTGTGGTGGAAGCCGGCGGATTTCGCGCTGCGGCACAGAAGCGCGGCCTCTCGGCCTCATCGCTGAGCGACTGCATGCGCCGGCTGGAAAGTGACGTAGGCCTGCGCCTGCTGAACCGCACCACACGCAGCGTCACGCCAACTGCCGCAGGCGAGCGGCTGCTTGAGCGACTGCGTCCGGCACTGCAGCAAATCGACGCCGCTTTCAATGACCTGGACGACGAGGCACATCGCCCCGTCGGAACGTTGAAGTTGAACGTGCCGGTGCCGGTGGCGCGCTTCCTATTGCCTGACCTGCTGGCACGCTTCCTCAAGCTCTATCCCGGCGTCAGTGTCGAGGTGGTGATGGATAACACCTTCATCGACGTGAACGCTGGTGGGTATGACGCTGGGGTGCGTTATGAGGAAAGCCTGGCCAAGGACACCATCGCCGTGCCCATCGGGCCGCGCCGACAACGCTTCGTCGCCGCTGCGGCCCCCACCTATCTGGCGGCGCGCGGCACGCCCCGTCATCCCGAGGAGCTGGACGGCCACGAGCTGCTGGGCCATCGCTTCGAAAGCGGAAAGGTGGGTGTATTCGAGTTCGAGAAAGACGGGCGCATCCTGCGTATTCCACCGCGCGGGCAACTGCTGACGTCATCGCATGATCTGAAGACCCGCTCGGCCATCAACGGCCTTGGGATCATCTACACCTTTGAGGATTTCCTGCGCGAGCCGCTCGCCGATGGACGCCTGGTGCCCATACTCGAGGATTGGTGGCAGCACTTCGACGGCCCCTACCTCTACTACCATGGGCGTCGCCATATGCCCTTACCGCTCCGGGCCTTCGTCGACTTCATCAAGGCGGAGGCGCTCGAAAGCGCACCCGCCGCGCCCGACCGGCTACTGTAGCGGCCCCATCCGAGCCGATTGAAAAGCGAACGGCAGCCGAAGCCGGCTGCCGTCAATGCGATCACTCGGCGGTGCTGAGCACACCGCGCTGGATCTGATCTCGCTCGATGGATTCGAACAGCGCCTTGAAGTTGCCCTCGCCGAAGCCGCTGTCGCCTTTGCGCTGAATGAACTCGAAGAACACCGGGCCCAGCAGCGTGCCGGAAAATATCTGCAGCAGCAGGCGCTGCTCGCCATTCTCCGAAGCACCGTCGAGCAGAATGCCGCGCGACTTCAACTCCTCGACCGGTTCGCCATGATTCGGCAGCCGTCCTTCGAGCATTTCGTAATAGGTCTCGGGCGGTGCGGTCATGAACACCGTGCCGCTGGCTTTGAGCTTGTCCCAGGTCTGGATGAGGTCATCGGTTAGAAAGGCCACATGCTGGATGCCTTCGCCATTGAACTGCATGAGGAATTCTTCGATCTGCCCTGCGCCCTTCGACGACTCCTCATTGAGCGGGATGCGGATCATGCCGTCCGGCGCGGTCATCGCCTTGGAAGTCAGGCCGGTGTACTCGCCCTTGATGTCGAAGTAGCGGATTTCGCGGAAGTTGAACAGCTTCTCGTAGAAGTCCGCCCAGTAAGCCATGCGACCGCGGTACACGTTGTGGGTCAGGTGATCGATAATCTTCAGGCCGGCACCGACCGGATGACGATCGACACCGTCCAGGAACACGAAGTCGATGTCATAAATCGAGCTGCCTTCGCCGAAGCGGTCGATCAGATACAGCGGCGCGCCACCGATGCCCTTGATCGCCGGCAAGTGCAGCTCCATCGGCCCGGTAGGTAATTCGATGGCTTGAGCACCCAGTTCCAGCGCGCGGGAGTAGGCCTTTTGCGCATCTTTCACGCGGAAGGCCATGCCGCACACCGACGGGCCGTGCTCGGCAGCGAAATAAGCCGCAACGCCCTTGGGCTCGCGGTTGACGATGGCGTTGATCTCGCCCTGTCGATACAGCGCTACATCCTTAGAGCGATGGTTGGCGACATGGGAGAAGCCCATGCTTTCCAGCACTGGCTCGATGACGTTCGGGGTGGGCGAGGCGAACTCGATGAACTCGAAGCCCATGAGGCCCATGGGATTTTCAAACAGGTCGGCCATGATTGGCTCCTTGACTGGCTGTGCATTGATAAGGGATGACGTGAGAGACACGTCAGCCCGGTGGCGCACAGGAGATCCCGCGGACGCTACGCCCGAGGTGGTCGCCCAAGGTCAGTCGAAAGCCAAGCGTCTTCATGCTTGTGGCGTATCCGGTTGGGCATCTGGATGAGCCTGCTGGAAGGCCGGATGCGCGAGCGCCAGGCGCTCGACGCGCAGGATGCGGGGCATGTCGCTCAGCTCCACATTGAAACGCCGCGCCGCGTACAGCTGCGGCAGCAGATACACATCGGCCATACCGGGCTCGCCGAAGCAGTAGCCTTCGTCGCCGATCAGAGCTTCGACCGCCTTGAGGCCCTCGCCTATCCAATGGCCGATCCACGCCAGCACATCTTCTTCGGCAATCTGCAATCCGCGCAGGCGATTGAGCACCGCGACGTTGTGCAGCGGATGAATATCGCAACCGATCAGCGCAGCCACGGCGCGATGCCGCGCACGCGCCATGATGTCGTTGGGCAACAGTGGCGGCTCGGGATAGCGTTCTTCCAGGTATTCGAGGATCGCTGGCGACTGGATCACCGACTCGCCCTCGTCGGTGCGGAGCGTCGGCACCCTGCCCTGCGGATTCAACGCGAGATAGGCCGGCTGGCGATGCTCGCCGCCGTCACGGATCAGGTTGACCGGCACCGCGCGGTAATCCAGGCCCTTCAGCGCAAGCGCAATGCGCACCCGGTAGGACGACGTAGAGCGGTAGTAGGTGTGTAGTTCCATTTCGAGGCCACGCTGTTTGCAAGGTCGCGCTTCATTTTCAGAGCGAATTATTGTTTTTGCGTAATCAAATTACGTTTAGTGGAATCTGCGTCAGCCGTCTCTAACTGTCAAGCCTCCCTATCTTGCCGAAACAGCTTCGCCGCCAACGATACGAACGCTCGAGCCTTTCATCCGCCGCCTAGAACGAATCGCAGGGTGGCGTTGCCGAAAGCACAACGAGAAAGCGAGCAAAGGAGAACACCATGAATCGGCTTTTCGACAAGACCGCTCCGCAAAACGTGCATGGTTGGGAGCGCACCGCGTCGGTGGCGGGCGGCTTGATGCTGTTGGGCAAAGGGCTGCGTCGCGGCGGCATCAGCGGTTTGCTGCAGCTCGCAATGGGCGGCATGGCGCTGGCACGTGGCATTAGCGGACGCTGCGAGGCCAAGCGCATACTGACCGAGACCGAACAGCCGCATCGCACTCAAGACCTGGCTAACAAGCAGCGTTATAGCCACATGCCGCTCGACTCTGAAGTGCACAGCCCCGACTTCGCAGAGCCCAAAGTGAAGCTACCGGACACTACTCCGATGGGGCATGAAACCCACCCGGGCGAGCAACGCACCAGCTAAAAAGGCGCAGGCAGGTCGCTCGTTGTTCACCGCCGCTCAAGTTGATGGACAGGTTTGCTGTCGCAAGATGGGTCCTCGACTTGGAGGTGCGGTACTACTGAAAGCCACAGCAATCCGCTTCGCGCCATGTGCGTTTGAGAGCGCCGCCGAACGGCAATTGTCGACATTTTGGCGGCATGGTATTTATGTGACGTGATTTCGTCACATTTCGCAAAACTCTCAGGATAACACTGATGGACGCTATAAAGCTCGACGGCGAAGAAGCCGGACACTGGGGAGTGGTTTATTCCTATGGCAGCGTACTGGCGTTGTTCGATAACGAGCAAGATGCTCAGAACGAAGCCGCTTGCTTTGGCGGCGCGGTCGTTCAGATCGCGCTAAGTGTCTGGACCGCGCTTTGCGCGGCCCACGCAACTGCGCCGAGCTAACCGACCTGCTGATAGGTCGACGCGCTCCGCCCTCCATTCCACTCAGCTGAGCGCTTGCTGAATGTCATCTACCATGGGCGATATCTCGGTCCGCTGGGCCACTTTATCGCGCTGCTGAAGCACGATATCCAACACGCGGCTGGGCTGAATGTCGATGTCGTCAAAGGTGATCAACTGCCCAGGCTCGACGGCTCTTTTGAGCACCGTGTTGCGGAGCAAACCGATGGGGACATGGTTAGGCTCATCGGCGAGCCGCACCGCTTCACCGCGCACATCGAAGCCTCCAATACCCCGACCGATCACGTCGCCCGACTTCATCACCCGCTTGGCTATCGCCGCGACGCCCAGGGTCGGCTCGGCCGCATTGTTCAGTAGCACACCCCCTCCGGCCAGCACGCGACGGACTGTTTTTCCGACCTCGAGCGAGCAGAGATGGAAAGGACGTGTCAGTACGTAATACGGACCGGGGCCCAGTTTGAAATACTCGATCGCAGGTGCCTGAACCTCATCGTGGCGACATACCAGAAACACCCCACCAGCCGGATAACCGCTAGGTACGACGTAATCGACGATGGGCTGCCCTATGCCGTCCGCAATCAGGCCGAGGACGTTTGCGCTGAGATTCAGGTCGGTTGAGGCCACGCCTTCCAGCCCCTGGCGAGAAATGGTCGCGCCGAAACCATTACCGACCACCGCCTGCTCGATCTGCACCTTGGTGCCATCGGTGAAGGATGTGGTCTGCTCGACGCTGATGCCCTGCCGTTTGGCCCAGTAGCCCATGTCTTCGGGTGTCGGGTTGTGGTTCAGATAGCCCTTCATGTTGCCGTAGACGAGCGGCTTAAAGCCCATCTGCAAGGCGTCCTCTCGCAACGCCGCGAGAGAGCCCGGCTGATCACCTTCGGCTTCGGTCAGCAAGCCCTTGCCTGATAGATAGGAACCGGTGGTGACCTGAAGTTCAGCATTGACCGTGACCACCGGAAGCCCGGCTTCGAATGCACGCTCGATGACTTCCGTTCCGAAGAACACGTCGCCCGTACACTCGACGATGATGTCCGAGTTCGAGATGAGCTCATCAACGGAGTTGGTTAACGCATCTCGCAGCGGGAAGTCGCTCAGCGTTCCGATGTTCCTGCGAGTCAGAACCCGACTGATCTGCAGATCCTTGTAGTGCTGCATGATCAGCCGGACGAAGCAATGCGAAATCATCCCTGTGCCTGAAACACCCACTCGTTTAATTGCTGATTCGCCCATAACGTAAGTCCCTTTGGTTTGCGTGAAGCTCAGACTGTTACATTTGGAAAAAGTTTAAATGGATGGTTTCACCGCTGGCTTGCTCCTTGCGCGCACTCGAAGCGAGTCAGGCATGGCCCAGCTCCTTCGTTTTGTGTGTGAGTCCGGAACGGCACGCGACTTGGAGCCGGCCCGAAAGGTGTCGCTGGGATGTCACTCATGTGCCTGATCACATGCCGCAGCTCGTCGCGCCATGGTTTGGGCCTGATGCCGAAGACATTCTCGATCAGGCTGCAGTCGAGTACAGACCAGGCCGGACGGGCCGCGGCGCGCGGCAGGCTTCCGCTCGTCACCGGCAGCACCTGCGGCGCTTTGTCTATCAAGCCGACCCGTTCCGCTTCACGGAAAATCTCGACGGCGAACTCGGCCCACGAGCACGACGACAATCCACTGTAGTGGTACAGCCCCCACTCGAGATCACCATCGCGGCAATAGCGCAGCGCGAGTTCGATCAGCACCCTGGCGACACTTCGTGAGCGAGTCGGGCAGCCGACCTGATCGCTTACGACAGAGATTTCGTTCGTTTTGCGGCTGAGATTAAGCATCGTCTGCACGAAGTTGTTGCCATGTTCGCCATAGATCCAGCTGGTGCGCAGTATCAGATAGCGATCCAGGGTTTCGCTGATGACGATCTCCCCCGCCCGCCGCGTTTTGCCATAGACGCAGATCGGCAGGGCCAGGTCGGTCTCTCGATAAGGCTGCGAGCCATCGCCCGAAAAGACGTATTCACTGGACAGGTGAAACAGCGGAATGCCGAACCGCTTGGCGGCCTGTGCCAGATTGCCCGCGCCGTCGCGATTCACCGCTTCGGCATGCGCGACCTCCGCCTCAGCATGATCTAGATTGGTATAAGCCGCCGCGTTGATGATCAGCGCCGGCCGGTAGCGCTCGATCGCCTGGGCAATTTCCTCAGAAGATGTGATGTCGACGTCTTTATGCAGCAGGCCGATGGCTTCCAGCCCGAAACTTGGCGCCTGATTGACCAGACAGCGCCCCACCTGTCCACCTGCGCCGCATACCAGCACGCGCATGTTCGGTCTGAGGGAACGAGGCTGTCTTGATTCAGCATCGGTTGATTGCATTGCGCCACAATCAGCCTCGGCTGATTCAATGGCCGGAAGCGGCGGAGTATCGCCGACCTGCGGCGTAGCGGTCGTCGGCGTTGGGATCAGCTCACGTACGCTGACGCCAAGCGTTTCCACCGGCGAATCGGCAGCTTCCGGCTCTGGTGCGAAGTGGAGGCTTTCGAGTAGGCCTTTCGCCACGATCTTCGCCTTGGCGAACTGACCGCGCTGAAGCATGCGAGCCACCTGCCCCAGGCGGGAAAACAACAAGCCCAGGACGCGACGCTTGCGAAAGTATTTACGCGCCACGAACAACTCGTTGCGCACCAGATGCCGATGCAACGCGATCCGATTCGGGTCGGTTTCCCGAAGAATATCGATGGCGCCGCTGACCCGTCGCATATGCAGCACCTTGCTCGCAGCCACCAGGTAACCGGGTACGTCCTGACTGATACGCATGGTGAATTCGGTATCGTCGCCCCACATGAACATGGACGCGATGGGCAAGCCGTGGCGTTGCAGCGATGCTCTGGGCACCAGGATCGAGACGAAGGTTGCGGGACGAACCGGAACCACACCGATATCGAGCAGTTCCGGCCAGTTTTCATAGTCGATTTCATTGGTCCGTTCGTCGATGCGCGGCACGTTGGTCAGCAGCCCTTCGCTGGTATGCGCTTTAGACACCAGAAACGAGTGCGGCTTGTTTTGAGCGCGCAATTGCTCATCGGCCTCAAGCAGCTTCTGCAAGGCGTCCGGCTCGGGAATCACATCGTCATCCATCATCCAGACGAAGTCGGCGCCCTGCTGATAGGCGAGACGGAATCCGGCACTGAAGCCTCCCGATGCCCCGGTGTTGTGCGAGAGGACATACACCTTGAGGTTCGCCAGCCCCGTCTGGAGCAGCATCTCCTCGGTCCCGTCGTTGCTGGCATTATCGACGACGATGATGCCGTCGCAGGGTCGGGTCTGGGCATTGATCCCATCCAGGCAACGCGCTAGCAAATCCTTGCGCTTGTACGAGAGTACGACGGCGAATATCTGATCCATGGGTCGCTTGGTCTCTAATCGGGAAGATAGGTGACATCCAGCCTGACGATATTCGTAGGCGTCTTGTCGGGCGCCGCTGCGGCACTTTTCTGGCGGTGAGCACGGCGCTCAGCTCCGACCGAGGAAGATGAACGAGGTTCAGTGCACTGCAATGTTATGTCGCAAAAAGTCGACGTGATTTATTGACATGCCCGAATGGCAGTCGTTGCGTCGAGCTTGCAGAAAGGAATTGAAAGGGCCGCGTAGAGTTCTAGCGGTGACTGACCCTCATGTCGCGACTCCGCCTTTAAAGCCCCTCCGAACTCCCCATGGCAGCCCGGTTCACATGCTGAGTGGCTTCATCCGATCCGCTCTGGCGGCGCACCGATGCGCCGCCTCACCTCAATCAGGCATAGCTACCACGACATGGGAGACCCGCTCGATGACACAGGACACGCAACACAACCGCAGCATTCACCTCGCCTCCCGCCCGCACGGCGCCCCGACGCCAGAAAACTTCCGCCTGGAAACCGGCCCGGTACCGAAACCCGAAGACGGTCAGCTGCTGCTGCGCACTGTCTATCTCTCGCTGGATCCTTACATGCGCGGCCGGATGAGCGCCGGGCCGTCCTACGCGCCGCCGATGGAGGTCGGCGATGTGATGGTCGGCGGTACGGTCTGTCGGGTCGTCAAGTCCCGTCATTCGGACTATCAGGAAGGTGACTGGGTGCTCAGCGGTAATGGCTGGCAGGACTATGCCCTTTCTAGCGGCGAAGGGCTGCTCAAGCTCAGCCGCGACATGAAGAATCCGTCCCACGCACTGGGCGTGCTGGGCATGCCGGGATTCACGGCTTATATGGGTCTGCTGGATATCGGCCAGCCCAAAGCTGGGGAAACGCTGGTGGTTGCGGCGGCCACCGGGCCGGTGGGCGCCACGGTCGGCCAGATCGGCAAGCTCAAGGGTTGTCGTGTGGTGGGCATCGCTGGTGGTCCAGACAAATGCCGTCATGCGGTCGAAACCCTCGGCTTCGATGCCTGCATCGATCACCGCGCCGAGGACTTCCCTCAGCAATTGGCCGAGCAATGCCCAGATGGCATCGACGTGTATTTCGAGAACGTCGGCGGCAAGGTGTTTGATGCGGTGCTGCCATTGTTCAACACCAGCGCGCGGGTGCCGGTCTGTGGTGTGGTCGCCCAGTACAACAGCACCGGCCTGCCGGATGGGCCGGATCGGTTGCCATTGCTGCTCGACACTCTGTTGAAGAAGCGCATGCGCATGCAGGGCTTCATCATCTTCAACGACTACGGCCACCGCTATGACGAGTTCGCCCGCGACATGGGCGCCTGGTATGCCGAGGGCAAGATCAAGTACCGCGAGCAGATCGTGCAAGGGCTGGAAAATGCACCCGAGGCGCTCATCGGGCTGCTTGAAGGCAAGAACTTCGGCAAGCTGGTGGTGCAGGTGGGCGATGCCTGAAGGTTGGGTGTGGCATCGACAGCATGATTCGCGAGCAAGCTCGCTCCTACGGACGGTGCGCGATCTACGCTCTTGTAGGAGCCAGCTTGCTGGCGAAGCGAGGCCCACACGGCCTTCGACTGCCCGCCTAACTGTGCCGTTCGCCAGCAACGCCTGACGTCCCTCCTGGCTCGCACAGACTTTGGTCGATAGTCAGCTTTGGCTCAGCCCGGTCGATACTTCACAACGGCGTGCATCTCTGGCCTGCTGCTGGTGCGGCGGACGGACGCCAGGAATCGGATTAGCCAGACGGATCTTCAGAAACTCGGTGACGTCCGCCGCCAGTGCTCGCCCGCCGCCGCCCGGGAAGTTGTTGTCGTTGGTCACCAGCAAGGTGCGGGAATCCAGCGGCAACACGCTTTCAATGGTCACGTAGGGAAAGGTGAATGTCCGTTGCCCGTCGCCGTTCAGATCATCGGGATCGGCCAGTTGCATGAGGTCGACAACTTCGGTCTTGCGCACTTCCCCGCCACTGGCGACACCGCGGGTTTCGATCAGGTAGATTTTCTTGAAAGGGGTGCCGTTGGTGGCGGTTGCGTTATTGCGCTCAATGACCAGGAAGCGCGTCTCATCGATCGCAGTCATGTCACCAATGGCGTTCTCTGGCGCTTGCAGGCGATAGAAGAACGCCTTACCGGTGTAACGCTCTTGATCGATATCAAACTCGTTGATACGCAAGGTACCGGCCGGATCGCCGTTGACGGTTTTTTCCAGCAAGGTATAGAGCCTGTCCCCGCGTGGGTTAATCGCCATGCCTTCGAAACCACCCGAGCCGCCCAGGTTCGCGGTTGCTCGTCCCGCCACTACATCGACATGCTGCGGCGCATAAACACCTGGCAAAGAAATCGCGCTGCGAGTGACGGTGCCCGACGCATCGGTCTTGATCAGATATGGCCCGAACTCGTCACCAAACCACCTCGCACAATTCTTGTCTCGGCGCACCGACTCGATGTCCAGGTCGGCGCCCGTCAGCAGACGGCCGAACTCGATAGTGCTGTCGACGCGTGGCTTGGAGCCGTCGTTGTAATAAAAACGGTAGTCGGCCTGGATTGGCAGCTCGAGCTTCTGATTGATGTCGTTGAGGGTGAGGCGCGACGTGTGGGTGAAGCGAGCCAGCGGCGCACCGCTGAGATAGTCACTCGCACTGACCTTCCCGCTCCCGCCGCTGGCCGTACGGAAATCAGGGCGAACGCTGTAAAGCCGCAACAGCGTATCTGCAGAATTTGTCTGACCGCCGAAGCCGTTGTCGGTCATGAATATGAAGCTGTTTTCATCCGCTCCCGGCAGCACTGCTGAAAAACCCTGCACCGGCTGACGGTTTTCATAAGGTGGCGCAAAGGTGCCGTAGGGGTTGGCATTGGCCATCTGCCCAGACGTCGGGCCATCGGAGAAGGTGTCGGCTGGCATCAACGCCCAACCTACCAAGGTATTGCTCGCGGCCATCGCAGGGGCGGAAATCGCAGCGGCAAGCGCTACGACCAGCGGCTTCAGGATTCGCATGAGTCAGTGTCTCCATCCGGTCGGAGCCAGCACCGCGCGACATGCGCAGCGCTCTGGCGTCGGAGAACAACCTTAGGAAGTGACTGTGTCAGGAATATGGCTAAAACTGACGCAGCGTCGGCCAGATGACGCTAGACCACTCGATTACGCTATGCAACCCGGCCTCAGTCTGGACTCACTCGACCTCGTGGCCGCGTGCGGCCTGTGCCAGATAGAACCACGCCTGCGTATCGAGCCGCAGTTCGGCGCCCTGCAGCGCTTCCTCGATCCGCTCCCAACGCAGGCTGCCCAGGATGGGGACTGGCTTGCCAGGCAACTTGCGCAGCCAGGCCAGGGCGACCTGATTGGCCGAAGCGTCAAGCGCCGCACCGACTTCCTCAAGCGCTTGTTGTAGCACCGGGCTGAAACGGCCACCCGCCAGCGGTGACCAAGCCAACACATGCAGGCCCTCACTTTCCATGGCATGCAGGCGCCCATCCCATACCGTTTCCTGGGCGTGCAGCGACAGCTCGATCTGGTTGCAGCGCAGCGGCAACTCGCGCGCCAGTGTTTGGCAATGCGGCAGCTCGGCGTTGGATACGCCAAGCCAGCCGATCTTGCCGCTTGCGACCAGATCGTTCAGCGCTCGGACAACCTCATCAACCTGCAGCAAAGGGTCTGGCCGATGCAGCAGGAAGCCGTCCAGGCGCTCCACGCCGAGCCGCTTCAGAGAGCCGTCGACCGCCTCGGTAAGGTACGCCGCTTGGGTGTTGTAATGCTTGACCTGCCAGCGAGAGCGATCTTGCGAAGCTGGCACGATGTCAGCCTTACCAATCAGTTGGATCTGCTGACGCAGCGCCGGCTGCAGTTTCAGCGCGGCGCCAAAATGCGTCTCGCATTCTCCAGCGCCATAAATGTCAGCGTGGTCGAAAGCACTCACGCCACGCTCGACACAGCGATCCAGAAAGCTCAGCAGTGCCTGCGGCTGCGCCAACTCTGGGTATTGCATCAGACGCATCATGCCCAGCAGCAAAGGTTGTTCGACGACCTTGTTCAAGTGATCTCCGCGATTCGTCAGGATTGAGGTCAGCGGCAATCATAGCCATGCCGGGACCGGAAGGTCGTGTACTGACCGAGCCCAACGCGCAAGGTTCGGCTCCGTATAGCTGCGCCAGGCGATTACCGATGAAGTCACTCGGCATATCGCCCCAAAAAAGGGAGCTTTTCGCGAATACCGCACCTTTGTGGTTCAACTTTGACGGTGGGCTGAAGCCCACCCTACAAAAGCCTCGTTCCGTAGGGTGGGCTTCAGCCCACCAACCCCGCGCAGCTCCGCCCTCACGCCCTCCTTCAAGGTCGCTGGCACGCAACCTGCTATGGCCTAAGCAACGCCTGCCGAGCGATTCGGCAGAGCCTCCCGCGGTCAGCGAAGACCATCAGCCGCAAACGGCGCGGGACAGGTGCAACGGGCAACGAGGCTCGAACAGTCACCTCCACAACTTATGAATACCAGGCAAAGGCGCCTGGAGCTGCCCGACAGCTCCAGGCGCCTTTTTGTTTTTGTGCGATGCAACCGCAAACGGCATCGACGGAGGAACCGGTCATGAACGCAATCGTCACCCCGATCAAGAGCGAAACGCTGGTCATTATCGGCAACGGGATGGTGGGACATCACTGCATTGAGCAGCTGATCGAGCGCGGTGCCCTGGCTCAGTACCAGCTGCATGTTTACGGCGAGGAGCGTCAGAGAGCCTATGACCGGGTGCATCTGTCCGAATACTTCGGCGGCCGCGATGCCGACTCCCTGGCGATGTGCGACGCCGATTACTACGCCACCCATGGCGTGCATGTTCACCTCGGCGTGCAGGTGTTGGAGATCGACCGGCAGCGCAAGGAAGTGGTCACCAGCGAGGGCCGCCAGGCTTACGACAAACTTATTCTAGCGACCGGTTCATACCCGTTCGTACCGCCTATTCCAGGCGCCGAGGGCAACTCCCGGCTGGTCTACCGCACCCTTGATGACCTGGACGCCATTCGTGCCGCTGCCAGCAACGCCAAGCGTGGTGTGGTGGTGGGCGGTGGACTTTTGGGTCTGGAAGCAGCCAACGCCCTTAAGTCGCTCGGCCTGGAAGCCCATGTCGTGGAGTTCGCTCCCCGTCTGATGCCGGTGCAGTTGGACGACGAAGGCGGCAAGGCACTCAAGGCCCGTATCGAGGCGCTGGGTGTCGGTGTGCACCTGTCCCGCGCGACGCAGGAAATTGTCATCGGTGAGGAATATGCCTACCGAATGAACTTCAACGATGGCGCTGATGGTAGATGTGAGTATCTGGAAACCGATCTGATCGTCTTCTCAGCCGGCATCCGTCCCCAGGATGCGCTCGGGCGCAACGCCGAACTGGAGATCGCTCCGCGCGGCGGTGTGGTGATAGACGCGGACTACCGCACCAGCGACCCCTCGATCTTCGCCATCGGCGAATGCGCGTCCTGGAACGGTATGGTCTTCGGTCTGGTAGCACCCGGCTACACCATGGCGCGTAACGTCGCCGCGCTGCTCTGCGGCGAGCCACACCAGCCCTTCAGCGGCGCGGACATGTCAACCAAGCTCAAGCTGCTCGGCGTCGATGTCGGCTCCATCGGCGATGCACACGCGGCCACGCCCGGCGCCAAGAGTTATCGCTTTATCGACGAAGCCAATGCCAGCTACCGCCGCCTGGTGCTGTCTGAAGATGGCAAGCGCGTCATCGGTGCCGTGCTGATTGGCGACAATAGCTACTACGACACCCTGCTGCAGTATGCGCAGAACGGCATCAAGCTGCCGGCCGACCCGTCCTCCCTGATCTTGCCGCTGTCCGATGGCGCACCGACATTAGGCGCGGACGCCCTGCCCGACACCGCGACCCTCTGCTCCTGCCACAACGTCACCAAAGGCGCGGTGTGCTGCCAGGTCGACGCGGGCATCACCGACCTCGGCGAGCTGAAAGCCGCAACCAAAGCGGGTACCGGCTGCGGGGGATGCAGCGCGTTGCTCAAGCAAGTATTCGAGCATGAGCTGACGGCCCGCGGCGTCGAGGTCGACAAGAGTCTTTGCGAGCACTTCGCCCATACCCGGCAGGAGCTGTACGGCATTGTGCGCGTCGAAAGCATCATCAGCTTCGACGAACTGCTGGCCAAACATGGACGCGGCCACACTGGCTGCGATATCTGCAAGCCTGCGGTGGGCTCGATTCTCGCCTCCTGCTGGAACCAGCCGATCACCGATCCTGGGCTGATTCCATTGCAGGACACCAACGATACCTTCATGGCGAACATGCAGAAGAACGGCACCTACTCGGTGGTGCCGCGCATAGCCGGCGGCGAAATCACTCCGGACAAGCTGATCGCCCTCGGAGCCGTCGCCAAGAAATACGACCTCTACACCAAAATCACCGGCGGCCAGCGCATCGACCTGTTCGGCGCCGAGCTGCATGAGCTGCCAGACATCTGGGGCGAGCTGATCGAAGCCGGTTTCGAGACCGGCCATGCCTACGGCAAGTCGTTGCGCACAGTGAAATCCTGTGTCGGCAGCACCTGGTGCCGCTACGGAGTGCAGGACAGCGTTGGCATGGCGCTGCGCCTGGAGGATCGCTACAAGGGCCTGCGCTCGCCGCACAAGATCAAGTTCGGTGTTTCTGGCTGCACCCGTGAATGCGCCGAGGCACAGAGCAAAGACATCGGCGTGATCGCCACCGAGAACGGCTGGAATCTTTACGTCTCGGGCAACGGCGGCATGCGTCCGCGTCATGCCGAACTGTTTGCCACCGATCTCGATGACGAAACGCTGATTCGCTACATCGACCGCTTCCTGATGTTCTACATCCGCACCGCGGACAAGCTGCAGCGCACCTCGGTGTGGCGCGAATCCCTCGAAGGCGGCCTCGATTACCTCAAGGACGTCATCATCGGTGACAGCCTCAATCTGGCTGCCGAGCTGGAGGCGCAGATGCAGTTGGTGGTCGATCGCTACGAATGCGAGTGGGCGAATGCCATCAAGGACCCGGAAAAACTCAAGCGCTTCCGCACCTTCGTCAACGACCAGCGCGGCGATCCAGACATTCACTTCGTCAAGGAACGCGGCCAGCGCCGTCCGGTGCATGCACACGAACTTCACCTGATTCCCGTAACCGAGGAGGTGCTCTGATGAGCCAGTCCAACGCCGTACGTGTCGATTCCGTTCAACCCGCCGGTTGGCGCGCACTGTGTAGCCGCCGCGATCTGGTGGCCAATTCCGGTGTGGTTGCCTGGCTGGACGGCGCGCAAGTCGCCCTCTTCCACCTGCCGGAGACAGAGGAAGGCGAAAAGCTGTTCGCCATTGAAAACCGCGACCCGAAATCGGGCGCCAACGTCATCGGCCGCGGCCTCGTTGGGCAGTTGAAGGGCGATCTGGTGATCGCCTCGCCGCTGTACAAGCAGCACTTCCGCCTGGAAGACGGCACCTGCCTGGAATATCCCGAGCAACACTTGCAGGTCTGGCCAGTGCGGCTCAACGGCGATGCGGTGGAAATCGCTTCAACGGGCGGGGCATGAATTTGTAGGGCCGAATTCATTCGGCCAACTGAGCGGCAGACGGCCGAACAAGTTCGGCCCTACGGAAGCGCTCACTCGGATTTGCAAGGCCGAAATCATCGGCCAACAGCCAACACGCACTGAGAATCGAATATGTCCTACATCGTCCCTTCGGAATTCGTCACCAAGATGGTCGACGCCGGTGAGTCCAAAATCTTCATGTCTACGCGGGATACCCTGATCCGGGCCTTCATGGCCGGTGCGATCCTTGCGCTCGCGGCAGTCTTCGCTATCACCATCACGGTGCAAACAGGCTCGCCGCTGGTGGGTGCCATGCTGTTTCCCGTCGGCTTCGTCATGTTGTACCTGATGGGTTTCGACCTGCTCACCGGCGTCTTCGTCCTGACGCCGCTGGCGCTGCTCGACCGGCGTCCAGGAGTGACCGTCGACGGAGTTCTGCGCAACTGGGGACTGGTCTTTCTCGGAAATTTCGGAGGTGCGTTGACGGTTGCGCTCATGATGGCGTTCGTCTTCACCATGGGATTTTCCACCGATCCGGGCCCGGTAGGCGAAAAGATTTCCCATGTGGGTGAGGACCGTACCCTGGGCTACGCCGAGTTCGGCCTGGCTGGCTGGTTGACCATCTTCCTGCGCGGCATGCTGTGCAACTGGATGGTGTCGATGGGTGTGGTCGGCGCGATGATTTCCACCTCGGTGAGCGGCAAGGTCATCGCCATGTGGATGCCGATCATGTTGTTCTTCTACATGGGCTTCGAGCATTCGGTGGTGAACATGTTCCTGTTCCCTGCAGGGATGATCATGGGCGGTGACTTCTCAATCATGGATTACATGATCTGGAATGAAATCCCCACCGCGCTGGGCAATCTGGTGGGCGGTTTGGCCTTTACCGGCCTGACGCTCTACACCACCCATGTCAAAACTGCGCCGAAACGCGCGCTGCGCTGAAGACTTTGCGAACTCCGGCCCGTCTGGAGTTCGCGGCATTCTATGAGAAGCCAACTCAAGGTTTCGGTGGGCCAATACACCGACAAGGGGCGCAAGGAAAGCAACCAGGATTTCCATGGCATTTACATTCCCAAAGAACCGCAACTGAGCAACAAGGGGATCGCCATCGCTGTGGCCGACGGCATCAGTAGCAGCGCCGTCAGCCATATCGCCAGCGAATCGGCAGTCACCGGCTTTTTCGCCGATTACTACTGCACATCCGATGCCTGGTCGGTCAAGACCTCGGCGCAACGGGTCCTGATGGCGACCAACTCCTGGCTGCATGCGCAAAGCCAGCAAAGTCAGTACCGGTACGACAAGGATCGCGGCTACGTCTGTACCTTCAGTGCCATGGTCATCAAGTCGACTACCGCGCACTTCTTCCACGCCGGCGACTCGCGTATCTATCGCGTCCAAGGCAACGCACTGGAACAGCTGACCAATGACCATCGGATGAGGGTTTCGGAGCAAAAGAGTTACCTGAGCCGGGCCCTGGGCATTCATCCGCAGCTGGATCTGGACTACCGCGCCGAGCCGGTCGAAGTGGGTGATACCTTCATCCTCACGACCGACGGCGCTCATGAATACCTCGACGACTCGTCGATGCTCGACGCGATCGCTCGCAACCCGGACGATCTGAATGCGGCCGCTCGGGAAATCATCGCCCGGGCGCTGGAACAGGGCAGCGACGACAACCTCACGGTGCAGATCCTGCGCATTAATGAATTGCCGGCGCAGGCAGCGGACGAGTTCTACCGGCAACTCACCGAGCTGCCCTTCCCGCCCATACTGGAACCACGCGCCCGGTTCGATGGCTACACCATCGTTCGCGAAGTGCATGCCAGCAGCCGCAGCCACGTCTATCTGGCACTCGACGATGACAGCCAGACGCGGGTAATCATCAAAACGCCATCGCTCGATCTGCAGCGAGACGCCCAATACCTCGAGCGCTTTCTCACCGAGGAATGGGTCGCGCGGCGCATCGACAGCGCCCACGTGGCCAAGCCTTGCCCGCAGACGCGCAAGCGCAACTATCTGTACAGCCTTACCGAGTTCATCGAGGGCCAGACGCTGACCCAATGGATGATCGACCACCCCAGGCCGGACCTGGAGACGGTTCGCGGCATCGTCGAGCAGATCGCCAAAGGCCTTCGTGCCTTCCACCGGCTGGAAATGTTGCACCAGGATCTGCGCCCGGAAAACATCATGATCGACACCACCGGCACGGTGAAAATCATCGATTTCGGTTCCACCCGCGTCGCCGGCCTCATGGAAATCGCTTCGCCCATCGAGCGCAGTGAGTTGCTCGGTACTGCGCAATACACCGCGCCGGAATATTTTCTGGGAGAAGGCGGCACGCCCCGCTCGGACCTGTTCTCGCTGGCGGTCGTCACTTATCAGATGCTTACCAGCCAGTTGCCTTACGGCACGCAAGTGGCACGCTGCCGTACCCGTGCGGCGCTGAACGCGCTCAGCTATCGACCGATCCGCGAGCATGACCGCGCGGTACCGGCATGGGTCGATGAGGTCTTGCGCAAGGCGCTACACATCAACCCTTACAAGCGCTACGAGGACCTGTCCGAGTTCGTGTTCGAGCTGCGCCAGCCCAACCAGGCCTTTCTCAACAAGTCCAGACCACCGCTAATGGAACGCAACCCAGTGCTGTTCTGGAAAAGCGTTTCGCTAGTGCTGGCCATTACGGTGGTCGTGCTGATGGTGCGTTGAGGCCTGCATACTTTCAGTCCGTTGCGACGCCTCACTCGAAGCGCTGCGGCGCGTAGACGTTGAGCTCGGGATCGGTGACGCCGTCTTTCGACGGGTCGAGAATCCAGCGCAGTTGGGTGACCAGCTCCTCACAGTTTTCGCCGCGCTGCAACCAATCCTGGAAAGCAATCCGCGCGCCCGACAAAGCCGCTTCCGTAACGTGCTCAGCCTGCGTCGTAGGCTCACCGGCTTGCCAATTATCGAATACGACTTTGAGGGCTTGCTGCGCTTCTTCGGCTCCCAACTCCCCGTCCGACCAGCGCGATGTGATGTCCTGAGCCTGTTGCAAGGCGGTTACCGAGGGGTTAGACGATTCCATTTTTTAGGCTCCTCCAGCGAATTCTTGTCTAGCTTGGAGTCCGGCTGCGCCGGCGAATTCGTCTCCGCCTATCAGACCGCAGCGCCGCTGGCGGGGCATTTGACGACCGTTCCAAGCCATCGAACCTATAAGACCACCGCCGTTCGGCTCCTGGCCGGAACGTCCATGCAAGATGGGCTGCCAGAGGATGAACAGCGCTGGGTTTGCGTCTGGCTGCTTGATCCGTTCCGGTCACTATGACGGCGAGGCCCGATCCCTCCCCGGCGGTGCACGATAATCCCCTTACGCAGTGGAATTTGCGCCATGCACCTGATCCAGCTACTGCTCCCGCTTTACGACAATGACGGGCAAGCCTTGCCTAAATTGCTGTTCGCCGAGGTGCGTGACGAACTCATGCAGCAGTTCGGCGGCCTGACCGCTCACACCCGCGCGCCAGTCAACGGATTGTGGCGCGAGGATGACAACTCAGCCGTGCGCGACGACCTGATCATTTACGAAGTGCTGGCGTCCGAGCTTAATCGCGCCTGGTGGAGCGAGTACCGAACTTCTCTGGAAACCCGCTTCCGTCAGGAGCAGGTGTTGATTCAGGCGCATCCGGTCGAGCGGCTATAACGGTGGTTAGCTTCCTCCTCACCGCTTGGTTAAAGTCAGAGTCGAACGTCATGCCGGGTCGCTCCAGGCTGCGCACGAACTGATGAAGATTTAATGAACCTTCAGCGCGTCCCGCTGTCAGTCCAGTCTGCAGCCCTACAGGGGGTCACGTGTTCACCCCTGGGATAAGACATTCTCCCAATCGGCATATCCGTACGCCTGCTGTTCGCCCATCCCGGCATTGGCCAACCCGCCAGCGCCGGGTGGTTCATTTTCGGCTCGTTCACCAGGGCCTCCATTTTTCACGCGAAGACCACCAATGTCCTTATCTCGCCATCGTCTCGCTCTTCTATCCCGTTTTACCTGGTTAACCTCTCAGCGCCGCGCCGTTCGTACCGGTCTGTTCGGCACCTTGCTGGCCGTCATCGCACCGGCCCATGCCCAGCAAGCGACCAATGATCGCTGGGTCAGCGATACATTAAGCACCTACGTGCGAAGCGGTCCAACCGACGGCTATCGCATCGTCGGTAGCCTTACGTCCGGGCAGCAAGTCGAATTACTCGATACGCAGGGCGACTACAGCCAGGTTCGCGGCGAGAACGGCGATCGCGTCTGGATTCGCAGCAGTGATCTGCAGGAAATTCCCGGCCAGGCCGAGCGTTTACCGCAGCTCGAACAGCAGGTTGCCGAGCTCAGTGAAGAACTGAAGACAATCGATGACAACTGGAAGGCCCGAGTTCAGGGCATGCAAGAGACTCTAGACTCGCGCAAGGCATTAATCGACGAACTGGAAGCGCGCCGCAAAGCGCTCGACGAAGCACTTACGGCCACTGAATCGGAACTGCGCGACGCCCAGGCTCGGTTGGGTGACGAGAACAATCAGGTACTGATGCGCTACATGGTTTACGGCGGCAGCATCGCTGGCGCGGGCTTGCTGGCCGGACTGATCATTCCGGCCATGACGCGCGGTCGCAAGCGCAACGACCGGTGGTTCTAAGGCCTGTCGGCTTTTCGTAGCGACCGAAACGGTAACAGACCCTAGCCCAAACCTAACCGGGTTCGGATATCCGCTTCGTGGCGCCTGCTACGGACGATGACCAACCCGGTCTTGCCTGCGTCATGCGCTCGAGGACTTGTTCAGGCGCCATAGGTCTGTCGAGCAGAAAGCCCTGGAGCGTTTCACAGCCGAGCTCGGTGAGAAACGCTCGCTGCTCCGCTGTTTCCACACCCTCCGCGACAATCTCCAGGCCCAGCGCTTTACCCAACGCAATGATTGCCGAAACGATCACCGAGTCTTCATTGCCAACGCTCATTTCCTTGACGAACGCACGGTCAATTTTCAGCTCGCTAGCTGGAAGTCTCTTCAGATAAAGCAAGCTCGAATATCCCGTACCGAAGTCATCAATGGAGGCTTTCACGCCGAATTCGGTAAGGCTCCTCAAGGTTTCGATGGTTGCCTCCGCGTTGCGCATGGCTACGGTTTCAGTGATTTCGAGCGTCAGATTCGCTGCGGGGATGCAATGGCGGTCGATCGCCTCGGCCACCACTTCCAGCAGGCCCGGTTGCTCGAACTGCACGGCTGAAAGATTGACCGCGATGCTCCAATGGCTGAACCCCTGCAAATGCCATTCGCGTAATTGCCGGCACGCCTCGGCCAGCACCCAATTCCCAATGGGTATGATCAAGCCGGTTTTCTCGGCCAGCGGCAGAAAAACGTCGGGCGAGAGCAAGCCACGCGTCGGATGCTGCCACCGCAGCAACGCCTCAAAGCCTTGCACATCCCCGGTCGGCACTTCGAATTTCGGCTGGTAAAGCAGGCGCAGCTCATTCCGCTCTTCGGCCATACGCAGATCGTGAAGCAATTGCAGTTGCTCGGCCGCATTCGCGTTCATCGAGGCTTCGAAGAAGCTGTAGCCGTTCCGGCCGGCACTCTTGGTGTGGTACATAGCGGCATCAGCATGCAGCAGCAGGTCGCGCTCGGTTTCACCATCGCTGGGGTACACCGCAATGCCGACGCTGAGCGACACCCGCAGTTCATAACGGGGCAGCGCAAAGGGCTCGTCAATACATTGCACCAGCTTGTCGGCCAGCGTCGCGGCATCATCGGGCCCGCTGATGACGGCTAGAAGCACGAACTCATCCCCACCCAACCGCGCCAGCGTGTCCTGGGCCCGAATGCACGAGCGCAGCCGCTCGGTAACGCTCATCAACAATTCGTCACCGATATGGTGACCGAAGGCGTCGTTCACCGCCTTGAAGCCATCCAGGTCCATGAACATCACGGCGAACGTGGACGACTCCCGCTGGGCAACCTTGAGCGCCTGACTTAGCCGATCTTCGAGCAACAGACGGTTGGGCAATCTGGTTAGGTTGTCATGCAGGGCGAGCTGGATCAGCTCACTGTTGGCCTTTTCCAGCGAACTGGCCAGCAACGAGGTACGGCTCTGCATGCGGCCGTCCAGTATCGAGACAATCAGTGCGATCGCCAGGACCGCCAGCGTCAGCATGATCACCAACAGAGCCAGCCAGTTGGTATCCAGACCGGTATTGGACGCGCCGCAGAAGCTCCCGTCCGGAAAGCTCGCCGCTGCCATGCCGGTGTAATGCATGCCGGCGATCGCCAGCCCCATGATCAGTGCGGCGACACCCCGCCATAACCGTACGCGACAAACGTTCGCGCGCAGGCGAAATGCGAGCCAGAGCGCAGCGGCCGAGGCCAGGATGGCGATGGCCACCGAAGCGCTCAACCATCCCATGTCATACACGATGCCCGGCTGCATTCGCAGCGCCGCCATGCCGCTGTAGTGCATGACCGCGATACCGCAGCCGATCAGAACCGCGCCATGTGCGAGCCGCAGCCAGGGCAGCGTCTGCTGGCACACCAGCCAGAGCGCCAAGGCAGACGCAGCGATTGCGATGACCAACGAGGCCGTGGTGATCAAGGGGTCGTAGCCAAGCGGAATCGGCAAACTGAAGGCCAGCATGCCGACAAAGTGCATCGACCAGATGCCTAGCCCCATGGAAAACGAGCCACCGAACCACCATAGGCGCGCCGCACGACCTTGAGCGGTCGCAACGCGCCCCGCCATGTCGAGTGCGGTGTAGGACGCAAGCACAGCAACGAGGAACGAGAAGAACACTAGAATTTCGTTATAGCTACCAACCAGCATGGTTTGGGTTCCTGCGAAGGGCTGCGTTGTACTGACTTTGTCGCTATGCCAGTTCATCGCTCGCTGGGACGTTTTCTAAAGAGCGGACAACACATATCCGCCGAACGGATAGCCTCGGTCAGACCGATGCAAGCCCTGCTGCTGCGGTTGTTAGGCCAATCGACATTCTCCGGCGATCTGATAGGCCTCGGTACAAACCTCGAGCCCCCATTTGCGCTTGGCACAAACACACCCTGCCTTCCGCTCAAGATCAGGGGTGTAAATTCCTTGACCCAGTGCACAACTTGAGGCGAAATGCGGGCTATTCGGCGTTTCGAAGGGTCCTTCAGACTAAGGCTCGCTGTGGTTCGAGCGCTGAGGCAGAACTCCTCGCGCTGCCCGGAACGCCAGCAATCCATTCGAATCATATCCGCATGCCCAGCCGTCCCAGCATGCGTCTACTCAGGAATCAGCGCCAATGGCTCTATTGCAACAACGCACGTTCAACGTCATCGCCAGCAATCAGTCAGAGCTGCTCAACAAATGGACTGCAGAACTGGAATCCAGCGGTCTGTACCGCACTATCAAGACCGAAGATTTTCGCCAGCAAACCGAAGAATTCATCCGTCTGCTGATCGCCGGTGCCAGCAGAACCGAGTCGGGTGACGTCAAGGCAGCCAGCTGGGACGAGATGCGTCAGTACCTGGAAAAGCTGTCCCATAGCCGGGTGCAGCTAGGTTTCGATTCACAGCAGACCGCAGGCTTCATTTTTTCGCTCAAACGCCCGCTGATGCCGTTGTTGCAGTGCGAATATGCCGACGAGCCGGCGCTGCTGGCCGAGCAGCTCTGGGCCTTGTCCGAACTGATCGACGACCTCGGTCTGTATACCGTGCGTACTTTCCAGAAGTCCCGCGAGGCGGTGATCAAGCGTCAGCAGGAAGAGCTGCTCGAGTTGTCCACGCCGGTGGTCAAACTGTGGGATGGCGTACTGGCGCTGCCCATGATCGGCACGCTGGATTCGCAGCGGACTCAGGTGGTAATGGAATCGTTGCTGCAGCGCATCGTCGACACAGGTTCGGAAATCGCCATCATCGACATTACCGGCGTACCTACCGTCGATACGCTGGTGGCGCAACATCTGCTCAAGACCGTCACGGCCATCCGCCTGATGGGTGCTGACTGCATCATCAGCGGCGTACGTCCGCAGATTGCCCAAACCATCGTTCATCTCGGCCTGGATCTGCAAGGCATCGTCACTAAGGCATCCCTCGCCGACGCACTGGCATTAGCGTTGCGCCGCTCCGGCCTGACTGTAACCAAGGCGGTGTGATGGAACGCATCCCTATATTGCGAATGGGTGACTTTCTGCTCGTCACCATTCAAGTCGACATGCACGACCAGCTGGCCATGACCCTGCAAGACGACCTCGCCGAGCGCATCAGCGCGACCTCGGCCCGTGCCGTACTGATCGATATCTCCGCACTGGACATGGTCGACTCGTTCATCGGCCGGATGATCAGCTCGATTTCCGGCCTTTCCAGCATCATGGACGCAGAGACCGTCGTGGTCGGCATGCAGCCGGCCGTTGCAATCACGCTGGTCGAACTGGGTCTGACACTACAAGGCGTCAGCACGGCGTTGAACGTTGAACGAGGGATGCAGCTGCTGCATAAACGGATGGCCGAAAAATGACCGTGCGCGAAAGTGGCAGCCTGCCGGTACGCATCGAACAGGATGTGGTACTGGCGCGCCAGGCAGTCCGCCGCATCGCGCAGGATTGCGGCATGCGCCTGATCGATCAGACCAAGCTGGTGACCGCCGTCAGCGAGCTGGCCCGTAACACGGTGGTGTACGGCGGTGGTGGCGACATGGACTGGGCGGTCATCGAGCAAAGCGCCCGCACCGGTATCCGCCTGACGTTCCGTGACGAAGGTCCTGGAATAGCGGATATCAAGCTGGCCATGACCGATGGCTGGACGTCGGGCGGTGGGCTCGGTCTTGGACTGACCGGCGCGAAACGGCTGGTGGATGAGTTTGAACTCGAGAGTACGCCAGGCATCGGTACTCGAATCAGTATCGTCCGATGGGCATGAATATCCCCGGCTCAATGACGCAGGTGTTACCCATCGAAGACAGCAGCCAGGTAGGCCACGCCCGCCGCGTTGCGCAGCGCCTGGCCACGGAACTGGGTTTCGACGAAACCGATGCCGGACGCGTGGCCCTGGCAACTACCGAGCTCGCCACCAATCTGCTCAAGCACGCAGGCCAAGGCTCCCTGCACCTGCGTTCGATCGCGGCAGAAACCGGAAGCGGTGTCGAGATCGTCGCTGTGGATAGCGGGCCGGGCTTCAACCTCAACGAATGCCTGGCCGATGGGTTTTCCACTGGTGGCACCCAGGGAACAGGGCTGGGTGCACTAAGGCGCCAGGCACAGGTATTCGACGCTTACTCGGACGACAAAGGCTCGGTCGTACTCGTGCAGTTATTTCGACGCGGCATTGCAGTGCCGTTTCTGCGCTTTGGCGTCAGCCAACATTCGCTGAATAACGACCCGGCATGTGGTGATGTCTGGCATGTGGCCTGCGATAAGCAACGGATCAGCGCATTGGTGATCGACGGCATCGGCCACGGCGAAGATGCGGAGCACGCCGCCAAGTGTGGTGCCAGCGCATTCGCCGCAGCCCCCTTCGCCGACCCGGAAACCAGCATTGCCGACATGCATCAGGCGATGTGCGGAACCCGTGGCGGCGCTGCAGCCGTCGCGGTGTTCGATCCCCGCCTCGGGGTATTGCGCTTTGCCGGAATTGGCAACATCGGCGCCAGCCTGCTCAATGTGGAAAAAAGCCGGGGCCTCGCCTCGCATCCAGGGATCGTTGGATCGCAATTTCGCAAAGCGCGCGCATTCGACTACCCGGTTGAAGAACATCAATTACTAGTCATGTATAGCGATGGTTTGCAATCTCGCTGGACCCTGCGTGACTACCCGGGGCTGGTGCATCGCCACCCCGCTATTATTGCCGCAGTGCTGCACCGTGATTATTGTCGCGGACGCGACGATGCGACCGTTCTGGTAATCGCTCTGGAGGCAACGCGTGACTGATTCGAACGGTGTTAACGATACCGACCTCAGCCAGCTGGAACGGCTGCGCAGCGAGAACGAGTCGCTACGCGCCGAGCTCGACGAAACCAATCAGGGCGTTCTTGCTTTGTATGCCGAGCTCGACATTCAAGCCGAGCAGCTGCGCCAGGCCTCCGATCTCAAAAGCCGCTTTCTGTCCTACATGAGCCACGAGTTCCGCACGCCGCTGGGCTCGATTCGCAGCATCACGCGTCTTCTCAGCGACGAGCTGGACGGTCCACTGAGCGAGGAGCAGCACAAGCAGGTCTTGTTCATCAGTGGTGCCGCCTCTGAACTGAGCGATATGGTGGATGATCTGCTCGATCTGGCGAAGATCGAGGCGGGTCGCATCAGCATTTCACCAGCGTGGTTCGACATGTTTGATCTGTTCGCCGCGTTGCGCGGCATGTTTCGCCCCATCGTCGATGCCGAGACGGTGGACCTGATTTTCGAAGAGCCACAAGACATCCCGCGCCTGTACACCGATGACAAGAAGCTGGCTCAGATTCTGCGAAATTTCATTTCCAACGCATTGAAGTTCACGCAGCGCGGAGAGGTACGTATTTCGGCACGCCGCGAAGGCGAGCACGAAGTCTGTTTCGCCGTCACCGACAGCGGTATCGGCATACCGCATGGCCTGCACGGCAACCTGTTCGAAGATTTCGTGCAGATCGACACGCCTCTGCAGAAGCGTCTGCGCGGCACCGGTCTGGGACTGTCGCTGTGCAAGCGATTCGCCGAACTGCTCGGTGGGCGTGTCGGAGTGGAAAGCACTCCGGGTATCGGCTCGACCTTCTTCGTCATCATTCCGCTATCTATTGCCACGGAGCCGGTCGATGGAGCGTAAGTGCAAACTGTTGGTGGTCGATGACAACGCCGCGACGCGTTACGCGATACGTCGAGTGATGGAGCGGCACGGCTACGACGTGTTCGAAGCCGGAACCGGCGACGAAGGCCTGACACTCATCGCCGAGCAAGCAATCGATGCGCTGATTCTCGACGTGAACCTGCCCGACATGAGCGGTTTCGATATCGTCCGGCAGCTGCGTGCCGACGAGCGCACCCAGTTGCTGCCCGTGGTTCACGTTTCTGCCGCGTCGATCCAGACCGGAGACATCATCACCGGGCTCGATGCCGGGGCGGATGCCTATCTCATTCATCCGGTCGACCCGGACGTATTGCTCGCCACGTTGCGCACGCTATTGCGCGTCCGTGACACCGAGCACGCGCTGCGCGAAAGCGAAGCGCGCTTTCGTGAGATCTTTACTAGCGTGGCCGCACCGATTGTCGTGATCGATGCGCAGCTGCAGATCCATGAATGCAACCCGGCATTCGAACTGCTGCTGGGGGATGGTGACGATGCTTCGGCATTGCTCGCCCGCCTTGCCGATAACCAGGAAGACAAGCTGCAGCAGCTTCGACAGAGCCTGGCCAGCGGTGCGCGCTGGCAGGGCACGCTGAGCATGCACGTCGCGGGTCAGCTGCGTGAAACCAAATGGCAGGTTTCGCCCTATCGCGCCGTCGACCTTGGCCTCGTGTTCGTCGAGGACGTCACCGAGCAACGCCAACGCGAACGCTCGCAACTGCAACAACTCGACAGCGTGAACAGCGAACTCGCACGCGAGGTAGCCGAACGTGTGCGCACCGAAGCGCAGCTGATGCAGGCACAAAAGATGGACGCTCTGGGCAAGCTGACCGGAGGCATCGCACATGACTTCAACAACTTGCTGACCGGCATCATCACCGGCATCGAGCTGCTCAAACAGCGATTTCAGGAAGGCCGCAGCGACGCGGTATTACGCTTCGCCGACACCGCCTTGAGCTCCGCACGCAGCGCCGCCTCGATGACCAATCGGCTATTGGCCTTTGCCCGCCAGCAACCGCTGGACGCCCGCCCCGCCAATATCAACGATCAGATCCGCTCCCTCGAAGAGCTGCTACAGCGCACCATCGGCGAGCGCATCGAGCTGAAGCTCGACCTCTGTGAGGAAGGTGCGATCGCCCAGGTGGATGCCAATCAGCTGGAAAGCGCTGTGCTGAATCTGGTGATCAACGCCCGGGACGCATTGCCTGACGGCGGCCATATCGTCATCCGTACGACTTCCATGCGATCCACCGGCAATACCGAACTAGCCGATGGTGATTACGTCGCGCTGAGCGTAAAGGACGATGGCACCGGGATCCCCGCAAAGGTTATCGGCAAGGTATTCGACCCCTTCTTCACAACCAAGCCGCTCGGCCAGGGCACCGGCCTGGGCCTGTCTTCGATCTATGGCTTCGCCCGTCAATCAGGTGGCGAGGCGCGGATCGACAGTATCGTTGGCCAGGGCACCGAAGTGACGCTGGTGTTGCCCGCGGCTACTGATGTCGGCCACACCGCCGCACCCATCGGCGACACGCCAAAGGGCAACAGCGAGCATGTGCTGATCGTCGAAGATATGCCGGCGGTGCGCATGCTGGTGCTCGAGATGCTCAGCGAAGCGGGCTATCGATGCAGCGAAGCGGGAGACGTCGCGACGGCGTTATCGGTGTTGCGGGACGATCCAAGCGTCGATCTACTGTTGACGGATGTGGGCCTGCCACAACTCTCGGGGCGTGAGCTAGCCGATGTTGCGCGGACTCATCGTCCCGCCCTGCCGGTGCTGTTCATGACCGGTTATGCGGAAAATGCGGTGCGTCGCGACCGTTTTCTGGCCGAAGGTATGGATATGGTGGTCAAGCCGTTTCAAATCAGCGAGCTGCTTGCCAAGGTGCGCCGAGTGCTCGATACGGCCTCGGTGAATCGGCTCAATCGTAACTAGGCCGATAACCTGGACACGACTCGCTCGGTCGCTCAACCCGCCTTTTCGTCCGGCTTGTCGGTCGCGATCAGATCGAAACCCCAATCGCCGTACAAATACCAATCGTCCCCCATCATTTCCGCCGGGTGCTGAGTACGACCGGCACCGTTGCCGCAGGCGAGCGAGTCCGCCGGGCAGTAGCGGTCGCAGCCCCAGCAGATACGTTCAGGGTGTGGGGGATTCATCGGGAATTTCTTGGCCATGTTCGGGCCTCGTCTGGGTGCCAGCTGAGCGCTCAGGCTACTCGGCCATCCCCCGCGCGGACTTGATCATGATCAACAACGCCCCGCTGGAGGCTCAAACCAGCACTTCGCTGATCTGCAGAATGTGGGTGATCGCGCCCGCACGCATATCCCACACGTAGCGAAAATGCGGGCCTTGCACCGGCAGCGAGACCGTTTGCGGGCGAAATGCAGCGACACACTCATGCCCGTCCAGCCGCACGCTTCGGTAAAGCAGGCCCCAGGCCTTGCCGTCACGGTGTTCGCGAGCGAATGCCTGGCTGTTGCCATAGGCGGCCGGATCGGGCTGATGCAACTCGGGCATGGCGCGCACGTCGATCACCGGCTTGACGATTTTGTTCACGTACGCGCGCATGGTGATTTCGACATTCGCCTCACGGGTGGCCGCCAGGAAACGCTCCAGATGGAACTTGGTTTCGGCGATAGCCGCATCGATGGAACTGGCGCAGTAATAGACACCGTAACTGCCATCGCTGAACCGACTGGCATTGCCGATATGGGTGAAGGCCGCCATCACCGGCGTCGAGCCCGGCCCGCTGACTCGGTCACCGGGCGCCACGCGCTGCAATAGCCCCGCCTCTTCGCGCAAACGGTCGTTGGTCATGGCCTCGAGCGCAAAGGCAATTTCCAGATCCTCCGGGCTGAGGGTGTCTTCGAACACGGTCAGCGGCGGGAACGAGCTGTTGATGATGCGATACGCCTTCCGCCAGGCCGGCAGAACCTCCTGCCATGCCATCAGCCGCGAACCCCATCGAGATAACGACGTACGTCCGCCAGATCGACCACTTGCCCACCGAGCATGTAATCGAGCGCGCTAATGCCATTGAATGGCGCGGCATCATTGGGTTTGTGCACCCATTCGTACGCGCGCTCCGCCTGATTGCTGAAAATGATCCGCAGCGCCTTGTGGATGCCCATCAGATAGGAAATCCGCTCCAGCGTATCGCGCGGCAAACGAACTTCGGGGAGCTTCTTGTATTTGAAATAAGTTGTGTTGCCCACTGACCCGAGCAGCACGCGCTGCTGTTCGGCGCTGCAATCCCACAGTTGCATGAGGTTAAAAAAGAACGTCAGCGCAACTCGCCCCGCATCGGGTGAATGGATGTCCGGCTTGCTGATTGCCTGTTCGGTTTTCATCGTTACTTCTGCCTGGTTATCGCATAGCGAACAGATTACTCCGCATATGTATTATTTCAATCATTAAATTCATATACGTATTATCTGTCCAACTTAAAGCTGCCTTTGCTGACCACGATAGAGCGCAACTCAGAACAGTCCGAGCTGGTCGTCAATCAGCGCTGAGAAGCTGTCACCTACGAACGGCAGGATCGCATCGGCGATCGGCAGCAGCTGGCGTGTCACGTAATGGTCGTAGTCGATCACCGCACGCCGCACCTCGAGCGGCTCCGGCCCGGCCACGGTGATCAGATACCTGATCCAGCCGCCGTTCTGGTACTGCCGCTGACGGCCCTGCTGCAGGTTGTAGTCATCGGCGATCCGTGCGGCTCGCACATGTGGCGGCACGTTGCGATCGTAGTCATCCAGCCGTCTGCGCAATCGCTTGCGGAAGATCAGTAACTCATCCAACTCACCGGCCAGCGTGCGGTGCACATAGTCGCGCACGTAGTCCTGATAGGGCTCGCGGTTGAAGATGCGCCGGTACAGCTCCTGCTGGAATTGCTGGGCCAGTGGCGACCAATCGGTACGTACCGTTTCCAGCCCTTTGAAGACCAGCCCATCGCTGCCATCGGGACGCGTGACCAGCCCGGCGTAGCGCTTCTTGCTGCCCTCCTCCGCGCCGCGAATGGTAGGCATCAGGAAGCGTTTGAAATGGCTTTCGAACTGCAATTCCAGGGCGCTTTGCAGGCCGAACTCGTGCTGCAGATGCTCACGCCACCAGTCGTTGATCAGCCGCACCAGGCGCTTGCCGATGCGTGCCGCGTCCGCATCGTCGTGGGCGCGTTTGAGCCAGACGAAGGTGGAGTCGGTATCGCCGTAGATCACGCTGTAGCCCTCGGCCTCGATCAGCTCGCGGGTGTGGCGCATGATTTCATGCCCGCGCAAGGTGATGGACGAGGCCAGCCGCGGATCGAAAAAGCGACAGCCGCTGGAGCCGAGCACGCCGTAAAAGGCGTTCATGATGATTTTCAGCGCCTGCGAAAGCGGCTTGTTGCCCTCGCGCTTGGCCGTCTCACGCCCTTCCCAGACGCGCTCGACGATTGCCGGCAGGCAATGACGCGTCCGGGAAAAGCGCGCGCCACGAAAGCCCGGCACCGAGTCGCTGTCCTCGGGATGGCGCATGCCTTCGACCAGCCCCACCGGGTCAATGAGAAAGGTACGGATGATCGACGGGTAAAGGCTCTTGTAGTCCAGCACCAGCACGGATTCGTACAGGCCCGGCTGCGAATTCATCACGAAGCCGCCGGGGCTGGCCTCAGGCGGCCGCTCGCCGAGATTGGGCGCGACGAAGCCTTGGCGGTGCATCAGCGGAATGTAGAGGTGTTCGAACGCGGCCACCGAGCCACCACTGCGATCGGCCGGCAGACCGGTGACCGTGGCGCGTTCGAGCAAGAAGGTCAGCACTTCAGTCTCGTGGAAGATTCGCGTGACCAGCTCGCAGTCCTTGAGGTTGTAGCGCGCAAGCGCCGGCTTGTCCTCGGCGAACATGCGGTTGATTTCATCCATGCGCTGGTACGGCGTGTCGATCGCCTTGCCTTCGCCGAGCAGCGTCTGCGCGACGTTCTCCAGGCTGAACGAGGGGAAGCTCCAGGTTGCCGAGCGCAGCGCCTCGATGCCATCGATGATCAGTCGGCCCGCCGCCGCGGCGAAGAAGTGATTACCGCGGCTGCCGTGCTCGCGCCAGGCCATCTCTTCCCCGCCACGCCCCAACCGCAGCGGTACGTGATAACGCTGGGCCTGTTCGCGCAGCACCCGTAGGTCGAACTGCACCAGGTTCCAGCCGATGATGGCGTCAGGGTCGTGCAGCATCAGCCAGTCGTTAAGCCGCTCGATCAGCCGCTTGCGGCTGTCGCAGTATTCCAACTGGAAATCAACCGTACTGGCGTCACCGTTGGCCGGCCCGAGCATATAGACCTGCCGCTGCCCGCAACCTTCCAGCGCAATGGAATACAGCTCGCCGCGCATGGTGGTTTCGATGTCCAGCGAGACCAGCTTCAGTTGCGGGCGATAGTTCGGCGCCGGCTTGAGCTGCGCATCGACCAGCACGCCCTCCGCATCCAGCTGGCCAATGAAGCTAACCGGCGCGGTAATGAAGCGCTCCATCAGATAGCGCTCCGGCGGACGAATGTCGCCTTCGTAGACGTCGAGCCCAGCCGCGCGCAGGCGCTTTTCCAGGTTCATCAACTGTCGGTGCTGCTTGCAATAGAGCCCGAGCACCGGCCGATGCCGGAAATCGGTCAGATTCAGCGGTCGCAATTCGACGTCGCGTTCGCCCTTGATCAGTATCTCGACCTTGCGCTGTTGCGTCGCCGGAATGAACGCCACCGAAGGCTGATACGGCACACGGAGCCGACGCGGCCCGGTATCGGTCGCCAACCAGAACTCCACCTCGGTCCCGGCCGCCGTGTCGCGCCAGTGCCGGGTCAGGACGAAGCCCTGCTGTAAATCCACCGTTCGCCTCCTCATCTTTGCGAGGCAACATTCTACGTGGCAACGCTCGCAAACATGCCTAGAGAATCATCGACGCGGCCACTCGCGTCGGGCCTGACAGCATGGCGCCAGCAGGCCCGACGCCGGATGTCACATCCTGAACCGGCTCACCATCATCTGCAGATGATTACCCAAACGGGCCAGCTCCACGCTGGAGGCTGCGGTTTCGTTGCTCGCCGCTGCGGTTTGCTCGGAAACGTCGCGAACATTCAATACGCTGCGGCTGATTTCCTCAGCTACGGCGCTCTGCTGCTCGGCGGCCGCGGCGATCTGTTGGTTCATCGACTGGATGTTCGAAACGGTGCGCGTGATGTTCTCCAGCGACTCGCCAGCCCTGCGGGTAAGCGCCACGCTGCTGTCCGTCAGTTCACGGCTGCTCAGCATGATCGTCGCGACCTGCTTGGTGCCGTTCTGCAAGCCAGCCACCAGGCCTTCGATCTCTTCGGTGGATTTTTGCGTGCGCTGTGCAAGTCCGCGCACTTCATCAGCCACCACCGCAAAACCACGCCCCGCCTCGCCGGCCCTGGCCGCTTCGATGGCAGCGTTCAACGCCAAGAGGTTGGTCTGTTCCGCAACCTCTCTGATCACACTCATGACACTGCTGATCTGGGTCACGCCGTCGCGGATCCCGCCAATGAGGTCTCGTAGCGTCGATCCCATTTGCTGGATACCTAGAATCACCGGCCGGACATCGGAACGGCTTGTTAGCCTGCCGAGGCATCCTCACCCAGATGGATCACCCGCGCCGCACGCAACATGCACTTGGCCATCTCCGGCGGGGAGAATTTGGTGAGGATGTCATTAGCCCCGGCCGTCTTGGCCTTGTCGGTACTGATGGTGCTGTCCAGCGAGGTATGCAGCAGCACATAGATAGAGGCGTAATCGGGATGCTTACGCAGCGCCTGGGTGAAGGAGTAGCCGTCCATTTCCGGCATTTCGATATCCGATACCACTACGTTGATCGCGTCGTAGCTGTCTTTCAGGCTGTCGAGCTTGTCGAAAGCCTCGCGGGCGCTGCGCACCGCATGACAAGTGACACCCATCTTGCTCAGGGCCGATACCGACATATGCACGGCCACCTGGCTGTCATCGACGATCAGTGCGCGGGTTTCGGTAAGCAGCTGCGCGTCCTGATTATCTAGATCGGAGATGTCGGCCTCTGCGGGCGCAGGCGCAACGGTGTGGATTACCTTCTCCACATCGAGAATCTGGATCAGCTCGCCGTCTACCTCAGCCGTGCCGGTAATGAAGGAGCTGCTGCGCGCTCCATATGGCGGAGGCAGGATTTTCGACGACTGGATATGCACGATCTTCACCACCGCCTGAACGTGCAGCCCCTGCTTCGAGCGGCTGATTTCGGTAACGATCAGGCAACCGCCCTTGGGATCTTGCAGCGGCGCCATGCCGATCGCCAGGCTCAGGTCGATGACCGTCAACGGCTGACCCCGCAGCGTGGCGACGCCCTTCACATGGGGATGCGACTCGGGAAGCCGGGTCAGCGATGGCGTCGGAATGATCTCGCTGACCTTCAACAGGTTGATCGCCATCTGCTTGCCGCTGCGCAGCGTGAACAGCAGAAGCGATAAGGCGTCGGTGGCGGATGTGTTGTTCATGGATGGTCCTGTGGGATAGCCGTTCTCGTGGTGTAGATATCACCTCGCTAGAGTCTTGTCGGCTGGAGCGGCGAAATCTTCAGTCATCAGAACGGCTTCTGCCAAATGCCGCGTGCCCGGTCAGCAGCGCTCGAAGATCGCCGCGATGCCCTGTCCACCGCCGATGCACATGGTTACCAGCGCATAGCGGCCCTGGATGCGCTGCAGCTCATGGATCGCCTTGACAGTAATGATCGCGCCGGTCGCACCCACTGGATGCCCGAGCGAGATGCCAGAGCCGTTGGGATTGACTCGCCCCGGGTCCATGCCGAGTTCCTGCATCACCGCACAGGCCTGGGCGGCGAAGGCCTCGTTGGCCTCGATCACATCGATCTGGTCCAGACTGATCCCGGTGCGCTCCAGCACCTTGCGCACCGCCGGCACCGGACCAATGCCCATGTAAGCCGGGTCGACACCGGCATGGGCATAACCGACCAATCGCGCCATGGGCGTCAGGCCGAGTGCTTTCGCCCGTCCCGCCTCGGCCAGTATCAGCGCAGCGGCACCGTCGTTCAGTCCGGACGCGTTGCCGGCGGTCACGGTGCCGCCCTCTTTCTTGAACACCGGTTTCAATGCCGCGAGACGCTCCATGGTGAGATCCGAGCGTAGATGCTCGTCGGTATCGAAATAAGCGGTGCCTTTACGGCTGCGGATTTCAACCGGAACGATCTGCTCCCGAAAGTAGCCGTTCTCCAACGCCCGGGCGGCACGCGCTTGGCTTTCCAACGCCAAGGCATCCTGTTGTTCGCGACTGATGCCGTAGCGCTCGGCTACGTTCTCCGCGGTCACGCCCATATGGAATTTGCCCCAGGGATCGTGAAGGAGCGTGTTCATGTAGTCGATCACAGCGCTATCACCGAGGCGCGCGCCCCAGCGCATGTTCGGCACAATGAATGGCCCGCGGCTCATGCTCTCCGCGCCGCCGCCAATGGCGACATCGGTATCGCCGAGCAGGATCGACTGCGCGGCGGAAATGATTGCCTGCAGGCCAGAGCCACACAGGCGATTGACGTTGAACGCGGGAGTTTCCAGCGGTATGCCGGCGTCCACCGCAGCGACTCGCGCCAGATAACCATCCCGCGGCTCGGTGGGTATCACGTTGCCCATCACCACGTGGCCAACGGCATCCGCTGGCGTGCCGGAGCGCTCCAGCGCCGCGCGGCAGACTGTGGTCGCCAAGGTGGTCAGATCGATGTCCTTCAGCGCGCCGCCAAAGGAGCCGATTGGCGTGCGCACCGCACCGACAACGACGATTTCGCGTTCAGTCATGGGGGTTCTCTTCTACTGAATGGGGTCGCTCCGGCCAATGCGGCGCGGCGATTGACCCGATGCTAACCGGATGAATCAGCAGAACAACAGGGAAAAGCTGCAGATCGCTCATGCGTTATTGCAGAACTCATCGGTCACTTGCCGCGATGGGGGGGCGCCGGCAGAGCGATGCGCCCGTCGCTCGCTTTCCTCACGATGGAACGATGCACATCGATATCGGGCCCAACCCAGACAACCCATGGGAGGCCCAGCGATGACCAAGGCAGTCAAACCGGACGCCGAACAACCCTACTTCGAAACCCCTGCTCACATCCCCAACGGCAGCAATCACCAGATTCCGCATAGCCACCGACTGATCTATCGAGACCACGATGTGATCGTGCATCTCACCGGTTATGAATACGAAACCTTTGGCGAGACGTTATGGGCGGTGGGCGCGGAGGTCGTGAAAGATCGCGAGATCGTCGTCCCGGTGAGCGTGGACCAAACGCAGCATTACAGCAGCTTCGACGAAGCGCTCGAGCGCGGCATGTCACTGGGCAAACGACTGGTCGATGAGCTGTAGTCGAAGTCGAACGCGAGTGAATTGACCGCTACTTCTGGCAGCGCCATTCCCTGCATATCACCGAGGAAGCCCACCAATGAGAGAGAACAACGCGAACGTTCGACACGACGAAAATCAACAGCGCTACCTGCTGGACATCGATGGCGAAACGCTCGGCTTTGCCGCGTACCGGGAGGACGACGACCGCCTGGTCTTTACCCACACCGAAGTGGATCCGAGCCTCGAAGGCCAGGGCATGGGCAGCGTACTGATTCGCCAGTCACTCGACGATGCCCGCCAGCGCGGCAAGCGCATCGTACCGGTTTGCGGATTCGTCGCCGCTTATGTAAAGAAGCACCCGGACTGGGACGACATCATAGATTAGCTCGCTTTGTAAGAGCACCGATGAGGCGGGAATTCACCATGCGTACAGGTAATATGCTGCCCCCAATCGGTAGCTAATGAAGCCCACCACTGCCGGATCACTCGGCACCCGCCCGGTGCTGGTTAAGCGCATGAGAAGAGAGAGCGATGAGCAACGAGCTGCAGATCGAAGACATCCAGGTCGGCGATGGTAAGGGAGTGGTAAAAGGCGCCCTAATCACCACTCAATACCGAGGCCAGCTGGAAGACGGCACCACCTTCGACTCATCCTACGAGCGCGGCAAGCCCTTCCAATGCGTGATCGGTACCGGACGCGTCATCAAAGGCTGGGACATCGGGCTGATGGGCATGAAGGTCGGCGGCAAGCGCAAACTCTTCGTCCCCGCCCACCTCGCCTACGGTGAGCGACAGATCGGCGAACACATCAAACCGAACTCGAACCTGCTGTTCGAGATCGAGCTGTTGGAAGTGCTGACTCGGGGTGAGTGACTGCTGCCGGTTACATCCGCCCCGGCGGCGTCAGAACCGCGCGCGCCGAGGGGCGGTCGCGCATCCGTTGCAGATAGTCAGCAATCTGTGCGTTTTCTTTGAACCACGCAGCGCTGGCCGGTAACTGCTGCAAGTAATCCAGCATGGGCGTAAGGATCGCATCAGCCATGCTGTAGTTCGCTCCGCAAAAAAAATTTTTGCGTCCTTCGATTCTGCGCTCCAGCAGCTTGAATATCTCCGCAACGGCATCAGCTGCCTCAGCGATAGCTGACGGGGTTGGGGGAGCTCTCAGAACCGGAGAGGCCACCAGCAACAAGTAACCCCGAATCAGTACCTCATCAATATAGAGCGCCAGGGCGCCGGACCATTGATCCACCTCTGCGCGCAAAAGCGGCTCCGATGGCTGCAATGAAGTATCCGGAAAAGCCGCGTCCAGATAACGGCAGATGCTCGTGGTTTCAAACACCCTCGCCTCGCCATCAAGCAACACCGGCACTTTGCCAAACGGATGCAAGCTCATATGTTCAGGACTGCGCAGTTGGACATGCACTCCGTCAAGAACGAGCCCGTGCGTATACGCCAATCCTTTCTCTTCGCAATACAAGCGAACGCTTCGAGCCAGCGTGCTGAAGGCGGGACCAAAAACGTGCAGCGTCATAGGCATTTCCTCTGAGATGGGAGCCTCGATGGTGACGTTGCCAACCTTATGTTCAAGAACATATTCCGGTTGTCTGGCATTCTGTCATTGACTCCCCTTCGAGAGACAGTCATGCCTTGGCCTGCCAGACAACGCCCCTCGACTCGCCAGCGGATACTCGATAGCGCCTCGCGGCTGTTTGCCATCGAGGGCTTCGAACGAGCCAGCATCGAAATGATCATGCAAGACGCCGGGCTCACCCGGGGCGCTTTCTACAGTCACTTCGAGTCGAAAACCGACCTATACAACGAAGCCATCGGCAACGCCGCAAAAGCAGGCGGCGCGCTACTTGAGCAAGCCGGCGTTGGCGGCCTGCGACAGGTTGTGGAAACCTATTTGCAGATGGAGCACCGCGACGGCAACGCTATGCATTGTCCCTTGGCGTTCATGATCAACGATGCAGCCACGCAGGACGCAGCCATACGTGACCGCTATACGCAGGTGTTCAACGGGTTTCTTGCTCGACTGGAAACCACGTTGGCGAAAACCCACCCCAACAGCTCTCGGCAACGAGCCTTGCAAGTAGCAACCGGAATGATTGGTGGGGTTGCGCTAGCGCGTGCGATCGCCGATGAGCAACTAGCTAGCGAGCTATTGGAAGCTTGTCGGGCAGGTTGTATCGAGCTGCTGCGTTGAGAGCGTTTGTGGGAGAAGCCTGTCTACGCGGCCATGCGTTCAGACAATTGCAACTGGCAGCGGCGACAGCGCCGCTGCCAGCCGAAGTCAGGCCAATGCAGCCTGTCCAGTTCCGGTGGATGTGAGCGCCTGTGAGCCCAGCGCTTGCCCTACCACATCACCGATCATGTCCGCCGTAATGGCGCTCAGGGTCCAGCCCAGGTGGCCATGGCCAGTGTTGTAGAAGATGCAAGGCGACTTGCCGCGGCCGACCTTAGGCATCATGTTCGGCATCATCGGCCGCAGTCCGGCCCAGGGCACGACGCTCTGAGTGCTGACGCCAGGGAAGCATTCGTTGACCCAGTCCACCAACGGACGGATACGATCCGCGCGGATGTCACGGTTGTAGCCGTTGAACTCAGCAGTCCCGGCGACGCGTAGACGGTTGTCGCCGAGGCGGCTGGTCACCAGCTTCGTTTCATCGTCCAGCAAGCTCACGGTCGGGGCCGCGGCACGGCTAGCCTCGTCGTTGAGGTTGACGGTGATCGAATAGCCTTTCACCGGATAGATGTTCACCCGGTCGCCCAGTTGCGCAGCCAGGGCCCGGCTTGCCGTACCGGCGCAGACGACCATGCCGTCGAATTCCAGGGTTTCGTCGCCGCCTGGCGTGCCGAGGATGACGCTAGCCTGGCTGCCGTTGGTTGCCACAGCTTTAACATCCTGGCCGTAACGGCATTCGACACCCAGGCGAATGGCCGCCGCCGCGAGGCCGTTGGTGAAACTGTGGATGTCGCCGGTGGAATCGCACTCTGTGTAATAGCCGCCGTAGTATTGCCCCGCCAGCGTTGGCTCGATGGCCCGCATCTCGTCCGGCGTCACGCTGCGGCGCGGCAGCCCACCTTGGGCCAGCAGTGTGGATACGGTGCCAGCGTGCTCGAAGCCAGCCTTGTCACGGTAAATGTGCAGGATGCCGGCCTTCTTCAAGTCGAAGTCGATGCCCTCTTCTTCGGCCCAGGCAAACAGATGCTCGCGGGCGGCGATGGCCAGGCGTGCGGTTTCGATGGTGTTCTGGCGGTATTGCCCAATGGAGCCGATGAACTCGGCGAACCAGGACAACTTGTGCCAGCTGGGCTTGGGGCTGACCAGCAATGGCGCGTCGCTCTTGAGCATCCATTTCATGCCCTTGAGGATCGTTGACCAGTGAGTCCAGACCTCGGCATTCGAGGCGGAGAGCTGCCCGCCGTTTGCAAAGGAGGTTTCCATTGCGGCGTAGCGGTGCTTTTCGAAAAGGGTCACGTCGAAACCGCGCTTAGCCAACGCATAGGCGGTGGTGATGCCGGTAATACCGCCACCAATAACAGCGATTGTTTTCATTGTGTCGCTCCAGAACGTCAAGGGTCAGAGTCCGTCCGCGACATGCGGATCAGACGCCCCCTCTGTTCTGGACCTGAGAGTTTCGCGAGCTCCAACGGGCAGAGTTCGCTTGCTCCTTCGGTGCGACGGGCGACGACACCCGACGGCTCTTCAGAGTCAAACCTGTGGAAGCGGTCCTTTTGCCTGAGAGTTTCCGGGGCGGTTGCTCCTTCGGCGCTGCTGGCGACGATGTCGCTGCAGTCTCTCCCGAGTCCACATACTTCATGTGCCGGACCGATCTAAATCGATCCAGTAATGCAGTCGGTGCTCAAGGTGCCAGAAAACGCCCCCTTTGCAACAGAAATTTTTCTGCCGTACGACTAAGGAACGATGCATTCGTCCGCTTCAGCGGCGCGCCATGAAACCATCACCCGCGTTACAGGCATGATTTCAGGAGCCGACCAGCGCTATCAGCTGGGCGATATCGACGGGCTTGGTCAGGTGGACGTCGAACCCGGCCGCCAGCGCATTTTCCTTGTCGCTCGGCTGCCCCCAGCCGGTGATCGCTACCAGCCGAACACGCGAATCCGACGAGCGGATCATCCGTGCGACCTCATCGCCACGCAGACCGGGCATACCGATATCCAATAACACCACTTCTGGCTCGAGCTGCCGATAGCGCTCGAAGGCTTCGACGCCGTCGAAGGCCAGATGTACGTCGTGGCCCTCCAGCCGGAGGACTTCGGCCATGGTTTCGGCGATGTCCCGGTTGTCGTCAGCGACCAGGATCCGTCGCGTACTTGCCGCTAGCCTGCCAGCTTCCGCAGGCTGCGCCTCGAGCTGCGGTGGGGCCAGCGCCGGCAGATTCAACTCGAACTTCGCCCCTAGCCCTACCCCTTCGCTGCTGACGCGGATGTCGCCGCCATGAAGATTGGCCAGGCCCTTGGCCAGCGCCAGCCCGATGCCCAGACCCGTATTGACCTGCGATTGGGGCATTGGCACCTGAGCGAATCGTTCGAAAATCAGTTGAAGATGTTCGCGAGCAATGCCCAAGCCGTTATCGGCCACCGACACCGTTGCCAACCCGTCTTTCAACGCGGCGCGCACGCGGATCTGCCCGCCGTGGGCGGTGAACTTGGCGGCGTTGTTCAGTAAATTGACGAGTATCTGCTCGAGCCGCAGCGGATCGGCTTCGAGCAGGATCGCTTCCGTCGGCTGCTCGATGAACAACTCATGTCGTTTCGCCTCGATTTTGGCCCGCGCAGTCTCAACGGCAGCTTCGACCACCGCTCGGAGATCCAGTGACTCCTTGCGCAGCACCAGCTTGCCGAGGGTGATGCGCGAGATATCGAACAGATCGTCCAGCAGCAGTGCCATGTGTCGTACCTGCCGCTCGATAATTTGCTGGCTGCGCAACTTCTGCGCTTCGGATGCAGAGGGAGAGCCGACAAGGCCAGCCGCCAGGCGAATGGGCGCCAGCGGGTTACGCAGCTCATGCGCCAGTGTCGCGAGAAACTCATCCTTACGCCGATCAGCCTCCAGAATCGCCTGCTCCTGACGTTTGGATTTGGTCACATCAGCGAACCAGACGGCGAGCCTGTGCTCGAAAGGCGTGGCAATCAGGCGCACCCAACGCTCGCTGGCAAAGGCAGTGCTGCGCATCTCTACGTCATGCGGCTGCTGCTGCGTCGCCGCCGCCACCAGCGTGCCGATCGCTTGCGGATTGGCATTGGGTCCGAGCACTTCGCTGATGCGCCGCCCCGTCAGTTCTGCAACCGTTCCCTGCAAGCTCTCGGCACCGGTCGGATTGATGAAGTCCAGCCGGAAGTCATGTAACTCGCCCGCAGCATTGAGGTGCGGAGAAAGAATGGCGAACGGAACGGTGGACGAATCCAGCGCCACCTGCAGTCGCCTCTCAAGCATGCCAGCCTTGCTCTGCGCGCGTGCCCGGTCGATGAATACCGCAGCAAGGCCAGCCGCGAGATCGGCCAGGCGAATCTCACGCTCGGTCGGGGGCCGCGTCTCTTTGAGTTGCACGGTCAAAGTGCCCAGGACACTGCCGTCGCTATTGAGGATCGGTGTGCTGTGAACGGAGCAGAACCCTTCGATACGAGATACGGCGAGAAACTCGGTGAAACGTGGATCGGTTTCGGTATCCGTCACCACCATTCGACAGCCTTCCTGGACCGCTGCGCCGCAAACGCCGAGTCCGGGCGCTACGTTGTCCATAAGCTCCAGCGAGGCCGGCGAAAAACCCTTCGACGCATGAATGCGCAAGGGCGACTGACCATCGCTGAGCGCCAGCAGGCCGTGGGTTGCGCCGTGCAGCTCGCACAGCACGTCGATGATCGCCTGCAGCTGAGCATCGAGTGTCGGCAATTGCTGCAGACGGTTACCGAGTGTGTGCAGCGAATTCAGATCGCTTATTTGCTCGGTCAGGTCCTGCTGAGCCAGTTCCAGCTGCGACAACATGCTGTCACGCTCGGCCTCGCTTGCCCTACGCGCCTGCGCAGCGGCGGCCAGTGCCTGCCCTACCTCGCGCACTTCTTCGATTTCGCTGTCCGGTACCTGTTGTAACGATTGGCCCTGACCGATGGCCTGCGCCGCCCCGCGCAACTGACGCATCGGCACGTTGATTCGCCGTGTCGCGAACAACGCTGCGGCGACGGCGAACATCAAGGACAGTAACAGTCCGCCGCCGTAGAGAGTGAAAGCCCGAGCAGCGCCAGCCTCCACCGCTTCGGTTGGCGCGGCTGTGGCGACGACCCACCCGAACGGGTAAAGGCGGACGAACGCGGTGTAGGCCGGAACACCTTCCATCGTCTTGGACATACCGACGCCTTCGTCGGCGGGATTGACCACGAGCATGCGCTGGAGCGTCGGCGAAGCCGGCTGCCCCATAGTTTCCACGTGCCGTTGAGAGCGAGCGATGCGTATGCCGTTGGCATCGAACACCATGTTGATCCAGCCGGGTGCTAACCGGCGATCGCTGATGACTTGAACGATGGAATCAGGCTTTAGCACCGCAGTCAGGACATAGCGAGTGTTCCCCTCGATATCGACCGGCACGCGTATGGGAATCCCCCACACCCCGCCGGGGCCCAACCCCATGTTGCCCACCTGCGGCTCACCCGTGCGCATCAGTTCAGCGAAGCTTCGAGGTTCGGCAATTGCCTTGGATGCAGGCGGGTCGTGTCGCGAAATACGCCGGATGACCTCGCCTTCCGGTGTGATGATGAGCAGGGCATACCAGCTGGGCACCGAAGGCAATACGCGGTGGACCATACCAGAGAAGCCGTCGATATCGTCATCATCGAGCATGGTCGATTGCGATAACGCCTGCAGCACGTCCAGTGACCGCCTGAGCTCGACCTCGACTGCCGTGGCGGCCAGGCGTGTAGCTTCCAGACTGCGCTGCTTCGCCAGTAGCTTCTGGTCGTTGACTATCGATACCAGGCCTAAGCCAGCGACCAGTGCCAGGGGCAGAATTCCAGCAAGCGCGATCGTCAGCAGACGGCTGCGCAACGGTACCGAGCGGGTCGGTTTCGCTCTTGCCTGATTCAATAGTCCTTCCCCTGACACCCTGATTGGAATCAAGGCGTAAAAAAACTCGGCGAAACGGTGCGTCGCCGAACAGCAGATATTAGTTTAAGCAATCCGCGAGACGAGTATCAGCACTTGGAGGATATTTGCTGCGGACCAGTTCATTCACCACCTTCAGCTGGCAAGGCGCTGCCAGATATTGGGAGATTTGCATGTTAGAACTTCGGCCTGGCTGCGAATGCTGCAACATTGATTTGCCGCCAGAATCTGCGCAAGCGTTGATTTGCTCCTTCGAATGCACCTTCTGTACGGAGTGCGCAGAGTCGAAACTTGGTTTCATCTGCCCTAACTGCGGCGGCGAACTGGTGGCCCGTCCTCGTCGCCCCGCTTCGAAACTCGCTAATAACCCGGCATCCACACAACGCGTTTATAAGCCGCAACGGTGCAGCCCGGCCCCTATCGTTCGGTAAGACCCGACGGCCCAACTTCGCCATCTCTCGTCAACCCAACAGTGATGGGTAAAAAAAGGCCCGCAAAGCGGGCCGGAGTTCGTGTTCAGGGCTAGGCCGTTATTTCGGCAGCTTGAACGTAATGAAGCTAGCTCGTCCGTCACGTAGCACGCGCATCGACACGGAGCGATTCTTCGGTAGCGCCTCGACCACCTGACTGAAGGTTTTTACCGAATCGATGGCTTGGTTGTTCAGGTGCGTGATGACGTCACCCGGACGCAGGCCGATCATCGCCGCAGGGCCTTGGTTGACTTCACTGAGCACCACACCACCGTTGATTTCGAGCGCCTGACGTTGTGCGTCGGTCAGCTCGGTCACTGAAACACCGAGGCGGTTATCGCTGTGTGTTGTGCCGCCCGCGCCACCAGCCGAGGCCAGCAAATCGCCGTCTTCGGGTAAGGCACCGACATCGATACTCAACGTCTCTCGGTCGCCGTCACGCACAATCTCGAATTTGGCGGTGGTGCCGGGTTTCATCGCGCCGATGAGGTGCGGCAGATCGCCCGACATGTCAATGGACTTGCCGTTGACGCTCAGAATCACATCACCCACCCTCAGGCCGCCCTTGGCTGCCGGCCCACCATCCATAACCTGCGCCACCAGCGCACCGGCTGGACGCTCGAGACCAAACGACTCGGCCAGATCCTTGTTCACTTCTTGGATGACCACCCCGAGCCAACCACGGCTGACCTTGCCGTCTTCACGCAACTGGTTGGCGACATCCATGGCGACGTCGATCGGGATAGCGAACGACAACCCCATGAACCCCCCGGAGCGGGTGAAAATCTGCGAGTTGATGCCCACCACTTCGCCGTCGAGGTTGAACAGCGGGCCACCCGAATTGCCTGGGTTGATCGCTACATCCGTCTGAATGAAGGGCACATAGCTCTCGTTAGGCAGGCTGCGACCGGTCGCGCTGACCACTCCAGCCGTCACGGTGTGGTCGAAGCCGAACGGGGAACCGATGGCGACGACCCACTCGCCTGCTTTCAATGCTTCGGAACTGCCAAGCTTGACCGTCGGCAGATCGTCGCCTTCGATTTTCAGCAACGCCACGTCACTGCGCGGGTCGGCTCCGACCAGCTTGGCTTGAAGTTCGCTGCGATCAGGCAGACGCACCATGATTTCATCGGCATCGGCGACCACGTGGTTGTTGGTCAGCACATAGCCGTCTTCGGAAATGATGAAGCCCGAACCCAGCGATTGAGCCTCTCGGCGCTCGGGCCGTTGCGGGATACCCCGCTCGAAGAACTCGCGGAACATGGGCGGGATGCCCTCCAGATCCGGCATCTGCGCCAGCGCGCCACGCGCGGGTTTGTTCTGCTTGGTACTGATGTTCACGACCGCCGGCGAGGCATCTTCGACCAGCGGCGTGAAATCCGGCAGATCCGCATAGGCGACCAGCGCCTGCCCGAATAGCGCCACGCCGGCTACGACCGCCAGAAGGTCTTTACGAAGGATCATGGTGACAGGTCTCCCACGATGGAAAATTGGTTAAACGAACTTGGGTGTGGCCATCCAGCCTAAAAACAGCGGGCCGCCGTGCGCTCGAATGCTGTTCAACAGCCCGGCCACGGCAAACCCACCCAAGGGAGCAAGCTGTTCCGTCAGCCTGTGAAGAACTCTACGCCTTGTATAGTCAGCTTCGTGTGAAGCGGACGTAAAGGAACCGTAAGGTTTCGCCGCGGCAATTTCCGATAAGGATCGCTTATCCGATCGCATCCAGGCCGGTCGTTTCGAACCCCGCCTGTTCGGCCGCTTGGCGTACACGCAGATGATCCTCGGGCAAAACGAGCGCGGCTTCTGCCCGTTTGAGCGCCAACTCGATATGTCGGCCGGCCGCGACTCTGACCGCTGCATCTCCAAGCCGCCCCAGTGATGCCAGTGCCTGCTGCAGACATATGCCCACCTCGACCACCGCCGCGCCGTCGCGCGCTATGGGCGTAAAAAAGTCGTCGAGCATGTCTGCCACGCTCAGGCCAGGTGCGAATATCCGGTCAAATTTGGGCTCCTCCGGTGGCGTCGGCCTGGATAGATGCGACAGCACGCGCAGGCCGCGACCGATCACATCGACTGCGGTTCCCTGATCGTTGATACCGGGCGACAAGGCTCGCGACGCAATCTCGGCCAAGACGGTCATTCCGAAGCGTGGGTCGCGGTCGAAGGTTCGCTGTGCACCGATGACGAAGGCCGCGCGCAGAGCGTCGTCACACTCTTCGCCTACACCCACGGACCAGGCGATCGGCTGCGTCGGCTCGACGAAGATACCCGGCAGCACACAGATATAGACCGAGCTGTTCTCCGACTCGGTCAACGTGCCCAATGCCGGCATGTCGATGTGCTGCACGAAGCCAATCTTCCCGGCGTACAGCGGACGCGCGCCTGGCAATGCTTTAGGGTCAACCTCGAGCGGGCAGCCACCCAGATGGGGTTGCTCCATGCGCTGGCACAACGACCGGGTTGCGGCGTCCTCCACCCTCGCCGTGGTCTCTGCGACCCTACCCAGCCCCGACAGCTGATCGATCCAGCGCAACAACGCGTAGACCACCAAAACCACGACGACGATGGTCGCAGCGAACATTACGACCCGGCCCTTATCACCATAAAGCCCTGTGCTCAGAGCGATGATGCCGACCAGGCTGAAGATGAACGAACCGATGAAGGTGGACAGGGTGTTTTGCGTCGTGGGGTCTTCCACCAGCAGCGAGATGGCCCGCGGGGTGACGTTGCTGGTCGCCGAACCGTAGGCGGCCACCATAATGCTCAGCGAAAAGGTCGTGACCGCGAGCATGCTCGATGCCAGCACACCAAGGATGTTATCGACCGCATCCGAGCCGATCTTGGTCGGGATATCGTCGGGGATATAGGGCGCCACCGCCAATGCCACCAGCGCAGCCGCGATGCCCAAGACAGAAAACAGGCTAGCCCTGAACCAGGGCCGCTTGCTGATGCGGATGAGAAACCACTTCCAACGCTCGATCATCTGCGACTCGCGCTCAGGTCCGTTTCAGTACAGACAAGAGCGTTATCGCACCGTTGCGAAAAAACGGGGTTTCTTCGTAGACCGTCTCGTTTTAGCCCGCCAGCGCCGCGACTGCCGCCGGCAGTTCGCGCATGTCGTTGATCACGGTCGCCACGCCCAGCTCGCGCAGCGCCTGATCATGCCCGGCGGGAATATGGCTCGCGCCGGTAAAGCCGATCACCTGCATGCCCGCAGTGCGCGCGGCCAGGACACCGGTCGGGCTGTCTTCGACCACCAGACAGTGCCCCGGCGCGACGCCCATGCGCTCGGCGGCCAGCAGATAGACATCCGGCGCGGGCTTCGGCGAAGCCACCATTTCGGCGCAGAAGATATTCCCGGCAACCCGCTCGGTCAGTCCGGCGCGGTGCAGCGACGACTCGACATTGTGCAGACGGCTGTTGGACGCCACCGCAAGCGGCAGATCGATGGCAAGCAGTGCGTCACGTACGCCCGGGATGGCCTGGACTTGCTCGGCTACCGCTTTTTCGCTGTGACGCCGCAGATCGTCATCGAAAGTCTTCGGCAACTTCAAATCGAAGCGCTTTTCGATGAGGTCGATGATGCTCGGCACCGTCAGGCCGAACGTCCCTTCCAATGCCTCAATCAGCTGGTCCGCCGACACATGGAGGCTCAGCGCCTCGAACAGCACGCGGTGGCTGATGATCTCGCTGTCGACGATCACGCCATCGCAATCGCTGATCAGCAGGTCGATAGTGGCCATCGGATCTCCTGGTGGTTGACGCGCGGCAATAGCGCCGCGCCAGCTTGGACTGCGCCAAGCATGCCGAGTTTTACGCCGCTTCGATGGCAATTGCGCGTCGCAACCATTGCTGTTGCGCATGCCAGCAAATCCGCACCGGCGCAGAGCCCAATGACGATCGGCGTCCGGTAGCCGGGCCAAATGTGCTTGCAGCACGCCCTTCGCCGCGCCAGTCACCATCATCCGAGCACCGTGCGCATTTCGTTCAATACCAGCGCTACGCCCACCCCTAGCCTTCGCACTGACATCTCTGCGTGAATTAGGAGTTACCGATGAGTCTGTTGCTGTCCATGGCGGCCTTTGCGCTGGCCTCTTCCATCTCGCCCGGCCCGGTCAATATCGTCGCCCTCAGTGCCGGTGCGCAGTTCGGTCTGCGTCAGGCCATGCGCCACGTCAGTGGCGCGACCATCGGCTTCACCCTATTGCTGCTGTTGATCGGCCTCGGGCTGAGCGAACTGCTGTTGCGCTGGCCCTGGTTGACCCAGTCGATCCGGCTGGCCGGCGTCGCGTTTCTGTTGTACATGGCGTTTCGGCTGGCTACCGACGATGGGAGTCTGAACGCTGACAAACCGGCCGTGCGCCCCAGCATGCTTTATGGCGCAGCGATGCAATGGCTCAACCCCAAGGCTTGGTTGGCCTCGGTGGCTGGAATGGGTTTGTTCGCGGCGGCCGGCGATGCGCCCTCGGTGTGGCGCTTCGCGGCGATCTATTTCGTGATCTGTTACGCCTCGCTGGCCTGCTGGGCCTATGCCGGGACCTTTTTGCAGCACTACCTGAACAACGCCTCGCGGGTGCGATTGTTCAACCGCATCATGGCCGCGCTACTGGCGGGCTGCGCAGCTTATCTGCTGTTGTTTTGATCGCTACCGAGCGCGACGCAGACAGCGATAGTGCCCGGGAGTGGCCGCCAGCAACTGTTTGAAAGCACGCTGCAGATGTGCCTGATCGGCAAAACCCGCCGCCAGCGCCGCCTCGGCGATCGGTATGCCACGTCGCAGTTCGGCACGGGCGAACTGCACGCGGCGATTGGTCAGATACGCATGCGGAGTCATCCCGAAGTGTTTCTTGAATGAGCGGATCAGGCTCGACGGCGACACCCCGGCCGCATGGCTGATCTCGTCAAGCCTGAGCGGGCGCTGATAGTTGTTGGCGATGAGCTCAGCAGCTCGCCGCAACTTCGAGTCGCTCACCGGCGCGGCCCCGTCCAGCCGCAGCCGTTCATGCAGCGTGCTGAAGAACTCCACCGCGGCGCGGCGCTTATGTGAAAGTTCGGCAAGCTCATCGGTCAAGACGCCATGAAAATGGCGAAACCCCGCCTGAAGCAGCGGATCGCGCGTCAGGATGGGTGAGAAGCGGCGAAAGCCGGTGCCGCCCATGCCCAGGTCGTCCTGCAGACCAGCCAACCAACCGGCATCGACGTACAGCATGCGATACGCCCAGGGCTGGTTCTCGATCGGATTGCAGGCATGAACATCGCCCGGGTTCATCAATACCAGCGTTCCTGCATCGAGACGGCACTGGTGATGGCGGTTGATATAGGTGCTACTGCCGCTATCGATCAAACCGATGGAAAAGGTTTCGTGGCTGTGTCGGGCGTAGCAGACGCGGCGTCCGTCAGCTACGGTGCGTGCTTCGATAAACGGCAGCGCCGCGTCCCGCCAGAACTGGGAAGCGGGTGCTATGGACGTTCGGTTCGGCAGGCTCATGATCAGGTCTGTTGCAGCTGGTTCGGGAAGCATCAGCGTAGCCGGAGTTCAGAGAATTTCTAACCCCTCACATTTGTAATCACCGATGAATATGTCGTCCTGCAAGACTTCACCGTCGAGGTTGAAGCAGAACAGGTAGCTTTCGGTGCGGTCGCCGATCTCCACGCTTTTGAGTCCGATGCATTCGTCGGGATGCCCCGGCAGGATCTTGAACGAAGAAATACCGCGTTCGGGATTGCAGTCGCCTACCTGCACGGTACGAATTTCGCTGAAGTCTTCGTTGGCAATAATCAGGGTATTGGCGCCGCATTCGCATTCGTCGATCGCCTGATCGAACGGCGAGGTGGAAATCTTGCGAGGGAAGAACAGCCATTCGCGGCGATAAGGATGCCATTCGACCGCCTCGTGAATGACGTAGCCCTCCGGCCCTACTCCGAGCGCATCGCGGATGCGCTGGTAGCGCTCAGCCCAGTCGACGCTGCGCACGCCATAGTTGCGGTCGAGCATTTTCACCCACTCTTCAGTCGGCCGTTTACCATGGCTGCCGACGACGAGTCGATCATTCCAAAGCGTCGCCCATTCACTCTTGAAACCTTTGAATGCCTCATCACCGCTGCCAGTCATCAGAATCTGCCGCGGCACCAGCTGGCGTTGATCACGGATCTCGCAGACAAGGCCAGTACGATCATCGAAGGTCACAAGGCGTTTGCCGAACATCACGAGCTCGGAAAACTCGGCGCCCCGCCCGCCTTCGGCGATCTGGCTGATCAGCCGATACTGACCGCCCTGATCCTCTGGTATGTCCTCGAAGCGATAACGAGGCCGGCCGGTATGAGGATCTACCTCGCGGTAGATTCGATCGTGACGCAGCGTGGACTGCCAGCCGGTTCCACCGTCGTCCAGTTCCACAAGAGAGGCATGGTCCTCATCGGTGATGATCGCCAGCAGGTACTCGCAGGTATCGCTGCCGTAGCGCTCAAGCCGCCGAGTATCGAAGTTCTTTTCGCTCATGAATACGCTCTATTGGCACGGGTGCGGGCACGGCGTGCGGACGGATCTGTCAGGTTGGGACAACGCGCACAGGGCAAGTTCCGGCAGAAACCTGACTGAAATCAGAGCCAGCATGCCTAGCGGGCCGCACCGCCGGGTTCAGGATAACCTCAGCGGCTGGTAGGAAACTTCCTTTGCGGCGCAGCTTTGTCAGCAGCTTCGTCTGTTTTATTGTCCAAGCCCCACAGCACGAGACAAACGGAACGGCATGGCTTTCCACCTTCTTATTCACCGGCAGGCTTCAGCTGGCATCGAACCCCTAACCGCACTTGTGCGGCGGGTCGATACCGCAGCCTTGCATAGGGCGCTCGCCGTTATTGGCAGCGTCGTACTGTTGAGCCTGGCCGGCTGCGGCAGCCAGCAGCCGGAAACACCTACCCAGCGTCCCGAGGCGATACGGGCGAAGATCGTTCGGTTGATGCCCGGCGACATTCCGGATCGCCAAGGCTGGGCCACCGACATCTACGCCGCATTCGATGCGCTGGAGATTCCGCCGAGCGATGAAAATCTCTGTGCAGTGCTCGCCGTCACCGTGCAGGAGTCCACTTTTCAGGCCACGCCTCCGGTGCCCGGCCTGGCCAAGATTTCGCGCGAAGAAATTTATCGCCGCGCCGCCCGCCTGCATGTTCCGCGCTTCGTAGTGAATGCTGCGCTGGATGTACGCTCGCCCAACGGAAAGACCTACAACGAGCGCCTGGATGCAGTGCGCACGGAAGAACAGCTAAGTGCAATCTTCGATGACTTCATTGGAATTGTGCCGCTTGGCAAAGAGTTGTTCGGCACGCTCAACCCGGTCAAGACCGGCGGGCCGATGCAGGTCAGCATCGCCTTCGCCGAAGCGCGCCGCAGGGAATATCCCTACGAGCGCAAGGGCTCGATCCGCGACGAAGTGTTCACGCGGCGTGGCGGCATGTACTTCGGGATCGCGCACCTGCTGGACTATCCCACCAGCTACACGCAGCCGCTCTATCGCTTCGCCGACTTCAATGCCGGCTGGTACGCCAGCCGCAACGCCGCGTTCCAGAATGCGGTGGCGCGGGCCAGCGGCATCAAGCTGGCCCTCGACGGTGACCTCATCATTCACGGCTCTAGCAAGGTTGGACAGACCGAGACGGCGGTGCGCTCACTGGCGGGCAAACTCGACATGAGCGAAACCGCGATACGCAACGCGCTGGAACGTGGCGATACCCACGGCTTCGAGAAAACTCGGCTCTACGAACGCGTGTTCGAGCTAGCGGAGAAGCGCGCAGGCAAACCGCTGCCACGAGCGGTGCTTCCGGGCATCCGTCTCGAGAGTCCGAAAATCACCCGCAACCTGACCACCGCCTGGTTTGCCAACCGGGTCAACGACCGGCACCTGGCCTGTATGAGGCGCGCGCGCAATTGAGGCATGCGAGCGCGACACATCGGATTGTCGTGGCCATGCTCAGCCCAGCAGCCCCATGCCGACCAGTACGAACGCGCCGACTGTGACGATCAGTCCCAGGATCACCAGTAATCCATCCCGCGTGGTGATACCGAGGCCGAACAGCGCGATCGCCGCGAATGGCGCCGTGCTGGCAAACGGCATCACCTCCAGCGGCGGAACCGAAGTAACGAGCAACACGCAAAGCACCGCGATCAGGCGCAGAAACCCCTTGCGCACAGCCCAACCGAGGCGTGCGCGGCTGATCTTGTCCAGCCATCGCACGACCCGGCGCACCTTGTTCAGGCCCTTGTCGAGCTTCGCGCCGCTAACCGTCCGCTTGGCGAGGAAAGCCGGCATCCAGAAATGGTCGCGCCCCATCAGCATCTGGATCGAGAACAGCGCAACGATCAGAGCCAGCACCGTCGGCAGGCCGGGTATCCCGCCGACCGGGCTGATTTCGATGATTGCCGGAACGAACAGAAAGGGCCCGAAGCTACGGCGCCCGAGGCTGTCCTGAATCTCGCTGATGGCGACGTTGTCCTGCTTCTTGCCAAGCTCGATGATCCCGTCGATCACCTGCTCCAGACCCGCCTGCCCGTTCTGCTTGGCCTCAGTCATAGAAGGTTCTCTGCGTTACGTGGATGTCACCGTAAGGTTTCATAAACCCTGTCGTTTTCAAAAGGCATTGGCTGTTAGGATATTTCCGCTCGTTGCCTTAGCGCCGAATTGTCCAGCGTAGCGGACGGTGTCTGGAAATCCGGACGGACCGTGAAATGGCCTGACGGGCTCTAGATCGGCCATCCGCGCATGGGGCGGCTCCCATCGATGTCTAGATTGCTGGAGTGCGCTCGTGGTGCGGGCATAGCAACACCTTGTTTTTTCTAAGATTTCTGTTCATGGCACAACATGCGCATGGCCCGATCCGCTGCGGGATGTTCCGTCCGCGCGATTCCTTACAAAAACAAGATGGAAGGAAAAGCTATGAAGATCCGAGGTTTGCTTGCGATCACCGCAGCGATCGCCCTGAATACCGCCGTAACGCCCGCACAGGCGGGCACCGTCACCTCCGCTTCGCTACCGGCCGGCAGTCATCCCGGTTCGCGGGAGCGCCAGTATCAGGTATATGTCCCTAGCGGGCTCTCAACACCAGCACCCATGGTGATGGCGCTCCACGGTTGCCGCCAGACCCAGGCCAATGCACTTGACGAGTGGGGTTTGAAGGCGGCGGCGGACCAGTATGGCTTCATTCTGGTGACGCCATTCATCACCAGCTACGACGGCCTGCGCAACCAGAACTGCTGGGGCTTCTGGTTCGACCAGCACCAGCATGAAGGTGCAGGCGAGCCGCAGGATCTGGTGAGAATCGCCCAGGCGGTCGAGGCGCAGCACAGCATCGACACCAACCGGCGATTCATCACCGGCCTGTCGTCTGGCGGCGCGATGGCGGTCGTGGCGGCGACGACGCATAACGAGTACTGGGCCGCTGCGGCGAGCGCCGCCGGTCTGCCGTATGGTGAAGATGCCGCATCGGTTTCGTTGTCCGGTCAGTGCCCCGGCTATGCGACGTTTCACAACGTTGATCAGGTCGCCAACGACATGCGGGCGGAGCTGAACGACACCTACGCGATCCCACTGATGGTTCTACAGAGCAATAGCGACTGCACCGTCATCCAGCCAGCCGGCCGCAACCTTCGCGACGCCCATCTGAAAGTATTCGGCGGTACCAGTCACGACACACCGGCCAAGGCCCAGCAGAGCCAGGCAGCCTGCAGCCCTTACCATCAGAACAATTACAACTGCCAGCACACCCGCTACGGGTCCGGGACCGGGCGGTCTATCGTCGAGACGGTGTTCTTCAACGGCCCGCAGAACACGGCCAACACCACCGATACCAACCACGGGCATTACTGGGTCGGCGGAACCAACGGCAGCGAAGGCCCTTGGGCGGTGCGCGCCGGCCCGAGTTATCCGGACATCATCTGGGACTTCTTCAGTCGCCACGCCCGTGATGGCGGCGGCGAGAACGGTACGCCGACGATTACCGTGCTGGGTGACAACCCGCTGAAAGTCGCACTGGGCCAGTCCTTCACCGATCCGGGCGCGACGGCCTCCGACCGCGAAGATGGCGACCTTACAGTTACCGCCGACTGCTCCAGCGTAGATACCAACACTGTTGGCGACTACAGCTGCACCTATGAAGTAACCGATTCGGATAGCAATACCGTCACCCGGACCCGCACTGTTTCGGTGTTCGACCCCAATGCACCGACCGCGACCTGCGAGGTTGCCAGTGCATCGCCCAACGCTCATATCAGCGCCGGCCGTGCCGTCGCCGGAGGTATTTCCAGCCTGCGTGCGCTGTCGCTGACCGACCGTCAGGACATCGGTGGCTCCTTCGATACCTGGACGTCAGTCAAGCTGTACCAGGGCGAGCCGGGCACGTGGTACGCCGCAGAATCGGAAGCCTGTCGTGCTGGCGAAGGCGGGAACGACGGCCACACTTGCCAAGACTGGTACACCACCAATCTTCAGCATTTATCAGCCGGCCGGGCCTACTACCAAATGGGGTATTACACCCAGGGTGGTGACGATGCGCTGGGTCAGATATCAGGCAGTAATGCCTGGGTTCGCGAATCCAGCCCGGGACTATACGAAGCGGGCCAGTGCCCGTAACGCCCCTCGCTGAAACTGGCTGGCCGCGTTGCTTTGGATGGTACGTGGCCAGCTTCTGCAAAAAGAGCACATTTTGAGCTTTTTATGCACAGCACCACGTCCTGCGTCACAACTTAGCGAATTAACTAAGGGGCATAAGCATATTCTGCGAATACATAACGCGATCGCTGCCAGTTAGTTCGAACTGCATTGACTCTATGAACTCTCGCCAGCCTTTTTAAATACGCAAAAAAAGCGGAGCCCGCTTAACGAGCTCCGCTTTACCGACTATTAGCTGATACCAATAATCAGGAGTTACGGCCACCGCCGTGGCTGTTCTGGCCGCCCTTCTTGCCTGCTTCGGAGGCTTTCTCGCGGTCGTTCGCGAAATTACCGCCGCTATTCTGGCCACCTTTCTGGCCGGCCTCGGACGCCTTCTCGCGGTCGTTTGCGAAATTGCCACCGCTGTTCTGGCCGCCTTTCTGGCCGGCTTCAGAAGCTCGCTGTGGATCGTTGGCAAAATTGCCGCCGCTGTTCTGACCACCCTTTTGACCGGCTTCGGAAGCCTTCTCGCGATCGTTTGCGAAGTTACCCGGATTACCGCTCTTATCATTCGACATGAGATTATCTCCAGTGTGAATAAACGCTATATAAACTGACGCCTGCAGTGCAGTCGCCTCCCTATCTCGGAGGGCGTAACAAGCTTAAGAGTTCGAAAACGATCACGACAAACGATGAACGGTTTAAATAAGCCAAACGAAACCAACCGGCGAGATGAACCTATGCAAATGACACTTTGTTAGTTGCATTTCAATAGCAACGAAACGGCAATACCAGAAGTGATCAGCCTTTGCCTGTATGCCTTCTCCTTTCCCCGCGTGGCATAGGCGTTTTTCGTACGGACCGTTCATCCGGTGGCCAAGAGGCCGATGACGCTGTCAACAAGCTGTAACCCGCCGCAAGCATCCTCAGCATCAATGGAAAGCCGCGACGGCTGGCGCAAGGACGCGACTTTTTTCAAGGACCACCAACCACTCGGATTGAGCTATTGGAGGCCGCATGAACAGCAAGACCCTGGAAAATCTGGTGAAGCAATCGGACCTGAGCGTCAATCAGCCGCTTGAGTTCTGGAAGCAACTGCCACGAGGCAAGAGCACCTGCCGCCCGAGCGCCGCAGCGCTGACCAGACGCGCCTCTCTGGATCTCGGCATGTGCGCGACGGGAAGATAGCTCTGCCGCATCCGCTGCCTTGCAGTTGCTCGGGCAGCGGGTGGCGCCGATTCAGCGGTGAGCCCACCGAGGTTCTCGTTTCTGTGTGAACGCCTGCATCCCTTCTTTCTGGTCCCCCGTGGAGAAGCTTGCGTGCAGCAGCCGGCGCTCGAATTTCACACCTTGGTTCAAGGTGGTTTCGAAGGTCTGGTTGACGGCTTCCTTGTTCAATTTCACGGCTACTTCCGAGTAGCCGGCAATCAGTGTCGCAATCTGCATGGCCTCTTCCAGCAGGGCGGCTGCCGGCACCACACGGCTGACTAGCCCACAGCGCTCGGCTTCTTCGGCACCCATGGTGCGGCCCGTCAGGCACAGGTCCATCGCCTTGGCCTTCCCTACCGCACGGGTCAGTCGCTGGGTCCCGCCGGCTCCTGGCAAAGTGCCCAGCTTGATTTCGGGCTGGCCGAAGCGCGCCGTTTCCGCCGCAATGATCAGGTCGCACATCATGGCCAACTCGCAGCCACCTCCGAGCGCCAGCCCGGCGACCGCTGCGATGACCGGCTTGCGGCAGCGCGTGACCTCCTCCCAGTTGGCTGTGACGAAATCTTCCAGGTAAGCCTCGGCGAACGTCTTGTGCTGCAGCTCGCTGATGTCTGCACCTGCGGCAAAGGCCTTTTCGTTACCTGTGATGACCATTGCTCGGATCTCGCTATTGCTTTCAAACCCGCGCAGCGCGGTACCCAGTTCGGTCATCAGTCGATCATTCAATGCGTTGTGTACTTGCGGACGATTCAATCGAATGAGCCCAACGGCACCGTGCCGTTCGGTCAGGATGTTGTTGTATTCCATGAGTATCTCCCGTTGTCCCGCTTCGCACGGGCTTGGCTGAGCGGTGAAGCGAGTCTAGCCACACCCAGGATAAAGACAACATGTTGACATAGTTGTTTATGCGATCTTATCTTCCCCCTCAGCGATCAGTAGTTCCTTTCGCCCACGACAAGAACGACGCTACCCAAAACAAGAGGTGGTTTATCCATGAATATCACCGCAACGGTGTCAGCCGAACGCCGCGCATCGATGCTCGGATCCGGCGCCTGGAATGACACGATCATTACGGATTATCTCGACCAAGCCGTAGCCAGCGCAGCCGACTCCCCCGCCGTCGTCGCCTATCGCGTGAGTCAAAATGAGCGCCGCGCGCTCAGCTATGGGGAGCTGAATCAAATCGTTACTCGCATGGCTGCCGGCCTGGCTTCGCTTGGCGTGAACAAGGGAGAAGTGGTGTCCTGCCAGCTTCCGAACTGGTGGCAGATGACCGCGCTGCACCTTGCCTGCGTGCGCATCGGCGCTGTGCTCAATCCGCTGATGCCGATCTTTCGCGAACGAGAGCTGCGCTTCATGCTCAGCTACGCCCAGAGCCGCGTGCTGGTAATCCCGCAGTCGTTCCGCAGCTTCGACTATGCGGCGATGGTGGACGGCCTGCGCGACGACCTTCCCGCGCTCGAGCATGTGCTGGTAATCGATAGCAACGATGAGGACCGCTGCTTCCAACGGGTTTTGCTGGATCGCGCCTGGGAAGAAGAACTCGATACCCAGGCGCTATTCGCCGAGCGACGGCCGCACGGCGATGATGTCGTGCAGCTGCTCTACACCTCTGGCACCACGGGCGAGCCGAAGGGCGTCCTGCATAGCAGCAATACGCTGTGGAGCAACATCCGCCCCTATGCCGATCGCCTGCATCTGAGCAACGCGGACATCGTCTTCATGGCCTCACCGATGGCCCATCAGACCGGCTTTCTGTACGGCCTGATGATGCCCATCTACCTGAACGGCGCATGCGTGCTGCAGGACGTATGGGATTCGGCTTATGCCGTCCAGGTCGCCAAGGCAGAGCGCCCGACCTTCACCATGGCCTCTACGCCTTTTCTGGCCGATCTGATTGAGATCGCACCTAAGCATCAGGACGAATTGGCTTCGCTGCGCATCTTCGTCTCCGCTGGCGCACCGATTCCGAGCGCACTGGTTGAACGAGCCGGCGCCGCCATCAATGCCCGGATCGTCTCCGCATGGGGCATGACCGAGAACGGCGCGGTGACCATGACGCACCCGGAAGACGAGCCGGAACGTGCCATCGGCACCGATGGCGTGGCGCTCCCTTACATGGAGGTGCGCGTCGTCGACGAGCGCGGCGAACCGGTGCCGCACGGCACGGAAGGCAATCTCCTGGTGCGGGGCGCCAGTCTGTTCATCGGCTATCTGAAACGCCCGGACCTTTACAACGTAGATGAGCACGGCTGGTTTCCCACCGGCGATCTTGCGCGCATGGACGCACATGGCTACATCCGCATCACCGGTCGTACCAAGGACGTCGTCATCCGAGGCGGCGAAAACGTGCCAGTGGTAGAGATCGAAAACCTCCTCTACAAGCACCCGGCCATTTCCGCCGTGGCGCTGGTCGGTTGTCCCGATGACCGTCTGGGCGAACGCCTTTGTGCCTACGTCACGCTGCATGAAGGCCATCAATCATTGAGCCTGCAGGACGTGGTCAGTTTTCTCCTCGAGCAAAAACTCACCCGCAACTACCTGCCCGAATACCTGGAAGTGCTCCCGGCATTGCCGCGCACACCTTCGGGAAAAATCCAGAAATTCAAACTGCGCGAACAGGCTAAGAACATCTGCCTTCCCTGCGGCAAAACCTGCCTGACCTGACACGCGTTTAACTGGAGTACGCACATGAAAGGCCTACGTGAAAAAACCGTGATCATCACCGGCGGCGGCGGCGGAATTGGCCGTGCCCTGTGCCTGCGTTTCGCCGCTGAGGGCAGCCGTGTCGCGGTGCTAGACCGCGACGCAGCGGCTGCTCAGACGACCGCCGAACTGATTGTCGAAGCGGCTGGCCAGGCCAAGGCCTACGCCGCCGACATCACCGATTACGCCGCCATCGTCGAGACGGTGAACCGTGTGGAAAGCGAGCTGGGTGTGCCGACCATATTGATCAACAACGCCGGCTTCGACCGTTTCATGCCCTTCCTCAAGACCGAACCCGGTTCATGGCAGCAACTGATCGACGTCAACCTGACCGGCGCGCTCAACATGCACCACGTGGTGCTACCGAAGATGCTCGAAGCCGGCGGCGGCAAGGTCATCAACATCGCCTCCGATGCCGCCCGTGTCGGCTCCTCCGGCGAGGCTGTCTACGCCGCCTGCAAGGCCGGTCTGATCGGCCTGTCGAAGACTCTTGCCCGCGAGCTGGCAAGCAAGAATATCAATCTCAACGTGGTCTGCCCCGGCCCCACCGACACGGCGCTCCTGAAAAGCGTGGCAGCAACTTCAAACAACCCGGAAAAACTGCTTGAAGCCTTCAAGAACGCCGTACCCAAGCGTCGCCTCGGCCAGCCAGAAGACTATCCAGGCATCGTCTGTCTGCTTGCCAGTGACGATGCCGATTTCATCACCGGACAGGTCATTTCCGTGTCCGGCGGATTGACCATGGCCGGCTAAACAGGAGACTCATCATGAATTACGAAGACATTCTCTACACCGAAAACGACGGCGTCGCGACCATCACGATCAATCGCCCAGACCGCTACAACGCCTTTCGCGGTCAGACGTGCATGGAGTTGATCGACGCCTTCAACCGTGCGGGTTGGAACAAGTCCGTTGGCGTCATCGTCTTCACAGGCGCTGGCGACAAGGCGTTCTGCACCGGTGGCGACCAGAGCGCTCATGCGGGCCAGTACGACGGCCGCGGGCTGATAGGCCTGCCGGTCGAGGAATTACAGCGCCTGATTCGTGAAGTGCCCAAGCCTGTCATCGCGCGGGTCAACGGCTTCGCCATTGGTGGTGGACATGTGTTGCACGTGATCTGCGATCTCAGCATTGCCTCGGATCAGGCTATTTTTGGCCAGGTCGGGCCCAAGGTCGGCTCAGTCGATCCAGGATTCGGCACCGCCTATCTGGCGCGCGTCGTCGGTGAAAAGCGCGCGCGAGAGATCTGGTATCTGTGCCGCAAATACAGCGCTCAGCAGGCGCTGGGATGGGGGCTGGTGAATGCCGTGGTGCCGCACAAAGAGCTTGATGCCGAAGTGCAGAAATGGTGCGACGAGATCCTCGAGAAGAGCCCCACCGCTCTCTCCATCGCCAAGCGCTCGTTCAATGCTGATAGTGAAAACATCGCCGGTATCGGCGGGCTCGGCATGCAGGCGCTGAGTCTGTATTACGACACCGACGAGGCAAAGGAAGGTACCGCCGCGTTCAAGGAAAAGCGCAAGCCGGACTTCCGTAAGTTCTACAAGTAACGCGGTGCGCCCCAGCATCGCGCCGGGGCAGCTAACTGACAGAACGGCAGCCCCGGAGATCACCATGAATTTCGCCTTCAACGAACAACAGAACGCCATCCGCGAAAGCGTCGCTCGCTTCAGCGCCGAGGTGCTTGCTCCCGGCTATCGCAAACGCGACCAGGCTGGCGTCATCGGGCGTGAAGTCATCCAGCAGATGGGCGACATGGGTCTTCTCGGCGGCGAGCTGCCGGAGCAGTACGGCGGCAGCGGGCTGGACTGCGTGACCGCAGGAATCATCGTCGAAGAAGTTTCCCGTGGCGACTTCAATGTCGGCTATATCCCGCTGCTGGCCTCGCTCAACGGCCAAATCATCAGCCAGCACGCCAGCCCCGAGCTGGCGGGCGAATGGCTGACCGAAATCACTGCCGGGCGCAGGATCGTCTGCATTGCGCTGACCGAACCCAGCGGTGGCTCCGACGCGGCAAGCTTGCGCATGAAAGCCGAAAACAGGGGCGACACCTATATCCTGAACGGCGAAAAAACCTCCATTTCCATGGCCGACCAGGCGGACGTCGCAGTGGTTTTCGCCCGCACCGGCAGCCAGGAGTCACGTGCCAACGGTATCAGCGCCTTTCTCGTGCCGATGAATCTCCCTGGCGTGAGCACCACCCGCTTCGAAGATGCTGGCCAGCGCGCTATCGGACGTGGCTCGATCTTCTTCGACAACGTCGAAGTGCCCGCCGGCCATCGGCTGGGTGACGAGGGCAAAGGTTTCAAGCAGGTCATGCAGGGTTTCGACTACAGCCGAGCTTTGATTGGCCTGCAATGCCTCGCAGTGGCTCAGCAATCGCTGGACGAAACCTGGCAGTGGCTCACCGAGAGACAGGCGTTCGGCCAGCAATTGGGAGCGTTTCAGGGACTGACTCACCCGCTCGCCGAGTACCAGACCTACGTGCAAGCGGCTCGCCTGCAATGTTTCTACGCGTTATGGCTGAAGGACTCCGGCCAACGGCACAATGCGGAAGCCGCAATGAACAAATGGTGGGCACCGAAGCTGGCTTTCGATGTGGTCAAACAGTGCATGCTCGCCCACGGCCACACCGGATGGGGCGAGGATCTGCCCTTCGCTCAGCGCATGCGTGACGTGCTGGGGCTACAGATTGGTGACGGCACGGCGCAGATCATGAAAAATATCATCGCCCGCGAATACTTGCCCCGATAACCCCGCCTCATGCCGAAATGCGCATTGCCGCGTTCTTCCATGGGTCGCAAGGAAACGAAATGACCGCGATTGAAACCAAGAGCATTCCCAACCGGCTTTTCTTCCGGTTGTTTCAAACCGGCAACGTGTTGCAGCGACAGGTGCAGAAAGAGATGGGCATTAGCACCGTGCAATGGGCCGTGTTAGGGGCTTTGTCGCGACCAGGTTACGAAGACGGCATCTCATTCAACCAGCTCACCGAGTATCTAGTGGTCAGCCGTCAGAGCCTGGATGGAGTGCTCAAGCGCATGGAGCGCGATCAACATGTGCAACGCGTGCCACATCCGGACGATGGACGCGCACGACTGGTCAGGCTGACGGCCCAAGGCCGGACCTATTGGGATGCACTACAGGTACGCATCCAGGAGTTCTATGAGCAGGGGTTGAAGGGCTTCAGCTTCGATGACAGCGTCAACTTTTTGCACTACATGAGTAAGCTGCAAGCCGATCTCGGAGCCATCGCCCTGGGGCAGCTTGAACACGACGCTGTATCGACGGCATCCGCCAGCGAGCCGTGAGAAGCCGGCACTAGCTGACCTCTGCCCTGCGCTCCTGCTTCAGCAATAGCCATACGATCCCCAGGCTGGCGACTGCCACGGCAGCTGCACCGAGAAAGATGCTCTGCATACCGATGTAAATTGCCAACGCCCCCATGATCGCGCCGGACAACCCCAGCGCCAGATCGAAGAACATGGCGAACACACTGAGCCCCGAACTACGGTTAGCGACCCCAACACGCGACACCACACCTACGCCCAACGCCGGATAGAGCAAAGACAGGCCACACCCGGTCAGCGCCGACCCGGCGAGTGCAACGCCCGGCGCCTCGGCGAGCCAAAGCATGACCAGGCCAAGAATCTCTACGGCTAAACAGATCACCGCGACGGAATAGCCGCCCACTCGGTTGATCAGATTGGGAAATAGCAGCCGTGTCCCGATGAAGGCGAAGGCGAAGGCCGTCAAGCACCAGGCGGCCCCATCCCAGCCACGCGCGTTGTAATACAGCGCAATGAAAGCCGTTAACGTCCCGTAGCCGATGGTGGCCAACGCCAGACTGATGCCAGGCGGCGCGACCTTCCACAACACCTTGCCAAACGGTAGCCGCACCCCCGGATTGAGCGGCGCATCGTCCCGTCGCCAGGCCAGCGCCAAGCCGAGCGCAGCCAACAGCATGGTCACCGCCCCCAGACTCCACAGCCCCAGCGATTGAGCAAGAAACACACCCAGCGGCGCACCGATACCGACGCCGCCATAAGCGGCAATGCCGTTCCAGGAAATCATGCGTGCCGTGCTTTGCGGTCCGAGACGGGTGATGCCCCAGCTGATCGCGGAAATGCCGATCAGACTTTGCGTGAAGCCCAGGACCAGCCGGCTCATGACCATCACGCCGATACCCACCACCGGCCAGGATTCGAGCAACGCCGAAATAAGCAGCAGCACACCACTTACAAGCCCGGACGCCATCCCGATCAGCACGGTTTTCTTCGCGCCTCGCTCATCCGCAAGGCGTCCAGCCAAGGGACGGCAGAGCAAAGTAGTGAGGTACTGAGCACCGATGACGATGCCCGCGACGGCAGTGCTAAAGCCTAGGTTTTCGTGGATATAGGCCGGCAGCGATGCGAGTGGGATGCCGATCGAAATGAAGGAAATGAAGTTGAAGACGACCAGCGACAGGATGAAAAACGTGTCGTTGGCGGGTGATTTCTCAGCTGGCATCGATTCGCCTGTCGAGGTGATGAAACACGAGTTGGGTGACAAAGCCGGATGAGTGAGTGCTATCCAGACAGTGGCACGGAAGACTCAGTCACAGAAAAGCGAACTCATCATACAACCGTTGCGCGCTGGTGTGACACCAGCGCGTCAGGCAGACTTCACGCTCGCTGCAACCCTCGGTCGGCGCCATTGCGGCAATCCAATCAGCACGACGGCACTTACGATGACCGTCATCGCCAACCACTCTTCTGCACCGATCCGCTCGCCGGCAAAGGTGATGCCCAGCAGTACCGCAACCACCGGATTGACATAGGCGTAGCTGGTAGCTGCGGCGGGTCGTACATGCTTGAGCAGGTAGAGATAAGCGCTGAACGCGACGATGGAGCCAAACAGCGTCAGATAGGCAAGCGCAAGCCAGCCGGATAAATCAGGTGCCTGCTGCATGCGCTCACCGCTCGCGGCGCTGCCGAGAAGCAATACCACTCCGCCGACAAGCATCTGCGCAGCGCTCGCCATCGCACCGCCCGGCAGGCTGAGATGCCGACTCCACATCGAGCCGAACGCCCAGCTTGCCGCCGCGATCAGTACCAGCATCGCCCCCAAGGGACTGGCTTGAAGGTTATGACCGAGATTGAGCAGGCCGATCCCAATCAGCCCGAGCAGGATGCCACCCCACTCCAGTCCAGTGGTGCGCTGGCCCCAGATCAACCCGAACAACAACGCAAATAGTGGCACCGTTGCAATCGCAAGCGCAGCCACTGCCGAGGCTACGCCCAGATGCTCGGCAATGGTCACACCACCGTTGCCACAGCTGAGCAGTAGGAAACCGACGATGGCGCATGACCGCCACTCTTTGCCGGTCGGCACAGGCACACCACGCCACCGCAGCCAGGCAAACATAAGCCCACCAGCAATGACGAAACGCAGCCCGGCGAGAAGCATAGGCGGCCAAGATTGCACACCTATCTTGATCACGAAATAGGTAGAGCCCCAAACCAGATAGAGCGCGATGAACGCACCCACGAGCAGCAACGATGAGCGATGCGAAGGCATGAGAAAGACCGTGGTGCGGGCATTTGAGCAGCCATTCTAGATAGCCGCAGCGAGGACAATAAGCACAGTGAGCGTTTTGTTTAGCGGTGCAGTTTCCCGGTCGCGCCTCGGCCATCTGGTCGAGCCGAAGGGATCACCGATATTGTGGCCCGGCTTGGCGAGTGAGTACGCTCCGGTCTGGCCATATAGACACGGTCTTCCAGGCCGGCACTGAACTCACGGACAGATCGGCTCCTTGTTAAAGCACAGTCGTACAGTGACCGGCGCGCGCGACGTTACCGGCTTTTCAAGAATTGGATAGGATGAAGCGAGACGTGACGCGCCGTCGTTGCGGCCTAGCATTGGAAGCCAATCACCTGCCGCTCGTTGCTGAAGCTCAAAAGGCTCGGCGAGCAGTTGGGACGAACACAGTGATGGCAATACCGGAGGATCTGCGATTTTGCTATGAGCGAGCACCATAATTATCGCGATGGTTGCCCGAGATGAGCGGCGCAGGAGCGAGAAGCCAGCGTGCTGCTTGAATCACCGCTCAAGGCTCAGGACCAAAGGACGGTGATGAGCAAATACCCGTCTGACAAAACCGAAAAGGCCGTTCCACTAGAGTGAACGGCCTTTCGGTACTACCGGGTTTCTTCGAAATCAGCTACGAATTAACGAACCTGTGCTTCGACTTCGGCTTCTACACGGCGGTTGATCTGACGACCTTCTTCGGTGCTGTTATCGGCAACCGGACGAGTCTCACCATAACCAACCGAGTCAACACGCTGGCTCTCTACACCGTATTGATTGACCAGGACCTCGCGAACAGCCTGAGCACGACGCTCGGACAGACGCTGGTTGTACTGATCGGTACCGACGGAGTCAGTGTGACCTTCAACGGTCGTGCTGGTCTGCGGGTACTGCTGCATGAAGTCAGCCAGGTTCTTGATATCGCTGTAGCTTTCTTCGCGCACACGGGCCCGGTCAAAATCGAACTTGACGTCGAGCTCAACGCGAACCAGCTCTGGTTCCGGCTCTGGCTCGTTGTCGACGATCGGAGCCGGTGCGGGCTCAGGAGTAGGCTCGACTTGGGCAACCTGTTGCTGCGCACCGCCACCAAAGTTCAGACCAACACCTACGCCGGCCATCCACTCACCTTCGTCAGCATCGATGTTGTACATCCCATCTACGCTTGCCTTGGCAAAGAAGTTTTCAGTGAAGTAGTACTTAACACCGGTACCGATATTGGCGAAAGTGCTGCGATCACGACCGCCACGGTTGGCTTGGCCGATGCTCTGATGCGCGGCGCCTGCCGAAACGTAAGGACGCAGGCCGACACCCGGCTGGCCGAAGTGGTAAGCAGCATCGAGAGAAGTCAGGCTACCCTTGATGTTCTTGTGACCGCCCGCACCCACAGGATCCTTGGACGTCAGGTCATGGTATTCACCATAGGACAGGCCAAGCGAAACATCGTCGGTCAGGAAGTAGCTGACACCTGCTCCGTACAGCTCGCCGTCACGCTGAACGTCGCGCGAGCTATCGGTAAAATAATGTTTGCCGAATGCTTCTACCTCTACTGCACCCTGCCCTTGGGCAAACGCGCTAAGAGAAGTGGCTGCGACCATAGAGCTAATTACAACGCCCAAGGTGTTTTTAAGTTTCATCCGTAAATCCCCATCTGGTGGTGAGTATCAGAACAATCTAAGGAAACCGGCTGTCTCTAGGCCCAAGCTGTTCGCTACTCACTAAGACAGCCTGTTGCCGTTAAGTTTCAGCAATTCCCGAAAATTTTTCGCGCAGTTTATCCAATGCGCGCTTGTAACGCATCTTCGTTGCGCTTAAACCCATATGCATGATGTCGGCGATCTCTTGAAACTCGAGTTCCGCCACGAAGCGCAGAACCAGAATCTCCCGATCAATTTGGTTCACATGAACCAGCCACTTGTCTAGCCCCGCCTTTTCCTCGATATTCGGCGCCTTTTCCTCAGACGCCTCTTCGACCGGATCGAGGCTTAGCGCATCAAGTAAGCGCCGCTTGCGCCTCTCTTTTCGATACTGCGTAATGCACTCGTTATAGGTAATGCTATATAGCCAGGTCTTGAACTTTGACTTGCCCTCGAAGTTCTTCAAGCCGTACAAAACCTTGAGCATTACTTCCTGACAAACATCATCCGCGTCTCGGTCGTTTCCCAAGTAACGAGCACATACATTGAACAGCGTGCGTTGATAGCGCCGCATCAGCTCTTCGTAGGCGCGCGTTATATGGAACAGTTCCGCATGGGCACGCTGCACCAGCTCTTCATCGGAAAGCTGGCGCGGATCGTAGCTCGTGGTAGATGGGTGGGTTTTAGTCAAGACGCTTCGAACCGGCAAAAGTCGTGGCCGCCGTTCACGGTAGACATCGAAAAGGGGCGGCGCACTTTACCAGATTACCGGGCCTAACGGCTGCTTACGCGCTGTTCTAGCAGCACTCTATTTGCGACCGAGACCAACTCACCTTCATCGGTGAGCAGTAATGTCTTGGCTGTGCCGATTTCTTCTATTTCGCCTTCAAGCTGCGACCCTTCAAGACGCACCCGCTGGCCGACTTCGTAGAGTTCGCGTACATAAATGCCGGCAAGGATCTGGCTGACCAGCTCACGGCTACCGAGACCCAGCGCCAGCGCGGCAGCCAAACCAACGGAGATCAGAGCAATCGCGATTACATAATTGAGCAGCTCGGTTTTGACTTCAAGCTGACCAATTGCGACCGAAATGATGATGATGATCACCAGTCCCTGAGCGATCCGCGCGAGACCGCTGGCATACTCGAGACCAACACCCTCTGCAGCGCCACGAACCAGGCCATTGACCAACTGGGCCAGTAGCACACCGACAAGGAGGATCACTCCTGCGCCGAAGACCTTCGGGACGTACAGCGCGAGCATATCGAGTGTCGCGGAAACACGAGCGAGGCCCAGAGATTCGGCAGCCGACACCAGGAATATCAACAGCACGAACCAATAAACAATCTTTCCGATCAGGGCCGATATCGGCAGGCGTATCCCGGCACGCCCGAGCAACTTGGTTACTCCGGTGCCAGCAACGAGTCGATCCACACCCACTTTCGCCAGAACCTTGGATAGCAAGGTGTCCAACAACTTGGCAACCACAAAACCGACAGCTACGACCAATAACGCACCAAACAAACGCGGTATGAATGCAGCAATAGGAGCCCAAAGCGCGCTCATCGCACCCAGCAAGCTCTGGCTCCAGGGATCGAGTTCCATGATCAGTCAGCCCTATCGAAAGAAGAATGAGACGAAGAACGGCGACGCGCGACAGTCGAGGCGTGTGGTGCACCGCTGCTGAAAGCAATCAGCACGGCCTGCAGACAATGGCCCATCAGACCGAACAGGTCGCCGGCGCCAACCTGGCGGTTGGCGGTTTTCAACACGCGATCCAGACAAGCGTCGTCATCATGTGCGGTCTGAGCGTTAAGCATGTCACGCAAGGATTCTTCAAAAGGATCGCGCATGGTTACCTCTCTACAGTCCGATCTAGACGGCATATCGCTATGGCGGGTCACATTTGTCGCGCATCCCGCCGCAACCCCATATGGACATTCGGAATTCCTACCGCACCAATGTCAAAAAGCCGGTGAGGACGCATAGCCTGATGCTCTGTCGCGCATGGGAAGAAGATGGAGCACTCACACAGGTGTTTCGTCTTCCCAGAAACGCTGAAGGCCCCAGAAATGGGGCCTTCACGTTAGATATGGCGGAGGAGGTGAGATTCGAACTCACGGAAGAGTTTCCCCTTCGACGGTTTTCAAGACCGTTGCATTCAACCGCTCTGCCACTCCTCCGCAGAGAGCGGGCGCAATAGTACCGGAACGAAACACACTGTCAAACTCTGTTGTTAGGCTGCAACAAAAGCTCTGCTATGATCCGAGTCAATTCGCCTCAGGCTGAAGACATCTACAGGAGTGTCGCAATGCTCAAGCAACAGTACGCATCTACGCACACGCAGGTTGAACAACGGGAAGTCAGCCGCGTCTTGCGCAACACTTATAGCCTTCTGGCTTTGACCCTCGGCTTCAGTGGCCTAGTCGCCTACATGGCCATGCAGGCCAATGCGGCCTACCCGAACATCTTCGTGGTGTTGATCGGCTTCTACGGCCTGTTCTTCCTCACAGCGAAGCTGCGCAATTCAGCCTGGGGTCTGCTTTCAACTTTCGCGCTGACCGGGTTCATGGGTTATACGCTCGGCCCGATTCTCAACATGTATCTGGGTACCGCCAACGGGGGTGAGCTGATCGCCTCGGCGCTATCGATGACGGCGCTGGTGTTCTTCGGTCTGTCCGCCTTCGTGCTGATAACCCGCAAAGACATGAGTTTCCTCAGCGGTTTCATCACCGCCGGCTTCTTCGTCCTGCTGGGCGCGATGGTCGCAAGCTTCTTCTTCCAGATCAGCGGCTTGCAACTGGCGATCAGCGCCGGCTTCGTATTGTTCTCCTCGGTCTGCATCCTCTACCAGACCAGCGCCATCATCCATGGCGGCGAGCGCAACTACATCATGGCCACCATCGGTCTGTACGTTTCGCTGTACAACCTGTTCATCAGCCTGCTGCAGCTGATGGGTATCATGGGCGGCGACGACTGATCGCTAGTCAGTGAACGAGCCCGCTTCGGCGGGCTTTTTCGTTTCTGCAGCTGGCGTATCATGTCGCTCAGCTAGCAAGGTGCGCCATGAAATTCGTTATCGCTCTGTTTTCACCAGCTCACTCCCCCGCTTCGCGGCGCGCATTGCGCTTCGCCGAGGCCGTGCTTGCCGGTGGGCACGAAATCACCCGGTTGTTTCTCTATCAAGACGGCGTGCACAGTGCGTCGGCCAATATCGTGACCGCACAGGATGAGCTCGACCTGGTCGGTGAATGGGAGTGTTTTGTTCGTAGCCATGCGCTCGACGGCGTCGTCTGCATCGCCGCCGGCCTGCGCCGTGGCGTGCTTGACGCACAGGAAGCCAAACGCCATATGCGGCCCGCTGCCAATCTCTCACCCGCTTGGGAGCTTTCCGGCCTGGGCCAGCTGCACGAAGCGGCGCAACAAGCCGACCGCCTCGTCTGCTTCGGAGGCCACTGATGGCGCGCTCCATGCTGATCATTACTCGACAATCGCCCTGGTCCGGCCCATCGGCGCGCGAAGCGCTGGATATCGCGCTGGCCGGAGGCGCCTTCGAGCTACCCCTGGGCATGCTGTTTCTCGATGATGGCGCGTTCCAGCTGGTGCAGGCGCAGCAATCAGCGCAACTGCAGCAGAAAGATCTCACTGCCAACCTGCAGGCATTGCCCATGTTTGGCGTCGACTCGCTGTACGCAGCCCAGCGCAGCCTCCAGGAACGCGGCCTGGACCAGAACGCGTTGTCGCTACCGGTAGAAGTCCTGGACGACGCCGCCCTGCGCGCCCTCATCAACCGCTACGACCAGGTGATAACGCTCTAATGGCCACCTTGCACCTGCTTTCGCACTCCCCTTTCGCCGACAACCGCCTGGCCAGCTGCCTACAACTGCTGGCCGCGGAGGATGCCTTGCTGCTCAGTGGCGATGCCGTTTATGCGCTGCAGGCCGGCGCGGCCCAGCGACAAGCCCTGGACTCGATGCCTGGCAGCATCGCGCTGTTCGCCCTGGAGGAAGATGTCGTCGCGCGCGGCCTGGCGGCGCTACCCGAACGATTGCAAGCGATCGACTATGCCGGCTTCGTCGAGCTCTGCTGTCGCTATGACCGGACCAATGCCTGGTTATGAACACCTTGATCGTCGACGGCCGACCCATCGAAATCGACCAGGAAGGCTATCTGGCTGACCTGAACGACTGGAGCGAGCCGGTGGCCGAGGCCCTCGCCCTGCTGGAAGACCTGAAGTTAGAAGACGAGCACTGGGAAATCCTGCGTCTGCTACGTGCTTTTCATGATGAGTTCCAGCTGTCACCCGCAACGCGCCCGCTGATCAAATACACCGCCTTGAAACTCGGCCCCGACAAGGGCAACAGCATGCACCTCAACCGTCTATTCAAAGGCACGCCGGCCAAGCTCGCCGCCAAGCTGGCTGGCCTGCCGAAACCGAGCAACTGCATATGAGCATCGTCACGCCAGCAGAACACCCCTTCGCCGTCTTCGTGCGGATTCTCGGCAAGGGCAAGCGCGGCGCACGCGATCTGACCCGCGAGGAAGCCCGCGAAGCCATGGGTATGCTGCTCGACGGCAAGGTCGAGGACACCCAGCTCGGTGCCTTCCTGATGCTGCTGCGTCACAAGGAGGAAAGCGCCGAAGAACTCGCCGGTTTCACCGAAGCCGTTCGCGAACGCATCCAGGCGCCCACCCTTGCCGTGGACATCGACTGGCCGACCTATGCCGGCAAGAAACGCCACCTGCCCTGGTACCTGCTTGCCGCGAAATGCCTGGCACAGAATGGCGTTCGCATCCTGATGCATGGCGGCGGCGCCCACACCGCGGGGCGCATGTATACCGAGCAATTGCTCGACCTGCTCGGCATGGCCCGCTGCGAAGACTGGGAAACGGTCGCCGCCACGCTGGATCGCGGCGAGGTGGCCTTCATGCCGTTGCGTGCCTGGATGCCTCTGCTGCAGCGAATGATCGAACAGCGCAACGTGCTCGGACTGCGCTCGCCGATTCACTCGCTGGCGCGCATTCTCAACCCACTCGGCGCCCGCTGCGGCCTGCAGAGCATCTTCCACCCTGGCTACCAGGCCAATCACCGCGAAGCCAGCCGCCTGCTGGGCGACACCGCGATCGTCATCAAGGGCGAAGGCGGGGAAATCGAAGTCAACCCCGACGGCATCGCTCATCTATACGGCACCGAAACCGGCGCCAGCTGGGATGAGGACTGGCCTGCCCTGTCGCCACAGCGTCACGTAAAGCCCGCACAACTGGACCCGCAGCATCTGCTGGCCGTATGGGACGGCGCCGAGGACGCCTATGGTGAGCTGGCCGTCGTGGCGACCATGGCGCTGGCCCTGCGCGGCCTGGGCCAATCACGGGAACAGGCATTCGCGCTGGCAAGGCAGTATTGGCAGCACCGGAATTCATCGAACTGAACGATGGATTTGTCCCGTCATTAGGCCCCATCCATCGAACCTTGTCCCCTAGAGTGCCCCTAACGTTCATAACGAGGAGGCAGTCATGGGACTTCTGGTCGATGGTCAGTGGCAGGATAGGTGGTACGAAAACAGCGATGACGGCGAATTCCAGCGCGAACAGGCGCAACGTCGCGACTGGGTGACCGCGGACGGCTCGCCCGGTCCCGATGGTCGGCCGGCGGTCAAGGCCGAAGCCGGGCGCTATCACCTCTATGTTTCGCTCGCCTGTCCCTGGGCCCACCGCACACTGATCTACCGCAAGCTCAAGCAGCTCGAGCCGCTGATCGACGTATCTGTAGTCAGTTGGCTGATGGCCGAGCATGGCTGGACCTTCGACAAGAGCACCGGTTCTAGCGGTGATGCGCTCGATGGGCTGCAGTACCTCCACCAGCGCTACACCATCGATGATGACAACTACACCGGCCGCGTGACGGTACCGGTGCTCTGGGATCGCCAGCAGCAGCGCGTCGTCAACAACGAATCATCCGAGCTGATCCGCATCTTCAACAGTGCCTTCGACGGATTGACCGGCTCGAAGCTGGATCTTTGCCCCGAACCACTGCGCGCGGAAATCGACGACCTCAACGCGCGGATCTACCCCAGGGTCAACAACGGCGTCTACCGTGCCGGATTCGCCACCACGCAGAAAGCCTACGAAGCGGCTTTCGACGAACTCTTCAGCGAACTGGACTGGCTGGAACAGCGCCTGGCGGAGCGACGCTACCTGACCGGCGAATTTCTCACTGAAGCTGACTGGCGGCTCTTCACCACCGTCATCCGCTTCGACGTCGTCTATCACGGCCACTTCAAGTGCAACCTGCGGCGGATCGAGGATTACCCGAACCTGTCGAACTGGCTGCGCGAACTCTATCAATGGCCTGGCATCGCCGAAACCGTCGATTTCACCCACATCAAGAGCCATTACTACGCAAGCCATCGCCACATCAACGCCAACGGCATCGTTCCGAAGGGGCCGCAGTTGGCGCTGGACCGCGCGCATGATCGTGCGCGACTGCCCGGTAAGGGCATCTGGTCGCGTTGAATTACCCCCGCTCGGCCATTCCCTCGAACCACGCCAGCTTGTCGCGAAGCGTCACGACCTCACCGACGATGACCAAGGTCGGTGCCTGCACCTGCTGGCTCGCGACAAGCTCGGGCAGATCGGCCAGCGTTCCGGTAAATACCCGCTGCTTGCTGGTGGTGCCCTGCTGGATCAGCGCCGCTGGCGTGTCAGCGCCACGGCCATGGGCGATCAGTTGCTGGCAGATCACCGGCAAGCCGACCAGGCCCATGTAGAACACCAGGGTCTGGCTTGGCGCGACTAGGTCGGCCCAGGGCAGATCGCAACTGCCGTCCTTGAGATGCCCGGTGGCGAAACGGACCGATTGCGCGTAATCGCGATGGGTCAGCGGTATACCGGAATAGGCGGCACAACCACTGGCAGCGGTGATGCCCGGCACCACCTGGAAGGGAATGCCGTTGGCCGCCAGTTCCTCGATCTCTTCCCCACCACGACCGAAGATGAAGGGATCTCCGCCCTTCAATCGCAGCACCCGCTTGCCCTGTCTGGCCAGCGTTACCAGCTGCTGGTTGATCTGCTCCTGCGGGACAGCATGATCGGCGCGCTGCTTGCCCACGTAGATTCGATCGGCATCACGCCGGCACATGTCGAGAATCGCGGGTGCCACCAGCCTGTCGTAGAGCACCACGTCCGCCTGTTGCATCAGGCGCAGAGCGCGAAAAGTGAGCAGATCGGGATCGCCAGGGCCGGCGCCAACCAGATAGACCTCGCCCAGGCTTCGCGGGGCGGCGCCTGACAGTTTGGCCTGCAGTAACCGCTCGGCCTCCTGCTCCTGCCCGGCGAGCGCGCGCTCGGCGATGGCTCCCTGAAAAACATCCTCCCAGAACACCCGACGCTGCTGCACGTCTGGCAACGACGCCTTGACCTGGGCACGGAATTTCTTCGCCAACCCGGCCAGCTGTCCGTATGCCGAGGGAATCCAGGTTTCGATCCGTGCGCGAACCAGGCGCGCCAGCACCGGTGCGTCGCCGCTACTGGAGACAGCAATCATCAGTGGCGAGCGGTCGACGATGGCCGGGAAAATCACCGTGCACAGTTCGGGGGAGTCCACCACATTCACCGGAATGCCGAGTGCCTTTGCATCCCGTGACACCTGCGCGTTGAGCGGCTCGTCATCGGTGGCGGCTACCGCCAGGACGCAGCCAGCGAGATCGTCGCTCGCATAACCACGCTTGAAGGAATGCCCGCCGCTCTGTTGCAACAATTTGGCCAGCTGTGCCTCGATCTGGGGCGCCACCACACGCAACACCGCGCCCGCTTCGGATAACAGCCGCGCCTTGCGCAGTGCGATATCGCCGCCGCCGACGATCAGCACCAAGCGGCCCTTGAGGTTGTGGAACAGCGGCAAGAAATCCATCAGCGAGTCCTGGTGTCCATGAAAGGTAAGGGCCATCTCAGCCGTTACGCCGATGGTGGCCCTTGTCGGGAATCAAGGAGTCCGGATCGAGCCCTGAAGCGGCACCTGACGGGGCAATTTACCGCACCGGAAACGCTCCAGAACCCTTTCAGCCGATCACTTCGATACCGGCCATGTACGGCTTCAGCACCTCCGGCACACGCACGCTGCCGTCCGCCTGCTGGTAGTTTTCCAGCACTGCCACCAGGGTACGACCCACCGCGAGGCCGGAACCGTTGAGCGTATGCACCAGTTCGGGCTTGCCGGTTTCCGGATTCCGGTAACGTGCTTGCATACGGCGTGCCTGGAAGTCGCCGCAGTTGGAACAGGAAGAAATCTCGCGGTACTTGTCCTGGCTCGGCACCCAGACTTCCAGGTCGTAAGTCTTGGTCGCCCCGAAGCCCATGTCGCCGGTGCACAACGCCAGCACCCGATAAGGCAGTTCCAGCAGCTGCAGCACTTTCTCGGCGTTCGCCGTCAGGCTTTCCAGCGCCTCGAAGGACTGGCCCGGCTCGACGATCTGCACCATTTCGACCTTGTCGAACTGATGCTGGCGGATCATCCCGCGCGTATCGCGGCCGGACGCACCGGCTTCGCTGCGAAAGCACGGCGTATGGGCGACGAACTTCAGGGGCAGCTGCTTGGCATCGAGAATCTCGCCAGCGACGATGTTGGTCAGCGACACTTCCGCCGTCGGAATCAGATAGAAATCGGCCTCGCCTTCGCGGGTGATCTTGAACAGATCTTCCTCGAACTTGGGTAGCTGGCCGGTGCCCTGCAGCGCCGGCGCCTGGACCAGATAAGGCGTGTAGGCCTCCTCGTAGCCATGCTCGCGGGAGTGCAGGTCGATCATGAACTGCGCCAGCGCACGGTGCAGGCGGGCGATCGGCCCGCGCATCAGGGCGAAGCGCGCACCGGAGAGCTTGGCGGCGGTCTCGAAATCCAGCCAGCCGTGTTGCTCGCCGAGCGCGACGTGATCCTGGACGGGAAAATCGAAGCTTTTCGGCGTGCCCCAGCGACGTACCTCGACGTTCTCGTCCTCGTCCTTGCCCACCGGCACCGACTCGTGCGGCAGGTTCGGCAGCGTCAGCATCAACTGGTCCAGTTCGGCCTGGATGCCTTCGAGCTCCTGCTTGCCGGCGTCCAGCTCGGAAGCCATGCGGTCGACGTCGGCGAGCAGCGGCGCGATGTCTTCGCCGCGCTGCTTGGCCTGGCCGATGGATTTGGAGCGAGCGTTGCGCTCGGCCTGCAGCTGCTCGGTGCGGGTCTGCACGGTCTTGCGCTGTGCTTCCAGCGCCTCGATACGCGCCACGTCCAGCTGATAACCGCGGGTAGCCAGGCGATCGGCAACGTCTTGCAGCTGTGTGCGTAGCAGTTTCGAATCAAGCATGGTGAGTCTCGTCTGTGAAAGCTTTGAGGAAAGGCGAAGAGGAAGCGGAGTTTACTGCGATAGCGGCCAGCTTCATAACCTGCCGAGGGCCAGGCCTGCCCAGGTCGCCAGCAAGCCGCCGAGCACACTCAGGCCGATGTAGCCGAAGGCCGTGGCAAGCTGGCCGCTCTCGAGCATCCGCAAGCCGTCGAGAGAGAAACTGGAAAAAGTGGTGAACGCCCCTAGAAAGCCGAGGATCAAGCCACCGCGCAGTTCCGGCGACACGTCCGGGCGCATGAGAAACAGCGCGTACAGGTAGCCGATCAGCAGGCAGCCCAGCAGGTTGACCGCAAGCGTCGCCAGATAGAAATGTCGCGGCCAGTGCGTCGATACCCAGGTCGACAGGGCAAAGCGCAGCAGCGTACCGATCACCCCGCCCGCGGCGACGGCCAGCATCAGGCGGATCATGTCTTTCTCCGTTGCCGTGGGCTTTCGCGATCGAGCCGGGCCAGATGTTCCAGCTTGTCGCGAATCTTGCTCTCCAGTCCTCGCGGCACCGGATGATAGTACTGGCGCGGCTCCATCGCCTCGGGAAAGTAGTCCTCGCCGGCCGCGTAGGCATCCGGCTCGTCATGGGCGTAGCGGTATTCGTTTCCGTAACCCAGTTCCTTCATCAGGCGGGTCGGCGCATTGCGCAGGTGCAGCGGGACCTCCTGCGAGCCGTTTTCCGCCACGTCGCGCTTGGCGGCCTTGAAGGCCGTGTAGACCGCGTTGCTTTTCGGCGCGCAGGCGAGATAGACGATCGCCTGCGCAACCGCTAACTCGCCCTCGGGGCTGCCCAGGCGTTCCTGGACGTCCCAGGCGGAAAGACACAGCCCGACCGCCCGCGGATCGGCGTTGCCGATTTCCTCGCTGGCCATGCGTACCACGCGTCGCGCGATATAGAGCGGATCGCAACCACCGTCGAGCATCCGCGCGAACCAGTACAGCGCCGCATCCGGGTTGGAGCCACGTACCGACTTGTGCAGCGCGGAAATCTGGTCGTAGAAGGCTTCGCCACCCTTGTCGAAACGCCGGCGACTGTCGCCCAGCAGATCCTGCAACAGCTCGACGCTGATCTCGCCGCCCTCTTCGGCCAGGTCCGAGGCGTTCTCCAGCAGGTTCAGCAATCGGCGGCCATCGCCATCAGCTGCGGCCACCAGCATCTGGAAACTCTCTTCGGGCAGGCGCAGATGCAGGTCACCCAGGCCTTTCGATTCGCTCAGCGCGCGCTCGACCAGCTTGCGCAAGGAGGCTTCGTCGAGGCTTTTCAGCACATAGACCCGCGCGCGGGACAGCAAGGCGTTGTTCAGTTCGAAGGACGGGTTCTCGGTGGTCGCACCGATGAAAATCAGCGTGCCGTCCTCGACATAAGGCAGAAACGCGTCCTGCTGGGATTTGTTGAAGCGATGTACTTCATCGACGAAGAGAATCGTGCGGCGACCGTACTGGGCCGCCTGCTGCTTGGCGATCTCGACCGCCTGGCGGATCTCCTTTACCCCGGCCAGAACCGCCGAGACGGTTTCGAAATGCGCGTCGGACACCTTGGCCAGCAGTTGCGCCAGCGTGGTCTTGCCCACGCCCGGCGGGCCCCAGAAGATCATCGAGTGCAGCGCGCCCTGCTCCAGCGCCTCGCGCAGCGGCTTGCCGCGCGCCAGCAAATGTTCCTGCCCGACGTATTCATCGAGGCTGGCAGCACGCAGGCGTGCGGCTAACGGTTGGGCGACGGGGGCGCGGCTGAACAGATCCATCGACGGCTCTACGACTCACTCGGATATGACATCGGTGCCTTCGGGAATCTCGAAGGTGAACAGGTCCGCCTTGAGCGACTCGTTCAGCTTGACGCCATGGAAGAGGATGTTGGTGCGCTGCCCGACACCGTCGACCATCTGCATGTCGTTGATCACGCCATTGCGAAATGACAGGCGAAGGTTATCGAATAGCGTGTCCTTGGCTTTCGGCTCGAGCGTGAAATCGACGACCTCGCCGGCTTCCTTGTGCGAGACCTGGAAGTTCTCGCTGATGGCCGAAACGTCTCCAGACAGCAGCAGCGCCGGCGTATGGGTCAGGCGCTGATCCAGGGTCTGAATGGTGACCTGCTCCAGATCCGGGTCGTACAGCCAGACCTTCTTGCCATTGGAAACCAGCAATTGCGCCATCGGCTCGTCGGTTTTCCAGCGGAACTGGCCAGGCCGCTTCAGTGCCATTTCGCCGGATGTTTCCTGCAGTTGGGTGCCGGTGCCGTCGAGGGACAACTGCGAAAAGCGACCCGTCAGGGTCTCGGCCTTCTGCAGCAGGCCGGTGAGTCGCTGGACGGAGGCGGCCTGATCGGCCTGGGCCGGAACCAGAGCGAACAGCAGAGCGGAGGCGAACAGCAAACGAATCAATTGCATAACTCCTCGGTGCGACTCAGTCGCGCATAGGTGGCGGCGCGAGCACTTCGCGCGAGCCGTTGGTGTTCATGGAGGTCACGACGCCGGCCACTTCCATGGCTTCGATCATCCGGGCGGCGCGGTTGTAGCCGATCTTCAGCTTGCGCTGCACCGCGGAGATCGACGCGCGGCGGCTTTCAGTAACGAAGCGCACGGCCTCGTCGTACAGCGGATCTTCCTCGCTGCCTTCGCCACTGCCGCTCTCGCCACCACCATCGAAGCCGCTACCCGATTCTTCGGCACCGACCAGAATCTCCTCGATGTAATCGGGCGCGCCACGCGCCTTCCAGGCTTCGACCACGCGGTGCACTTCATCGTCGGACACGAAGGCGCCATGTACGCGAATCGGCAGACCGGTGCCAGGCGGCAGATAGAGCATGTCACCGTGCCCCAGGAGCTGCTCGGCGCCGCCCTGGTCAAGAATGGTCCGCGAGTCAATCTTGCTGGAGACCTGGAATGCCATACGGGTTGGGATGTTGGCCTTGATCAGACCGGTGATCACGTCCACTGACGGCCGCTGTGTGGCAAGAATCAGATGGATACCAGCCGCTCGCGCCTTCTGCGCGATACGCGCGATCAGTTCTTCGACCTTCTTGCCGACGATCATCATCATGTCGGCAAATTCGTCCACCACCACCACGATGGTCGGCAGTTTTTTCAGTAGCGGCGCTTCGTCTTCCATGCTCTCGCGGCGGTATAGCGGGTCGGTCAGCGGCGTGCCGGCCTCCTCCGCTTCCTTTACCTTGCGGTTGAAGCCTGCCAGGTTGCGCACGCCCATGGCCGCCATCAGCTTATAGCGACGCTCCATCTCGGCGACGCTCCAGCGCAGCGCGTTGGCCGCTTCCTTCATGTCGGTCACAACCGGGCAAAGCAGGTGCGGAATACCTTCGTAGATGGACAATTCCAGCATCTTGGGATCGATCATGATCAGCCGCGCATCTTCCGGCCCGGACTTGAACAGGATCGAGAGAATCATAGCGTTGACGCCCACCGACTTACCCGAACCGGTCGTGCCCGCCACCAGCAGGTGCGGCATCTTGGCCAAGTCGGCGATCACCGGCTTGCCGCCGATATCGTGGCCCAGGGCAATGGTCACCGGCGACTTCGCGTCGTCATAAGGCGCTGACGACAGCACTTCGGAGAAGCGAACGATCTGCCGATCCTCGTTGGGAATCTCGATGCCAACGGTGGTCTTGCCGGGAATCACCTCGACCACGCGAACACTGATCACCGCCAGCGAGCGCGCCAGGTCCTTGGCCAGATTGGAAATACGGCTGACCTTGACCCCGGCGGCTGGCTGGATCTCGAAGCGGGTAATCACCGGGCCCGGATGCACGGACTCGACGATGACCTCGACGCCGAACTCCTTCAGTTTGATCTCCAGCAGCCGGGACATGGCTTCCAGTGACTCAGGGGAATACTGCTTCTGCTGCTTCTCGGCGGCATCGAGCAGGGAAATCGGTGGCAGGCTGCCCTCGATCAGCGGATCGACGAAGAGATTGGATTGTTTCTCCTTCAGCACGCGCTTGCTCTGCTCAACCGGCTTCGGTGGCGTGGGAGGCGGAATCACCGGAGCCGGACGCTTTTCCCGCTCGCTCATGTGCTTGCTCAGCGACTCCTCACGTTCCAGCAAACGCTCCTTCACCTTGGCGCGCTCGCGACGATCGGGTAGCGAACCGGCCACTTCGTTGACTACATCATCGGCTTCGCGCAGTTGCGCAACGATCTGCTTGCGCTCGTTGCGCGCAGACCACCAGCGGCTAAAAAGGCTCTGAATCAGCTCGATCAAGTCGAGCGTAATCTTGCCGGTCAGATCCATCACCTTGAACCAGGACAGATCGGTAAATACCGTAAGACCGAACAAGAAGAACGCCAGTAACAGCAAGGTGCTGCCCTGCACGTTAAGCGTAGCCTCGGCAAGCTGCCCCAGGCTCTCACCCAATGCGCCGCCCGCCGACGCAGGCAGACTGTTGGCGAACTGGAAATGGATGTAGGCCAGCGCCGAGCCGGACAGAATAAGAAAGACGAGTCCGATCAGCCGCCATGAAAATAACCAGCCGTTCCAGCTCCATGGCTGATGGCGCGCACGAAATACCTGCCAGGTCTTGATGCCCAGTAACAAGGGAAACAGGAACGCGAAATAGCCAAGCGCCATGAACAGCACGTCGGCGAACCAGGCGCCGGCGCGACCGGCCGCATTCTGAACCTGCTGGACATTGCTGGTATGCGTCCAGCCGGGATCGGACGGATCGTAGGTCAGCAGAGCCATCCAAAGGTAAGCACACAACGCACCGAGCGCGATCAACGCACCCTCTTTGAGACGGTAATGCAATTGCTGTCGCCAGACGGAAGCCGGCGCGGTAGGAGAGGTATTCTTCAAAACGCTTTATTTCCTGCGCCTGCGGCGCGTTCGATGAACCGTGGTCAGCCTGAACCGCGACATTGTACGGCTTTGTCGATTCGATGGCATTCCGGTTCCGCACCACTTGGGCTTTTCCAGATGCTTCGGTGTAGCATAAACGCCCAGCTTTTCAGCGCGGCTCGACTGGAGCACGCTTCTCTATTTGCGACAAAGGCTTATGAGGGCTTTTTATGAATGAAGTCAAGCATTCACGTCTGATCATTCTCGGCTCCGGCCCGGCCGGCTATACCGCCGCGGTATACGCCGCCCGTGCCAACCTGAAGCCGGTGATGATCACTGGTATTCAACCCGGCGGCCAACTCACCACCACTACCGAAGTAGACAACTGGCCGGGCGACGTCGAAGGACTCACCGGCCCTGCGTTGATGGAGCGGATGCAGAAACACGCAGAGCGCTTCGATACCGAAGTGGTGTTCGACCATATTCACACGGCCGAGCTACAACAGCGTCCCTTCATCCTTAAAGGCGACAGCGCCACCTATAGCTGCGATGCGCTGATCATTGCGACAGGCGCTTCGGCCCAATATCTCGGCCTGCCCTCGGAAGAGGCATTCGCCGGACGCGGCGTATCGGCTTGCGCCACCTGTGACGGCTTCTTCTATCGCAACCAGGTGGTGGCCGTGATCGGCGGCGGCAACACGGCTGTCGAGGAGGCACTCTACCTGTCGAACATCGCCAAGGAAGTACACCTGATCCATCGCCGCGACAAGCTGCGCTCCGAGAAGATCCTGCAGGATAAGATCATGGAGAAAGCCGCCAACGGTAATATCCGCTTGCACTGGAACCACACGTTGGAAGAAGTGCTGGGCGATGCCAGTGGCGTTACTGGCGTGCGCCTGAAGAACACTCTATCCGGCGAAGAGCAGAAGCTCGAACTCGCGGGCGTGTTCATCGCCATCGGCCACAAGCCCAACACCGATCTATTCCAGGGCCAACTGGAAATGAAGGACGGCTACCTCAAGATCAAGGGCGGTAGCGAGGGCGACGCCACCTGCACGACCATTCCCGGCGTCTTCGCAGCAGGCGATGTGGCCGATCATGTGTATCGTCAGGCCATCACCTCCGCCGGTGCCGGCTGCATGGCCGCGCTCGATGCCGAAAAGTACCTGGATCAGTGACCATAACCGGGCGGATACAGGTGTACCCGCCCCTTCGTGACGCTTCGATATGCTGACCTGGCTGCAGCGCGACGACTTGTCGTTTCCCCCGCTACAAAACGCTTTGCGCGAACCCAACGGACTGCTTGCCGCCGGAGGCGATCTGTCTGCGGAGCGCCTGCTCGCCGCCTACCGACATGGTTGTTTCCCGTGGTATCAGGACGGACAGCCAGTGCTGTGGTGGTCACCCGACCCACGCACGGTTCTTTTCCCTGAAGATCTGCATGTCTCGCGCAGCCTGCGCAAGAAACTACGTCAGGATACATTCAGCGTCACTTTCGATCGCGCGTTTCGCGGCGTGATCGAGGGCTGCGCCGCCCCCCGAAGCTACGCCGACGGCACGTGGATTACGACACCGATGCAGAGCGCCTATATGGAACTGCATCAACTCGGCGTCGCCCATTCAGTTGAAGTCTGGCAGGACGAACAATTGGTCGGCGGGCTCTATGGCCTCGCCATGGGTCGACTATTCTTCGGTGAATCAATGTTCAGTCGGACGACCGATGCGTCCAAAATCGGATTCGTGACATTAGTGGAACGCCTTCAGAACTGGGGTTTCAAAATGATTGACTGCCAGATGCCGACGCAACATCTGGCCAGTTTCGGCGCGCGATCCATATCCCGCGAGGCCTTCGCCGAGACGCTTGCCAAGTACCTGGACGAACCTAGTTCAGCCCGATGGGAGCCCTAGTCGACTAAGCCAAGCTGACCTACACTGAGTTCAAGATTTTCGAGAGCTGACCATGACTTCACTGGCTCGTCTCAAGTTCTACGCAACCCAGCCTCACGCGTGCAGCTACCTGCCCGACGAGCAGGCCACGACGCTCTTCCTCGACCCCAGCCAGCCGATGGACGTACAGGTGTACGCGGAACTGTCCGAAATGGGCTTCCGCCGCAGCGGCGATCATCTCTATCGTCCACACTGCCAACGCTGCACCGCCTGCATCCCCGCACGGATACCAGCCGATGGGCTGCAACTCAATCGTCAGCAGAAACGAATCCTTAAACGCAACGCTGACCTGTCCGTGATGGACGTTCGCCCCTCGTTCACCGAAGAATATTATTCGCTTTATGCAAGTTACATCGAGCAGCGCCATGCTGACGGCGATATGTACCCCCCAAGCAGGGACCAGTTCCATACCTTTCTGGTGCGCGATCTTCCCTTCTCACGCTTTTACGAGTTCCGCTTGGAAGGCCGCTTGCTGGCCCTGGCAGTGACCGATGTGCTGCCGAACGGCCTATCTGCGGTTTACACCTTTTACGACCCTAACGAGGAGCGCCGCAGCCTGGGACGCTTCGCCATTCTCTGGCAGGTCAGCGAAGCAGCTCGCCTAGGCCTGAAGGCTATCTATTTGGGCTATTGGATCAAGAACTGTCGCAAGATGAATTACAAAACTGAGTACCGCCCAATCGAGCTGCTGGTCAATCAGCGCTGGATTACTCTGAGCTGAGCCCTTGGCTCTCGGAGCCCTTTCAGGCACAATGCTTGCCGCTTTTACCCGCGCATGCTTGCGCCGGGTCAATCATTGGACACCGAGGGCTTTACTGAATGTCGAAAGAAGACAGCTTCGAAATGGAAGGTACTGTCGTCGACACCCTGCCCAACACCATGTTTCGTGTGGAGTTGGAAAATGGGCACGTCGTTACTGCGCATATTTCTGGAAAGATGCGCAAGAACTACATCCGAATTCTTACTGGTGACAAGGTTCGCGTAGAACTGACACCGTATGATTTGAGCAAAGGTCGCATCACCTACCGCGCCCGCTAACGGTACGCGAGAAAGAATGCCCGGTTATGACCGGGCTTTTTTGTTTGTGCGCGCCACAACCTGATCACCAAACCTCGCGAGCCCACGCGTTCTGCATTCCGCCGGATGATCCAAACAGAACGCCCGGCAATGCCGGGCGTTTCTGTCAGTGCTGCGATACTGATGCGTTAAGCCAATTCAGCCGAGGTTTCAAACTCGAAGAACGGCTCGCCATCACGAATATCGATGTGCACCACACCGCCATGCTCCGCCAGCTCACCGAACAGAATTTCCTCGGCCAATGGTCGCTTGATCTTGTCCTGGATCAGGCGAGCCATTGGTCGCGCACCCATCTGCACATCGTAGCCACGCTCCGCTAGCCAACCACGCGCCGCGTCGGACACCTCAAGCGTGACGTGCTTATCCTCAAGCTGCGTCTGCAATTCGATGAGGAATTTGTCGACGATGCTCTTGATGACTTCGTGACTCAGGCGGCCAAATTGAATGATCGTGTCCAAGCGATTGCGGAATTCCGGCGTAAAGCTCTTCTTGATCACCTCCATCGCATCGGATGCGTGATCCTGATGGGTGAAGCCAATCGAAGCGCGTGCTGCGGTTTCTGCGCCCGCATTGGTAGTCATGATCAGAATGACGTTGCGGAAATCGGCTTTACGGCCGTTGTTATCCGTCAGCGTCCCGTGATCCATCACCTGCAGAAGTAAGTTGAACACCTCAGGATGCGCCTTCTCGATCTCATCAAGCAGAAGCACGCAGTGCGGTTGCTTGGTAATCGCCTCGGTCAACAGCCCACCCTGATCGAAACCAACGTAGCCGGGCGGAGCGCCGATCAGACGCGACACGGTATGACGCTCCATGTATTCGGACATGTCGAAGCGTACCAACTCGATACCCAACGCCCGAGCCAATTGCCTCGCGGCCTCCGTTTTACCGACGCCGGTAGGGCCGGCGAAGAGGAACGAGCCCACAGGCTTATCAGGCGCTTTTAGCCCAGCACGCGACAGCTTGATTGCCGTGGCGAGCGAATCGATCGCATCGTCCTGACCAAAAACGGTCAGCTTCAGATCACGCTCCAGGTTGCGTAATAGCTCCTTGTCAGACGTACTGACATGCTTGGGTGGAATACGCGCTATCTTGGCGACAATATCTTCAACCTGCTCCACATCGATCCGAGCGACGCGCTTATCTTCCGGCTGTAGGCGCTGGAACGCGCCCGCCTCGTCGATCACATCGATCGCCTTGTCCGGCATATGTCGATCATTGATATAACGCGAAGCCAGTTCAGCAGCAGCGCGGAGCGATTCATCGCTGTATTCAATGCTGTGGTGCTGCTCGAAGCGCCCCTTCAGGCCACGCAGAATGCCGATGGTGTCTTCCACTGACGGCTCGGAAACATCGACCTTCTGGAAGCGCCGGGCCAGAGCCCGATCCTTCTCGAAGATACCGCGGAATTCCTGAAATGTGGTCGACCCGATACAGCGAATCTCTCCGGACGAAAGCAACGGCTTGAGTAGATTGGAGGCGTCCATCACACCACCCGACGCCGCGCCAGCTCCGATGATCGTATGAATCTCATCAATAAACAGAACTGCCTGCGGACGTTTGCGCAGTTCATTCAGCAGCGCCTTGAAACGTTTTTCGAAATCGCCCCGGTATTTGGTCCCGGCCAGCAAGGCACCGAGATCTAGAGAGTAAACAACGCTATCGGCAAGCAGCTCCGGTACCTGATTGTCCACGATGCGTTTTGCCAGGCCCTCGGCAATCGCGGTCTTACCGACGCCAGCCTCACCAACCAGCAACGGATTGTTCTTGCGACGACGCGCCAGGATCTGCGCGACTCGCTCGACTTCATGCTCGCGGCCGACGAGTGGATCTATACGGCCCTGGCGAGCCAGTTCGTTGAGGTTGCTGGCATAGGCATCGAGCGGGTTGCCCGACGTGGCGGACTCACCACCCTCCTCATCTTGCATTTCCGAATCGCCGTCAGGATTACCGTTATCACCCGGCACCTTGGAAATGCCGTGAGCAATATAATTGACGACATCGATACGAGCGACGTTCTGCTGTTTTAGCAAGAACACCGCTTGGCTTTCCTGTTCGCTGAAGATCGCAACCAGCACATTCGCACCAGTGACTTCGCGCTTGCCAGAACTTTGTACATGGAAAACCGCCCGCTGAAGCACTCGCTGGAAACCCAGGGTTGGCTGGGTTTCGCGCTCTTCGTCATGCTGGGGAATCAGAGGCGTGGTGGAATCGATGAATTCCTGTAGGTCATGGCGCAATTTATCGAGGCTGGCTCCGCAGGCGCGCAGTACCGTTGCGGCCGCTTCGTTATCCAGCAGAGCTAACAGGAGATGCTCGACCGTCATGAACTCATGACGCTTGGTACGAGCCTCCTTAAAAGCCAAATTCAGAGTGACTTCGAGTTCACGGTTCAACATAGCTTTCACCTCTTACCCAGCAGTCGGGTTTAACCGTCCTTCTCGATCTCACAAAGCAACGGATGCTGGCACTCCCTTGCATATTGATTGACCTGCATCGCTTTGGTTTCGGCAACGTCTCGTGTGTAGACACCGCAGACGGCTCGTCCTTCGGTATGAACCGCCAGCATGATTCTAGTGGCGACCTCCCGATTGTGATTGAAAATTCCTTCGAGCACCTCCACGACGAAATCCATCGGCGTGTAGTCATCATTAAACATGACAACTTTGAACATCGGTGGTGCCTTCAGTTGCGGCTTGGCTTCTTCGACTGCCAAGCCGGAAGAGTCGTCATCCAACGGTTTTGGACGATCCTGATTGAATATTAGTTGAAATGTTGGAGATGCACGCATGCGTATGACAGTTCTAAATCGGGGCGCCGAGGCCGGGTAAGTGGAAAGGCTTCACAGCCACCTGACGAGTCGCCTTGACTATCGGCAAAACGATGATACAAACAGTAAGTGCCACAACGGCAACGGGCTGCGCTTGTGGGCCAAGTGCTGCATCAGCGCGGAATGAAATGGATGTTACTCCAGTGATGGACTCCTTTGCAGAGGGATAACAGCATGCTAAGCGGTAAGGTCAAGTGGTTCAACAACGCCAAAGGCTATGGATTCATCGTAGCAGACGGCGGCGATGAGGACCTGTTCGCCCACTACTCGGCCATCCAGATGGAAGGGTACAGAACTCTAAAAGCTGGGCAAGCGGTCATGTTCGATATTCTGCAAGGTCCCAAGGGCCTGCATGCAACCAACATCAGGTCGCTGCAGACCACTGTGGATGTAGCGGCACCTGTTTTACAGAGCGCAACCGTAGACGCCTGATCCCAGGCAACAAAAAGGCCGATCTGCGATCGGCCTTTTTGTGTCTCTGCGCAGTTACATGTGCGAGATCATGGCATCACCAAATTCCGAGCAGGACATCAGCTTCGCGCCCTCCATCAGACGCTCGAAGTCATAAGTTACTGTCTTCGCAGCGATTGCACGCTCGGTAGATTTGATGATCAGATCCGCCGCTTCCACCCACCCCATGTGGCGCAGCATCATCTCAGCCGAGAGGATCAGCGAGCCGGGGTTGACCTTATCCTGGCCGGCATACTTCGGCGCGGTGCCGTGGGTCGCCTCGAACATGGCCACGGTGTCGGATAGGTTGGCGCCCGGCGCGATACCGATGCCCCCCACTTCCGCCGCCAGCGCATCGGATAGGTAGTCGCCGTTGAGGTTAAGCGTGGCGATGACATCGTACTCGGCCGGACGCAGCAGAATCTGCTGAAGCATGGCGTCGGCGATGGCGTCCTTCACGACGATGTTCTGGCCGGTGGTCGGGTTTTTGAATTGCATCCATGGCCCACCATCCAGCAACTCGGCACCGAATTCATCACGCGCGACTTCGTAACCCCACTCTTTGAAGGCACCTTCGGTGAACTTCATGATGTTGCCTTTATGCACGAAGGTCACCGAGCTGCGATCATTGTCCACTGCGTATTGCAGCGCCTTGCGAACCAGCCGTTTGGTGCCTTCCAGCGAAACCGGCTTGATGCCGATGCCGCAGTTTTCAGTGAAGCGGATCTTCTTGACGCCCATTTCCTCGGTGAGGAACTTGATGACCTTCTCCGCCTCCGCAGAGCCCGCCTTCCACTCGACACCGGCGTAGATGTCCTCGGAGTTCTCACGGAAGATGACCATGTCAACATCGGCCGGCTTCTTGACCGGGCTCGGCACACCAGTAAACCAGCGAACAGGACGCTGGCAAACGTACAGATCCAGCTCCTGGCGCAGTGCGACGTTGAGAGAACGGATACCGCCACCAACCGGCGTGGTCAGTGGCCCTTTGATGGACACTACGTAGTCACGAACGACCTCCAGCGTCTCCTTCGGCAGCCAGGTGTCCTGGTCGTAGACCTGAGTCGCTTTCTCGCCAGCATAGATTTCCATCCAGGAGATCTTGCGCTTGCCGCCATAGGCTTTCTCTACAGCCGCGTCGACCACCTTGATCATCACCGGACTGATATCGACGCCAATCCCGTCACCCTCGATATAGGGAATGATTGGATTGTCGGGAACGTTCAGTGTGTTATCGGCATTGACGGTGATTTTGTCACCGTTGGCAGGCACCTGGATCTTTTGGTATCCCATGCTGGACTCCGTTTTTGTGGTTAAACATTAAACAGCGGTCATCTCCGAAGAGTAACCCAGTTGAATCAGCCGAAACCATATTGTTCATTGGTCTATGGCCACGGGCATTTTTTGACAACGAGCCGCAGTGATATACTGCTTAGGTGACTAACGAGTCATGAGGAGCCAACGAGACCCTTGGCCCTGTACCGCCAGGCTGCTAACCGCAGCCGGACGGATCGAACACTCAACACTCTAGTGGTGCTGCATCCAACATCATCGCGGCGAATCTCGATGCTGGCTCAATAAACGTAGCCAGGCCGCCTACCTGCGTTTCGAGATTCTGTGCACGCTCAGCAAGAGAGAGTTAACTCTACATGTCCACCCGCTCGAAGATCATTTACACCTTCACCGACGAAGCCCCGGCGCTAGCCACCTACTCGCTTCTGCCTATTGTAGAAGCCTTTGCCGCTTCCGCTGACATAGCCGTCGAAACACGTGACATCTCTCTTGCAGGACGCATTCTTGCGGCCTTCGCGGATCAACTGGACGCGGATAAGCGGATCGATGACGATCTCGCCAAATTGGCAGTTCTGGCGACTCAGCCAGAAGCCAATATCATCAAGCTGCCGAACATCAGCGCATCGGTGCCGCAACTGCGCAACGCCATCGCCGAGCTCCAGGCTCAGGGTTACAACGTCCCGAACTTCCCGGAAGATCCGCAGACTGACGAGGAGCGAGAGATACGCACTCGCTACAGCAAAGTTCTTGGCAGTGCGGTGAATCCGGTGCTGCGCGAAGGCAACTCCGACCGCCGCGCGCCTGCCGCGGTCAAGGCGTTCGCTCGCAAGCACCCGCATTCGATGGGCAAGTGGAGCATGGCGTCGCAATCCCACGCGGACTACATGCGCGGTGGCGACTTCTTCTCCAGCGAGCAATCCGTCACCATGGCTAAGGCCGGTGACGTGCGCATCGAGTTCGTTGGCAAAGACGGTAAGGTTGAGGTCAAGAAGCAACTTACGCTCGAAGAGGGCGAAGTCTTCGACAGCATGTTCATGAGCTGCAAGAAGCTGCGCGAGTTCTTCGAGAAGACGCTGCAGGATTGCAAGGAAACCGGTGTCATGTGGTCGCTGCACGTCAAGGCAACCATGATGAAGATTTCCCATCCAATCGTTTTTGGTCATGCCGTGAGTGTCTACTACAAGGAAGCGTTCGATAAGTACGCTGATCTGTTCAAAGAGCTGGGCGTCAATCCGAACAATGGCTTGAGCAGCGTCCACGACAAAATCAAGAGCCTGCCCGCCTCGCAGCAGGAAGAAATCCTGGACGACATCCACGCCTGCTACAGCCGCCGCCCGGAAATGGCCATGGTGGACTCGGTCAAGGGCATCACCAACCTGCACATCCCTAGCGACGTGATCGTCGATGCTTCGATGCCGGCAATGATCCGCAGCTCCGGAAAAATGTGGGGCAAGGACGGCACATTGAAGGACACCAAGGCGGTGATGCCGGAAAGCACGTACGCCCGCATTTATCAGGAAATGATCAACTTCTGCAAAACCAATGGCGCGTTCGATCCGACCACTATGGGCACTGTGCCCAACGTCGGTTTGATGGCACAGAAGGCAGAAGAGTACGGCTCCCACGACAAAACCTTCGAAATGACCGCCGACGGCACCATGCGCGTCGTGCTGAGCGACGGTACAGTGCTGATGCAGCATGAAGTCGAGGAAGGCGACATCTGGCGAGCATGTCAGACCAAGGACGCGCCGATCCGCGACTGGGTCAAGCTGGCCGTCACTCGTGCCCGCCTGTCGAATACCCCGGCCATTTTCTGGCTCGACCCGGAGCGCGCCCACGATCGCGAGCTTCAGAAGAAAGTTGAAAACTACCTGCAAGACCATGACCTGACCGGCCTGGATATCCGCATGATGGGTTACAACGAAGCCATCCGCGTTAGCATGGAGCGCCTGGTCCGCGGTCAGGACACCATTTCGGTTACCGGTAACGTACTACGCGACTACCTGACCGACCTGTTCCCGATCATGGAGCTCGGCACCTCCGCTAAAATGCTCTCGATCGTCCCGCTGATGGCCGGTGGCGGCATGTACGAAACGGGCGCGGGCGGCTCGGCACCCAAGCACGTGCAGCAGCTGATTGAAGAAAACCATCTGCGCTGGGATTCGCTCGGAGAGTTCCTGGCGCTTGCGGTATCGCTGGAAGAAACCGGGATCAAGACAGACAACGCGAAAGCCAAGCTGCTCGGCAAGACGCTGGACGCCGCCACCGGCAAGCTGCTCGACAATAACAAGTCGCCATCGCGTCGCACTGGCGAGCTAGATAACCGAGGCAGCCATTTCTACCTGGCGCTGTACTGGGCGCAGGAATTGGCGGCACAAACCGAAGATATGGGGCTGCAGGCTCACTTCGCGCAGCTGGCCAAGCAGCTGAGCGAAAACGAAGCAGCTATCGTTGCTGAACTTGCAGAAGTCCAAGGCAAGCCAGTCAACATTGGTGGCTACTACCGCTCCAACCCAGAGCTGACCAGCCAGGTAATGCGCCCAAGCGCGACCTTCAACGCCGCACTCGCGGCAATGGTCTGAGCCGGCTGGCGCTAACCTAGCGCCGTTGCGTTACTGAAAACCCCGGCCCCGTGCCGGGGTTTTCGTTTCTCCAGCACACCCTGACGCTACTATCAGCCAAAGGACATAGGAGCCCGAACATGACCTGGAATCCCCACATCACAGTTGCGACTATCGTCGAAGCAGATGGCCGCTTTCTCATGGTTGAGGAATCGAAAGGTGGCCGGTTGGTGCTGAATCAGCCGGCAGGCCATCTCGAACCCAACGAAACGCTGCGGCAAGCAGCGGTACGCGAAACGCTTGAAGAAACAGGATGGGAGGTCGAGTTGAGCGGTGTGGTCGGCATCTATCTCTACACTGCACCGAGCAACGGTGTGACCTATCAGCGTGTCTGCTTCGCAGCCAGCCCGATTCTTCACCACACCCAGCGCCAGCTGGACGACGGTATTGTCGCGGCTCACTGGTTGTCTCGTGATGAATTGACAGCGCAGCCGGAACGCTGGCGCAGCGAATTGATCATTCGCTGCATTGACGATTATCTGGCGGGACCGCCGTACGACCTTGCGGTGATACGCGACTGATCCGCATAACCGCAGGCTTGGTCAGCCTGTTAGAATCCGATCCTTTGCAGTCAGCTCTGAGCTTTTATGTCTGATTCAACGTCCGTTGCTCCTGAAAACCCGCGCGTCATCGTCGGTATGTCCGGCGGCGTCGATTCTTCGGTTTCCGCTCTGCTTCTGCTCGAACAGGGGTATCAGGTCGAAGGCCTGTTCATGAAGAACTGGGAGGAAGATGACGGCACCGAGTACTGCACCGCGCGCGAGGATCTGGCCGACGCCCAGGCCGTCTGCGATCGGCTCGGCATCAGGCTGCATACCGCCAATTTCGCGGCTGAATACTGGGACAACGTGTTCGAACATTTCCTAGCCGAATATAAGGCTGGCCGAACGCCCAATCCGGACATCCTGTGCAACCGCGAGATCAAGTTCAAAGCCTTTCTTGACTATGCTCTGGCGCTGGGTGCGGACCTGATCGCCACCGGCCATTACGTGCGCCGCCGCGACACCGACGGACACAGCGAGCTGCTCAAGGGCCTCGACCCGAACAAGGACCAAAGCTACTTTCTCCATGCCGTGGGCGGCGAGCAGCTGAGCAAGACATTGTTTCCCGTCGGCGAGCTGGAAAAACCAGCCGTCCGGGTCCTGGCCGAAAAACATGGTCTAGCGACGGCGAAAAAGAAGGATTCGACGGGTATCTGCTTTATCGGTGAACGCCGGTTCAGCGATTTCCTCAAGCAATACTTGCCAGCCCAGCCCGGCGATATCGAGACCATCGATGGCGAAACCATCGGTCGCCACCACGGCCTCATGTATCACACCATCGGTCAGCGGCAGGGGTTGGGCATTGGCGGCCTCAAGGATGCCGGCGATGAACCCTGGTACGTATTGAGCAAGGATCTCGAGCGCAACGTCCTGGTGGTGGGACAGGGCAATGATCACCCCTGGCTGTTCTCCCGCGCCCTGCTCGTCTCCGAGATGTATTGGGTCAATCCGTTGGAGCTGTCCGCACCTCTACGCCTCACCGCCAAGGTTCGATACCGCCAGAGCGATCAGCTCTGCACCTTGGAGCAGACCGCCAATGGCTATCGAGCCATATTCGATGAACCTCAACGCGCCGTCACGCCGGGACAGTCCGTGGTGTTTTACGACGGCGAGGTCTGCCTCGGTGGCGGCGTCATCGAAACTGCCGAACCCTGGTTTGCCGGAGCTCGCTCATGACGCCCCTACAGGAGCAGCTGATCGCGCTCGGTGCGGTGTTCGAAGCCGCCGCGCTGGTCGACCGGATCGCCCGCACCGGTCAGGTTCCGAACGCCGCGCTAGGCAGCATGCTAGGCAGCCTGCTCGTTCGGGAGGACAAACCGGCACGGGAAATCTATGGTGGTGACGACCTCAATCTACGCGACGGCTATCGAGCACTCGTCGGTGCGCTGGAGCGCGATACCAGCAGCCTGCAGCGCGAGCCATTGCGCTATGCCTTGGCCATGATTGGCCTGGAGCGTCAGCTGGATAAACGCAGCGACTTGCTACAGGTCATAGGAAGTCGCCTCGATCAGATACAACAGCAGGTCGACCATTTCGGGCTGACTCACGAAAACGTAATCGCCTCTTTCGGCGGTCTTTACCAGGACACGCTCAGCACGTTCCGGCAGCGCATCCAGGTGCAAGGCGACATGCGTCACCTCCAGCAAAGCGACAATGCCGCCAAGATCCGCGCGCTTCTTCTGGCCGGAATTCGTTCCGCGCGGCTGTGGCGCCAGCTCGGTGGGCACCGTTGGCAGATGGTATTCAGCCGACGCAAACTCCTCGATGCGCTGTACCCCATGCTCCGGTCGGAATAAGCGCCATTGACGCGGCACGGCGACGGTCATTCCGTCGCTTTCATGTATAATCTGCGCCCTCTTTTCGTTGCTCGACTGCCGAGATGCCTCTTATGCAGCTTTCCACGCTCACCGCGGTTTCCCCCGTCGATGGCCGCTACGCCGGCAAAACCAGCGCCCTGCGCCCCATTTTCAGCGAGTTTGGTCTGATTCGCTGCCGCGTTCAGGTCGAGGTGCGCTGGCTGCAACGTCTGGCCGCGCACAGCGGCGTCCCGGAAGTCGCGCCCTTCTCCTCGGAAGCCAATGCGCTGCTCAATCAATTGGCTGAAAACTTCGAGTTGGCGCATGCCGAGCGCGTCAAGGAGTTCGAGCGCACTACCAACCACGACGTAAAAGCAGTGGAGTACCTGCTGAAAGAGCAGGCCAAGCAGCTGCCCGAGCTGGCCAAAGTCAACGAATTCATCCACTTCGCCTGCACCAGCGAAGACATCAATAATCTATCCCATGCATTGATGCTGCGTGAAGGTCGCGACAACGTACTGCTACCAGTGATGCGCCAACTGGCCGATGCCATTCGCGCGTTGGCGGTCGAGCACGCCGATGTTCCCATGTTGTCCCGCACCCATGGCCAGCCCGCTTCGCCAACGACCTTAGGCAAGGAACTGGCGAACGTGGTCTATCGTCTCGAGCGGCAGATCGCACAGGTCGAAGCCGTTCCGCTGCTGGGCAAAATCAACGGCGCTGTCGGTAATTACAACGCGCACCTGTCTGCCTATCCCGATATCGACTGGGAGGCCAACGCACGCGAATTCATCGAAAACGACCTGGGCCTGGCCTGGAACCCCTATACCACCCAGATCGAGCCTCACGATTACATCGCGGAGTTGTTCGATGCCGTGGCGCGCTTCAATACCATCCTCATCGACTTCGACCGAGACATCTGGGGCTACATCTCGCTGGGCTATTTCAAGCAACGCACCGTTGCTGGTGAAATCGGCTCCTCGACAATGCCGCACAAGGTTAACCCGATCGATTTCGAGAACTCCGAAGGTAATCTGGGAATCGCCAATGCTCTGCTGCAGCACTTGGCGAGCAAGCTGCCTATTTCCCGTTGGCAGCGGGACCTGACCGACTCTACAGTCTTGCGTAACCTTGGCGTCGGCTTTGCCCACAGCCTCATCGCCTACGAGGCGAGCCTCAAAGGTATTGGCAAGCTGGAACTCAACCAGGCGCGTATCGCCGAAGATCTCGACAATTGCTGGGAAGTGCTGGCTGAGCCGATCCAGACGGTGATGCGCCGCTACGCCATCGAAAATCCCTACGAGAAGCTCAAAGAGCTGACCCGAGGCAAAGGCATCAGCCCCGAGGCTCTGCAAACTTTCATCGAAAGTCTGGATATACCGGCCGAAGCCAAAGCCGAGCTGCGCAAGCTCAGCCCGGCTGGCTACATCGGCAACGCGGCCGCCCAGGCCAAGCGGATCTGAACAACGCCTTCTTTTTGCACGCCCGGCTGTGCCGGGCGTTTTTATTTGCAGCTCTGTAGCAGAGCAAGGTACCTGCATGACTTCCGATATTCCTTTGCAAATTCTCGGCGGCATAAGCGCGCGCGAGTTCCTACGCGATTACTGGCAAAAAAAACCACTGCTTATCCGTCAAGCGATTCCCTCGTTCGAAAGTCCGGTTTCGCCCGACGAACTAGCCGGGCTGTCGCTGGAAGAGGAAGTTGAGTCGCGCCTGGTCATCGAACATGGCAACAGCCCCTGGGAGCTGCGCCGCGGGCCATTCAGCGAAGACACCTACCAGAACCTACCGGAGCGCGATTGGACATTGCTGGTTCAGGCGGTCGACCAATTGGTCCCAGAAGTTGCCGAGCTCATCGAGCATTTCCGCTTTCTCCCCAACTGGCGCATCGACGACGTAATGATCAGCTTCGCGGCCCCGGGCGGCGGCGTCGGCCCGCATTTTGACAACTATGACGTCTTCCTCCTGCAGGCTCAGGGCCAACGTCGTTGGCGCGTAGGGCAGATGTGTGACGGCGATAGTCCCATGCTGCAACACGCCGACTTGCGCATCCTTGCGGATTTCCAAGGCACCGATGAATGGGTTCTGGAACCCGGCGACATGCTTTATCTGCCACCTAGGCTGGCGCATTTCGGCATCGCCGAAGATGCCTGCATGACCTATTCGCTCGGCTTTAGGGCGCCCAGCGCCGCTGAAGTCCTGACACACTTCACCGATTTTCTTGCTCAATTCCTACCCGACGAAGAACGCTATAGCGACGCTGATCTCACTCCCACCGACGACCCCTACCAGATCCAGAGCGACGCACTTGATCGGCTGCGGGCAATGCTCACCGAACACATGGGCGATGAGCGCCTGCTGCTCACTTGGTTTGGCCAGTTCATGACCGAACCTCGCTATCCGGAACGCGTGCAGGGCCCGGACATGGAAGAGCATGCGCTACTTGCTGCGCTAGAAGATGGCGCGGTCCTGATACGCAATCTCAGCGCGCGCTTGGCCTGGAGCGAGGTCGACATTGGTCTTCTGCTATTCGCCAGCGGCCAAAGCCGCTTGCTGCCTTCGCATTTGAGAGATCTTTTGAAACTGATTTGCTCCGCTGATGCGATACATGTGGAAAACCTCGCACCGTGGCTGAACGACGAAGATGGGCGTAATCTGGTGTGGCAGTTAGTCAAGCAGGGAAGTCTGGAGTTTGCTGATGAGTGATATAGAAGTTCGCATCGCCGACTGGCAGCAGGACAACGCCGATTTGCGTCGAATTCGCGAGACCGTTTTCATCGCCGAGCAGTCGGTGCCGCCTGAGCTTGAATGGGACGCGGACGATGCCGAGGCCGTGCATTTCCTCGCCCTTGAAAGTGGCTATCCCATAGGCACGGCGCGCTTGCTGAATGATGGGCATATCGGTCGCGTCTCCGTACTGCGCGACTGGCGCGGGGTGCATGTTGGAGGCGCGCTGATGAAGGCCGCGATCGAAGAAGCAGAACGTCGTGGTCTCCGCGAACAACGACTGACCGCCCAGGTCCATGCCACCTCGTTCTATGAACGCCTCGGGTTTGAAGTGATCAGCGACGAGTTCCTGGAAGCGGGCCTGCCCCACGTCGATATGCTTCGAAAGAGCGACTGATCCACTATGAATCGCAATGACCCGGATCGACCAACCATCTCCGCAGAGTTGGCAGATATCGATTTTCACTCGCCGGGTCGTTTCGAAATCACTAACCCACCGGCATCGCCAACAGGCTCGGAGCAATGGAGCTCTGCTCCATTCGTTCTGGGTAGTAGCCCGGCTCAGGCCTTCAACAGCGCGGTTGAGGCTCGCCAGCATGCGTTAGCGCTGATTGAACAGGCCCGACGTAGTCTGAATATTTACACTCCAGACTTGGAGCCCTGGCTGTACAACCACAGCTGTATTCAGCAGGCTTGCTCGCACTTTCTTCTGGCACACCCACGCAATCGCCTGCGTATTCTGGTCGGCGATTCCTCCCGCGCCGTCAAGCAAGGGCATCGTCTGGTTACGCTGGCACGCCGATTGACCAGCAACTTGGCGATTCGCAAATTTCATCCAGACTATCCGATGCAAGCATGCACCTTCCTGATAGCCGACAACTGTGGCGTGCTGGTTCGCCCTGAGCCGAACCAATTTTCCGGCCATGCGCTGTACCGCGATCCCGGTCGCGCCCGTCAGCGACAGCGATTATTCGATAACGCCTGGGACCACAGCCTGTCCGACCCTGACCTGCGGAGTTTTCTGCTATGAAGCGCTATCTCCTCGCCGTGTTCCTGGCATTCGTCAGCCTCTCGCTTCATGCCGCGACACAGGTAATCCCTCTCGAATTTCGCATGGCCAAAGACGTATTGCCAATCGCGCAATCGGTAGTCGGCAATCAAGGCAAGGTAAACGCTTACGGGAATCAGCTGATCGTGAACGCGCCTTCCGATGTAATCGCTGAGCTGCAGGATGTGCTGTCCCAGATCGATACTGAGCCCCATCGATTGCTCATCAGTGTCGATACGCAAAACTCGGCGATGAGTAGTGACAATGGCTATCGAGTCGATGGTTCCGCCCGTATCGGTGACGTGGAAATCCAGACCGGGCGCGGGGAAGCCAGAGGCAGTGATCAGGCCCGCATCACCCGTCGCAGCACCAACAGCCAAGCCGGAGGCGTTCAACAGATTCAGGTTACCGAGGGCTACCCTGCTCTGATACAGGTCGGCCAAAGCGTGCCTATTACCACCACTGGCGCCGATGGCTACGGCCAGATCTATCAGCAGACTCAATATCAGAATGTCACGCGCGGCTTCTACGCCACTGCCACGGTTCATGGTGATCAAGTGCAGGTCACCGTTAGCAGCCATAACGACCGAATGAGCTCCTTTCAGCCGGATACTATCAATGTGCAGCAGACCGATACTCGTGTAAGCGGACGCCTCGGTGAGTGGATATCGCTTGGCAGCATCGACGAATCCGCCAGCTCCAATGACAGCGCAACGCTGCGACGCTATTCCACTGAAGGCCGCCAGAATCTGTCGCTACGACTCAAAGTCGACATGCTGGAATAGAACGGCTTAGCGAAGTTTGATGATTTGTAGAAAAATGTAGTGCCATCAAATTTTCACTACAAAACAATTGACGAACCATTTTGGCCGGAGCATCATGGCCCCGCTCCCGCTAATCAGGGGCCCTGCCACGGGCCTCCGGATCACACTCCGCCAACCAGCAGAGGCGATCCGTGACTGTACTGCCCACAAGGCGGACTGACGAGGTTGCGACTGGAACGAGTCGTCCTGAGGGACGGGGAAGCGATTAACGCATCAGCTCGAAGATGTCAGTTCTGCTGAGTCGCCCGACGGCCTGAGCCGCTGTGTGCCGGAATGCCACGATCATTCCACAGCTAGCCGAATCTTTCTGCGGTCGTAACTGCACACCCTCCTCTCTTAGGTTCAATCCTCGTCCCGGTCGGTATTTCGACGCTCTGCCGCGTGTCGCCCGCATCATCATGCGATTAGCACGTAGGTTTCGGTGGGAACAGTCGGTGCTCAACCAAACACGAATTTTTTTGAAAGGATTGACCATGTCCGCTTATCAAAACGACATCAAGGCCGTTGCCGCTCTGAAAGAAGTAGCTGGAAGCAGCTGGAGCGCTATCAACCCTGAATCCGTTGCCCGTATGCGTGCTCAGAACCGTTTCAAGACCGGCCTGGAGATTGCTCAGTACACCGCCGACATCATGCGCAAGGACATGGCTGAGTACGATGCCGATTCGTCCGTTTACACCCAATCGCTGGGTTGCTGGCATGGCTTCATCGGTCAGCAGAAGCTGATCTCCATCAAGAAGCACCTGAAGACTACCAACAAGCGCTACCTCTACCTGTCCGGCTGGATGGTTGCCGCGCTGCGCTCCGAATTCGGCCCGCTGCCGGACCAGTCGATGCATGAGAAGACTGCTGTTTCCGACCTGATCGAAGAGCTGTACACCTTCCTGCGTCAGGCTGATTCTCGCGAGTTGGACCTGCTGTTCACAGCCCTGGATGCCGCTCGCGAAGCTGGCGACAGCGCCAAAGCAGCGGAAATCCAGAACCAGATCGACAACTACGAAACTCACATCGTCCCGATCATTGCCGATATCGACGCCGGCTTCGGTAACCCGGAAGCCACATACCTGCTGGCCAAGCGCATGATCGAAGCAGGCGCCTGCTGCATCCAGATCGAGAACCAGGTTTCCGACGAGAAGCAGTGCGGCCACCAGGACGGTAAAGTGACCGTTCCGCATGCCGATTTCCTCGCCAAGATCGCGGCCGTTCGCTACGCGTTCCTCGAGCTAGGCATTGACAATGGCGTGATCGTTGCGCGTACCGACTCCTTGGGTGCAGGCCTGACCAAGCAGATCGCCGTGACCAAAGAGCCGGGCGATCTAGGCGATCTGTACAACTCCTTCCTGGATTGCGAAGAAATCACCGAAGCCGAACTGGGCAACGGCGACGTCGTGATTAAGCGCGAAGGCAAGCTGTTACGTCCGAAGCGTCTGCCGAGCAACCTCTTCCAATTCCGCAAGGGCACCGGCGAAGCGCGTTGCGTACTGGACTGCATCACCTCACTGCAGAACGGCGCCGACCTGCTGTGGATTGAAACCGAAAAGCCGCACGTTGGGCAGATCGCGGCCATGGTCAATGAAATCCGCAAGACCATTCCTGATGCCAAGCTGGTTTACAACAACAGCCCGTCGTTCAACTGGACCCTGAATTTCCGTCAGCAAGTGTTCGACGCCATGGTCGCCGAAGGCAAAGATGTCTCTGCCTACGACCGCGCCAAGTTGATGAGCGTAGAGTACGACGAAACCGAACTGGCCCAGGTGGCTGATGAGAAGATCCGCACCTTCCAAAAGGATGGCTCCGCCCACGCCGGTATCTTCCACCACCTGATCACGCTGCCGACTTATCACACCGCTGCGCTGTCGACTGACAATTTGGCCAAAGGGTACTTCGCAGAAGAAGGCATGCTGGCCTACGTTAAGGGCGTTCAGCGTCAGGAACTGCGCCAAGGCATCGCCTGCGTCAAGCACCAGAACATGGCTGGCTCCGACATCGGCGACAACCACAAGGAATATTTCGCTGGCGAAGCTGCTCTGAAGGCAAGCGGTAAAGACAACACCATGAACCAGTTCCACTAAGAACGGTTCAGGTTCGGGCCTCGGCTCGAACTGGTGGTGTAAGAACGAGCCCCGGTAGATACCGGGGCTCTTTGTTTGTGTTCAAAAAATCATCAAACGAACCGCTTGTCGGTCGCTGTCGGATTGTCATTAATCTGTCGCGCGTTCAGCCTAGCGTCACAGTTCCGTCGATTACCTATGGAGCTGCATCGTGACTGACAATAGCGACAACATTATGTTTGGCAACGGTGACGAATTGCCGAGCAACCGTTCAGCCAATCCCCATATTCAGGATGTCATCAACGCGGGGCGGCGCAAGGTACTCGCCAACGGTGCGGCAGTCGGCGCACTTGCGTTTCTCGGCGGTCTACCTGCGATTACCAACGCAGCAGCTCCAGCTACCGATCGTGGCTTGCCCTTCCAACGTCGGACCCGACTCCCATTTGGTGCGGTGAGCATTACCAGAGCTGACACGGTGACTGTGCCGTCCGGTTTCTCCGCAACAGCGTTCATCCCTTGGGGCACGCCGATCTGCGGAAGCTATCCTGCGTATCTCGAAGACGCTAGCAACAGCGCGGAAGACCAGGCGCAGCAGACTGGCATGCACCACGACGGCATGCACTTTTTCCCTATGGATGCCAAGTTCAAGGGGCGCAAGAGCGATCACGGCTTACTCGCGCTCAACCATGAATACATCGATGCACCATTGCTACATCGCAACGGCCCCACCGTCGTTAACGGCAAACGCGTCGACGCCGACGAAGTTCGTAAGGAAATTAATGCTCATGGCGTTTCGATTGTAGAGATTCGCCGCAACGCCCGCGGCGAATGGGCGGTATTGCCATCAGCCCGCAACCGGCGCGTCACGGGCGCAACACCGATGCGGATCGAAGGTCCCGCGCGTGGCCATGATCTTATGAAGACCCGTTATAGCCCGAGCGGCACGTCCACTCGGGGAACGCTGAATAATTGCGCGAACGGCTATACCCCGTGGGGAACCTATCTGACTTGTGAGGAAAACTGGGCAGGTTATTTTGCAAATCGCGACATCGAGCTGCCCCGCCATCTGCAGCGCTACGGACTCCGCTCGACGAGCCGTTACGGCTGGGAAACGATCCAGGGTGACGAATTCCAGCGCTTCGACGCAACAGCAACGGCACAGGACCCCAGAGCCGACTATCGCAACGAGCCCAATACGTTTGGCTGGATCGTCGAAATCGATCCGTTCGACCCGGACTCCACACCAGTAAAGCGCACCGCACTCGGCCGATTTGCACATGAAGGACTGGTGTTCGCGCCCGTTACGCCTGGCTGGCCAGTGGTCTGCTACTCAGGAGACGACTCGCAAAATGAATACATCTATAAATATGTAAGCCGCGATAGGTATCGCCCACTGCGCAGCGACGGCCAGCTTCTTGATGAAGGAACGCTTTACGTTGCCCGATTCAACCCAGACGGCAGCGGTGACTGGCTGCCGCTTGACATTGAAAACGCTGATTTTCAACAGGCTTGTGCTGCCGCCAATGTTGAGTTTTCCGACCAAGGCGAGGTGTTGATCAATACCCGCCTCGCTGCCGATATTGTCGGTGCGACGAAAATGGATCGTCCTGAATGGGGAGCCGTACACCCTGACACGGGCGAAGTGTATTTCACGCTGACCAACAACAGCGCTCGGCAGGATGCGGACGCGGCAAACCCACGCGCGCCGAATCCTTACGGACATATCATTCGGTGGCGCGAAGATGGGAAGAACCACTCCGGTACTCAATTTCACTGGGACCTGTATCTTCTCGCCGGCCCACAAAACGACAGCCGTGATCCTCACGGCAAACCGTTGACCGAGGAGAATATTCTGGCGAGCCCTGACGGACTTTGGTTCGATAACGATGGTCGGCTTTGGATACAGACCGATATGAGCGGTGGTCAGCTGAGTAATGGGCCGTTTGGCAACAACCAAATGCTGGTATCAGACCCCATAACAGGCGAAACCAAGCGATTCCTAGTAGGCCCCAAAGGAGCCGAGGTAACAGGAATAACTGCAACACCGGATTTCCGTACGCTGTTCGTTAACATCCAACACCCGGGCGAAGGTTCAACCTCCACCGAGTACTCCAGCACCTGGCCCGATGGCCCAGGACGCCGGCCACGTTCCGCCACGGTAATAATCAGTCGCGAGGATGGCGGGCGAGTAATTTAACTTGCGGCCGCGTCCGGCATGGTCCGGACGCGGCTCGTTAGCGAGTTCCCTCAGGTGCAGTGAACAAGCCCCACGTCGACATGAAAAGCGCAGCAATGAGCGGGCCGATCACGAAACCGTTCAGGCCGAACAGAGCGAGCCCACCCAGCGTTGAAATCAGTACCAGATAGTCTGGCATCTTGGTATCCCTGCCTACGAGAATTGGCCGCAGGATGTTATCGACCAAGCCAATTACCAGGATCCCATAGAGTGTAAGAATCACACTCTGCAGAACCATGCCCTTCATCAAAAAATAGAGTGCTGCCGGGGTCCATATCAGCCCTGCTCCAACCGCCGGCAACAACGACAGGAATGCCATGAGAACGCCCCAGAGCGCGGCCGCTGGAATTCCCAGTACTGCAAAGATCGCCCCGCCGAGAAAGCCTTGGGTAGCTGCGACCACAATGTTGCCTTTAACCGTAGCCCTGACCACACGGGTGAACTTGCTGAATAATCTACGCTTCTGATTATCGCTCAGCGGTAGCGCTCGTCGAATCCGAACGACCAGGTCTCGTCCGTCTCGAATGAGGAAGAACAACAGATATAGCATTAGGAAAAAGCTGACCAGGAACTGGAATGTACCCTGACCAAAGCTGAAGGCCTTGGTCGCCAAAAACTGGCTGCCCTCTAGCGCCCAGCTTGCAAGTCGCTCACGAATCTGGTCGACATCACCTAGCCCGAACCGCTGCAACTGCTGCTCCAGTGACGCGGGTAGCAATTCCCTTGCAGTACCGACAAAGCTACCGACATCCAACTCACCGCTTTCTATCTGCTTATAGAGAGAAGCGCCCTCCTGAACCAGTAATCCGGTAATTAGAATTACCGGGAGCACAGCAACGATCAGACATACCATCAATGTGATAAATGCAGTCAGATTCCGTCTGTTGCCCAGATATTGGTGCAAGCGTCGCTGAAGCGGAGCGAAGATGATGGCAAGAATGACAGCCCAGAAAACGGCGCCATAGAAAGGGAAAAGTATCCAGCAGAAAGCGATAGTGACGACGAGCAACAGCGCAAGAAACACTTTTTGCTCAAGGGTTGAGTTCACTGTTTGCATCCTTTCGCTGCGGCTGTGTTTATTAGTCAGCGTTTGCCGCGAGGAGTGCCGATTTTGGCATAGAGCAAAAATAATCAAACGCCGTTACGAGGACGGCGTTTGAGAGATACACGGGCTAGCGCTCACCCTCTTACAGGATCATGGCGGCAACCCAGCCGAATGCCAGAAGTGGCAGGTTGTAATGCAGGAATGTCGGCACTACCGTATCCCAGATATGGTTGTGCTGGCCGTCGGCGTTAAGTCCAGCTGTTGGGCCAAGTGTCGAGTCCGAAGCCGGCGAACCTGCATCTCCCAACGCGCCCGCAGTGCCTACAAGGCTGACGATAGCCAAAGGACTGAATCCAAGCTCCACCCCTAACGGGACGAAAATAGCCGCAATGATTGGGACCGTAGAGAAGGACGAGCCGATGCCGATGGTGACCAACAACCCCACCACCAACATCATTAACGCACCAGTGGCCTTGCTGTTACCTATCCACTCTGCAGATGCATCGACCAAAGTTTTCACCTCACCGGTCTCACGCATGACTTCTGCGAACCCTGCGGCAGCAATCATGATGAAACCGATCATTGCCATCATTTTCATGCCTTCGGTGAAGAGGTCATCAGCCTCGCGCCAACGCACTACCCCCGAGGCAGAGAAAATAACGAAACCTATCAGAGCTCCGATAATCATCGAGTCCAGCCACAGCTGGACAATGAACGCTGCCGCAACTGCCAACGCCGCAGTCAGTAAGGTGAGAGGGCTATAACTGACGCTTTCCACTTTCGACTGATCTAACTTCGTCAGCACGTACGCCCGCGGCTTGCGATAGCTAAACATGGCAACTAATAAGCCTGCTGCCATACCGAGAGCTGGGATCAGCATGGCTTTGCTTACATTAATTCCCGTGATATCAACACCGCTCTTAGCGACATTGGCGAGCAGAATTTCAGTTAGAAAGATATTACCGAAGCCAACGGGAAGGAACATGTAAGGCGTAATCAAGCCAAACGCCAACACGCATGCTATCAATCGCCTATCGATCTGCAGCTTGCCTAGCACGTACAACAGGGGCGGAACCAACAGAGGAATGAAGGCAATATGAATCGGTAGGATATTCTGTGACGACACTGCTACTACAAGCAGCAGCCCAATCATCATCCACTTGACTGAACCACCCGATTGCACCTCTCTCGTCCCTAGGATTGCCAGAGCTTTATCGGCCAGCGCATGGGCCAACCCGCTTTTTCCGATTGCTACCGCAAACGCGCCGAGCAGCGCATAGGACAGCGCAACCGTCGCTCCTCCGCCGAGCCCCTTATTGAAGGCAGCAAGGCTACCTTCGATCCCCAGCCCACCCAACATGCCGCCGGCAATGGCGCCAGTAATCAAGGCTACGACAACATGAACTCTGCACAGGCTAAGAATCAGCATAATGCCGACTGCGGCCACTACTGCATTCATTTCAACTCCCCGAAACGGCGAATGCCGATAAAAAGTCGGGTAATTTGCCGCAACCCTGCTGTGGTGTCAAAGAACTAAAGGTACGTTAGTAAAGTCGCTTTTTTGAGCGAGCCCCCTGAAACACCGGACACCGTTCCCCCCTTGCCATAGGGGAAAGGCAAACTGTCGTGTTTTATGACTACTAACAAGACAAACATATCGACGTACTCGGCCGAGAGCGGCGTCACCGCTGGAGCGTCGAGGAGAAGGACACCATGGTGCGCGCGAGAGACTTGAGCCCGGGCACAGCGTCCTGGTGGCAACCCGGCGCCACGGCATCAGCCCCAACCAGCTGTTTCATTGGCGCAAGCTCTATCAGGATGGCAGCCTGTCGGCGATGAGCGCCGGAGAGGCTTGGCCCCGGCTTCGGAGCTGGCCGATGCGATGAAGCAAATCGTGAACTGCAACCGATGCTGGGCAAGAAGACCATGGAAGCGCAAGCTCTCAAGAAAGCGTGGAGATCGCCCGTTCGCAATAATGGATTGCGCACTCACCCTTGTTGCCGAAGGATGACCAGTGAAGCTGGTCAGCGAAAGTCTCGGTGTGTTGCGCTCCCACTGACGGCTCGAATCAAAACAGGCCCCTGAAGATTAGAAAGCTCGACGGCAGCGCGTGCTCAACGATGCAGCGCTGGTGGATCGGATCAAAGCCTTAATCTCCAACTTGTCCAGCTATGGCTACCGCTGGGCGCTTCTACGTAGACAGGCCGAACCGGTAGTCAACGTGAAGCGGATTTATCGGGTCATGCGCGACCATGACCTGCTGCTTGAGAAACGCCGCAAGCAGCCCGGCGTGGCTCGTCGTCATGAAGGCCAAGTGACAATGGGCGAGAGCATACCCGTTCGACGGTTTTGAATTACGTTGTGGCGTTGGCGCCAAGCTGCGGGTGACCTTTGCCTTGGACCGCTGCGACCGCAAGGCTATCAGCTGGGTAGCCAGCTCGAGTGGCTACAGCGGTGACGACGTCCGTGACGTCATGCTTGGAGCCGTCGAGAAACGTTTTGGACAGGCACTGCCCGCCACTCAGTTTCAATAGCTGAGCGATAACGGCTCGGCGTACACCACCGAACAGGCGCGCGCCTTTGCTCGGAATTCGGCTTGATACCGCTGACTACGCCAGTGTGCAGCCCGCAGCGCAACGGCATGGCCGAGAGCTTCGTGAAGACGATGAAGCGTGACTACATCTCCCACATGCCCCGTCCGGAACGGCTGACAGCGCTACGCAACCTGGCGATTGCTTTTGAACACTACAACGAAGAGCATCCGCACAGCGCGCTGAAGTACCGCTCACCTCGGGAGTTCAGGCGGCTGGCCGTAACATCAACTTAACGGGGTTGTGGTGTCCGGTTTGATAGGGGCGAGCCCACTTTTATTCCTCGCTGCTGATCAAGCTTTGGAGCCTCGAAGGAGCTTCACGACATCCGAGTTTATAGCCAAGCCCACTTAATCTGTTTCACTGCGACACCCTGGATACAAAACGGTAAAATGCCGCCGCAGAAATTTTTTACCTTTTCGGATGGGCCAGTGGAAATATTCAAAGAGTTTACGTTTGAATCCGCACATCGTTTGCCGTATGTACCTGAGGGCCACAAATGTGGTCGGCTGCATGGCCACTCGTTCCGGGTCGCCATTTACCTAGAGGGTGAGGTCGACGCGCATGCTGGTTGGATTCGTGATTTTGGCGAGATACGGCAAATCTTCAAGCCTATTTACGAACAGCTTGATCATAACTATCTGAACGATTTACCAGGCCTGGAGAATCCCACCAGCGAAAACCTGGCGAAATGGATTTGGGACAAACTGAAGCCGCTGATACCGGAGCTGTCTCGGATTCGCATCCATGAAACTTGCACTAGCGGCTGTGAGTACCGAGGCAGTTAGCGAGAACTGAAACGGCCTGCACTGCCGGGCCACTTTGGCATGGGGAGGCTTAAGCCTCTTCAAAGAACGAGGATACCCTCTTCTCCTGCCGTTTCCCGCATAGGCCATCTACGGCAGCCGCGCATACAGGCTCATCTCGCCTATAGTAGTCGCCGGCAGGTGCCAGCCAGCGTCCACAGGCCCAGCAGGAAGAGCAATATGAGCATGCCGTATTGAGCCGTCGTGCTCGACAAGTGGCATGCAATTCCAGCTCATCCTCACCGTCGGCACCGATATCTCGTTGACGTCTAACGTTCTCGCTGCCTTTTCACCTTGGCGCATTTCCGTTGCTACGCTTGAGTTCTTATTCTTTGGTCGAAGTGGCCTTGATCATGGATAACCTGGATAGGCACGGCGCAACGAAAGGCTGTGGTTGGGTAGCTATTCTTTACATTTCAATCAAAGATGAAAGGGCGAACGGCACGCTTGGCCAATTGCTTTCGTCGCGTTTACGCCGCGAATGGTCCTAACAAGCCAAGCGCTTAAGGATTGCCTATTGGATACGGAAAACGCTTCATAGCATTCGATCTGCTTGATCT